>CAYGTR010000122.1:0-1178 GCA_964352855.1 uncultured Algimonas sp. | reverse complement strand
ATGGCAAAAGAGAAGTTCCAGCGTAATAAGCCGCATGCGAATATCGGCACGATTGGTCACGTTGATCATGGTAAGACGACGTTGACGGCAGCGATTACGAAATATTTCGGTGATTTCAAAGCCTATGATCAGATTGATGGTGCGCCTGAGGAAAAAGCGCGTGGGATTACGATTTCAACAGCGCATGTTGAGTATGAGACGGATGCCCGTCACTATGCTCACGTCGACTGTCCTGGCCATGCTGACTATGTGAAGAACATGATCACGGGTGCGGCGCAAATGGACGGCGGTATCTTGGTTGTGAACGCAGCGGACGGCCCGATGCCACAAACTCGCGAGCATATCTTGTTGGCGCGTCAGGTGGGTGTGCCGGCACTTGTTGTTTACATGAACAAGGTTGATCAGGTTGACGATGAAGAGCTTTTAGAACTTGTCGAGATGGAAATCCGTGAGCTTCTAAGTTCTTATGACTTCCCGGGTGATGATATCCCTGTGATCAAAGGGTCTGCTTTGGCGGCGATGGAAGGGCGTGACCCGGAGATTGGTGAAAACTCTATCCGTGAATTGATGGCGGCTGTTGATGCTTATATTCCACAGCCGGAGCGCGCGATTGATGGTGCGTTCTTGATGCCGATCGAAGATGTGTTCTCCATCTCAGGCCGCGGGACTGTTGTGACGGGCCGTGTTGAGCGTGGTGCGGTGAATGTGGGCGACGAGATTGAAATCGTCGGCATTAAAGACACGAAGAAAACGACGTGTACGGGTGTTGAGATGTTCCGTAAGCTTCTGGATCGTGGAGAGGCCGGCGACAATATCGGTGCGCTTCTACGCGGTGTTGACCGTGAAGGTGTTGAGCGTGGTCAGGTTCTTTGTAAGCCGGGTTCGGTTCAACCACACAACAAGTTTGAGGCTGAGGCTTATATCTTGACGAAAGACGAGGGTGGCCGTCATACGCCGTTCTTCAACAACTATCGTCCGCAGTTTTACTTCCGCACGACGGATGTGACGGGTGTTGTGACATTGAAAGAAGGCACCGAGATGGTTATGCCGGGCGACAATGTGAATGTTGACGTTGAGCTTATCGTGCCGATCGCCATGGAGGAGAAGCTTCGCTTCGCGATTCGTGAAGGTGGCCGCACAGTCGGCGCAGGTGTCGTCTCAAAGATTACGCAGTAGTC
>CAYGTR010000121.1:0-1201 GCA_964352855.1 uncultured Algimonas sp. | reverse complement strand
AAAATGCCGGGCCTCTGGGCACGCAAGGCACACCGATTAAAGATCTGCCTTTTCCGGAGTAAGCTGTACTTATTGCAAAACGAAAACCGCGGTGATGACCAAGGATGCGGCAACACTCACTTCGATCCAGAATCTGTTCTTGCTTAAGAGGTGTTTTACACGCCGCGTTTTAGAAATCCTTGCCTGTTGAACGGGCTCAAGGGGTAGGCCAATCTTCATTCTCTTATCGTCCCTTTTTATATAGTTTACGATAAGGTTTAAAAACACCTACCCCCACATATGTAGGGGTGCGTGGGGACATATTCTGCCACTCTTTTATCGCGACGCTTTTGCCGTCCTATTTTACCGCATTAACGTCTTTATTCCGACACGGACTCGTGGCAAAGACTTCGTATGAGCTCTCCGCATAAAGATATCAATTCCATCCGCCCGTGGCGCACGATAGAGCGCCGCAAATGCCGCAAAATCCGCGTCGGCAGCGTCGAGGTCGGCGGCGATGCGCCGATTGCGGTGCAGTCCATGACCAACACGCTGACCCATGACGTGGACGCGACGGTGGGCCAAGTGCTGGAGTTGCAAGAGGCAGGTGCCGATATCGTCCGCGTCTCTGTGCCGGACCCTGACAGCTCGGCGGCTCTTCGCGATATTGTCGATCAAGTGCAAGTGCCCCTCGTGGCGGATATCCATTTCCATTATAAACGCGGGATAGAGGCGGCAGAAAACGGTGCGGCCTGCCTGCGCATTAATCCGGGCAATATTGGCGGGAGGGCGCGGGTAAAAGAAGTCGTCGCCGCCGCGCGCGCCAATGGCTGCTCTATCCGTATCGGCGTGAATGGCGGCTCGCTCGAGCGTGAACTGCTCGAAAAATACGGCGAGCCTTGCCCCGACGCCATGGTCGAGAGCGCGCTGATGCACGCGCGTATGCTCGATGATGAGGGTTTCCATGAGTATAAAATCTCGGTCAAAGCGTCAGATATCTTTCTGACCGTCGCGGCCTATCACCAATTGGCCGATGCGACGGACGCGCCGCTGCATTTGGGCATTACAGAGGCCGGCGGCGCGCGCATCGGTACGGTGAAAAGCTCGATAGGTATGGGAAATTTGTTATGGGCGGGGATAGGCGACACCATCCGCGTCAGCCTGTCTGCGGACCCTGTCGAAGAGATCAAAGTCGGCTTTGATATGTTAAAGAGCCTCGGGC
>CAYGTR010000120.1:0-1236 GCA_964352855.1 uncultured Algimonas sp. | reverse complement strand
AATCGACCTGCTTACAGAGGGAATTATGGCTAAAATCAAGGTAAATAATCCAGTCGTCGATATGAATGGCGACGAGATGACCCGCATCATCTGGGATATGATCAAAGAACGTTTGATCCATCCTTATCTGGATATTGACCTGTTGGACTTTGACCTCTCCATTCAGAGCCGTGATGCAACGGACGACCAAATTACAATTGATGCGGCCAATGCGATCAAAAAGCATAATGTCGGCATCAAATGCGCGACAATCACACCGGATGAGCAACGCGTTGAAGAATTTGACCTCAAAAAAATGTGGCGCTCACCAAATGGCACGATCCGCAACATTCTCGGCGGTGTTGTGTTCCGTGAGCCGATTATTTGTCACAACATTCCGCGTCTCGTCCCGGGTTGGACACAGCCCATCGTGATTGGCCGTCACGCTTTTGGCGATCAGTACAAAGCCACTGACTTCCTCGTTCCGGGCGCAGGCAAGCTCACCATGACATGGGAAGGTGAAAACGGCGACAAGATTGAACGCGAAGTGTTTGACTTCCCCGAAGCAGGCGTTGCCATGGGTATGTATAACCTCGACGCGTCAATCCGTGATTTCGCGCGCGCTTGCTTCAACTATGGTGTGCAGCGCAAATGGCCTGTTTACCTGTCGACTAAGAACACCATTCTTAAAAAATATGACGGGCGTTTTAAAGACATCTTCCAAGAAGTCTTTGACACGGAATTCGCTGATCAATTCGCTGAGTTCGCGGGTGAATACCAGCATCGCCTGATTGACGACATGGTCGCAGCGGCGATGAAATGGTCCGGCGGTTATATTTGGGCGTGTAAAAACTATGACGGTGATGTGCAATCAGACACAGTCGCGCAAGGCTTTGGTTCACTTGGCCTCATGACATCTTTCCTTCTGACTCCGGACGGAAAAACGATGGAAGCCGAAGCGGCCCACGGTACAGTAACGCGTCACTATCGTAATCACCAAAAAGGTGAAGCGACCTCAACAAACTCAACAGCTTCTATCTTTGCGTGGACACGCGGCCTCGCTCATCGTGGTAAACTTGACGACAATCAAGCGCTCATCAAATTTGCAACAGGCCTAGAGAAAACGGTGACTGAAACGATTGAAAGCGGCCAAATGACCAAAGACCTCGCCCTCCTCGTCGGCGACCGACAAGGCTGGCTCACAACTGAGGGGTATTTGGAGGCGATTGCGGAGAATTTTGAACGGAAGATGACTTA
>CAYGTR010000119.1:0-1337 GCA_964352855.1 uncultured Algimonas sp. | reverse complement strand
AGTGTAGCCTATTTGATATATGCTCAAGCAAGCGGGGCCTCTGAAAACGGAGGCATAATGTCTGTTTTAATGTCCCAATTATGGGCAACCATAGGCGCCGTGATTGCACTCGTCTTTGGTTTCATCGGGCGTGTGATGGATCGCAGCAAAGTTCTGCCCACGGCCCGCATCAGCCTTATTGGTATAGCCACAGGCCTTATTGGTGGGCTTTTAGTGCTCGCATTCCCTCTTTTATAGGCGGAATTCAATAGCATCGCTGGCGCGTGCATCCTATATAGTTGACAGATTAACTGTGGAGGTCGGCACGACTATGGGTAAGGAACTCATCAATTGGGAAAATGGTCGTTGGATTGGCCAGACTCTGGAAGTCGAAAACGGTGTTTGTGCCGTGCCGGGCAATGATTTGGACGGCCCCCCTGAAGGCCTTGAGTATAATGCCGAGGTAAAAGCCGCGACAGACCATCTTTATGACCAAGTCAGTGATTTCATCCCTAAATTTGAATGGCCTGCATATGCGCCACTCGTTCACGCAATCAACACGCTGAAAAAAGAGAAAAACGCGGTCATCCTTGCGCATAATTACATGACGCCGGATATTTTCGGTCTGGTCGGTGACTATACAGGTGACAGCCTCGGCCTTGCCATTGAAGCGACGAAAACAGATGCCGATATGATTATCCAAGGCGGCGTTCATTTTATGGCGGAAACGTCGAAAATCCTCTGCCCTGATAAGCGGGTTTTCATACCCTCTATGCGCGCGGGCTGCTCCCTCGCCTCATCAATCACGGGGGAAGATATCAAGCTGATTAAAGAACGCTTCCCCGGCATTCCGGTCGTGACCTATGTGAATACCTCTGCCGATGTCAAAGCTGAGTCAGATATTTGTTGCACCTCGTCCAATGCGGTTGCAATTGTTGAACATATCGCCGCGGAGTGGGGCGTGAAAAAAGTTATCATGCTCCCCGATGAGTTTCTCGCCAAAAATGTCGCGAAGCAAACCGATATTGAGATTATTGCATGGCATGGACGCTGCGAAGTGCATGCGCGTTTCTCGGCCCAAGATGTGCGCGACATGCGCGCGGCTCACCCCGGCGTAACGGTTTTGGCGCATCCTGAATGCCCGCCCGAAGTCGTCGCCGAGTCTGACTTTACCGGCTCAACCAAAGCCATGTCGGATTATGTGTCAGACAAAAAACCGAAAAACGTTATCCTGCTGACGGAATGTTCTATGTCCGATAATGTGGCCATGGCAAATCCGGGTGTTGACTTTGTGCGCCCCTGTAACCTCTGCCCGCATATGAAACGCATCACGCTTGAGAACCTTTATGAATGTCTGC
>CAYGTR010000118.1:0-1375 GCA_964352855.1 uncultured Algimonas sp. | reverse complement strand
TATTCCAAAGAGGCGATAGAGCGGCATGGGCCTTGGCCCGGGGGATGGCTGACCTTGGCGCGGCTTTTACGTTGCAATCCTTACGGCACAAGCGGGGTTGATAATGTGCCTAAATCGATTACGAAGGCGCCATTATGGGCGCCTTGGAGATATGGCCTTTGGCGCGGTGTTAACGACGAGTAAGAGCAATGGTCACTTTGACATTCCCGGACGGCGCAGCACGCGAGTTTGAGGCAGGCACGACGGCTATGGCTGTGGCCAAATCCATCTCGTCCGGCCTCGCGAAAAAAGTCTTGGCGGCCAAGCTCGACGGGGAGCTTGTCGATGCGTCTTTGCCGATTGAGGCCGATGCCAAGATCGAGTTGGTCACGGCGGACGACGCAGAGGGGTTGGAGCTGATCCGTCACGACGCGGCGCATGTTCTGGCCGAGGCGGTGCAGGAGCTCTTCCCCGGAACGCAAGTCACCATTGGCCCCGTTATTGAAAACGGGTTCTATTATGACTTCCATCGGGATGAGCCGTTTTCCGCGGATGATTTTGCTGCGATTGAAAAGAAGATGGCCTTCATCATCAATCGCAATGACAAGTTCGAGCGCGAGGTTTGGGACCGCAATGAGGCGATCGCGAAATTCCGCGACATGGGCGAGGATTTCAAAGCCGAGCTGATTGAGGACTTACCCAAAGGCGAGACGATTACGGTCTACCGCCAAGGGAAATGGTTTGATCTCTGCCGCGGCCCGCATTTGCCCAGCACAGGCAAAATCGGGAAAGCCTTTAAGCTGATGAAAGTGGCCGGGGCCTATTGGCGCGGGGACAGTAACAATCCGCAGCTCCAGCGCATTTACGGTACAGCCTGGCGCACACAGGAAGAGCTCGACGCGCATCTGCATATGCTCGCCGAAGCCGAAGCGCGCGATCATCGCCGTTTGGGGCGGCAGCTCAACTTGTTCCACATGCAGCCCGAAGCCCAAGGCATGGTGTTCTGGCATGATAATGGGGCCACGCTCTGGCGCGAAGTGGAGAATTATATCCGACGCCGCACACAAGGCGCAGGTTATCAAGAGGTGAAAACACCGCTGCTGATTAATAATAAGCTCTGGCAGGAAAGTGGCCATTGGGACAAGTTTCGCGAGAACATGTTTGTCTCTGAGGTCAAACATGGCAGCCATGAAGAAGTGCATGCGCTTAAGCCTATGAACTGCCCGGCCCATGTGCAGATTTTTAATCAAGGCATGAAGAGCTATCGTGATTTGCCGCTTCGCATGGCGGAATTTGGCTGTTGTCACCGGAATGAACCGACAGGTGCGTTGCATGGTATTATGCGTGTGCGGGGCTTCACCCAAGATGACGGCCATATTTTCTGCTCGGAAGATCA
>CAYGTR010000117.1:0-1379 GCA_964352855.1 uncultured Algimonas sp. | reverse complement strand
CGGATGGTGTGGATGGCTCCTGTCCCCGGCGTTTAAGTTCGCCATAATGCAGTTGTTATCAATAACTGTGAACCATAGGAGCCACCCAAATGCATATTACCACAATAGGATTAGATTTAGCCAAGAACATTTTCCAAGTCCATGGCGTGACCGCCGATGGCGAGATTGCTTTCAATAAGCCGTTACGGCGTGCGCAGATGTTACCATTCTTTGCCAAACTGGAGCCGTGCCTCATCGGTATTGAAGCGTGCAGTAGCGCACATTATTGGGGACGTGAGCTGACAGCCTTTGGGCATGAAGTGAAGCTGATGCCGCCAGCTTATGTAAAGCCGTATGTGAAACGGGGTAAATCCGATGCTGCTGATGCAGAGGCAATCTGCGAAGCTGTGACCCGCCCGACCATGCGTTTTGTTGAGATAAAGTCGGCGGAGCAGCAAGCGATATTGTGCCAGCACCGTGCGCGTGAGATTATGGTCGGCCAGCGGACTCAGCTGTCTAACACGACAAGAGGGCTACTGGGTGAGTTCGGCGTGATTGTTCGCAAGGGCTTAAACTACATGCGCAGCTTTGCAGACGATATGGAGACTGGCATCGCCCCCGAACTGCCTGATGTGGCGCACGGCGTTATCGCTTCATTATGCCGTCAATTATTATCACTTGATATCCGTATCACAGAACTGGGCAAAGCGATTGCAGATACGGCGAAGACAGATCATCGTATCAAGCTCTTGCAAACTATCCCTGGCATAGGGCCTATCAATGCTTCTGCCATTGTCGCCACTATTGGCAGCGCGCATCAATTTAGGAGCGGCCGCGATCTAGCGGCATGGATAGGACTGACGCCGCTTAATAAATCTTCTGGCGGTAAAGAACGGCTTGGTAAAATATCGCGTATGGGAGATCGATACTTACGACAGCTTCTCGTGGTCGGCATGTCATCACGGGTCAGAATGGCCCGTAGTCATCCCGAGCGCGTTGATCCATGGACGCTATCCATACTGGAGCGTAAACCAACACGCTTAGCGACAGTTGCCATGGCGAACAAAACCGCCCGTATCATCTGGGCGGTGCTGACGAAGAATGAACCTTACGCACCGAGAGCAGCGGCGTAGGAACATAAAACAAGACTAACAAAGGAGTAAGGGCAATCAGTTTACAAGGACGATGAGAGTGATGGCGAACCGGTTAGACCGGGAGCGAGGATAAACCGTCTAACGTCCCGGACATCAATAGTCCGTAAAGCGGAATGGAACCTTGCTCGCGGAAACCATCAGGGCCAGTGGCAGCGCCACATTAACAGGCCGGACACAGGACCGTATCTAACTTAGGTAATCATCAATCAAATAATCCTTGCAAAGTGGGAGCCATCCACACAGGAC
>CAYGTR010000116.1:0-1419 GCA_964352855.1 uncultured Algimonas sp. | reverse complement strand
ACTGATAATTCGTGGCAGAAAAACATTGTATAGACCTATCAAAATCATAAACGGAAGGAACGTCATTCTTCCAAGACTCTAGATAGTGTTTCAGACTGTCTGGCCATGAATTCGGGTTGGCGTTATTGCACCAGAAATCAGAATCACGACGGCCGCTAATCGCATAATGTAGTTTTAGAAAATCGACGATGTTCTCATAGTGATGACTCATCGCTCGCGAATATTGGGCTTGTGGATTGCCGCCCGCCATAAACCGAGGGAGCAAATCGACAAGCGCCCAATTTGCCATTTCAGTAAGATATATGCCTGTCGATTCCAGCGGTTCTAAAAACCCGCTAGATAAACCAATAGCAACGCAATTGCCGCGCCACTGTTTTTGGTGATACCCAATGCGCATATTGAGTTTGCGTGTTTCAAGTTCACCTTCATCGCAATCTAGATAGGCTGCGAGTTCGGATTTAGCTTGCTCGTCGTCGATGTATTTCGAGCTATAGACGTGGCCCACGCCGCGGCGATTTTGGAGAACGATATCCCATATCCAACCTGCGCTTTGGGCTGTGCAGGTCGTATATCCATTGATGCTTGATATGCCTTTGGTGGGTAGCCGCGTTGTCACAGCACGATCCACAAACAGCACATCGGTTTTATCAATAAATTCGTTTTGCTTATCCGAGTTAATAAGGCGCGCGGCAAAGCCTGTGCAGTCAATATAAAGATCAGCGGAATGGGTCGTGCCGTCTTCCATTTCAAGAGACCTGATGTTGTCGCTATCGGGCTGAATATCTACCTTGGCAACTTTACCAATAATATGCTTTACACCTTGCGCGCGGAAACGATGTTTTAGATATTCTGCAAATTTCCCTGCGTCCAAATGATAGGCGTAGGACAGCGCCCCGTCATAGGGGCGATCTTTCATGTGCTTTGGAGCGCGGCCGGTTTCAGCCATTTCGGATTGTACAGAGAATAGATCGGCAATGTTTCCACGTATGTTGGGATCGAGTTTTGACCACGCTCTTAGGGGCGATACACTCCCGACTTGCAATGGCGCGCCGAAGGGGTGGAAATAGGACTCGCCAACTTCGTCTTGCGGCGTCTCCCGCCAATTCACGAATTTAATGCCGTGTTTAAACGTAGCGCCGCAGGACCTTAAAAAATCTATCTCAGATATTCCGCAAGCCGCAAGTGTTTCACGTAGTGATGGTACAGTCGCTTCGCCGACACCCACCGTTGGAATATCAGAAGCTTCAATCACAGTGATCTGAATATTGCGGCCAGAATTTATCGGGAGTTGTTGGCTGAGGAAGGCTGCCGATAACCAACCAGCTGTTCCGCCGCCTACGATGATAACTTTAAAGTCTTTTGCTCTCATACCATCCTCTGAAATCGATTGTATTTTTACATGAATTCTTGCTAGTCTCA
>CAYGTR010000115.1:0-1477 GCA_964352855.1 uncultured Algimonas sp. | reverse complement strand
ATAATATGTGATCCTCAAATCTCATAGGCTGAGTTTAAGACAGGTTTGAGAGATGGGGATCAGATTTTGAAAATGGGCGGTAACAGACTGTTTTTACGGCTGTTTTATAGTCTCTCGGTGAGGATTATTGATTGCAACCGGCTTTCAATGGTAAGCTTCCGACAAATAAGGATATTTTTATGACAATTGGTGTCGGCGGCAAAACAGCAAATGAGGCTCTGGCAGGTCTGAGCGATATGACGGCAGGGGTCGAGCCGATTAGCCACGTTGAATATGCGGAACGTATCGCAAAAGCGCAGAATCTTATGGTCGAACAAGGTCTGGACGCGCTGTATCTTCATGCCGGAACGTCGCTTTATTATTTCACAGGGACACGTTGGCATGGCTCGGAACGTATGGTGGGGGCTTTGCTTTTGCCTACAGGCGCACCCGTCTATATCGCCCCCGCCTTTGAAGAAGGCACGCTTCAACAATTTATGACCATTAAAGGCGATGTTCTGACATGGGAAGAACATGAGACCCCTTATGGGCTTATCCGAAAGCATCTAGCCTCTCTCGGTTCCGCCAAAGCGAAAATCGGCATAGATGAATCCACCCCCTTCTTTGTGTCGGATGGCATTGCCCAGACAAGCGTTGATTTTAATTTGATCAATGGCGCGTCCGTCACCGCCGCCTGCCGCATGATTAAATCACCCGCCGAAATCGCCCTGATGCAACGCGCCAAAGAGATGACGCTGGAGGTTCACAAAGCGACCGCCGCCATGCTCTATGAAGGGATCACCACGGATGAGGTCGGCGCATTTCTGGATGCGGCCCACCGCAAAGTCGGCGCGCCCAAAGGCTCTTATTTTAAAATCGTTTTATTCGGGCCTGACTCGTCCTTTCCGCATGGAGTAAAGGCCCCCAAGTCTTTGGAAATGGGAGACATGGTGTTGATTGATACGGGGTGTCAGCTTCATGATTATATCTCTGACATCACGCGCTCTTACGTGTTCGGGGAGCCGAGCGCCCAACAAAGAGAAGTTTGGGAGGCCGAGAAAGCCGCGCAAGCCAAAGCCTTTGACGCCGCTCAAATCGGGGTGCGTTGCGGCGATGTTGATTTGGCTGCCCGCAAAGAATTAGAGTCCCGCGGCTTCGGCCCCGGATATAAAACGCCCGGCCTACCGCACCGCACAGGTCACGGTATCGGCCTCGATATTCACGAATGGCCTTACCTGAATTGGGGCGATAATACACCTCTCGCACAAGGCATGTGCTTCTCAAACGAACCCATGATTTGCCTTTACGGGGAATTCGGCGTACGATTAGAAGACCATTTTTATATGGGCAAAGACGGCCCCATTTGGTTCACGGAGCCAAGTAAGAGTATCGATGATCCGTTTGGGTCATGAGCGGACAAAAGATAAGAAGCTTAAGCGCCCAAAGTAGGTCGCTGGTAATGTTGGCAATTTGCTGTGTTTTCGGGAGTTCAAAAAAA
>CAYGTR010000114.1:0-1626 GCA_964352855.1 uncultured Algimonas sp. | reverse complement strand
ATACTTATTCTAATATATCGCTTTGCCGCCAAAGCAGACATTACCCTACAAATGTAGGGGTATCATTTTTAAGCCAATCCACCGTGAAAGCCTTCGGTTTCACCTTCAGTGGTCATTGATAAACAAATATCCCCTTTGCAGTTCCATTGCTTGCACTGAATTCGCTTTTCAAATTCATCGACATACAACATCCGAATGTGGGATTTATGATAGTAACTGCAGGGGACTTCGTACCAAGTATATCCGCAGCACTTGCATCGGGCTTCCAGACGGTCACCTGTGTCAAAGTCTAGGACTTGAAGGTTGTGTTTCCAAGTCACCAGAAATCCTCCGCACGAGGGATTCTGGTGAAGCTTATCTTTCCACCAAGATTGCCACCTGCGGGTAAAACCCACGGCCCCATCGTAACAAGTGATTTCCCATATCGTGAATTCAGGCTATCAACAGCACTGGTAATACTATCCCATTTCTGACGTTCAGGATCGTCATTGATAAGCATATCAAGCTGTCGGCTATCATCCTTGGTCAAATCGCCCAACGTAACGCCTATACGGACGATACGCAGACTTTCTGGCACTTGTTGCCTAACCTTTACCCAAAGGGCATCCAGCGCCTTTAGACAGGCTTGGTCGTCATTTGCAAAGTGAAGGCGATGCTTAGTCGCCCAACTATATTCATCCTTCTTTTTAGGCCCCCGTAAACTTAGCCACATATAAACGACACTGGCATGAAAGCCTTCTCGCCTCATTCTTCTGGCCGCTTTGGTCATCAATATTCGAGAACAGTCATAAGCCCCTTTGGTCGTTCGAAGTTCAGGGGGTAAGACTCGCCCATGTCCGAACATGCCCCTTTTCGATTTAGCAGCCTTTACGTCATATCCATGTAGGGAATACCAAAGACTTTCCCCGTGAACATTGCCCCATAATTTACGGGCATGTTTGGGTTGTATATCCATGAAGCTTTTAACGTCATGAATACCCGCTTTCGCTAGACGCTTCTGCATGCTGCTTCCAATTCCAGAAACATCATCAAATGTGATTTGATAAAGGGGTTCAGGCAGGATTTCAGGAGACCAAATTGTTACCCCGTTGGGCTTATCCATCTTACAGGCAATCTTGGCCAAGTTACGATTAGCCGCAAAGCCAATCGAACAGGTCACATACGGCCCAACGCCTTCTGCAATAGCAGCTTTTACCCTTTTGGCTAATTCATGGGGGGCGGCGATATCTTTCTTATCTAGCTTACAACACAGTTCATCAATTGACTTGATAGCTGATATTGGAATGACACTGTTGATTTCGGCAATAAGGGCATTGTGCGCCCGTCGATACAAATTAGGGGATTGGGGAACAAGTACAAGTTCTGGACAAAGCTTTTTCGCTTCTCCTAATTTCATCACATTTTTAACGCCTAAGGCTTTCGCTTCTTTCGAACACGCAATCACACAGGTATGAATTGTCCCATCAAAGGGAACGATGCCGATGGGCTTTCCACGTAATGCGGGTCTGGCCTGTTGTTCGACGCTGGCAAAGAAACCATCAAAGTCGAGATATAGCCATTCTATGGTGTCTGGTTTTCGCACGTTAATTGTCCATGAATACGGACTCGCTTAACAAGAACAAAAAA
>CAYGTR010000113.1:0-1679 GCA_964352855.1 uncultured Algimonas sp. | reverse complement strand
AAAAAAATCTTTCCTTAACACTTGCAGACTTGCGCACCCTGCCCCACATGGCAGTCATTAGCAGTCGGATGTGCCGAGTGCTAAGCGTTATTAACCTTACAAATATGAGAGAGTGAGACTATGAAATTTCGTCCCCTCCACGACCGCGTTGTCGTTGAACGTGTCAAAGAAGACACAAAAACAGCCGGCGGGATTATCATCCCTGATACGGCCACCGAGAAACCCTCCGAAGGTAAAGTCATCGCTGTCGGCCCCGGCGCCCGCGGTGAAGACGGTAAAATTGTAGCCCTCGATGTCAAAAAAGGCGACCGCGTCTTATTCGGCAAATGGGGCGGCACTGAGGTGAAAATTGATGGCAAGGATCTGCTCATCATGAAGGAGTCCGATATTATGGGCGTAATCGGCTAAAGCCGATTAGACCATAATTCGGACAACCGGGTATAGCCATCGCGAAGCGAATGCGGGCCCGGCCCTAAGTCAAAATAAAAGGAATGGGTTCGTAGGTTCAAATCCTGCCCCCGCAACCAAATTAAACACAAACTCTCTATAGGAGAATTTACTATGGCGGCTAAAGACGTCAAATTCGGGGCAGATGCCCGTTCAAAAATGCTCGAAGGCGTAGACATTCTCGCCAACGCAGTGAAAGTTACACTCGGCCCCAAAGGTCGTAACGTTGTTATCGAAAAATCTTTCGGTGCGCCGCGCACAACCAAAGACGGCGTATCCGTTGCGAAAGAAATCGAGCTCGAAGATCGCTATCAAAACCTTGGTGCAATGATGCTCCGCGAAGTGTCTTCCAAGACAAATGACAAAGCCGGTGACGGTACAACAACCGCCACAGTTCTCGCACAAGCCATCGTCCGCGAAGGCCTGAAGCGCGTTGCCGCCGGCATGAACCCGATGGATCTGAAACGCGGTATCGACAAAGCGTCGAAAGAAATCGCCGAAGATTTGTTGAAAAAGGCCAAGAAGATTTCAAACTCGTCTGAAATCGCACAGGTCGGCACAATCTCTGCCAATGGTGCAACAGATATCGGCGCAATGATCGCCGAAGCGATGGGTAAAGTCGGCAATGAAGGCGTCATCACGGTCGAAGAAGGCAAAACTGCCGAAACCGAACTCGACGTGGTTGAGGGTATGCAGTTTGACCGCGGTTATCTCTCCCCTTACTTCATCACAGACGCCGAAAAAATGCGCGTTGAATTGGATGATCCTTATATTCTACTCAACGAAGGCAAGCTCACATCACTGCAATCCATGCTCCCAATTTTGGAAGCTGTTGTGCAAACGGGCAAGCCACTCCTCATCATCGCAGAAGACATTGAAGGCGAAGCGCTCGCGACTCTCGTGGTCAACAAGCTCCGCGGTGGACTGAAAATCGCGGCTGTCAAAGCGCCGGGCTTCGGTGATCGCCGTAAAGCCATGTTGCAGGATATCGCTATCCTGACAAACGGCACAGTCATCAGCGAAGACCTCGGCATCAAGCTCGAAAACGTCACGCTGAAAGACCTCGGCACAGCCAAGCATGTCCACATCAGCAAAGACGACACTGTCATTGTTGACGGTGCCGGCAAGAAGAAAGACATCAAAGCCCGCGTCGAGCAAATCCGTGCGCAGGCCGAAGCGACCTCTTCTGATTACGACAAAGAAAAGCTGCAAGAGCGCCTCGCGAAACTCGC
>CAYGTR010000112.1:0-1706 GCA_964352855.1 uncultured Algimonas sp. | reverse complement strand
GTCTCAACCGTGCTGACATAGCCGTCAGTACCGTCGATAATGAACCGCACCTTGCCGCCACCTTTGGCGTCTGGGTTCATCCCTTCATCACGTCCAAGCGTCTTGGCGATTACGCGGCCAATGACACGGCGATTGGATAGGCTTCCATCAAAGCTCTCACGCCCATCATGCAATCGAATAGGCCGCTCGATATTAGCTCGCTCCATAGCGCCTTGAATTTCCTTCGTCAGCTGCACGAGTTGTTCAATCTTTCCAAGCGTCTCGAAGGCATGTTTTTCTACTCGCCAGAGGCCGTCATACTTTGATTGCGCCAAGCCCATTTTCTCAAGGTGTTTCATTCGTCCAATGAGAATGTGCCTGTTCATGGATGAGTTAGCTGGAAACGTGCTCGCCGCTGAACCTGCGCGTAGGTCAATTGTGTTGTTAAGTTTCTCCATTCCGTTCTCGATATGTCTATCCGCTGTTGTCACCCGCATGGCGTCCATCTCGCGCTTCATCTCCTGCTGGATGGTTAGCTCTGATTTCCAGCCCAGCTCACGGGTGAGTTCTTCCTCAAGCCTCCCGCGAATGCCGCGCGAGATATACTCGCCCGCAATGTTCAATCCTTTGCCGTCATGAGTCACGCCCCGCGCGATAATATGCGTGTGCGGATGCGCCGTATCAAAATGGTCAACCGCCACCCAGTCCAGCCGCGTTCCCAAGTCTTCCTCCATCTGTGTCATCAGCGCTCGCGTTGTCTCTTTGAGGTTGGGCGTTCCGTCCCCATTTACGCGGGCCAGTTCCGCGCCGTCTTCGGGCGAGATCATAATTCGAAACTGATGCGGGTCTCCACGTCCGTCAAAGCTCTCCTGCGAGCGGGCGACAAAGTCCCGCCCGTCAATCTCAACGCCGTCCTCCGGGCCGTAGAGCTGGCCGCGCGTTGGGGTCAACTCCGCCGAGCCTTCCAGCCCCTCTGTTCGCTCCACACCTGCGCCTTCGCGTTGGAGGTAAGCCAAGTGCCCACGCGAGACAGAAGACTTGGCATTACGAAGCTTCACCACACGCACTTTCACAATCGCACGGCGAGCGCGGTAACGGTCTCCTGTGGCGCGGTGGATGCGCCAACCTTGTTTTGGACCAATGCCCCGCTCCAACGCCGCACGGCCTCGGCCTCGTGCGTTGAACCGTCCTGTGCGCGGTTTGGCGGGCTTGGTCAGTGTGCGTCGCCCAGAGACGGCCTTACCTCTCACAAGCCCAATGCGAGCCTCTTGGAAAAACCCCTTATAGCTGGCGGGGATGCTCACCTCTGAACCTCGGCTGCTGGACTTACGGGCTTTGGCTCTTAAACGGAAATCATCTTCATCTGACATTTGCCCATAATCGGGCAAAACAGGCGTCTTTGTCTCGAAGGAAGCCGTTTGGAAATTACGAGGAAAAGAGAGTTTCTAGGAGTTTGCGGGATAGTGCCATTTTGGAGGCATGACACACGAGTTCCCAAAATGGTGACACCCCAACTCGCGTAGCAAAAACAGAGCTTTAGCGTCGAAGTGCCCCCAAAAGGGCGGTTCGCTTTATCTTGCTAAAGCTCTTTTCTTTCTTAATCTCTCCCCAAGCGCCAATCATCTCTAATTAATTACGCTCTCTCAAAAGAGAGTCGTCCGACGCGCCTGACGGAGCCGCCCACACGAGCGGAGGCAGGGGCGTTGGACTCGCCGCAAAGCGGCGAA
>CAYGTR010000111.1:0-1743 GCA_964352855.1 uncultured Algimonas sp. | reverse complement strand
AACTGCTGAAACGAGCTGTCGCGCTTAAATCATAAATTCAAAACAAAACGGGGAAGATTATGCAAACGATTTCACTAGACGATGCCAAAGCTATGGTCGGAAAAGAATCCGGTGTATCCGATTGGATCACGGTTGAACAAGACCGCATCAATCAATTCGCGGATGTCACCGAAGACCATCAATTCATTCATATCAATCCTGATATGGCGAAGATGACGCCCTTTGGCGGTACCATCGCGCATGGTTTCCTCACGCTCTCTCTTTTGTCGAAAATGGCCGAGCAAGCCTCTATCTTGCTAGAGGGGACTAAGATGGGTGTGAATTACGGCTTTGATAAAGTCCGCTTCCTCGCCCCTGTACCTACAGGTTCCAAAGTGCGCGGTCGTTTTGTGGTCGCCAATGTCGACGAAAAACGCCCCGGCCAAGTCCTGGTCACCTATGACGTGACTGTCGAAATCGAAGGCGGAGAAAAGCCCGCTCTGATTGCGCAATGGATGGGCATGCAGTTTTCGGGGTAATCCATCCGCGTGATCTAATAGGATCTACTTTGAGGCGGAACGTACGGAGGCTTTATCTAAATTGCGCATCGCCTAAGATAAAGGTCTTTCTTACCACTAACTCCCCATTTGTTGCAGAATTATAGAATATGAAAAAGCGGCTCGCGGGCCGCTTTTTAGCGTTAAAAGTACTGAAAGCTTGATTTGAGCTGCATGTGCGAACGTCATAAAACGCTCGAAGGAGGCCGCTAGCTGTTCCATGCCCCCGGCTTTCAAAATGTTATAATTTCATTTAACTACAGCACGAATCTTGATACTTAGAATTCGTTATGAAGCGCGAAGTAATCACATTAATAAATATTTTCACTTCATTTAAAAAGACAACAATTGTTATAATCTTAGCATTCTGCATCCAAATAGTTGTCGACATATTGCAAAATCAGGCTCTCACTATTTTTGAATACATATCCTATTTGTTAGGCGCATGCATTCTGTTAATGGCCTTTAAACTTCAATGCGCCTTCATGTATTTCTATATGTATAAGAAACAATCATATGAAGGCTCTTTACTTCTACTTGTTCTCGCCTTTTTTCTGTTGATAGTATTAGCGACGATTGTTTCGGTACCTGCATTATTAGCATTCGCAGAACGTCCGCTTATGACTTAAATTATTCAAAACTCAGAGTCTTAAAATCGGTCCATCTAAGCCGCTCATAATGTCTGTTTTGCGCGCTTCAACCCTCAAAAACCTCAACTAAAGCACTCGTTTCCACACCACTTGCTTTCAGCGCGCCCCCGATCACGTAAATCTTCTCCTCCAACGTCACAGCCCCCAGACCGTGTCTCGGATTAGGCATATCGGGGAGGGCGTCCCAGCTATCTGTCTTGGGATCATAGACCCAACTTTCAGGATAAACCCCGCCGCCATTGTCGAAAAATTCGCCGCCAAAGGCATGAAGTTTGCCGCCGAGACTTGCCGCGGCGAGTCCGCCTTGCGCTTGAGGCATCGGGGCGAGGGTGTGCCACCGATCTTCTTTATAATCATAGACGTTATGATGAGCGAGATTGCCGCCGCCGACTTGTCGCCCGCCGACAATATGGAGCTGTCCGTCTATCACAGCGCCCGCCGTGCTATTGCGTTTATGCGGGCAGGGCGAGGCGCGTTCCCATTGGTTATTTAAATCTGTCAGAACAAAATGATGGTCCGTATCCACATGGTCTTGCCAATTACCGGTTTGGTTTTCA
>CAYGTR010000110.1:0-2017 GCA_964352855.1 uncultured Algimonas sp. | reverse complement strand
TGACGCCTTCTTCAAGCACGGGATGGTAAAAGGGCTTTTGTAAAATTTCACCTACAGTTAAGTTGCTTTGTACGGCCCAGGCAAGCAAATGCGCCAGATGTTCTGCACTGGGACCGACCATCTCCGCGCCTAAGAAACGTCCTGTTTCAGCCTCACCATAAACCCGCAATAGTCCCTTATTGATGCCCATGACGCGCGCGCGTCCTTGATCATCGTAAGAGACTTCGCCGATTTTAAAATCAATGCCGCTATCTGTTAGGCTTTTAAAACTTTGTCCTGCAATTGCGATCTGAGGATCGGAAAAGACAACACCTATTTGGGTGCGGCGGGCTCTGCGATAAGCATGAGGGAAACGCGCTGCATTTTCACCAGCAATGCGGCCTTCATCTGCGGCTTCATGTAGCAAAGGCAAATCAACGGTAGCATCGCCTGCTATGAAGATATGGCTATCGCCGACACGCATTGATAGCGGATCATAGGACGGGATTCCTTGTTTATTCAAACGTAGAGACGTATTTTCCAATCCGATCTTATCCAGATTCGCACGCCTACCAGTTGCCGCAATCAAATAATCAAAACTTTCCTCATCTTCTGGCTTATCAGACCAGCGAACAACAACTTGATCACCGTCACGGACAATTTTTGTATCCGCATGCCATTGCACTGGGAATTCAGCCTTGAAGGTTTTGGCCGCATAATCTCTGACGGCAGGGTCAGAAAGGGGGCCCACTAGGTTGTCACGTCCGAAAAGATGGACCTTTACCCCAAGACGATGCAGAGCTTGCCCGAGTTCCAATCCAATGACGCCTGCACCAAAAACAGCCGCTGATTCCGGGAGATCATCCCAGTCAAACACATCATCATTGACAATCAATTTATCACCAGCGGCTTCAAATGGTGGAGGTATCTTCGGTCTCGACCCTGTCGCTATAATAACTGTTTTTGCGGTCAGCTTTCCACCACCCGATAAGACAAGCGTATGATCATCTTCAAATTGTGCATATTCACGAATGAGATGTTCTTTCTTAAAGCCAAGAACAGCATCCTCAACAAAGCCAACAAAACGATCGCGCTCATCTCTCACCCGCTTCATCACGGCCTTTCCATCAACCTGAGGCACGACAGATTTAATGCCAAATTTATCTGTGTGGCGTATATGATGCGCCGCATCAGCAGCGGCGATTAAGAGCTTTGACGGCATGCACCCAACTCTAGCACAGGTCGTCCCCAACGGGCCCCCATCAATCAGCGCAATTCTATCCGTATATTTAGATGCTTCGCGATAGGCCGACATTCCGGCTGTTCCCGCGCCTAATATGGCCACGTCTACGTCGAATTTATGTGTTTTGGTCATTTTGATTGATCCTATAAATAAATTAAGCGGCAATGGCGGTCTTCAAAACCGCTTCAAATTTTCCAGAGGCGATCAAATCATAGAGGTCGTCAGACCCGCCGATATGTTCATTGCCAAAAAAGATTTGGGGGACTGTCCGTTGCCCACTTGAGCGCGTGAGCATTTCGTTCAGACGATTAGATTCAAGCTCAAGGTCGTATTCGGTCCATTCAGTAATGCCCTGTTGAGTAAGCAATGTTTTCGCACGCTTGCAAAACGGGCAATATCCCTTTGTGTATAAAGTAATTGGCTTGTTCATGGTGGAAACTCCTAGTGAAATGATGGTAAGTACTTGATGTCTGTCTTAGACATCGATTTTTAATTTGTGATGCGGACAAACAGCGAGTTCCTTTGAGAGGGAAAACTCTATCAGATGATTCCCGCCCAATTTACGAGCGCCGCCATGCTCATCATTCGACGGCCCGAATATTGGAGCCACCAAGATGATTGGAAGTAAAATATGTATGAGTAAGAATTTCATCTCATTGTCTCGGTTAAATTCATTAATTGGAAAATAGGGCGCCGGGTTGAAATTAGAACATTGGTTCTTCGAAAAGGACTGTTTCATCTGATGAAGCAATCTGACCACATTTATGAATGACCCCGCCTTAAGAGAGACGGGGT
>CAYGTR010000109.1:0-2135 GCA_964352855.1 uncultured Algimonas sp. | reverse complement strand
GCGGTATTGACGACGTTGTCGAAAAAGCGGCGAAAATGGCGGCTGACGCGGCTTAATTAAGTGTTGGCGCTCGTTCGAATTGTTTTTCTTGCGACAGCCTGTCTTTTTCTAATTGCTTCACCATCGGCTGCTACGGATGTAAAAGCTGTGTATAAGGAAGCCTTAGGAGAAAAAGAGTTTAATAAAGTCTGGAAACGTGCTGAACAGTATAGAGACCTTTTTTTAGGAAATTGTTTTATTGCTGTAAGAGGAGCGTCATTAAGTGAAAACGAAAGACAAATCTCCAATTGGAGTAAGCTAGAAAATTTCAATTTAAATAGTGGACTGGAGCTTTTTAATCCAAAAACAAGTCCGGATAAGCTATCCATTATAGATGTTTCTAAAGATAATGGTAGTTGTTGGACGCAGTTGGATAGTTCGGTTTCACCTTTAAGTGTAGTGCCCATACTGAATGATTTGTTAGAGAATGATAATCTTAGTTTTCAAATTATTGATCAAAAGGCAGAAGCAGGGTTAAATGCCCGTACTATTTTATTAAGTTCAAATGATGGGCTTTCGCCTGTTATAGTTCATTTGCGAGTACAATGGACACCTATGCAGAATGCACTGGTCGCAATTGTTAGAAAGACGGAACAGAATTAGCTATGGCTGACAAACTTACATTTTCATTGGTCTCGCCAGAGCGCGAATTATTCTCTGGAGCGGTTGACCAAGTCGATATTCCCGGAACAGAAGGAAATTTGGGTGTCCTTCCAAACCACTCCCCTCTTATGGCTGCGATCCGCACCGGTATGATTACAGTCTATGCGGGCGGTACAGAGCAAAAATTCTTTGTCCAAGGCGGTTTTGCGGATGTGACGCCGGAGGGTCTCACAATTTTGGCCGAACGCGCCGCATCAATGACAGACCTGACGGCTGAGAGCCTCTCTGCGGATATCGCCGCGGTGCAAGCGTCATTGGCGGGTCTCGAAGGTGACGCCGCTCTCGCCGCGCAGCAAAATCTAGACGGATTAAATGCCGTTGTTGCAACATTATAGCGCCTTAAACGCACCACAGAGATTGAGGAAACCGGGCCCATGAAAGTCCGGTTTTTTTATGTCTTGTCTGTGCTTGTTCTGATGGCGTTGGCCTGCTTGTTTTATGGCTTTTTCATCGAGCCTAAACGCCTCATGATTCGTAAGGTTACGATTGAGATGCCTCATCATAAGGGTGAGCCCCTACGTATCGCGTTGATGTCTGACCTTCATATTGGCGGTCGGCATGTTCCGCCTGCGCGCGTGACGGACATAATGGAGAAGGTCAAAGCGCTTGAACCTGACCTGATTTTGATTGCAGGGGATTTTGTCTCAGGCCATGAGCCGCTTGAAGCCAGAGAACCCGCTTTTAATGCAGCTGTTAGGCAGGGTATCGATAATATCGATGCGGGTGACATCTATGCGGTCTTAGGGAATCACGATGTTTGGTATGACACCGGAGTTGTGACTAATATTCTGACGGAAAAAATGACCGTATTAAGCAATAGTGCTGCACTGTTGGGCGAGTTTTGTATCGTGGGACTCCAAGACGCCGACACGCAATCACCGAGTTCTGAGGCGTTTGCAGAATGTCCTGACAACACACATATCCTCGCGCTCATGCATTCTCCCGATAGTTTTTATCTTGTACCGTCTCATGTGTCTCTGGCTGTGGCGGGGCATACGCATGGTGGACAAATAAACCTCCCGATATTAGGGCGGGCCGTTACATCCACGCGTGTCGGAAAACCTTATGCTTATGGCCAGGTGCAAACGCAAAGCGGCGTCCCCGCTTTTGTCACGGCAGGGATCGGCACGTCCATTTTATCGGCCCGGTTCAGAGCCCCGCCGGAGATTGTTCTGATAAGACTGCAAGAAGTGCGTTATTAATCGTGAAGGTTTTTAATGAAGACTTTTGAAAAGAGTTGAAAACCATTGTCCGAAAAAAGGGCATGGGCTCCGTGATTACTTAAACCTGATTCTAGGATCAGTTTTTTTACGTTCTTTTCTTTGGCGCGTTTTTGGATTTCATCCATCAAGCGCTGTCCCAAGCCCTGTCTTCGTGCGGATTTAGACACAGCCATATCTTCGATAATGCCAAAATCTTCAACGCCATTACTG
>CAYGTR010000108.1:0-2219 GCA_964352855.1 uncultured Algimonas sp. | reverse complement strand
TCTACGCGCTTATTAGTCGGGATATTTACCCCAGCAATACGAGCCACTTGCGGCCTCCTGATAATTCCAACACTCGCTCGGGCCCTGAACGTTTAGCCCACCCCATACCAAAAGGGGCGAGCGATAATCGAACCGTCCGCGAAAGCGGGTTACTTAGTCTCAACCCCCCCTGCCGTCAAGCGTGGGAAGCCCTAGTTTAGTGAGAATCTTCAGCCCCCTACCCTTTTGAGAAGAGAGTCGCGAAGAATCCTTTCTTTTTAGGGGTTTTCACCCCTGAATCCGCATCTAAAACACGGTTTATGTTGCCAGCGACCGTTTCAATATCTGACATACCATCAACTTCGCTCAATTTTCCTTGGGCGGCGTAGTAAGGCAGCAAGGGTGCTGTCTGTTCATTATAATTTCCAAGCCTTATTTTAAAGCTTTCCGGATTATCATCCTTGCGGCCTTCTTCTTGGAAGCGTTTTGTGATTCGACCGACAAGTGCCTCGTCATCAACACGGAGACGAATGACGCGATCAACTTTTTGGCTGCGCTTTGATAATGCCGCGTCCAACGCCTCGGCCTGTGCCACGGTTCTGGGGAAGCCGTCAAAGATGAAACCCTTGGCATTTGGATATGTATCAAGTTTTTCTTCAATCAGCGCAATAACGACTTCGTCAGAAACAAGGTCACCACGGTCCATAATACCAGCAACGGTTTTACCCAGCTCTGTGCCTGAAGCGCGAGCCGCCCTTAACATATCACCTGTAGACAGTTGCATAAGACCACGTTCGAGCACGAGGCGTTTCGCCTGCGTGCCTTTACCTGCAGCCGGAGGGCCGAAAAGAACGAGGTTCAACATCACAGCCCTTATCTGTTACGACGACGCATACGGGATTTTTTGATCAATCCCTCATATTGGTGAGCAATCAAATGGGACTGAATCTGCGCTACTGTATCTAATGTCACGGACACAATAATAAGCAAACTCATACCGCCGATCAACATTGCGACCGAAGGAGGGATAGCCCCACCTTGACGCGCAATAATTAACTCAGGCAACACACACACAAAGGCTACATAAACCGCGCCTATGAATGTGAGGCGTGACAACACATAAGACAGATAGTCGGCCGTACGCTGCCCCGGACGAATACCTGGCAAAAATCCGCCATTTTTACGAAGATTATCAGCCACATCATCAGGCTTGAAGACGTAGGGCACATAGAAGAAGCAGAAGAAGATAATCAAAATACCGTAAAGGGTCAGATAGAGAGGCGAGCCATAGGCTAAGAAAGCCAAGACTGTCCCCATAATCCCGGAACCGCCATCACCCGTCGCTCCGTTGCCCATCATGATAGGGCCTAGCGTCGCCGGTAGGAGCAAGAGTGAGCTAGCAAAAATCGGTGGAATAACACCAGCTGTATTTAGCTTAAGCGGCATGAATGAGCTTTCACCGCCAAATGTTTTGCCACCGGCCATTTGTCGCTTGGGATATTGCACCAGTAGTCTTCGCTGCGCTCGCTCAACATAGACGATCAACATGGACAGACCGACAAAGAGAACAATCAAGAAGACAAGAAGAAGTTCAGACACGGTGCCTTGTTGGTTCAAGCTAAAGGCTTGGAAAATCGCTTTCGGCAATTCCGCCACAATACCGGCAAAGATAATCAATGAGACACCATTACCGACACCGCGCGCCGTGACCTGCTCACCGAGCCACATCAGGAACATTGTGCCGCCAACAAGCGTAATCACTGTCGAAGCCTGAAAAAACGCACCCGGATTAATCACTGCACCGGGCGTGCCTTGTAGTGCACGCGCAATACCAAAGGCTTGGAATGCTGCCAAGAATACCGTTAAATAGCGCGTATATTGGTTGATTTGCTTACGGCCTTGCTCGCCGTCTTTATCTAATTCTTTAAGAGAAGGAATAGAGCCCTTCATCAATGTCATGATAATAGAGGCAGAAATATAAGGCATTACGTTCAGCGCGAAAATCGCCATACGTTCGACGGCACCGCCTGCAAACATATTCAAACGAGTCAAAAGGCCGCCTCCACCTGACGAAAACGCCTGTTGGAACGCGACCATATCCATCCCCGGAATTGGCACAAATGTACCAATGCGATAGATGACCAGAATCATGAGAGTGAAGAGAAGACGTTGTTGCAACTCTTTTGCCTTGGCAAAAACGCCAAGGTTCATGTTTGCTGCTAACTGTTCTGACGCTGATG
>CAYGTR010000107.1:0-2280 GCA_964352855.1 uncultured Algimonas sp. | reverse complement strand
GCCATATCAGCGCGCAGCGTATCAATCTGCGTTGGAATGTCATCACTCTTTAATGATACAATTTTTTTATTTGCCATTATATAATTCTCCTTCGTTTGGTTGCAGCCAAGATTGGCGCATCCATGTTTTATCAACGAGGTAGAGGGCGAAAAGTTCCGTAATTTTTTGACGCGTTGCAGGCATCCAGCATTTAAATTTGGAACGCAAGGCGGGCTCAACCGTTTTCTTATTATCGTATGACACAGGAGTTTTTATGACACAGACAAACATTTCTATTGATTATCAAAAATATGACGCGCCATCTGAAATAATAAATGACGACAGTCTTACGCGTGCTCAAAAAATAAATCTACTCAAAACTTGGGCTGCTGACGCCACAGCCTTAGCTCGCGCTAGTGCGGAAGGGTTAAATGGTGGCGAACAAGGACAACTAAAGTCCGTTAATAAAGCGCTACATGCTCTTAAAAACTCAAACGCATAAGGATTAAATATGACTAATTATAATGACAAAGATAAAGACAAAGACAAGAATAATTCGTCAGCGACCAAAGACACCGCCCTCAAAACATTATTGGAAGATGCAAATTTTGAGACCGCACAAAAACAGGCGGCTGCCGCACTCGGCGAAGACAAACCTGTATCGATCATTTGATAGCTACTAGTGACCCTCTGCATCGGCAGGGGGTTTTCTTTTGGAACTTAAACAGATGATTTGCGTAGGTTAAACAAGTGTAGTCGAGCTAAATGCTTTCCACATATGACGCACCAACTTAATCTAGGAGTTTTCCATGCTAAACTGGTCAATTACATTTTTAATTATCGCCATTGTTGCAGCGGTGCTCGGTTTTTCCGGTATAGCAGGGACATTGGCGGGCATTGCGAAGATACTTTTCGCTATCTTCCTTATCCTCTTTATCATCTCGGCGATTTCACACGCGGTGCAAGGGAAAAAGCTTTAGCCCAGCAAATACATTAATCAAAATCATAGGAGAAATTTATGCCAAATGCAGTCATTACTGACAGAGATAGTCCAGAAAATTTATCAGTCAGAAAAAGCGATATCCGCTCTCTAAATCGGCCAGAAATTGCCAAACGCCTCGGAGTAGTGTTGGCTGATAGTTATCAGCTATTTATCAAAACTCAGGGCGTCCACTGGAATGTTACAGGACCGCTTTTTTATTCCATACATAATCTGACGGAAGAGCATTACACCAATCTTTTCGCAGCAGTCGATGATTTGGCAGAACGTATCCGTTCATTGGGTGAGAAAGCGCCTGCCAGTTATACAAAATATGGCGAGTTCTCAGCGATCGAAGACGTGGACGAGCCTAAAACAGCTGAAGATATGATCGCTATGTTGGCAAGAGACCATAATACGGTCTGCGATTCGCTACGAACCGCCATCGAATTCTGTGAAGGCAAAGACGATTTTGTGACTGCAGATATGCTAACAGAGCGTTTAGCGTGGCATGAAGAAGCAATTTGGATGCTAAGTGCTATCATTCAAAAATAAATTATAAGATATAGTTGACGAAAAACTTGGTCATTTGGCCAAGTTTTTTATGGCGTGAATAAAAGCGCGACGCGATGGCCCTGTATATTGTCCATTTCTACGCGCCCTGAAAGTTGACGTGCAAACCCTTTGATCAATTTTGATCCCGTACCAGATGGTGCCTCTTTTATCATACCCGCTCCACTGTCTTTCACAGAGACTTCAACCTCGTCATTACGCCGCGCCAGTCTAATCCACACTGTCCCGCCCTTGGGCACACCATGTTGTATAGCGTTAGTCAAAGCCTCCACGATAAATAGGGCTATCGGGATAGCCGTGTCAGGCTGAAACATCTCAGTGTCAAATTCAGTAACGAGTGAAATGGCTAACTCTTCTGTTCCAAGTCCAATTCTGAGCTCATGAATAAGCCGGTCTAAGAAATGTGACATATCAATCACGCGCAAATCGTTACCTTCGTAAAGACCCCGATGGACGAGGGCGATAGCATTGATCCGGCTCCGAGCTTCTTGAATTACAGCTAAACCGGCAGGATCAGATATTTTACGCTCTTGCATGTTCAGTAGCGAAATAATGATTTGAAGATTATTTTTTACGCGGTGATGAATTTCCCGCAGGAGAACTTCTTTTTCTGCTAGGTTATCCATCATGGCAACTTCGCGCTGGCTAATCATTCTGGCCATAGTGTCAAAACTATTGGCTAAGTCGGCAATCCGCCCTGACGGAGCTGCGAGCTCGCCTACTCGCACTGTGAGGTCACCCAACGAATA
>CAYGTR010000106.1:0-2451 GCA_964352855.1 uncultured Algimonas sp. | reverse complement strand
CATGCCGTGAAGCATTTTCCGAGATTCGCCGCCCGCCATCGGTTCGAGGGCGGCGAAGATCGGAAAATTCGATTGGTATGAAAAATGAACCGTCACGTGGAAACACGCGGCGGTTTTTTTAAAGTTGGAGAACTAAATGCGTTTTAGTGAAAGACAAGGAATAATAAAACCTCAAGATATTTTACAACTAGATGAAATAAGCCCAGAACTAAAAAATTCACTATGGAGTGTCTTTTACGTAGGTATAATTCAAAGAGATAGGTTTATTAGCGGGTCCTACAATAACCCTGGTGACATCCATTCTTATGCTAGACGCATGTGGTTCTTATTTTTCAAACAACCCACTGATAGAGTACCTTCAATACCAACTGATATTATTGAGGTTATAAGGTCATATTTTTATGCTGCTCATTGGTACGAAATATATGATTTTTTAGAGTATGTTATAAATGAAGAGTTTGGTGATGAGATTATCCCTCTCCTGAATGATGTATTGGAAAGAGAGCTGTCGGGTTATAGAATTGTAGGTAAAAAATTAGTCCCGGTAACAGACGCCGCCGAAGTGAAAACACTCTCCGATGTTGTAAATAATCATAACAGCGCGTCTGTTAGAGAACACATTTCAACTGCACTAAAACACCTCTCTAATAAACCAAATCCTGACACTCGGAACGCTATAAAAGAAGCTATATCTGCAGTTGAGTCAATCGCAAGAGAAATCGCTGGAACAGATACAAACTCGCTTGGCAAGGCATTAACAAAACTAGAAAAAAGCTCAAAAATTACCAAATTCCAAAAGCAAAGTTTTGAGAAGTTGTATGCCTATACAAATGGAGCAAACGGAATTCGTCATGCGATTATGGAAGAAAGTTCTGTAAGCCTTGCTGAAGCAAAATATTTCATCATTGTTTGCTCAGCATTTGCTAATTATCTACAATCTATTAGATGACTTAAACAATCCGATACCGCCCACCTCCCAAAAACTCCAACATCCCCGCATCACGTAACACCTGCAATTGTTGACGTATCTTCGGTTTCACGTTGTTATTTTCAGGATGTAATTCACTTAAATAATTCTCAAATTTGTAAACGTCCGCAAGTGTAAATTCAGCTTGCCCAATTTCTTCCACACAATTTAGAACATCTAAAACCCATCCTTTTTTCGACAGGCTCGCACCGCGTAAAAATTGCGTCTTAGCCCATTTATCCAGAACAATATCTTTGGGTTTGGCAACACGGTTTTCTACCAATGTAATGCGTCCCGCCTTTGGAACTTTATCAATGAGAATATTGCAGCCAACCCAACCTGCACGGCGGGCATTATCAGAGAGTGGTTTACGCCGTTCAATTAAATCCGTGACGAAAAACTGTTTAGGAATAACGGATAAATCATGCACCATTTTATCTTGCATCGTATAACGCAATAACATCAGGCTTGGCACACTGTCACTTTTAAGGCGCGTCATCATTGTGTCGTAAGCACCGTCTGTAATTTTCTTACCAAATTTTCCTTTGGTCGATTTCAATTCGTAATCTTCGGAACACAGGCCACAGTAAAAATCGGCGACGGGTTTGTTGTTTATATAATCGGTAAGGGGGCGTTCCCCACATGACGGACAATACATCTGGTTTAAAACCCAGCCTTCTGTCCAAACACGTGCTTTTTGCGACCCGCTGATGAATGGCGTGGCGTCCTCTTTCATTTCCCATTCGAAATCACTCATGGATTTAGCGATAGCCAAGAATGAGCAGAGGGCAATAAATTTCTGATAGGTTCCATCCCCTCACCCGCCCTTCGGGCACCCTCTCCCCATAGGAGAGGGCGAAAGCATGGCCGCTTTCCCGTTTATGGCCTTCTCCCATAGGGAGAAGGTGGTCGAAGACCGGATGAGGGGTTCTAAACGCATCTAATAAAAACTCACCTTGACACATTACAACTAAAGATCGCATTTATACGGTCTTATGACTCGACGGCTTAGTTAATGGCGGCGGGGGCCGAAAACCCTCGCTTCACATTGCTCCAAGGTGATTGCCTCAACATTTTGGAGAAGATCACCGATCCGATCCCCGACCACTCCATCGATATGATATTCGCCGACCCACCCTATAACCTGTCGAATGACGGGTTCACCTGTAAGGGTGGGCGGATGGTCTCGGTCAATAAGGGGGATTGGGACAGGAGCGCTGGGCCGATTGAGGATATGGCCTTTCACCGCGAGTGGATTGCGGCCTGCCATCGCAAGCTCCGCCCCGGCGGGACGATTTGGATTAGCGGCACCTATCATTCGATTTTTCAATGTGGCTGGGCGCTCCAAGAAGGGGGTTGGCATGTGCTGAACGATATTGCGTGGTTCAAGCCTAATGCCTCGCCCAACCTGTCTTGCCGCATGTTTACCGCGAGCCATGAAACACTCGTCTGGGCGCGCACGGCCAAAAAGCACAAACATGTGT
>CAYGTR010000105.1:0-2475 GCA_964352855.1 uncultured Algimonas sp. | reverse complement strand
AACATAATCCACGACAGGCTGTTTTGTTGGAGGATCGCACTTTCTGACATGGAAAAACCGATATAGGCCACGAACATCAAGACGACGAAATAGGTTTCGCGCCCGCCGCGCTTAATACTGTAAAGCGAGTAACCCAGTGTCACGAGGCAGTGCACCGCAAAGATGGCAACAATGCCGACGCCGCAAGAGAGCCAAACCTCGATCCAACCATTATGGGCAGAGGGCACGCCCCATTCCAACACGGACCGCACCATATAAGACGGCCCAATCGGGTCATTCCAATAGACGCCGTATCCGTAGCCGAGCCAGAAACGGTCTTCGATCGCTTGGCTGAGCAACGCCCAAATATCTGTCCGCCCCGTCAATGTTGGGTCTTTGCCGATGATGCCAAACATGGCCTCAGGAAACAACGTAATCAGCAGAGTCAGCAGGCCAATACTCGTGACCATACCGAAAATAAGGGGGATACGTGTGAAGGGATTGGTGCGGTATAATTTCAGGAAAATAAACAAAATGACCGAGAGCATAGAAATCAAAAGCGCTGTCTTTGACGTTGATAATAACACCAATGCAAATGAAATGAGTCCGGCGGGCACATATATCCACCACCGTTTGGGGCGCAGCGCAAAGGCACACATGGACACGATAAGGCCTTTGGTCATCATGCCGCCTAACTGGTTTTTTTCAACGAAAACGCCGCGCCATGCGCCGGGATGAATTTCACTCATAATGCCGCGGGCGGGGTCTATAAAAGCAATCACAAAAGACATAACGGCCACGCCGAAAAAGGCGAGGGCAATGATTTGCACCATACGCGCCCAAGAGAAATAAGCCGCCAGAGTCAGGCCCATATAGGTCGTGAGTAATAAGGCGATGGCGCGCCGCAGGGTCACGCCCGGATCGACCGACCAAAGCATCGAGACACCACAATAAAGGACACATAAAATGATGAGCGGGGAGACCGTCGCCATACGCACGACCTCTACGATTTTGGGTAAGCTCAGGGCAATCACGATCATATAAATGGGATACCAAGCATAGCGTCCGATGACGCTTTCGTTTTCAAGGGCATTTAAATCCGTGAAAAACACACCGACAATCGCACCCGAGGCAAAGATCATCACGCCGACAAACAGGGCAATGACCAAAGCCGACAACATTTGCATCATCGCGCGATTGCGCGATGCGAGCTGTAGCTCTGAATAAGGGAGACTAACCATAATGCGGGGGTAAGCAATCATGGTTAATGAATCTTTACACTTTCTGTCCCTTTTCCGGGCTTTGACTTTTGTTTTCGGGTAAGAAAACTATCTTAAACATTTTCGACTATGCCGCGCCTATGTTTGCGCGTTTGAAATCCATGCCCGACTTATCAGCGGCGGCCCAATATGGCTATATTCCGGGACTGGACGGAATTCGTGCAATGGCTGTTTTAATCGTTATTATCGCGCATTTCGAGCTGACGACGCTTGTGCCGGGCGGGTTTGGTGTCACGGTGTTTTTCTTTATCTCGGGATTTTTGATTACGCGTTTGCTCTTGGCTGAGGCCAAAGCAAAGGGGCGTATTCATCTGAAAGATTTTTATATTCGCCGTATCGTGCGGCTTTACCCCGCCCTGATATTCATGGTGTTGGGCAGCACAGCCTTGTTTCTGGCCTTGGGTGTGGGCGGGCCGAAACCACTCGAATTGACGGCGGCGCTCGGCTATTTCACCAATGTCTATCAAGTCGTGGTGCGCGCAGGCGGAGAGTTACCCTTTATGCCGTGGACACATTTATGGTCTTTGGCGGTGGAAGAGCATTTCTATCTCATCTTCCCGCTTGTGATGTTTATCTTCGGGGCTTTTAAAAAGCGCCTTGTTTGGGTGCTGCTAGGGGTGTTGGCCATTATCCCGCTCTGGCGATTATTTACCTTCACAACGTTCCAGACACTGCCAGTTGTCGATTATAATTACATGATGACGGATGCGCGGATCGACTCCATTGTTTGGGGGTGTTTGCTGTCTGTCTTACTCGACAAAGACGCGCGACTGGGACTTGTGAAAAAACTGACGGGGTGGATTCCGATTTTTATGGCGGCTGCAGTCCTTTTGCTCTGCTTCGCCATTCGCGATGAGAGTTTTCGATTTATCTGGCGCTATAGCCTCCAAGGGGCGGGGATATTTATCCTCGTGCTGAACCTCTATTTCTTTAGGCCCATAAAATGGAGCCTCGGCGTATTAGAGCTTTGGCCCCTGATTTGGATCGGACGTTTATCCTATCCGCTTTATCTCTGGCACTTCCCTGTGCTTGACCTCAGCCAACGTTTTATCGAACCGCAATGGGCGCAATTAAGTGTCGCCTCTGTCGGCAGTTTAGGCATCTCTATCTTCTCCTTCTTTATCGTCGAAAAACCCTTTATGGCCCTACGCAAAAAATTCGGCGCGCATATCGTAAAGCGGCCAGCCAAGGAAAGAATGGAAACACCGAAAGTGAT
>CAYGTR010000104.1:0-2476 GCA_964352855.1 uncultured Algimonas sp. | reverse complement strand
GAGAGGACTGAGCAATGGCCAGCCTTAAAGACCTCCAAAACCGGATCAAAAGCGTAAAAAATACGCAAAAGATCACGAAGGCCATGCAAATGGTAGCCGCAGCAAAATTGCGTAAAGCACAAGACGCTGCGGAAAGCGCACGGCCTTATTCCGAGCGGATGAGCGGCGTTATTTCTAACCTTGCCGGTTCAATGGTTGGGGCAGGGGACGCGCCAGAACTTCTTGTCGGCAATGGTAAGGAGGATACAGTTCTTCTTGTCGTCGCAACGGCAGATCGCGGTCTATGTGGTGGATTTAACACCAATATCGTACGTAAAGCGCGCGAAGAAATCGTCGCCCTCGAAAAAGCCGGTAAAACAGTCAAGCTCTTCCTTATCGGGAAGAAAGGCTATGATCAGCTTAAGCGTTTGTATAAAGATAATATCGTTGAATATATTTCGCTAAAAGAAGAGCGGAAGCTTCACGCAGGCATTGCGCGTAACATCGGTGAAAAGATAACGGCCATGTTTGAAGCTGGTGATTTTGACGTTTGTAAGCTTGTTTATTCGCAATTCGTCAACGTTATGCAGCAAGACGCCGTCGCAAATACGCTTATTCCCGCGATTGCCTCTATTGAGACGACAGAGGAAGAGGTCTCTGCGGGACCGGATCTGAATGGGGCCATCTACAATTACGAGCCGGACGAAGCGGGTATTTTGCGCGTGCTTTTACCGCGTAATATCAACACGCAAATCTTCACCGCCTTGTTGGAAAACCAAGCCGGTGAGATGGGCTCTAAAATGACAGCGATGGATAATGCCACACGCAATGCGGGTGATATGATAGACAAGCTGACCTTGACATTTAACCGAACACGTCAGGCACAGATTACATCTGAACTGATCGAAATTATTTCAGGCGCGGAAGCGCTTTAAAGCTAGAGGAAAATACTCATGGCGAAAGCAGCAGTGAAAAAGACAGCGGCTAAAAAGCCCGCTGCAAAAAAAGCCCCCGCTAAGACAACAGCGGCGAAGAAACCCGCCGTGAAACGCGCTGCGGTTAAAAAAGTTGTGACCAAAGCGATGGCCGGCGGCAAAATCAGCCAAGTTATCGGTGCGGTTGTCGACGTCGTCTTTGAAGGTGGTAATTTGCCGTCTATCCTAAACGGGTTGGAAACAGATAACCAAGGTAACCGCCTCGTTCTCGAGGTTGCGCAGCATTTGGGACAAAACACAGTCCGCACAATTGCGATGGACTCAACCGAAGGTCTTGTTCGTGGTCAAGCCGTTACTGATTTAGGCATGCCGATCACTGTGCCTGTTGGTCCGGAAACACTTGGTCGCATCATGAACGTTATCGGCGAGCCGATTGATGATCGCGGCCCGATCAAAACAAAAGTCATGGCGTCTATCCATAAAGAAGCCCCTGCTTTTGTTGACCAAGCGACGGATACAGAAGTCCTCGCGACAGGTATTAAAGTTATCGACCTTCTTTGCCCTTATTCAAAAGGCGGTAAAATCGGTCTTTTCGGTGGTGCCGGTGTGGGTAAAACTGTTTTGATTATGGAATTGATCAATAACATCGCGAAATTGTTCGGTGGATACTCTGTTTTCGCCGGTGTGGGTGAGCGGACACGTGAAGGGAATGACCTTTACCACGAAATGATCGAATCCAAAGTTATCAACCTCGACGGTGAGAGCCGTGCGACACTCGTTTACGGTCAGATGAATGAGCCTCCCGGAGCGCGTGCCCGCGTGGCATTGACAGGTCTGTCACAGGCAGAATATTTCCGTGATGAAGAAGGTAAAGACGTTCTATTCTTCGTCGATAATATCTTCCGCTTTACACAAGCCGGTTCTGAAGTGTCCGCGTTATTGGGTCGTATTCCGTCTGCTGTGGGCTATCAGCCGACTTTGGCCACAGAAATGGGTCAAATGCAGGAACGTATTACCTCAACCAATAAAGGGTCGATTACCTCTGTTCAGGCGATTTATGTTCCTGCCGATGACTTGACTGACCCGGCACCAGCGACATCATTTGCCCATTTGGACGCCACCACTGTTTTGAACCGTGCGATCTCCGAAAAAGGGATTTACCCGGCTGTGGATCCGCTCGACTCAACATCGCGTATCCTCGAGCCGCGCACAGTCGGTCAAGAGCATTACGAGGTCGCGCGTCAGGTTCAGGAAATCCTTCAACGTTATAAATCGCTGCAAGATATTATTGCGATTTTGGGTATGGATGAATTGTCCGAAGAAGATAAACTCACTGTTGCGCGGGCGCGTAAAGTTGAGAAATTCTTGTCCCAGCCGTTTGACGTCGCTGAAATCTTCACGGGCTCGCCTGGTATTCAGGTGCCGCTCGAAGACACAGTGCGCTCCTTCAAAGGCCTCGTCGAAGGTGAATATGATCACCTGCCCGAGCAAGCCTTTTACATGGTCGGCGGTATTGACGACGTTGTCGAAAAAGCGGCGAAAATGGCGGCTGACGCGGCTTA
>CAYGTR010000103.1:0-2603 GCA_964352855.1 uncultured Algimonas sp. | reverse complement strand
GACTTTTTAGCGATCACAGGCACCGGACTGATCGCAAGTATATTTTATATATCGACGTGATGCACCGTCTTTATTTTTGTAGGAAGAATAGCTCCGCAAGCAGGACTCACACCTTTCTTAAATATCTTTATATTTCAGTAACTTATTAAGACATCAATGTCAAAAAGAATCTCACAAAGTATCCAAAATGAATCTCAAAATTGACTAGAATCGAAAACTTTGACGCTCTCTAACCTATCTACAATAGGGCTGTATTTTGTCAAAGTGGGTCATAAGGCATATCGTATTCATATGGACCTAGATTTGAGCTTCAACGCAGGCTTCTCAATTACGTGCCACGACAGCCCGGCGAACAGAATGAACAAAGGTGTTGAAATCGCCATGATTCCAAATGGCCCTAAACCTGGGATGAAGAATAGCACCGCTTGGATAATTGGGTAATGCCAAATATAAATGCCGTATGAGTAATCCGGCAGTTTGAGCAGCGGCTTAAATTGACGGCGCGAAAGCCCCAGTCTCAACATCAGCCCTGTGAGTAGAAGTGTTGCAAGTAGCTCTCCCGCAAAGCCCGCGCCAAAGACGGCGAATAGAATAGCGACAACACCAATACTCCACCAAGGCGGTCTGCGGCCTGCTGGCCAGTGCCAAAGGGCCATGCCAAAAAGGAAGCAGCCTGACAGTCTAAACAGAGGCCATATAGACGCTGGTAGGGCGGAAACATCCACAGCTAAAGGCGCGAGTATATATATGGCTTGGACCGCGACAAGCATGGCCACGGTCGTCCATAAGCGTTTTGCGAGACCTATCGCGAAGGCGAAGGCGGCTAAAACATAAGCCGCCAGTTCATATCTGATCGTCCAAAGCGGGCCATTAAAGTCCTGCTCAACATTACCCATGAATATTCCGCCCGGAGCGCCTTCAGGGTCTCCCATCAATAAGACCCGCAGCGCATAGGACCATGTATCTGGTGAGGCCAGATTAGGCAGGCCGCCCGGTTTAGAAAAGACGGTTGAGAAGATGAATATGAAAGCAACCATGAGGGCGATTAGAGCCGGATATATCCTAAGGAGCCGAGAAACCGCGTAGGACTTCAAGTCATTTCGTGTCGCGAGGCTCTTCATAATCAGCAAACCAGAGAGCACGAAAAACCCGTTCACGGCCATATACCCACCCGTCCATTGATGAATACGAAAAGGTTCATGACCTTCAGTGGTTAGCCAAAAATGGCCGAGGGCTACGAAGCCAGCCAAGACCCATCTGATAGGGGTGAAGTGATTTGAGCCAAATAATGGGTCACTCTGCGTATTTGGAAGTGTTGAGACCATGATCAGCCTCCAATCTTGGTTAGGCGGCGACGTTTAAGACTGCTGAGAAGTCTCAGAACGGCGAGCCCAAATCCCGAAAGGAAGAAGACGATTGAAAGCGCTGAAAAAGCCTTGAGCCACCATGAATTGAAATTCTCGCGGTTGCTCCAATCCATTATGTGTAACCCCCACATGAAATCGAAAGTGCGCCATAGTCCCGTTCTCACCGTTTTGACTTCAGCAGTCGTGGCATCCACATAAAAGCTGGCGGCATCAGGCTTTTCAAAGTCGATGCGCCAGACCGGGCCTGAGCGGCCATATTCACGCGGCGCTTTGTCTGGAAAGAATGTCGCGCTTGTTTCTCTGCTGCGTCCTGCATAATTTGAGATGGCGATCTTTGTGGCGAGACCTTCATTTAAAGAGCCGCGAATAGCGCCTGTTTTGGCATCAAAGATTTGAGGCTTGCCGTTACTGAGCGCTAAATAAACGGGCTCAGTCTCAATGAATTGCAATTTCAGCGTTTGCGCCGTTAGGCCATGCTGGGTCAGAACATCTATGGGCCCTATTATATCAAGGTCCGGCTCTAGAATCGGCGGTGTTTGCTCACTGCGCAGATGCGTGCCTCGCACTTGGTCAATTGGAAAAAGGGTCATGAATAATCCGGATATGAGCCAGAGTCCTAGTTGCAGACCAATGCCAATGCCGAACCATAAATGTAGCTTACGCAAATTTCGGTTTAATATCGCTTTATTCATTAAGCCCTCCCCAGAACTCTTAAATGGGCGGATGCGCCCACGATAAAAATCGCAGGCGCTGGTAATTAGTGACCGCTATGGTCCATCTTTGCATCAAGACAGTCTTTGCCGTCCGTATCGGTGTTGCAAATCGCGGTGATGCGGTAGCTTCCATCACGGCCCTTCTTAACCATGAAGCTAACATTATCGTCTTTTTCGTAACCGGACAGATCAACCGTCGATGTGATGCCAAAGCCCATCGTCATTGCGCCCATACCAACGCCGTCAATTGCTTTATGATCAATCGTCGCTTCTGAAACGTCAGGACTAATAGACACTACAACACCTGTTGTATGTCCGGTATCGCCCATCGTTTTTGTATCATCCATTTGGCTATGGTCCATTGTGCTGTGGTCCATCTTGGAGTCATCCATTTTAGAATGATCCATGTCGCCGGAGCCGCCGCACGCAGAGAGGCTAATTGCGGCTAAGGCCGTAAGTGTAAGTTGTGTTAGATGTTTCATGCGGTTTCTCCTTCAAGCGTTGCATGTGTTGGTTTTGGTAG
>CAYGTR010000102.1:0-2730 GCA_964352855.1 uncultured Algimonas sp. | reverse complement strand
CCGATATTGGCTTCACAGGTGGCTCCGCTGGATATGGCATGATGTATCATGCGGGGAAGAAAACGGGGAAGACCGATAATGACGATATGATTGAGGATATTGTGCGGGGTGTTGAGGCGCGGGCGGAGGTGCTCAGGGGTGAGCGGGAGGCTGCGGAGTGAACTAATGAGTCTGAATTGCCTAAAGAAATAGGTTTTAATTCTCTATCTAGTTTATAATAGGATAAACCTCTTAATTGCTAAAGTAAGAGTCTTTCGAACCTTGCACCATAATGAACATCTGTTTCTAGAAGTTCTAGAAATTCTGCTATTGACCGAATCCAAAGTTTCTCTTCGCCATATGATTTATATACTACGACGGTGTTGCCTGTGTCTGTACAGGTAGCAAAATCAACAATTTCATATATGCCTCCTTTGAAGTGACGGTACAGCCCATTTTTTTCTAGGCCGTTATCAACTTCTAAGAAGCATGTTTTTTTTAAATTATTCATATAACCCTACCGAATCATATCATAAACAGAGTTGTTACCCAACTTCTTTTCTATAGCTTTCGATAACATTAATCTCGTCTAGCTTGTTTATCCATGAATGGGCCATAGCAAAAAATATTACATCTAAGAATACAGCTAGAAATGTTAAAAAAATGGATTTTTCTGCAACCCCTATAATATCTAGAATAACCCAAAACAGTGTAAAGGATATTATTGGACCACCTATCAAAGCTAATATTTGATAACTTACCTTCTCACTTTTTAAGTTAGATATAAATTTTTCTATCAGTTCATTTACGCTTTCTGCAGATGATGTTTTTGTTAGCCCTTTTAAGAAATATGCTCTCGTAGGTTCATTCAGAAGTTTTGCGAAAACTAATATTTTATCGATATCTTTTTCGCGGCCGTTGAAATTTGTATTATTCAAACCCTCACGGCATATGTCTAGCCAGAGACTTGATGGCCCCCCATCATCATTGTCATATTTAACGACGCTTTCATGTTGGACATAATCTGACTTTGGTTCGCCCGTAAGAGGAGAGAAACAAACTTGAGCAATTCGATCAAAAGGTCGAAGTTCCAATGGGAATGGTGACGAGTTAACTATGACTAATGGCATATGGCCTGACCAACCTGGGTTGATGAAATCAGATGTTGATGACACTTGGATGCCTAATCGCGCGAAGGAGCTCCGCGAATGTAGGCGAGCAACCAAATCATTCGGTACCATGAAGCTCTCATAAGTACGGCAGAGCAAAAAACTATTCGGCTTTATTGTAATGCTTTCGCCTTCCGTGACAGTGCATTCATCAAACAGATTAACAGTATCGCTCCCAAATGCTTCTGGTCGAAATTTTACCGGACTTATGCTCGATTTAGGACGCCAATATTTGTTAGAAAGTCGTAAGTCTACCGATGCAATTTTGATTTGATCTTCAGGAGAAAAGGTTCTGCTTTCATTATCAGTGGTAAAACTGAATTCGTCTAAACGTTTGATGATTTCCGAATCACATAACATTTTTACACGCTAAAATATATCTTGCGCTTGTCAAAGTACTTGGTGGAGAAGTGTGTTAGCCGTAGATTACTCCCTTTACGGATACTAATTGACTTTAGAGAGATTAATTAGGGTTTGAAGCTTTACGTCTTGCAAGTTTTGCCAAATTACTTCTACGGTGACGTCAATACCTTCATAACAATCTTCGTTTTTAAATCGCATGACGTCATAGCCGAGCGATTATAAAATTTGTGTGCTCTCTGCGTAGTAGGCTTCGCGGGATTCGATTAGGTTTGGAACCCCTCATCCCCCTGTCGGGACCTTCTCCCTTTAGGAGAAGGCGAATGAAGGGCAGTTTTCCCGTACTTCGCCCTCTCCCGCGGGGAGAGGGTGCCCCTAGCGTTTTTTGAAAAAACGCAGGGGGCGGGTGAGGGGTTCCAAACCTCAGCGGAATATTCATCCCCGTTTATTATCTTCGAAAACACAGCGTTCGCACGGTTTTCAAAAATCGTATCCCCACTTCCCAAATCTATCGTAATTTAGGCTCGTTCTTTTGCTCAAGGACAGGAACGCGTCAGGTTTTGGAGCAAGAGACAGCGGGATTGAGCATCTGCTTTTGACAAGGCAGACTGTGCCGGGTCTTTTGGAAACAGGCCTGACCGCCTTGTTCATTTCAGCCATGCTGAATTGAACGGGTACTGCGGGGTTCGGGATCACGGCTGGTCCAACTACAACCGCTGCCGTGGGGTGAAAGCCTTACGAAACACATATCTCATACGGTCTCCGGTAAGGTGGCCACCCCACGGGCGTCTATTTGCTCCGTTAAGGCCTGTCACTAGATTGCAGGTGGGGTTTTCGCTTGTCTATTTTTAAGCCGTCATTACCTGCCACCGTGCAGGTAATCCATAAGGTGAAGGTGCAGCAGGTGGGGTTGTGCAATGTGGCACAATCGTCCTGCAGCGCCCTCATCACACTAGTTGCGGCGTTATCGTGTGGATTACCGGGACACGCCCGGTAATGACGTGAAAGGAGAGCTTTATAAGCCTAAACTAAACCGCTAAACCCACTCTCGTGGAACGCATTCTCTCATATCCCATGCTGGCGTTATTGTTTATTTATAAACGTCTGATCTCGCCCGTGCTTTATGCTTTGGGGGTGCGGTGTCGGCATTACCCGTCTTGCTCGTCTTATTCCAAAGAGGCGATAGAGCGGCATGGGCCTTGGCCCGGGGGATGGCTGACCT
>CAYGTR010000101.1:0-2824 GCA_964352855.1 uncultured Algimonas sp. | reverse complement strand
CCTAGATAGCGGCCTGTCCAACTCGCCTTGACTTTGGCGACGTCTTCGGGCGTTCCAATGGCCACGATTTCGCCGCCGCCATCGCCGCCCTCGGGGCCAATGTCGATAATCCAGTCCGCAGTTTTCACAACATCCAGATTATGCTCGATAATGATCATCGTATTGCCCGTGCCGACTAATTCATTGAGCACGCCCAAGAGCTTATTCACGTCTTCAAAATGAAGGCCCGTTGTCGGTTCGTCCAGAATATAGAGCGTCCGCCCGGTCGCGCGCTTTGCTAGTTCCTTGGCCAACTTGACCCGCTGCGCCTCACCGCCGGAAAGTGTCGTGGCTTGTTGACCTACCTTGATATAGCCGAGGCCTACGCGTTGAAGCGTGACAAGTTTATCTCGGATAGTCGGTACGGCTTTGAAGAAATCAGCACCTTCATCGATGCTCATATCAAGAATGTCAGCAATCGACTTACCCTTAAATTTGATTTCCAAGGTTTCGCGATTATAGCGCGCCCCGTTACAGACATCACAGGTGACATAAACATCGGGGAGGAAATGCATTTCAATCTTGATAACGCCGCCGCCTTGGCACGCTTCGCAGCGACCGCCTTTGACATTAAACGAAAAACGACCAGGTTTATAGCCGCGTGTTTTGGCCTCAGGTAATCCCGCGAACCAGTCTCGGATAGGGGTGAATGCGCCTGTATAAGTGGCGGGATTAGAGCGGGGGGTACGCCCAATCGGCGATTGGTCAATGTCGATGACTTTGTCGAGATGCTCCAAACCTTCAATGGACTTATGCGGCATCGGTTGAACGGAGGATTTATTGAGCCGCCGGGCAACAGCTTTATAAAGCGTCTCAATGGTGAGGGTCGATTTCCCTCCGCCCGATACGCCTGTGACGCAGGTCATCAGCCCTAGCGGAAAATCTACATCGACATTCTTAAGGTTATTACCCGTGGCGCCTTTGACGGAAAGCATTTTATGCGCTTTCGGCGTGCGTCGTTTCTTTCGCATCTCAATTTCTTTTTTGCCGGTCAGATATTGTCCTGTGAGAGATTTTTTAGATTTTTTTATCTGATCCGGTGTACCTTTGGCGACGACCTCACCGCCGTGAATACCAGCGAGCGGCCCCATGTCGACGACATAATCTGCCGTCAAAATAGCGTCTTCGTCATGCTCGACCACAAGCACAGTATTACCTAAATCGCGCAGGTTTTGCAGGGTTTCCAAAAGTCGCGCATTATCGCGTTGATGAAGCCCGATGGAGGGCTCGTCCAAAACATAAAGCACGCCTGTCAAGCCAGAGCCGATTTGACTGGCCAATCGGATACGCTGGCTTTCACCGCCGGACAGCGAACCGGAGCCTCGCCCCAAAGAAAGATAGTCAAGGCCAACCGCATTGAGGAATTCCAGACGGTCGCGGATTTCTTTCAGAATCCGTTCGGCGATTTCCATCTCTTTTGCGGATAATTCTTCACCGAGCTTTTGAAAGCGGGCATAAGCGTCACGTATCGACATTTCGCCGGGCTCAGAAATATCCATGCCAGCGACTTTGACGGAGAGGGCTTCGGGACGCAGCCTTTTGGAGTCGCACGCCTCACATGGCGCGTCAGACATATATTTGCCGAGCTCTTCGCGCATCCAAGTCGACTCAGTTTCACGATAGCGGCGTTGCAGGTTCGGGATGACACCTTCGAAAGGTTTTGAGGTGCGGTAAGATCGTTTCCCGTCTTTATAATGAAAGTCGACATTCGCGCCGTTGGTTCCGTAAAGGATGACGCTCTGCGCGCCCTCGGAAAGCGCCTCAAACGGTGTGTCGACTTTGAAGCCATAATGTTTGGCGAGGGCTTCGAGTGTTTGCGCGTAAAGCCCGTCAGGTTTTTTGGACCAAGGCAGGATCGCTCCGCCCGCCAGAGATTTGCGTCCGTCCGGCACAACCAAATCTTGACTGAACTTCATTTCTTTGCCTAAACCATCACAGGTAGGACAGGCGCCAAAGGGATTGTTGAAAGAGAACAACCGAGGTTCGATTTCTGAAATGGTAAAACCTGAAACGGGGCAAGCGAATTTCTCGGAGAAGATAATCCGATGTTCCGGATCATCCGCATATTCTGCCGCGGCGAGGCCATCGGCAATGCGCAGGCTGGCTTCCAAGCTATCGGCTAAGCGCGTTTCCAAACCTTCACGTATAACAACACGGTCCACGACAATGTCGATATTATGCTTAAACTTCTTGTCGAGCGCTTCGGCGTCTTCGATACGGACAATTTCGCCGTTGATTTTGGCGCGTTGATAGCCTTGCTTCATAAATTCGGCGAGTTCTTTGCGGAACTCACCTTTGCGGCCACGCACAAAGGGGGCCATGATATAGAGCTTCGTGCCTTCGGGCAGGGCCATAATGATATCGACCATTTGCGATACAGTCTGGCTTTCAATCGGCAGGCCCGTCGCGGGGGAATAAGGCACACCCACTCGTGCCCACAACAGGCGCATATAGTCATATATTTCAGTGACTGTACCTACAGTTGAGCGTGGGTTCTTCGAGGTCGTCTTTTGCTCGATTGAAATGGCGGGAGAGAGGCCCTCGATCGAGTCAACATCCGGTTTACCCTGTAATTCAAGGAATTGACGTGCATAGGCGGACAGACTCTCGACATAGCGGCGCTGCCCCTCGGCATAGATAGTATCAAAGGCGAGAGAAGACTTCCCCGACCCTGACAAGCCCGTAATCACAATGAGCTTATCCCGCGGCAGGTCGATATCGACGCCTTTGAGATTGTGCTCGCGTGCGCCGCGCACTTGAATGGATTTTAACATGGCCATGAAGT
>CAYGTR010000100.1:0-2858 GCA_964352855.1 uncultured Algimonas sp. | reverse complement strand
TCGAAGGCAAACGCCGCGGCGCAAAATATGTCGTCAGCACAATGTGTGTCGGCGGAGGCATGGGCGCGGCCGGGCTCTTCGAAGTTCTTTAATTTTAAAAAACAGGAATATCTCAAAATGAGTGCAGTAGACTTTAAAGACCGCGTTGCCATTGTGACCGGAGCAGGCGGCGGATTAGGCCGCGCCCATGCTTTGGCTCTGGCCGCGCGTGGCGTGAAAGTCGTCGTTAATGATCTCGGTGGTTCTGTCGACGGGGTCGGCGGATCAGAAACAATGGCGCAACAGGTTGTCAAGGAAATCGAGGCCGCGGGTGGCACAGCCATCGCCAATGGTGCCAATGTCACCAAGGAAGACGAAGTGGCCGAGATGGTGCAACAAGCCATCGATGCTTTCGGCAAGGTCGATATCCTCGTCAATAATGCCGGTATTTTGCGCGACAAATCCTTTGCTAAAATGACGATGGATGATTTCCGTCTGGTCATGGACGTTCATGTGATGGGCTCTGCCATTTGCACCAAAGCCGTGTGGCAGCACATGCGCGATAATGGCTATGGCCGTATCGTGATGACAACCTCGTCATCCGGCATGTATGGCAATTTTGGCCAAGCTAATTACGGCGCAGCGAAAGCGGGCTTGTCCGGCTTAATGCGCACACTCTGTCTCGAAGGCGCGAAATATAATATCCGTGTGAATGCCCTCTCACCGACGGCCAAAACGCGCATGACAGAAAACCTTATGCCGCCTGAAATCCTAGCGCTTTTGGACGTTGAAAGCGTGGCGCAGGGCCTTGTTTATCTCTGCTGTGATGACGCGCCGAACCGCACGATTTTGGTGGCGGGTGCCGGAGGCTATGCTGCAACGAAAGTCTTTGAAACAGACGGCATGAATTTCGCCCCGGGTGAACAGACAGCGGAAAATATTGCGGCCAATTGGAATAAGATCATTGCCGAAGACAATATGGCAGAATTTACCCAAGGTGGACAGCAAGGTGAAAAACTGCTGAAACGAGCTGTCGCGCTTAAATCATAAATTCAAAACAAAACGGGGAAAATTATGCAAACGATTTCACTAGACGATGCCAAAGCGATGGTCGGAAAAGAATCCGGCGTGTCTGATTGGATTACGATTGAACAAGATCGTATCAATCAATTCGCGGATGTGACCGAAGACCATCAATTCATCCACGTCAATCCTGATATGGCAAAGATGACGCCTTTCGGCGGAACAATTGCACATGGTTTCCTCACGCTTTCGCTTTTAGCGAAAATGGCCGAGAAAGCTTCCATTCTTTTGGATGGAACAAAAATGGGCGTGAATTACGGCTTTGATAAAGTCCGCTTCCTTGCACCTGTGCCGACAGGGTCAAAAGTGCGCGGTCGATTTGTCGTTGCCAATGTCGACGAAAAACGCCCCGGCCAAGTCCTCGTCACTTATGACGTTACCGTCGAGATCGATGGCGGCGAGAAGCCAGCTCTGATTGCCCAATGGATGGGCATGCAGTTTGCGGGGTAAGCTGATAATTACCGTGGAGCGCGTAAATGGGTGAATGCAACTGGTGTCAGAAGGCTGTTTTCATTGAAGACATTAACCTAAATACTTATTTCAGTAGCTCCAAGGATTATTATTTCGGTGATCCAAACTCTCAAAATATTTCTGATTTCGATGATCCGAAATGGCATTTGCCGCTGCCTACATTATCTTTCAATCCTGATAAAGAGGATTGGTCTGATGCACATGATATTGAGGGAAATGAAGTTGAATTTGGGAGCTATTATAGAACCTTAATTGAAACAGCCTATGAGCATGGTCATAACTTTAATACCTTCAGACATTATTTTTGGATGAGAAGCTCATTTATATCTGAGCAACATAACGTAGCAATAGGGTTCCCTTGGTATGACACAAAATCAGAATTTTCATCAATATATCAATGGATTGTTGATGGAAAGGAAGGGGAAGAGTTTTTTGATATTGAGCAAGGTTGGCAAATAAATGGTGTTATAAGAGACAGTAAAATATATTTACTAGAAGCGGATGATTCGTCCTTACCCGTCAATCTCCAAACATCAGAAATATTTAATAATGTCTATATGCAAAGAGATACTCTTAAGTCATTGGTCAAAGAAAATAAGCGATTAGTCGAAGACATAATTCAAAAATTGACCCAAGAAATCGGTGTCGATGTTTGGACAAGTTATCACTACAAGGATGACTTAAAGTTTGGAACGAAAGAGTGGAGGCCCAAAAAACCTTCTGGTGGGACGTCTATTTTTAAAAGGTTTTTTGAAAAATGATTCTTACAGGTGGAACGAAAAGCAAACCTCAAGAAGCATACCCATTGATATTATCAGCTCCAGAAAACTTCAACCAAAGCACTCGTCTCCACGCCACTGGCTTTCAACGCGCCGCCGACAACGTAAATATTCTCGCCTAATGTGACAGCCCCCAAACCATGTCTGGGGTTTGGCATATCGGGGAGGGCGTCCCAGCTATCTGTTTTGGGGTCATAGGCCCAACTTTCTGGGTAAACGCCGCCGCCATTGTCGAAAAATTCTCCGCCAAAGGCATAGAGCTTCCCACCGAGGCTCGCCGCCGCGAGTCCGCCTTGCGCTTGTGGCATTGGAGCGAGGGCGTGCCATTTATCCTCTTTATAATCATAGACGGTATGGTGGGCGAGATTGCCGCCGCCGACTTGTCGCCCGCCGATGATATGAAGCTGCCCGTCAATGATAGCGCCCGCCGTGCTATTGCGTTTATGTGGGCAAGGGGCGGCGCGTTCCCATTGGCTGTTTAGATCCGCCAAAACAAAATGATGGTCCGTATCCACATGGTCTTGCCAATTACCGGTTTGGTTTTCA
>CAYGTR010000099.1:0-3175 GCA_964352855.1 uncultured Algimonas sp. | reverse complement strand
TGTCATCTGTAAATGAGAGGTCCCAGAAGGTGATTTTATTCCAATAATCATCAATCAACTGATGATATTTTGGATCGATCTCTTCTTTCAAAATATCAATCAACTCTAGGGTCGTGGGATAAGGCGCTCCTTTCGTGCCGTGATATTCGGTCAAGAAACGCTTAACGGAACGCTGAACGTCATCATTGCCAATTATGTGACGCATCCCCCAGAACACCCAACTTGTTTTATTATAGTTGAGATAGCCTTGGCTTTCCGCCTCGGCGAGAACAGGCTCTTTGTCAGGATCTCCAGCTCGATCAAGGAGGTAACGCTGAGTAGTTCGAACTTCATGCATACGACGAGCTCTTGTAAAACCATATTGGCGTTCATAGGCTAGCATCGTCGCATTCTCCGTCAAACCCTCCGAGAGTAGATTCGAGCCTTTGGTATAAGCACCGATGAGTTGATGCGCGAACCATTGATGCCCGATTTCGTGCATTGTAACATAGCTTGCAAAATCAACACGTTTAGGATCATCTGTTTTACCAGGATCTTGAACAAAGCCTATGCGTTCAGAGAAAGGTACTGTTCCAGCAAATGCTTGCGCAAAACTACGATAAGGAAATTCCATGATCCGCAATTGTGCATACTGATAGGGACTAAAAGTCTCCGTGTAAGTTTCCATGGAGGTGCGCATAGCATCAAACATCAAATCGATATTATAGTTATGTTCGGGGTGGAAATAGATTTCCAATTCGACATCGTCACCATTTGGATTACTCCATACACCTTTGCGCACTTCATACTCCGCGGTGAGGAATGAGAAGAAGTTCAGAATAGGATTGATCGAACGGTATTCGCGACAACGGCGACCCTCCTCAACCGTCTCACCACGGAATTTTCCAGGCGCGACAGGAATCTGGCTTTCAATAGTACAGACGCGTGCGTCGAAATCAACATAGTCCGCATAGCCCGCAAAGGCCGTTATGAGGTTATATTGACGGGCGGCCTCATCTTCACGCTCTGGCCACTCAACACGCTCGCCAAGGTCATATTTACGACGCGTATCAGGGTTGCCAATAAATCCGGCATCCATATTACCAAAGACAAGCAGAGCATCAGTATTGTTCACAAAAGTCCCGTTGCGAACAATATCAGACGATTCTGTTAGGGTAGACTCAGCAAAGCGTGTTGTGAAATCAACACGTCGCGTTTCGCCGGGTTTTAAGGGCGGGTTAAATTCGATTTGCAAAATACTATGTTCATCACGCAATTCATCTGCCAGGTCTTCGCCGGACACAGTCTGCGCACCTTCGATATCTAAGCGGGTAATATTATCGGGCCCAACACCTGAGAAAAGCGTTGTACGGCTGATCGCAGTTTCATGTGGATTATCGATGACATAGGACCCACGGAACTCAGCCGTCTGTTGATCTGGATAAAAATCAACATCAACGCTGACTTTCGTAATGCGAGGCTCAGGGTCCGCCCAAATATCAGCGACGAGTTTTTCAAATTCAGCTTGGCGCGCTTCGCGTTGATCCGAATTCATATAGTTTTCAGCTTTGTAGCTTTGAAGACCTGCGTAACCAAAGCCGACAAAAAGCATCGCACCGACAGCCGCCATTCCTAGCGAAGGAGCACTCATGCGCTTACCGATATTATTGAAACGGTCTTTGAGGCCCGCTTGATCTCCACGACGCCAGACCCAAACCGACATGGCGCCCAGAATTATTATCAACCCCATCCAATAAGCAAATTCCCACCAGAACCCATTCATCGAGGAGAACCCGGCCATTTCGGAATAAACTCCGGGAGAAACTCTACCAAAACCCATAATTGGGTGATAGAATGGCAACCTAGGCAATATTGCAATTAAAGCAATTAATACCCCGCCGCTCACGAACATTCCAATCACACGACCTGGCATGAAGTTTTGTATAAACATTACCAACATGCCCTGAAAAAAGAAAATCAGATAAAAGTTTAGAATGCCAATCGCGAGATAAGTCTTGGGAACGACACTGGTCTCTCCAAAAGTTATATGAGTCACAAAAGCAGTCATCAGGCCGAGTAGCACTAAGGACAACAATAATAGTGCTAAGCCTCCCCATTTCGCGAAGAGCATCGAGACACTCTTGACCGGCGTAGCATCGACTATGTGGTGTATATTGGCTGTTCGGTCGCGCCACATAATATCACTTCCGAAGAAGACCATTATAATAACAATTGATAGACCAAATGATCCTAGTGCGAGGTTAACCAATACGCTTGATGTCTGAAGAGTCGGGCTTGGATTAAATGTATCTCCAAATACAATATTGATAGCAAAAATAACGAGTGCCAGACTTATCAAAATTATTATGGCCACACTTTTCATTGTGGTAAAAAATTCGAAGAGTGTACGAGTCCAGACGGTCGAGAGAATATATCCGATACCCAAGGAAGGTTTTACCGGATCAACGCGTTTTGGTATCTTGAAGTATTCGTCATCTAAATTACCCTTCACACGACGATTAATGATGCCTCTTTTGGTTAGCTTAAAACTTAATAGGAATAATCCCAAACCCATGAAAAATATAAAGAGTCGGTTTAGACCAAAAAAATTGAAAATCGGAACCATACGAGAGTTTTTCTCTGCAGCTGGCCAATATTCTGTGATTACTAAATACCCTTCTCCTCCAAATGGCTCTAGAAGCGAACGAGCCCAGTCTGGTGCCTGAGTTGTCAAAATTGCTGATATTGTAATTGCGAGAACGAATAGACCTACAGCGCTTACATATACGATGGCTCGATTACGGGTTATAACGGCAATGAGAGTGTAAAACCCCGTAACTAATAAAGCATTTATGACGATAAACAAAAATGTGGGCTGCAAATAAAACAGTACATTAAACCCCTGATACTTTTCGGCATCTGCCCAAGGCATAAATTGCCCCAATAAGTACCCAAAAACAGCAGAAGACGCACACAGAACAGTTGTTATCCAGACAACGATCATTCGGCTCGCAACCATGTCAGATGTCTTCACCGGCGTAGAGTGTATAAATTCAAGGGACTTATACAGATCATCTCTCAAGAGACCCGTCACAACAAAAACGGCGGCAAAAAAGATAACTAAGACACTTATTGTCGAAACGAAGCTTGCAACGACATAAGCACCGTTTACTTTGATGCGACCACCACCTTCTAC
>CAYGTR010000098.1:0-3438 GCA_964352855.1 uncultured Algimonas sp. | reverse complement strand
GCCCTGACGGAGCTGCGAGCTCGCCTACTCGCACTGTGAGGTCACCCAACGAATAGGCCTTTGAGGCCTGTTCAATCAATTTAAGGGGTTTGAAAACAAGTTGATTGGTGGCCACCCAAACTGCGATAAAGGCAAAACCAAAAGATGCTAAGGAGATTATAATCGGCATGACACGCCCCGTGTCAAATGCGAGCCAGCTTGAAAAAAGTAAAATAGGAAGGAGCGCCAAGGCCAATATAATGCCAAAGCGCGTTCTAAGATCTTGCATAAAAGTCTCTTATCACCCTAGCCCTTAATTAGGGCTTCGACTTCATCCATTATCGCGCCGATCGCCCGTGTTGCGCTAACGCTGTCAGCTTCGCTGTCAAATGATCCGGACTGAATAATTGTCTCAAGATTTTTTCGCGCACGGCTCACGCGGCTCTTGATGGTTCCAACTGCGCATCCGCAAATCTCTGCAGCTTCTTCATAAGAGAGGCCAGAGGCACCGACTAATATGAGCGCTTCACGTTGATCCTCTTTTAAACTGTCCAAGCCACGTCGAACTTCATTTAATTCAACTGACGCCTCTGCGTCATTATTGGCCACAATAGTCTGTTCGGCGACCTCTTGATCTAAAGATGTCGCGCGCCAAGAACGACGTTTAATAGAGTAAAATTGGTTGCGTAAAATCGTAAAGGTCCACGCTTTGAGGTTCGAGCCAGGCTTGAAGCTTTGACGCGCTTTCCAAGCTTTCAGCATTGCGTCTTGCGCCACATCATCGGCTAGAGTGGGATTGCGGCAAAGTGAGCGGGCAAAGGCGCGCAAATGCGGAATAAGTGCCGTTAATTCTTCCCGAAACAGTTCTTCGTCGAGCATAGGCGGCACGTTGGCAGGGCTAGCTTGTTGCGTTGGTGCATTAGGAGTTGTCATGAAAAGCTTTCTTGAAGCATGATGGTCGTTTTAATAAATGTGAAAAATATGTGTCGTTAATTTGCGTCTGTATCGATCTCATCTGCCTGTGCGAGCAGAGTAAGAAAGTCATCAGGAATAGGTTCATTAACAACATCATTGTAAATTTGACGCAAATTTCCGCCTATTTTATCTTTGAGTGTATTTTTGGCGAAATTATCGATAGATTTTTTCAAATTTTCCGTGTCTGGCGCTTTTTTTTGAGTCATTTCTGGCCTTTTGAGTTATCTTTGCACATTAAACTAATACGTTTGGGAACCAAAAGGGTTCCCGCTACGTTTAGAGAACAATTGTTATTATTCGCACCACTTACGCGCAAGCAGATTGTGCGTTCCGTTAAAGAGGACTTTTTTGTGAGCTACGTAAACACTTTTGCACCACACTTACCATATTTGCGCCGTTTTGCCCGCGCCCTTACCGGAAGTCAGACATCTGGAGACACATATGTCCGCACCGCGCTGAGCGCATTGGCGGCCGGAGAGGTGTCGGCCAATGATGATTTAGATTCCAGAAACGCCCTGTTTCATATGTTTCTGACAATTTGGAACGCGACTGGCGCAAAACTTGAAGCGCGCGGTGGTCATAGCGATACATCGCCTGAGGCACGGGTTCATCGTCTGACACCGCTATCACGTCAGGCATTTTTGCTAAACGCATTAGAAGGCATGAGTGCTTTGGATGTGGGGCAAATCATGCAGATAAGCGAGGATAAGGCCCGCGCCCTCATTACCGAGGCAGAGACCGACATTGAGAAAGAGCTTCGAACAAATGTGCTGATCATTGAAGATGAGCCATTCATCGCCGCTGATATTGAGGGCCTTGTCAATGAGCTTGGTCATACGGTCGATGCGATCGCGGCCACACAAGTCGAAGCGGTCAAGGCCGCGAAAAATATAAAGCCCGGACTTATACTGGCTGATGTTCAGTTGGCTGACGGAAGTTCTGGAATTGATGCCGTGACGGATATTTTGACCGAGTATGATGTGCCTGTGATTTTTATCACGGCCTTTCCGGAACGCCTTTTGACAGGCGATAAGCCGGAGCCAGCTTACCTCATCTCAAAGCCGTTCCGCGCTAAAAACGTGAAGGCTGCAATTAGTCAGGCTTTATTTTTTCACGGACAAAAATAGCCTTAAAATGAGAGCTTTGGTGTGTGGAGATAGCGATCGTCAAATTCTGCCATCTCCACGAGCGCCTCACGTCTAAGGATTTGAATGCCCCAAGACTCTTGCGCGATATAACCTTCGCGAACAAGTTTACTTAGACTCCGCGAGATATGTACAGAAGACAGGCCAAGTGCGTCGGCCAGATGGGTTTGCGTGATCGGGATGAACACACTATTGTCTTGGCGTCCTGTAGAAACAGATAAGCGGCGATTGAGCTCTAATATTAAATTGCCCAAACGCTCCTTCGCGCTCATGCGACCATTCCTCACAATTTGTTCGCGCAATATCGCTTCTTCTTGTGTGGCAACCCACCAAAACGCCATTGACAAATGATTATCGCCTTGAATCGCTGTAAAGAAATCATTGGCTTTAATGCGCCGTAAAACAACTTCAGAGGCGGCAGAAACACTGTGGTCAGAGGCAGCCTTGGTCAACGACATCATATCAAAGCAATCACCCGGAAGCATGAAATTCATAATTTGCCGGCGTCCATCATCTAGGAGGCGATAACGAATGGCCCAGCCAGATTCGATAATGAAAACAAAATTGACTACCTCACCCTTTGTGACAATATCCAGACCCGCTGCACGGGTTTCGATCCGGTGGCTCAGATTTGACAACGTTTGAAATTGTTGGGGGGCAATCTCGGCGTAATGCGATAATCGATTTATAATCATGTCCATGAGTCCGGCCTTGTGAAATTATTTCAAAACTTACAGCGCCATTACACGCATCTCATTTATACATATCTTACGGCTTTAACGGATAGTTTCTTTCATAGGTTCCGCGTCTTCCATAAAAAACTCGTTACGGGAACAATTAAACTTACGGCGCGTAGATTGGACAGAACCGCGTATGGAGGAATTATGTCAAAATATCAAAAAGGAACGCATGTGAAATGGTCTTGGGGCAACGGGACTGGGAAAGGCGAGATTAAATCAGTCTACACGCAAAAAACCACTCGCACGATCAAAGGCACAGAGGTTACGCGTGAGGCAAATGAAGAGTGCCCCGCTTACCTCATCCGCAAAGACGATGGCGATGAAGTTCTGAAATCCCATTCTGAAGTAAAGAAAGTCTAAAATGTAAACAAGTGAAAACACGCAAAATGTTCCTGCAGGAATAGAGGATGAAATTGACTTTAACCCAGTCTTGGCCTTTTGAGCGCGTCGATAGCCAGATAGACGCAGCTGTCTGATTGTTACCTAATATTGATGTGGCATTGGCTATACAGACAATATTCACGAAGCCCGCAAATTTATAAAAATATACTCAACGACATTGAAGGCATTGAAAAAGACCCTGCACCCGAAGTCTTTGC
>CAYGTR010000097.1:0-3440 GCA_964352855.1 uncultured Algimonas sp. | reverse complement strand
GGACGTCGGCCCTGTGGCCAATGGAAAAGTCGGTCATCCTCTGAAATGGCTACGTCGTTGATACTGGCATGGCGTTCGGCCATCAGGCCGTCTTGGTCGAAAATCCAATTTTCGTTCCCATAGGCGCGAAACCATTGGCCTTCAGAGTCTTGAAACTCATAGGCAAAACGGACACCAATACGATTTCCATCATGCGCAAAAAGTTCCTTGATTAAACGATATTCACCTTCGCCGCTCCACTTATCTGTCAGAAAGGCGATGATCTCTTTGCGTCCATTGATGAATTGGCTGCGATTGCGCCACTGACTGTTTTCAGAATAGGCCAGAGCAATCTTCTCGGGATTTCGGGTGTTCCAACCATCTTCCGCAGCGCGCACTTTTTGCGCGGCGGTTTCGGGGGTAAAAGGTGGTAAAGGTGGTCTTTGCATGATAGGTCTCTTTCGTTGAAAGGGGCGGTCCAGAACCAAGGGGCGCGGCTCCGGACCTAGGGAATAATTTAAGCCGCTAATTTATTGGCGACGGGGAAATCAATGTCGGTGCGCAAAACTTCGTTGACGTAATTTGTCAATGTATTCAGGGCCACATGGGCGATGATCTCAACAATTTGAGCCTCATCATATCCAGCCGTTTTAACCTCATTGAATAATGAAGGGTCTACTCGTCCGCGATTTTCGGCGATAGCCTTGGCGAAACGAACGGCTACGTCAGCTTTGACATCTGTAGAGCGGCCCTGTCGATTGCGAGCAATTTCAGCCGACGTTAAATTAGAATTATTTTGTCCGAGATAGCTATGCGCTGCGAGACAATAATCGCAGTCATTAACCTCCGCGACAGCCAAGGCAATGCGTTCTCTTGTTGCAGAGGGAAGGCCTCCCTTACGGAGAGCGGAATTTAAGCCAATATAACCCTCTAGGACTGAGGGTGAGTTGGACATTATTCGAAACATGTTAGGAACTGTCCCCAAGAGATTGTTGACGGTTTCTAGGGCGGGTTGAGCGTCGAGGGGTGCATCTGAAATTGATGCTGGTATTTGAACGCGTGACATTGGGAACTCCATTTGCAGTCTTGCTTGTTATGAAAATCTTATGCTCTATCTTTGGAGGCGAAAGAACATGGCTTTAACAAAAGTGTTTGTTTCACCATTTGAAATAATGATTTCATTAAAGGGGTGTGGGGAGGGAAATAAAGCGAACTATGCTGCATTATACAGACATAGTCCGCCCTCTATTCTGATTTATTTATAAGCCGCTTTAATGGCTTTAGCTGTATTGGCGGTGTTATCGATATTGCTGGCAATAAAGCGATAATTCGTAAGGGCCGCAGCATAACCGTCATAATGCTCAGTAACGGCCGCAGCTGTCGCGTCTGTCACAACATGAACATCGAAACCTTGCTCGCCCAATTCACGCATATGCGATTCTGTGCAGAGATTGGCTGACATACCTGCGAGGATGACTTTTGAGATCCCAGCTTTGCGAAGCTGAAGAACAAGGTCATTCGTTTCAGGCCCATAAACTTTATGCGGGCTTGTCACGACAGTTTTGCCATTGTTGATATATTTTTTGTAACGGGGCAACCAATCCGCACCAGAGCCTTCGAAGCCTTTGACATCCAAAGCGCCTTTGCGGTCAAACATGCCGATATTATGCATGAGTTTTTCGAGCGTTCCTTCAAATTTCCACTTATGGTCATGCTCATAGTAATAATGCGGGGAGACAAAAACGGGCATGCCTACGGAGTCAGCTGTTTTAAAAAGCGTTTCCAGGTTTTCGACAGTATTATTCGCCGTAACATTTTGGCCTACAACACCCCATGCTACGCCATCGGGTGATAGAAAATCATTTTGTGGGTCTGTGATAACGACGGCTGTCGTGCCTGGTTCTACGTTGAAACCCGGTATGGGCAATCCATCATTTAAGGGGGGCGTCGTTGCGGTTGCGACTTGAACAGGTTCCGAGGGTGATTGCGCTTCCGAAAATGTGATTGATAAAAAACCGAGTCCGGAGATTATCGCAACTGTGCTTGCTATATATTTGAGTGAGGTCATGTGGTTAGTCCTATTGTGTTTAACTTGGTTTGGCCGGGGGTGGCATGTTTGGCCTAACCTTTTATTTTTACAGAGGAATAAGGCTTTACCAAATTTGACTATTCCGATAATTGAAACAATCAGGCATATTACTGAGAGGGACCTGCGGTGGACAAGTTAAGAGCCTTAGAGACATTTATAACGGTTTCTGAAACGGGAAACTTTTCGGCAGCATCCCGAAAATTAAATGTGAGCGCACCATCGGTGACGCGAATCATCGGGGATCTTGAAGCCCACCTCGGAGTTCAACTCCTCCACCGAACAACACGTATTGTAACCTTAACCGAGATCGGGCAACGTTATGTTGAAGATGCCAAACAAATTTTGGAAGAATTGCTGATAGCGGATGATGCCGCAAAGGGGGCGCATCGTGATCCAACGGGAACTCTGCGAATAACGGCTTCGACAATGTTTGGAAAGTTATTCATCACGCCTATCATAACTGAGTATCTAAACCTCTATCCGGATGTCAAAATCGAAGCCCTGTTTGTTGATAGGGTCGTGAATGTTTTTGAAGAAGGCCTGGATATTTCCGTGCGAATTGGCCATTTACCAGACTCCTCTCTTATGGCGAGCCGCGTGGGCGAGGTTAGTCTTCAAGTATGTGGTTCACCAAAATACTTTAAAGAGAATGGAATACCACAGCACCCGGAAGATCTTGATCAGCATAATTTGATTGGATTGACGCTTGGTAATTTCCAGAATGAATGGAAATTCGATGACGGCATCATAGTAAAGCCAGACTTTAGGATGGCGGTAAACTCAATTCCGGCAGGGCTTCAAGCTGCGCGATCAGGATGGGGGTTGCTCAGGGTCATATCTTACCAAATTGGCCCAGACTTGGATGCTGGAAACCTTCAAACCGTTCTCCACGAATTTACGCCTCCGCCGTTCCCTATTCACTTGTTACATGGACAAGGGCGGCAATCATCGGCCAAAGTACGAACATTTATTGACCTCGCTACTGAGCGTTTGCGCGCTGATCCCTTCTTGAATTGAGAGCTTGTTTCATATTTTGGAATAAAGACTTTCAATAATGAGCTATTCTGATGATCGTCCATTTGTCCTATCTCACAGACAACATTTAAGGAGATACCAATGTTAACTGATGGATATGAAAACTATTGTCGTGAACTTGTCGATAACGCAACAGGCCTTGAAGCGCCATCTATGGTCGATTTATGTGCCTGCGCCGAAGTCGAGCATATGCCAAAGTCTAACAGCCTGACTTTACCAGAATAACGATGGGCGACGAGGATACAATCCATTCTCCTTGGCATGAAGGTGAAGTCAGCTTGCAGGAAAAGTTCGGTTCTGCACAGCAAATGGCTGAAATTGGCCATAAAATAATTCG
>CAYGTR010000096.1:0-3470 GCA_964352855.1 uncultured Algimonas sp. | reverse complement strand
AACTGCATTATGGCGAACTTAAACGCCGGGGACAGGAGCCATCCACACCATCCGCAATGAGGATCTTTGTGACATAAGCTAATGGGATTCATAGCCTACTTCTTATTTCTCACCCCCCAAACCACCCCTTTCTAAGTAAAGACAGATAAACAGTGAGATTCCTTCATATCTGCTGTTGACGGAACCGATTCTCCCCCGTATATCGCGCCCACGCTGATGAATGTGCTGTCTGGGGATTACCCTAGAAACCTCATTTAAAGCAAAAATTGGAATAACTTAGTCGCTCCTGTTGCGAAGCTTTTCGCGATAATGGGCGGTTTTTGCGGTTATAAGTGCAATTGGGCATGGGGTCTGATTGTGGCTTTGACCACATTTATGTGCAGGAAAAACGGCCCATGCCAACAATTCAGCAGCTCATTCGCAAGCCGCGTAAAGACAAGCGTAAGCGGAACAAGGTTCCAGCTCTTGAGGCATGTCCTCAGAAGCGTGGCGTGTGTACACGTGTTTATACAACGACACCAAAGAAGCCTAACTCAGCGCTTCGTAAGGTGGCGAAAGTGCGTTTGACGAATGGTTTCGAGGTTTTGTCTTATATCCCGGGTGAGGGACATAATCTGCAAGAGCATAGTGTTGTGCTTATCCGAGGCGGTCGTGTGAAAGACTTGCCGGGTGTGCGCTATCACGTCCTTCGCGGCGTCCTTGATACTCAGGGCGTTAAAGATCGTAAGCAACGTCGTTCGAAATACGGCGCGAAGCGTCCTAAGTAAGGGTAGTCAGAAATGTCACGTCGTCACCGCGCAGAAAAACGGGTTATTCTTCCCGATGCAAAATTCAATGACTTGGTTTTGGCTAAGTTCATGAACGCCATCATGCTTGATGGTAAAAAGTCTACAGCTGAAACAATTGTCTACGGTGCGATGGATATCGTCGAAGATAAAGCCAAAACTGAGCCAATTCGTGTTTTTCATGATGCGCTTGAAAACATTAAGCCTGCCGTAGAGGTTCGCTCACGCCGCGTCGGTGGTGCAACCTATCAGGTGCCCGTTGAGGTCCGTCCTGAGCGTCGTCAAGCTTTGGCGATCCGTTGGTTGGTCAATGCCTCTCGTGGGCGCAATGAGAACACAATGCGTGAGCGCCTTGCCGGCGAACTGCTTGATGCCTCAAATAATCGCGGCTCTGCCGTTAAAAAGCGTGAAGATACGCACCGTATGGCGGAAGCCAACCGGGCTTTCTCTCACTATCGCTGGTAATTAGGACCGAAGAGACCGATCATGGCACGCGACTACGACCTTAAAGACTACCGTAACTTTGGTATTATGGCGCATATTGATGCGGGTAAGACCACATGTACTGAGCGGATTCTTTATTACACAGGTAAAAACCATAAAATTGCAGAAGTGCATGACGGCGCGGCTACAATGGATTGGATGGAGCAAGAGCAAGAGCGCGGTATTACCATTACCTCTGCGGCGACGACCTGTTTCTGGGCGGGTAAGCGCCTGAATATTATTGACACACCGGGTCACGTGGACTTTACGATTGAAGTTGAGCGTTCTTTGCGTGTTCTGGATGGTGCTGTTGCGCTTTTGGACGCCAATGCCGGTGTTGAACCTCAGACAGAGACTGTTTGGCGTCAAGCTGATAAATATAAAGTGCCGCGAATGATCTTCATCAACAAGATGGATAAGACCGGTGCGGATTTCTATGCCTCTGTTCAGTCTGTTAAAGACCGTCTGGGTGGTAACGCGCTTGAGATGCAGTTGCCGATCGGTTCTGAAACTGAATTTAAGGGCATGGTCGACCTTGTAAAAAATGTTGCTTACACTTGGGAAGAAGATGCCGAGTTAGGTGCAAAATATGATACGGGCCCTGTGCCTGCAGATATGGTTGAGAAGGTCGAAGAGTATCGCACGGCATTGATCGAGGCTGTTGCTGAAATGGACGACGAAGTCATGGAGGCCTATTTCGAAGGCACGATGCCTGATGTTGATACAATTCAGCGTCTTGTTCGTAAGGCGACAATTGCTAATAAGGTGGTCCCTGTTTTCTGTGGCACGGCGTTTAAAAACAAGGGTGTTCAGCCTTTGCTCGATGCTGTTGTGGCCTATCTTCCGAGCCCATTAGATATTCCTGCGATTAAAGGCGTTGATGCGAAGACAGGCGAAGACACAACGCGTCCTGCGTCTGATGATGCGCCGCTGTCCATGTTGGCATTCAAAATCATGAACGACAAATTCGTGGGTACATTAACGTTTTGCCGCATTTATTCCGGTAAACTCGAGACAGGTACGACATTGCTGAATTCCGTTAAGGAAAATAAAGAGCGCGTCGGTCGTATGATGATGATGCACTCGAATGATCGTGAAGATATTCAAGAGGCTTATGCTGGCGATATTATCGCTGTTGCGGGTCTGAAGCGCACAACAACAGGTGATACGCTTTGCGATACATCTAAACCTGTAATTCTTGAACGTATGGAATTCCCTGAGCCCGTTATCGAAATTGCGGTTGAGCCAAAATCTAAGGCTGACCAAGAAAAGCTAGGTGTTGGTTTGCAGCGTCTTGCGGCTGAAGATCCTTCTTTCCGCGTCTCAACAGATATGGAGTCGGGTCAAACAATCATGGCCGGCATGGGCGAGCTTCACTTGGATATCCTTGTGGATCGTCTCAGGCGCGAATTTGGTGTCGAAGCTAATATCGGTCAGCCGCAAGTTGCTTACCGTGAATCACTGGCAGCGCCTGTGGATATTGATTACACGCATAAAAAGCAGTCCGGTGGTTCCGGTCAATTTGGTCGCGTGAAGATCAAGTTTACGCCACTTGGCGCAGGCGAGGGTTTCGTGTTCGAAAACTCAGTTGTTGGCGGTAATGTGCCTAAAGAATATATTCCGGGTGTTGAAAAAGGTATCCGGACGATGGCGGAAACAGGTCTGTTGGCCGGCTTCCCTGTCATCGATTTCAAGGCAGAGCTTTATGATGGAGCTTACCATGATGTTGACTCTTCTGTTATGGCTTTTGAGATTGCCGCACGTGCTGCGTTCCGTGAAATCAAGAAAGAAGGTCGTGTTGACCTACTCGAGCCTATCATGAAGGTCGAGGTGGTGACGCCGGATGACTATATGGGTGACGTTATCGGTGATTTGAACTCTCGTCGTGGTATGATTGAGGGTACAGAAATGCGCGGTAATGCGAATGTCATCAATGCAATGGTGCCACTCGCAAATATGTTTGGTTACGTGAATGACCTCCGCTCTAAAACGCAAGGTCGCGCACAGTTTACAATGACATTTGATCATTATTCCAAGACGCCACAAGCGGTTGCGGATGAAGTGATTTCGAAGCAAGGTGGCGCGTAAGTCGCTGTATTATAATTATTAATTGGTTTTTGACCTCCTAGGAAAGAACGGAGATAAAAATGGCAAAAGAGAAGTTCCAGCGTAATAAGCCGCATGCGAATATCGGCACGATTG
>CAYGTR010000095.1:0-3472 GCA_964352855.1 uncultured Algimonas sp. | reverse complement strand
AAACTGAAGTTCAAGTTTTGTCCACACGCCGCCTCAGAGGATCAACTGTCGTCTCTGCACTCTCGCCGGATGTTCCTGGAGTGGGATGGAAAGAACGAGATGTTCTATTGGAAGACGCCTATTTTGCCTATTTGAATGGCTTTATGAAGTCTGACGAGGTGCGTCATGCTGCGTAAGTTATTAACTTTCGAACTTTCCCTTCACATGCGAGGGGTGGGCTTTTGGCTTGCTCTTATTGTCATGTTGGCATTTGGCATTTTATTTTCGTCGCATGAAGATTTTGCAATTGGCGTCGCAGGGGGTGAACGGGTCAAAGTGAACGGTGCGATTCCGCTCGCCATTACGATTTCAGCTTTTAGCTTATTATCCATCTTTTTTGCAGCCGTATTCGCGGCGACTGGTGTCTTGCGGGACGACACTTTCAAATCTGTTGAGGTCATTCATTCAACGCCGATTAAGACCAAAGATATGGTGCTATCTCGTATGTTAGGTGTGTGGATTGCGACCATGATTAGCTTATCGGGATTAGTTATTGGCACGATGATAGGGCCCTTTATGCCTTGGCGCGTGGATGAGACGTTTAAAGCCTTCAATTTGCTCCACTACCTGCAGCCTTTTTTGATGTTCATCACGATTAATGCGCTTTTAGTGTCCGGCATTTATACGGCCATCGCTGTGGTCACGCGTAACCGCACTTTGGTTTATGTTTCAGCTGTCGGCTTGCTTGTCCTCTATCTCGTTGGGGGGGTCGTCGCGGGCGAACGTCCAGATGAGTGGATTGCGGCTTTGGTTGATCCTTTTGGAACCACCTCTCTGGCTGTTGAAACACAATATTGGCCGGCTGCTGAACAGAATGAAAATATGGCGCCTATCACAGGGTGGGTGGGTCTAAATAGATTGGTTTATGGGGTCGTTGGTCTAGCACTCTTTAGTCTCGCATTTGTTTTTTCGACTCGCGGCATTCATATTCGCTCAGGAAAAAGACGTGTCGACCAAGCAGTTAATGACATCCCCAAAATTATTACACCCGTACAACCGACATTAAATGCAGGTTTCACATTTAAAGCGTTCTGGGCACGTCTTAAGTTTGAATATTTGTCTACAGTCCAAAGTACAGCTTTTATCATTTTGGTGGGTATTGCCGTCGCTTTGTTTGGCCTTGTTTTGCTGGCGACACTGTTCTTGGGGGCTAGCACCACATTACCGACGTCAAGTTTCATGACACAAGTGGCCTTGGGCTCCTTATTATTCCCCATGCTTATCATTATGGTTTTCTTTGGATCAGATATAATGTGGCGTGACCGCACGGCGAATCTCCATGGTATTTTGGATGCGACACCCGTTCGTGATGTCTCTCTTTTATTTGCAAAATGGGGCGCATTAGCGCTCTTGTTGCTGACCTTAATCCTCGGACTTCTGATTGCGGGCATGGTCGCGCAACTTGGTTTTGGATGGGGTAAGGTGCCTGTTGTGCCGACTACGTTCTTGGCGATTGGTATTGTCAGTTTCTTTGTCGGGTTTTTCTTCCAAGGCATGTTGGTTATGTTTATCCAGAACTTCATGCCAGGCCGTATTGTTGGTATGTTAGTTAGCGGTGCCATCCTAATTGGTATGATTTTCTTTATCGGCCAGCTTCCATTCTATCACCCCATGATGAATTTTGGTTCAGTTGGCGCAGGCGGATATTCCGAAATGGCTGGCTTCTCTTCGCCAAAAGGATTTTGGTGGGAATTTGCTTACTGGATGGGTCTACTCATAATTCTGGGCGCTATGTCGGTTTGGGTTTGGCGTCGCGGCGATAGCGTTGGTCTTATTGATAGGCTTAGTAATACACGAAAGCGGATGACATTACCTTCACTCGCAGTAGCTGCTCTCGGCACCATGCTTTTTGTCGGCTTTGGCTATGCAGGCCTGCAAAGCTACAAAGCTGAAAACTATATGAACTCGGATCAACGCGAAGCGCGCCAGGCGGAATTTGAAAAACTTGTCATTGATATTTGGGCGAACCCTGAGCCTCGCATTACGAAGGTCAGCGTTGATGTCGACTTTTATCCTGGCGAAGAAACAGCGGAATTCCGTGGATCATATGTTATCGACAATCCGCATGAAACAGCGATCAATCGAACAACATTATTTTCAGGTGTCGGGCCCGATAATATTACGCGCTTGGATATTGAAGGCGCACAGATTGTTTCCGGAGAAGCATTGGCAGATGAATTGGGGGATAAGCATAATATTTTGCAAATCGAATTTAATCCGCCCTTTGAGCCGGGTGAAACCAGACGTGTCGATTTCACAACACGCTTTGCCGAGTCGACCCTGACGGAGTCTTCCGATATCGTTCAAAACGGAACGTTTGTGAACAACACAGATGCCTTGCTTGTTTTTGGTAATTTGGATGCCGGATTCATCGGAAATCCTGATACGCGCCGCAAATATGACTTAGGCGATCGTGTGGAATGGCCCGAGCGTGACGATGAAGCCGCGCGCCGTTATCACCTTTTGACTGCCTTTGCAGGCTATGCAGATTATGTCGATTTTGATGCGCGGGTCTGTACAATTGAAAGTCAAATTCCTGTCGCACCCGGTAAGTTTCGCGGTGAGACGATTGAGCAGGGTCGTCGTTGTCGCGAATACCGCTCTATCAATCCTATTTTGAACTTCTTCTCCTTCCTGACGGCAGAATATGAAGTGCGTAAAGATGTTTGGAATAACCCGAATGGCGATGACGTGGAATTAGAGATATATTTCCATCCTGAACATGATTTCAATATCGACTTGATGTTTGAGGCGATGAAGACTTCCATGGATACTTATACGGATGTCTTCAGTCCCTATCAGTATGCACAATTGCGGATTATGGAATTCCCTTTTGCCAGTTTCGCACAGGCTTTTGCAGGAACTGTTCCATTTTCTGAAAGTATTGGATTTGTTCAGGATCCCGGCGATGCCGATGATCCAAAACGTGTTGATTTTGCGACCTATGTGACCATGCATGAAATCGGTCATCAATGGTTCGCTCACCAAGTTATCGGTGCCTATACGAAAGGTTCAAACCTCTTGTCAGAGGGTCTCACCGAAAATGCGACGATGCTTGCCTACGAACGTCATTATGATTTTGCTAAAGCGCGCCGCATGCATGAGGAACGCACCACAGTTCAGTATCTGACTCAGCGCACCTTTGAACGGGATGATGAACCTGTATTGTCCGAAGCCGAAAACCAAGGCTATCTCAACTATAATAAAACAAGTTGGGTTTTCTGGGGCATGCGCCATATCATTGGTAATGATGATATTCAGCGGGCCGTGAAGCGTTTTTTGACCGAGTATCACGGCACAAAAGGGGCGCCTTATCCCACTACGCTTGAATTGATTGACACCTTAAAAGAAGAGACCGATGCAAAATATCATCAACTAATTGATGATTATTGGAATAAAATCACCTTCTGGGACCTCTCATTTACAGATGACA
>CAYGTR010000094.1:1909-3518 GCA_964352855.1 uncultured Algimonas sp. | reverse complement strand
TCTGGTAAGAAACAACGCGAATTGGCCCGTGCCATCAAGCGTGCACGCTTCTTGGGCCTTTTGCCCTATGAAGTGAAATAAGGAGAGAACTCATGGAAGTCATACTCCTAGAACGTATCGAAAAGCTCGGCGCGATGGGTGACGTTGTCACCGTGAAGCCCGGCTATGGCCGTAACTTCTTATTGCCTCAGGAAAAAGCTCTGCGTGCGACGAAAGCCAATTTGGCCCGTTTCGAAGCTGAGCGTGAATATCTGCAGCAACGTAATGAAGAAAATAAACAAAAAGCGATCGATGAAGGCAAAGTCCTGGACGGCGAAGCCGTGATCCTTATCCGCAAAGCCGGTGACACCGGACAGCTTTACGGCTCTGTGTCTGCACGCGATATTGCTGAGTCCCTTGAGAATAAAGGCGTGAAACGCAACATGGTTGTCTTGGAAAATCCAATCAAAACCTTGGGCGTTCACGAAGTGAAAGTCCGTCTTCATCCTGAAGTGACATTTGGCATCACTGTCAATGTGGCCCGTTCCGAAGACGAAGCCATCCGTCAAGCCAAAGGTGAAGATGTTATCGCTTTGGAACAGGAATCAGCTAAAGCTGATGCCGCAGAAAGTGCCGCAGAACGCGCTGCCGTGGCCGTCAACATGTTCGAAGGCGATACGCCGGATGAATTTGTCGCGCCGAATACAGGTGCCGCAGAAGAACCCGCTGCGCCAAAGGCTCAAGAAGAAGAGTAATCTTTTTCTCTACTTTGCTTCTTAAACCCAGCCTCTAGGGCTGGGTTTTTTATTCCTCAATAGAAGTAAAGACTAATAAGCAATATCATCGCCGGGCATTACGCGCCCGATATGCTCGCCGATATTTGTGCAGCTATAAAAGCCCATTAGGGCGCGTGGCGTTTTATCCATTCTATTCTGAATATCGACAAGGGCTCTTAGCTTCCCCGCTTTGATCCATTGCACAATGCCGGCTTTCGCCTTTTCATACTCATGAACATGATTATCGACGAAAAAGCCGCGCGTGTCGGCATTGGTGTTCCGTAAAAATTCGTTATTCTTCAGTCTGGAAGGTAATTCGCGTGTATATTCTGAAATACAGCTACACATGACAATGCGAACCCCTTGTTTCAGATTTGTAAGCGCGGACTCGAGTATCTCGCCCCCACCATTTTCAAAATAAATATCTACACCGTTGAGGAGCAACTCTTCATTACGCTCTGCCATGTTCTCAGGTCTATAATCAATCAGGGAGTCCGCGCCGAGCGATTTAGCGGCTTCGGATTTTTGTCCTCCTGCGATAGCTATAACTGGAGACCACCCTATTTACCCGTGCACGAAATCACCGATCTTATAATCAGGATGGCGCGACTCAATCATCTACGCAACGCCGCGGTCATAAATAACATTGCCTATATTTAAGCTTCGCTCCGGAGGGTTCCCGGCTCCGTCCTTCATTATATACGTTCGCATCACATGCGCGAGATTAAGATAATGCGTTTTTAGTAAAACCTCCCCCTGCTTTCGGGGCACTTACCGGAGCCTCCTTGCGTGTGAAATGAGAGATATTCAGCTCATATTCGGGATAATCTGCAATAGTCCATTGTTAGTCATAA
>CAYGTR010000094.1:0-1809 GCA_964352855.1 uncultured Algimonas sp. | reverse complement strand
TAATCAGCTTATCCTCTTGATAGACTTTAAGCCCCAAGACTTTGAACTGCTCGACTATGCGATCAGTTTCGGGGATTTTCAGAATAATGCCACTAAGGCAATGTTTGTCCCGATAATTAAGATCGACTTTAAGCTTAGATTTAACGACTACCCTTTATTTAATCCACAGTGAAGACACTCTGTTTTGACACTATAAGTGCCTATTGCTTAAAAGCATCCACGCTTATTAAATCGGGTTTATTGTGTCTCCATAACAGGAGAAACTTTATGCAAACCTTAACCTCTCAACATTTGAATTTATCTTTTATTGCCCCATCGCAGGCGCAAAAACATATAACGTTCAATGAAGCACTAAAAACGCTCGATACCGTCATAAATTTAAGCGTCAAGTCGACAACCCTTACGTTCCCGCCTTCCGATCCCGCGCAAGGCGACAGATTTATAATCGGCAAAAACCCAACTGGACTTTGGGAAAACAAAGAGGGCTATCTCGTACAGTTTGAAGATGCAGGATGGACGTATTTTTCACCTAAAATAGGGTGGCGCGTCTGGGACGAAGCGACTCAAGCCTTAAAAGTATGGACATCACTCGATTGGGACACCCTGACGGGTGACGAGGGGCAATATAATTTTATGGGTATAAACACAGAGACTGATCTCTCTAATCGCCTCACCATCTCTTCACATTCCACTCTCTTCACCCATGAAGGACAAGGACATCAGCTTAAAATAAATAAGAGTTCGATGCCCGACACGGCATCATTGATTTTTCAAGATAATTTTATAGGCCACGCAGAAATGGGGCTTGTGGGAGAGGATGACTTCTCCATTAAAGTCAGCAACGACGGAATTGACTTCACACCCGCCATAAATATTTCTCGCTATGCCGCAGAAACTACTATTTCGAATTTGAAAGTTCCGCATTATTGGCGGTGGTATAATAGCACGACCCTCACCACCATAGACACAGATGGAACAGGCGCGAAATGCCTCTTTGATACGGCTTCACATAATGCTGACACAGCGTATGATACTGCGACCAGCGATTTTACGGCCCCTATCTCAGGGCTTTACTTGGTGAATGTAAATTTCAATACACATGGTAATAACCAAATGAATTGTGACCTGCGGGTGAATAATATTGCGGTTTCGCGCATACAGTTCTTTCCTAATAATTTTTCCCATCTTAGTAAAACATTTTTACTCCCGCTCCAAGCCGGCGACATTTTAAACCTTTATGCAGTTGGTTATGCCTCCGTCAGATTTGATGGCGGCGGGGCATTTGATAATATCTGCCTCATGCGGCTTGGCGTTCTCTAAAGTAGCGTTAAATCAAATTCGATCTTTTCGATGAACGTGACCTGCGTCCCTACACTTCCTCCATTTTCCGGTAGAGTCTTCAACAGATATGGAGACTATTATGAAGCGATCACGGTTCAGCGAAGAACAGATCATTGCGATACTCAAAGAGCAGGAGAACTGCTTGCCAACAAAGGATGTGTACCGCCGGCACGGTGTCAGTTCGGCGACCTTCTATAAATGGAAGGCTAAGTATGGCGGGCTGAACGTATCAGATGCGCGTAAGCTCAAAGCGCTTGAGGCTGAGAACAACAAGCTCAAAAAGCTTTTGGCTGAACAGATGCTCGACAATACGATCTTAAAGGACGTCAATTCAAAAAAGTGGTGACGCCTGCCCTAAACGGGAAGCCGTGGTTCATGCATGCTAGGCGCATGGCGTGAGCCAGCATCGGGCGTGCGATGTTCATGAAGTTGATCGATCGAGCGTACGTTACAACAGGGTTCGGCCCA
>CAYGTR010000093.1:0-3520 GCA_964352855.1 uncultured Algimonas sp. | reverse complement strand
TTTGACCGCGACAGCCAAGGGCGACTTTACCTCTCGCTTGAGGCGGCGCATTCCATGCCCCGCGTGGCACGGGTGAAAGGCGATACGGCAGGCCGCGAGATCATCAATATTATGGTCGAAAAATCCCAGGCCGCAGATCACATAACTGGCTTAATTGGCTGGCGGGCTGAGAGCCTGTTGACCAATGCACATGGCGGCATCGCGGGTGCATTGGCACGACGCGATGACGGGGCGCTGCTAGGAATTGAAGCCGATATTACCGTTATGGCAACGGGCGGCGTGGGCGGATTATTTGCCGTTACCACAAATCCGAAAACAGCACGTGGAGACGCGCTCGGCATGGCAGCCGTTGTAGGCGCTAAAATGCGGGATATGGAATTTGTGCAATTTCACCCCACCGCTATTGATATTGGCCGCGACCCAGCGCCTTTGGCCACCGAAGCCTTGCGTGGTGAAGGTGCGACGCTGACCAATTCAGACGGCGTGCGTTTCATGCACCGCTATCACGAACAAGGGGAGCTGGCGCCACGCGATGACGTGGCCCGCGCCATTTTTGCCGAAATAAAGGCCGGGCGTCAGCCCTATCTGGATTGCCGAGAAGCGATCGGTGCACATTTTGACACAGAATTTCCAACCGTTTTCCAAAGTTGTATGAGTGCGGGCATTGACCCTCGCACGCAGTTGATTCCGGTTTCACCTGCTGTGCATTATCATATGGGCGGACTGGCGACGGATAGTTACGGGCAAACAAATCTCGATGGATTATTCGCGGTCGGGGAATGCAGCGCAACAGGCGTTCACGGGGCCAATCGTCTTGCCAGTAATTCCCTGCTCGAAGCCGTCGTCTTCGGCGGACGGGCGGCAGAGCATATCAATAATATGACAATAGCGCCGAAGACGGCCTCCACCATTCGCAGTCAGCCTTGGCTGTCTATGACCAAAGACATCAGCCTAGGCCTACGTCAAGCCATGACGCTAAAATGCGGGGTGCGGCGGAATGCGAAAGATTTGAACGCATTAATTAATTATATCGACAGTCTGATTACAATCGTGGGCCGGGCTAATCCCCTTATCACGTCACGTATTATCGCCTCGGCAGCACTCGCCCGTGAAGAAAGTCGCGGCGGGCATTTCCGCGACGACTTTCCTAAAATGAACGTGGAGGCCCGTTCATCCTATCTCACTTATGATCAATTAGATTGATTAGTGAATTGTAACTGAAGACATAAAGCTTTTGTCTTTTTTCACCTTTTTCGGATCACCATAAACATCAATACTACCCATGCCGGACATATCGGCGTCGACGCTTTCAGACGCATAGACTGAGGCAGACCCCATACCGGACATATCAACAGTAACATGTTCACATTTGAGTCCGCGCGCATCCAGCTCGCCCATGCCGGCATAGTCGGCATCGAGCTTGCCGCAGCGACCATTCAGTTCCATCGCGCCTATACCGGCGACTTCGATTTCAAATTCGTCGCTGTCGATACCATTGACTTCGCCATTGCCGATACCTGTGATTTCAAGACCGTTAAGGGCCGGCATGGTAATGGTAATATCAATGCCTTGATTGTTTTTCTTGCCGCGCCACGTTTTTTTCTCATCATCCGTCGCCAAAACAAGCACGCCATTTTTCACGTAAACGTCCATGCGGTCCATGTCTTTTTGACGGCCTGATGTTTCAATGCTGAAATCACCGCCAACCTGAACATCCATATTATAGACGCCGATCACTTCGATTTCATTGAAGTCCGTAAAGTCGAAAGACTTCTCAACCCGTGGACCTTTATCTTTGTCGTCCTCATCGGGGTGGGCCGTCGCAACGGAACTCGTCATTAGGCCCAAAGTCAAAACGGCAATGGCACTTGCCGCTTTTAATGTTTTTTGTTTCGTCATAACACTCTCCTTTATTGTTTTTCGATAATACAGAAGCAGATATGAGTCAAATTATTATTGAATATCAATATAAACATTCGAACGACGCCTTGCGTTTCGAGAAAACGCTAGATTAGTGAGAATACTGTTTCCCTGTCTCGAACAATCCACATTGCAGAGTAAATTCATATTCCAAACCTTTAAACACAAGTTTTTCTCTTCTCCATTCACCCCGTTGAAAACCGGGGTCCATCACCTGAACCTAACCACGCATAGCAAAAGTAGGAGGTGGATCCCGCTTTTCAGCGGGATGAGCGGCAGTAAAAATACATATCAGCATTAGAATATAAATTGAGATTGGTTAACCCTGAGCGTCAAACGCCGCAACCGCCGCGGCATCGCGCGGCGTTATATCGCCCTCACCTTTGAAATATTTCCAACTACGTTCGCATTTTTTTAGGGCCGCTTTAGCTTTCAGATCATCGACGGAGAAACCTTTCGCTTTATCAGACAGGGTGCAATCGCTGATAATTAAATAATCAGCGAGTGTATCTATTGGGTTAGACGGGTTGGCATAGACCTCTTGTCGCGAAACACCCAAGGCCGAGAGGGCTTTGACAAGCGCTGCATCTGAAGGCGCCGTCACGCCCGCTTCAAGGCTAGAGCGAATAACACCCTCTTTACGTAACGGTTCAATCGCCTCTTGCGCTTGGTTGCGGAAGGTACGCAGGACATCCATGTCCGCCGCCAAAGCCGCATTCATCCAGTCCTCCGGACACTCACGGAACAATTCCAAATGCACAGAGCCGTCCTCTGACGGGTTTCGCGCTTGCCAGACTTCTTCCATCGTAAAGGACATAATCGGCGCGAGCCATGTTGTTAGGCGCTCAAAAATATAGTGCATCACCGTGCGGCAGGCACGACGCCGTGTGCTATCCAGCGGATCACAGTAGAGCGCGTCTTTGCGAATATCGAAATAGAAAGCCGACAAATCGACCGTGCAGAAGTTAAACAGCGTGCTGAAAATCTTCTTATGATCGTGATCGCGCACCCAACCTTCATGTTCAACTGTAATTTCCGCGAGGCGGTGCAGCACCCATTTTTCAAGCGCGGGCATATCGGCATATGCGACCTTATCAGTCTCATAGTCAAACCCGTCGAGCGCGCCAATCATATAGCGGAGCGTATTGCGCATTTTGCGGTAAGCGTCGGCGCTGGTCTGGATGATCTCTTTACCGATTTTCAGATCATTCGCCCAATCGGAACTGGCCGTCCAAATACGCATAATCTCTGCGCCATATTGTTTGGAAATGTCTTCAGGGCTCATCGTATTGCCGAGGGATTTCGACATTTTGAGGCCTTTTTCGTCGACAACAAAACCGTGGGTCAGAACGCCTTTATAGGGGGCTTCGCCGTACACCGCGCAGGATTCTAAAAGCGAGCTTTGGAACCATCCGCGATGTTGGTCTGAGCCTTCGAGATATAAATCCGCACGATCCGGTAAGTCGTCACGACGCTTTAGACAGAAGGCATGGGTCGAGCCGCTGTCAAACCAGACATCGAGGATATCTGTGACCTTGCTCCAACCTTCATTGTTTTCAGGCATGAAATGTTCGAGCGGCGTATCAAACCACCCATCAAC
>CAYGTR010000092.1:0-3558 GCA_964352855.1 uncultured Algimonas sp. | reverse complement strand
GCCCTGATTGGGCACGTCCTGAATTTGCGTGTCTCCGGTTTCGGCCGGAGGGCGTAGGAATGTCCAAGGCTTGCCCAAACACTACGCACGGGTAGGCTTGCTTCCCCGTTCTGGTGATCTCCGGCTTTAACGGAGATTTGATATGGCGGACCCTGATGACAATAGGCCCACTGAGATAGACTTAGAGATGGATCAGCGCGCGCGGCTTATGGAACTGTTTAGTTTTGTTGAAACTTTTGATGGTCGGCAGGCCGTGATTAGCTTTTGTGAAAAACTAATTGAGACTCAACGGAAAGACTAAATGGACGGGTATACCAAAGCAGCAATCAAAGACGCACTGGCGAGGCGCTCTGCCCGTCAGATTAAGTTTGATGACTTTATGGAGCGTGTGGTCAATGGGCCTGCTGTCTATGGGGTTGCGGTTTTGTTTTATGGGTTTTGGGGCTGGGTGATTTGGATAGGTTTATATAACTAAGATTGCCCAGATAGCTTTTGTCTTATCCTGTCCCAAAGCGGATTGTCATCACGCAGGTTCTGAATTTCATTTGTAGCGTTTAGCATTTTCCAAATCATCTTCCCTGCCATGAGAGCTTTGGCGCGGTGCTTTTCTCCATCTGTGAACATTGTCATTGAAAATATAGGCGTGAATTCAGTTTTAATCAGATCCACATGCTGCCCGTCTTCGATAATGCTTTCTGTTACAGATTCAAATAACCCTTGGGGCACAGCTATCTTCGCTCGGGGATTATGAAACAAAACTGACTCAAGGCCCCACGTCTCTTTAGGTGCTTTTTTGCCGCCAACAAAATGCATGAAGGGTTTTGGCGCATGTGCGTTGGGATCAGGGTCATATTTGTTTCCAAACCTAAGAGCAGAAATACCTTTATCAGGATAGTTTCCTGCCATGCCCATGCGTGCAAATTTCGGTATCGTTCCGGCGTTTGTCCAAAGCACAGCCGAAATATTCTCAGCACTCGGCAAATCAAAAAATCCTGAAGGAATGACTTTCTCGTCTCTTTTATGTTCTTCGACATCATGCGTTTTGATAATCAACTTCCCATCATCATCCCATTCTGGTGTTTGCTGGATGCCGAACAGGTAACTCGCAATGATTGAAGACGAGAAAGCAAGAGATCCGTTTTCATGAAATGTCTCAATGGCCAGTATGAAGGGATGTCCTTTGACGCTTGGTAGTTCCCAATAAGGTGTTTCACCAAATCGCTTATTGAGTTTGCTGAACAAGGGGCCTGCCAACCGAATAGGCGCGTCGCCCATTAGTCTCTCGACAAGCGAGTCTATATTTTTGTCCTTTGAGTTTACAGGCTCATATACTTTGAGTTGATCCTTACCGGTATTCGTTGGATTAGATGTTGTACATTCTATGGCTAGTTTTATGCCATGTTTCTCGACATGAAAATCCGGATAAACGTGTTTGCCAACATGTTTGAAACCCTCACTAAAAAGTAGTTCATTGGTAAAGAGCTCAAATGTGCGGGCGTCAAAACCTGTTGATTGGAATTGCTCAACAAAGTTCCCATCTTGATCGTCATAGCGCTTTGCGCATTCGATTAGTTGTTGGCGCGCTGAACGAAATGTTCTGGCGGTGATTAATTTTTGAAAAGCAGGGTGTAGTTTTTTGGCGGGATGAACAGGGGTTAAAATATCCATAAAACAACTCCGTTTTCAATTTTAGCATTGAGCATATATAGCTAATGCGTAGACTCACAAATGCGAGGTTAGAGCATGGGCGAAAGATTGTATATCATCGGTAATGGTTTCGACATGCACCATGGCATAAAGTCATCTTATTGGGATTTTGGGAAATATCTAAAAGTTGTAGATAGCGAAACATATGACTTCATAGACCAGTTCATAGGAATTGATGACACGTTCTGGAATGAATTAGAGACGCGTTTAGCAAATCTCGATAGTGACCATTTACTTGAGGACATGACTGATTTTCTGCCATCATATGGAGCGGATGATTGGAGTGACTCAGGACATCATGATTACCAATATGAAGTTGGCAGGGTTGTCGAAGCCTTATCTCGGACACTCCTCTCACATTTCTCTGATTGGATTAGACAGCTGGCCATCCCAACATCAAAAGACATAGAAAAATTGAGATTACCGTTAGATTTAAGTTCTCAGTATTTGTCGTTTAACTACACGGATACGCTTCAAAAAACCTATGGCGTGCCAAACAAAAATATTACTCACATTCATGGAATAGCGATTGATCCGAAATCAGACCTTATACTCGGACATGGCTTTGATTTGCCCGATAAGAATCCGTATCGGTATGAAAGCAATCCTGAAGATGCTGATACACGCGTCATTGAAGCGATCAGTATCATCGATGGTTATTTTGAACAAACCTTCAAGAATACAGACCTCATGATAAATAAGCACCATGCCTTTTTTTCGGGACTATCAAAAATCGATGAAATTTATGTCTGTGGACATTCCCTGGAGACGGTAGATGCACCTTATTTCGAAGCGATCATTAGAACGGTAAATTCCCTAAATGTGAAGTGGGTCATTACTTATTACAAAGATATGGAAGGTATGAAAGCTAAAGCACTCGGACTTAATATAGACATGTCAAATACGACATTCTTGAAACTAGAGGATTTGCATTAATATGGACGTCTCCCTTCGCTGGCGCTTCGGGCCGGGCTCTTGTGAACCAAGCCCGCTTTGCGGTCTTGGCCATACGGCTTCGATCCCTGACGCGCGCCGCTTTCGCGGCCTCTGTTTCAGGCGTCCGCCTATGCGGCGGACAATTCCGCATCCCGACACACGCTTTCCCCGTGGATTTCGCTGAAATCCACAAGGCCGATCACGCGCCGCTCATCCCGACTCTTCGCCGGGGCTGACTCGGCCCGCGCTCTAAGCGGCGACGGGGCTGCGGGCCTGCGCAACCTTTGAACTGCGTCCAAGGGCCGCTTGGCGCCTGTCTACGCTCGCGCTTCCCGGTCGCTTCGCTTTAGGGGTCGCTCGCTTACGTTTTGCGATTTCTCAATACTAGGCTAGAGATAGACGTTATTTAATTCACCGTGGGTATATCTAATTATGAAACCTGGACTACGTAAAGCTTTCGAGAATGAAATGAGAGCGATGAATGAGGCCTATGCGGCCCGAAATCTAAATCAATCTTTCTATCACTTGGAAAGGGCGCATATTCTTGGACAACGTAATTTCAAAGCTCATCTCGAAACTCATTGGTGGATGCTAAAGATTGGCTTTGGCCGTAAAGATATCCGCGAAATTTTCGGTCAAATGGTTAGAATGATAGCGGTTCTCCCCGCCAGTCTTCTCGGTTGGGTCCCAGTGGGCAATACGGGCGGGGCTAATGTGTCTGCTTTAAAAGCGATGCAAATCCCGCATGACTTGGCAATTTTCTTTGAGGATAATTAGCCAGCCATAAGTTTAGACTAAAGTCGCATATCGACTAATTCAGACAGTCGGCCCTTAACGGGCCGGCTTTTTTATTGTGTTCTCCTCCTCGGGGGACGGCGGGAAGCGGTCGGCCAATCTGGCGACGGGCAGTCCCGC
>CAYGTR010000091.1:0-3609 GCA_964352855.1 uncultured Algimonas sp. | reverse complement strand
AGTGGAGATAGGCCAAAGGGGCGCTCTTTTGTTTCGCGATGAATTTGCGTTTGCGCAGCAAACGCGGAGAGGAAAAGAGTGACACGACGCCTATTCGGCAGAGCAGGTTTTGGGCAGGTTATTTTGACATCAGCAGGGAATTTGGCTCCCTCTTACTATTTTGTTGATATGATTTGGAGACGCCTAAATCCTGGTAAATGCGCTTGGATATGCCCTGACTAAACCTGATGGGGTTCACTTGAGAGGCACCCAACCAAGCTCGGCGGCATTGTTCTGCATCTTCAGTGTCGCCTACCACGACAATATAGAGAGCGCGAAATAGCCCCCCCGATCTTGAGGACCGTTGACGCACGCGGACAGGTGCTTGGCGGCTCATGCTGAGGTCAAGACCGCGATGTGAGCGGTAAGCCGAGTCTATCTCGCCAGCCTTCGCCCCGTCTGATCCTTGGCCTTCGTAAAGTCCCCCGCCAATCTTGGACAAGCTTACGACAAAGAGGCCCATGAATTTTCGGGAATTTCCTCCTCTGGAATCCGCAAGACCTCTAAATCCTGACGCGCCTTTAGACCTGCATTGGCCCCCGCTGATGCGGATTTATTTGGGGGCGCAATTTGGTTTGATAGCGCCACAAAAAGTAAAGCCCCCGCCAAATGGCGGGGGCTTTTCGTTCTAACCTTAGCGGCTTTCGCTAGGCGCTTTTGAACAGTTTGGCGATACGCCGCGACGCTTGCGCGGGCGGGCATCCGTCTACGGCCTTGTAAGGCTTAGCAGGAAATGCCGCCCATCTCGGAAGCCAATTGGGTGACGCCTCGGCCACGCCGTGACCTGCCATGCGGTTTTTGATAATCTGCTTCTGCTGTTTAGCCGTGTCCGTGACCGCGCCATCGGCGCAGGATTTACCTGCAATGTCTTTGACCATTGCATTGATGGTCGGCTTGTCACGCAGCAGGGTAAAGAAAGCCTCGTCGGGTGACCAGTAATCACCAAAGCTTGGCTGCGTCAGCAAGCCAACCGCTTCAACCTCGCTGCTGTCTACGGCTAGTGTTTCGGCTAGGCAAAACGCCTGAATGCGTAGAATATCCGAGTCTTCCAAAGTCAGAAGTCGCGCAAATATCTCGCAGACATCATAGGGACTAGCATAGCGGTGATAGATTTGCGGATGCTCTCCGACTAGGCCAAGCAATGTAAAAACAGCGCGGCGCTCTTCTGCTAATAAGGCTTCAGCCTTACTGGACTCGATACTGGCGCGGGTTTCGTCCTTGCGGGCTCGTGAGCCTGTCCCATCAATTTTCCAGTTCCGCGCCCCGCAAATCATATGTGCCACGGCTAGGCGCAAGGCCAAGTCTGGCCGCTTAATCAACTCAGCTCTGGCTATGCTATGACGGTGCATGTTCATATAATCGGCCATCGGGCCTGACATTTCAGGGCGGCTTTCTTTTGACGCCGTGCCGCCCTTGGCCTCGCCATTTGATAAGGCGCGGCGTATCTTCTGCGCCTCGTCGTCCGTGATATAGCCTTCATAGAAAGTGACTTCGCCGCTATCGCGTGTCTCGACGTAGACACGCCCGCCTTGGTCTTTGGGGTGCTGAACGTGGTTATAGCGGGGAAAGTAATGCCCTCGCTCTCCTAAGATAACCTCCTTCCAGCCATCGGCTTTGTAGGCTTCAACCGCCTTAGCTATAGCGGCGTTCTGGCTCTCCCAAAAATGTTCCGTATCGGCAAACTGGCCATGCTCTCCGAACAAATCCGTCAGGATAGTTCCGCTATAATCGGTCACGTCAAATAAGGCTTTGTCAGTGGTAATAACGCCGCCGCCTGTAAGCCATTCTTTGAGCTGCTGACCAGTCGGGCAGTAGTCATCCGAGTTGAACAGAGCTAACCATTCGGCTTGCTGTTCTTCCGTGGCCATCGTCAAAATTCGGATAGACGCCGCGTCAATCTGCTGATTGGTGTAAGCTTCGCGCACATCGGGGATAAGCGACCCCAATGCCAAACGACGTTTGACTGAATGGGGAGTGATACCAAAAACGGCGGCAATATCGTCCACGCTTTGGCCTTTGTCAGATAGCACCTTAAACGCTTCGTATTGCTCCATCTCTGTGGGCGCGAGACGCGCCACGTTCTCAATAATGCTTGTCTCAATGGCGAGTGCATCATCTTTGGCGTCCATGACGCAACAAGGCACATCGACAATCTCACTGCCTTCTGCCGCGATAGCGGCAAGGCAGAAATGGCGGCGGCGTCCCGCAACGATGCCGTATTTAGGCTTTTTGGCTGTGCCGCCTTCACGGCGCACGATTAAGGGCTGACGGATGCCGCGAGTTTTCACGCTCGGCAGAATATCGTCAATCTCGGGGGCCGTTTCGCTGTGGCGCATATTGAGTTCGGATATGTGCAATTGAGAGAAGGGAATGAATTTTAAGTCGAATGGTTTGCTCATGGGAGCCTCCTAAGTTTGAGTTGAAATGAGGTCTAACAAGTCGATTTGCGCACGGCCGACCTCGTCGAATAAGCCGTGGTCACAAGGTTTTTGAACTGCGGATGCGTTGCGTTTGGGTGTCATGGGGTGAGACGTGCGGGCGGTCAGTTTTTCGCCAAGGGTGACGGGGCGCACCCCGTCGACAAGGCTCTGCTCTCCGACCTCTGTAGGTTCGTATCTGCGCGAGATGTTCACGCGACTGCTTCCGCTTTTACGGGGGTTTCACAGAGTATTGTGCATTGCCGCGCTCTCTCTGCCTTTGCGGCCTCTAGCGCTTCAGGCAGAAGTTCATTCGCGACTTCTGACAGATAGGCGTTATCGCTATCGGGATAATTCGCTTCTATGCCCCAAAGGCTTACCGCGTGGTCGTCCAGTGTAATCCCATCAATCGCGACTGACAGAATGACGCCGCAATAATACCACTCGTCATTTTTCCACGCGGCCATAACCGCTTCGGCCTTGGCTTGAGCTTTCGCAAAGCGATCTCGAAAGCCATTCCCTGCGCCGATAAATCCCGCGTCATTGGGGTAAAGGCTCGGCCAGAATCCGTCTTGTCGTTCGTAAGGCGCGTCTGGTATGTCGTCGCGGGCAAGGCGGGCGGTGACGGTGTAGCCATCAACCACACATGTGATGGAATCACCCTCACATACAAAGTCGTCAAATCTCTGCGTGAACGTCATGCGACCCTCCGCAACTCGAACCCTGCTGTGTCGCATAGGGTCTGCAAATGTGCGGCGTCTTGGGCGTCCAGTTCGTCGCCTAATTGCGTGTAAATCGTGCCTTGGCGCAAAGCGTTATGACGCTTTACGACATGGCTCCAACGGTAAGGGCCGCGCCCATCCTCGCGGGGCTTCACTTGATAACGGGCCATCTCAATGCGCCCAAAAAATATGAACAGAACCGCCGATTCTGAATGTCAGAAAGTCGCCGGACTGTTCATAGTCATGGGCCATCGCTTTATAGTCGATATAGGGCGCAAGACTTTCGGGTATCTCAAGCCCTGTCTGCTCGGTCAGTTCCTCGGCATAATCTGCAAGGCTGTCATATTCTCCTGCATATTCATCAAATCGGGCTTTCGCGTCTTCGATATTGCCGCCGTAATAGTTCAGGACTTGCGCCCCTAATTCGCCGC
>CAYGTR010000090.1:0-3700 GCA_964352855.1 uncultured Algimonas sp. | reverse complement strand
TTTGTAATCAGGGGGTCCGCGGTTCGAGTCCGTGTGAAAGTATCGGCGACTTTGTTAAGTCGTTGTTTTAATTGAGAAAATGAGTTCCTATTCAAGTTTGGTGCACTTTTAGTGCACCATTTTGTCCAAGTGGAAGTGGTTCTGACCTCAACAAAGCCATGCCAACAAAAGAACTTAAGGCGCTCACAAGATACATTATACGATTCTGGATCATAAGCGAAAAGCTCACACTTAACGCCTTAAAGAATGTAGATGTATAGTCTGAACTTAGGTCACGAATATCCCCTCAGCAGACGTTAGCTTAAGCAGGTCATTAGCCTACTGACCTCTCCAAACAAGCCAAAGCGGAATCCATATCAGTGTAAGAGTCGTCATACCCTTGATGCACTGATATGTTATCCAAACCCAAAACAGTTCTTTCTTATGGTCCTTTATATACCGAACCGCTTTCATGGGGTTAAAGCGGTTGGCTTTAAGCCTTAAACTCATTTTACGTCCTCAAGAAGAGCTTGATTATTGTTCCAACGATAGTGATCGTGACAAAGCCGAGTGCCCAAAGCGCCACGAACCATAAGAGTTCCTTAGGGCCCGTTTTCTCAATATGAGTGTCTTTTTCTTCCAAAAATTTGAATTTAAACATTAGTGATACCCCGCTTCCGGATCGACCTTGCCACGAAAGACCCAGTACGAATAGGCTGTGTAAGCTAGGATCATAGGCAGCAAGATGAGGGCACCGACTAACATGAAAATCAGGCTCTTGTCAGGGGCTGCAGCCTCCGCAATCGTCACAGCACGCGGTACGATATAAGGTGTAATGCCAATTCCTAATCCAATAAAACATAGAAGGAATATGCCGATGGTCGCTAAAAAAGGAACATTGTCTTGTCGTTTAAGCAGCCCTCGTCCCAGTACAACCGCCAAGATAAAGACCAGTGTTGGTACAGGAAGAACGAAAAGAAGCTGCGGGAAAGTAAACCATCTCTCAGCGATTTCAGGAGAAAGGAATGGCGTCCATAAGCTGACAATGCCCATAAATACCAAGGTAGCAACCGCCATAGGTTTGGCAATAGCGTAAGCCTTGTCTCGAAGAATGCCCTCGGTTTTCATGACCAGCCAGGTTGTACCTAAGAGCGAGTAGCCTGCAGTGAGAGCGACACCGCACATCAATGTGAATGGTGTGAGCCAGTCCCACCAACCACCAGCATATGCGCGTCCTTCGACCTCAATGCCTTGAACAAAAGCGCCCAAGACAATCCCTTGGCTAAAGGTCGCGAGAAGTGACCCAAAGAAGAAAGAGCGATCCCATGTCTTTTCATGAGCTTTATCGCGCCACCGATATTCAAAAGCTACGCCGCGGAAAACCAAGGCTAAAAGCATGACAATGAACGGAGCATAAAGTGCGGGAAGCACGATTGCGTAGGCCAAAGGGAAAGCCGCGAGAAGACCGCCGCCGCCCAGAACAAGCCAAGTCTCATTTCCATCCCACACCGGGGCAACTGAATTCATTGCCACGTCACGGCATTTGTCAGTTTCTAGGAATGGAAAGACCAACCCTATACCAAGATCAAAGCCGTCAAGAATAACATAGATGAAAATAGCCAATGCCAGAAGGCCAGCCCATATTGTTGGTAGATCAAACATAGGTCTCTCCTATTCCGCAGGGTTGATGGCATCAGGTTTAAGCGACGCAGCTTGGGTGATGCCGGCAGTCCGAGTGATTGTTCCCGGTAATTTGTCGAGCGCGCCTGGCGTCTTAGCCATCATTTTGATGATGTAGTAGGTTCCCGCTCCAAAAAGAGCGAAATAGACCACAATGAAAGCTAAAAGGGAGGCTGCGACCGCAGGGGCCTCAACAGGAGCAATAGACTCTGTCGTTCGCAGTAACCCATAGACCGTGAAAGGTTGTCTCCCAACTTCTGTTGTGATCCAGCCTGCCAGCACCGCGACAAAGCCGCTGGGTCCCATGAGCAGCGCAAATTTATGAAACAGCTTCGCCTCGTAGAGACGCTTACGCCATCGCAAGAATAGACTTGTGACGCCGACTAACAGCATCGTCATGCCAATCCCAACCATAATCCGGAAGCTCCAGAATACTATTGCGACAGGGGGCTGATCTTCAATCGGAATTGTATCCAAGCCAGCCATAGGCGCGTTCAAATCATGCTTGAGGATGAGCGATGAGGCCTTTGGAATACCAATGGCGTATTTTAGTTCTTGGTTTTCCTGATCCGGGATGCCGAAAAGATAAAGCGGCGCGCCGTGATCATGGCTCTCAAAATGCCCTTCCATTGCCATGACCTTAGCAGGTTGATGCTCAAGCGTATTAATACCGTGAAAATCACCGGCAATAATCTGGAGCGGGGCGACAATCGCGGCCATCCACATCGCCATGGAGAACATCTTTCGGGCTTCTTTATTTGTCTTGTCTTTCAGCAAATGCCAAGCGCCCACGGCTCCCACGACGAAGGCTGTCGTGAGATACGCTGCGAGTACCATATGGGTTAGACGGTAAGGAAAGCTTGGATTAAAAATGATTTCCATCCAGTTTTCAGGAATGAATTGACCCGCTTCATTGATGCTGAAGCCTTGCGGTGTTTGCATCCAGCTATTCACGGACAAAATCCAAGTCGCAGAGATTAGCGTTCCGATAGCGACCATAATGGTTGCCATGAAATGTAGCCGTTTTGATACCCGTCCCATACCAAAGAGCATGATGCCGAGGAATCCAGCCTCCAAGAAGAATGCTGTCAAAACCTCATACGCCATGAGTGGCCCAATCACAGGGCCTGCCTTGTCCGAAAATACACTCCAGTTCGTTCCGAATTGATACGCCATGACGATGCCTGAAACGACGCCCATGCCAAATGCGACAGCAAAAATTTTGCGCCAATATTTGAACAGCTTCAGATAGGTGTTGTTACCGGTTTTAAGCCACAAGCCCTCCAGCACCATAAGGTAACTGGCGAGCCCAATCGAAAAGGCCGGAAAAATAATATGAAAAGAAACAGTAAATGCAAATTGGGCTCTCGCCAAATTTATGGCGAGTTCGCTGACGGTGGGGTCCATGTCAAAGCTCCGCGTTAAGTGGTTAGAATTAGGGGGGTGAATTTATATGAATTGGTCGTCATCAGAGGTGAAACTCCATCTCTGTATCGTGAGCATTGCCGCATATTTTTATTATGGCTTCATGCTGACTGAGATAAACTTTTCCGGTGAGGTCTTGAAGAAGATGAGACTTTTTCAGTTTATCCATGACAGGACCTTTCACCTCTGAGAGATGGAAAGTTATTTTGGCCGATTTCAAACGCTCATTGATGGCTTCAAGGCTTTCCAATGCGGAGAGATCAATGTCATTAACCGCAGAACACATCAGAATGACGTGCTCTACTGTCTTGCTCTGAAGGGCACGCTCATAGATGGAATCTTCCAAGAAGCGCGCATTTGCAAAATAGAGAGACTCGTCGATCCGCATTGTTATCACGCGGGGACTTGTAATAACGTCGTGGCGTTCAACGTTGCGGAAATGCTCTGTGTCGCGAACCTGACCAACTATCGCATAATGAGGCTTGGACGAGCGATAAAGGAACATGGCGATAGAGATTACAACGCCTGCCATAACGCCGGCTTCAACGCCAATACTAAGCGTCAAAAGTATCGTTGCCAGCATCGCGGCAAAGTCACTTTTAGAATAATTCCAAGC
>CAYGTR010000089.1:0-3957 GCA_964352855.1 uncultured Algimonas sp. | reverse complement strand
CCGACATAATTCACGGCTTTGGCGGCTTCGACAGCGGCGTCTGTCATGGCTTTGCGGACGTCCTCGGTCATGCCGGGGGCAGGGGCCTCTTCGATGACTTTTTGGTGACGCCGTTGAAGCGAGCAATCGCGCTCAAACATATGCACGACATTGCCGTGCGTATCGCCAAAGACCTGCACCTCAATATGGCGGGGGCTTTGAATATATTTCTCGATCAAAACATCATCATTGCCAAAGCTCGATTTGGCTTCACGTTGACAAGAGGCGAGGGCGGCGTCGAAATCTTTCTCTGCGTCCACCTTGCGCATGCCTTTACCGCCGCCGCCTGCAACGGCTTTGATAAGGACGGGATGGCCGATCATCCCCGCTTTGGTCTTGAGGAGTTTCGGCGATTGATCTTCGCCGTGATACCCGGGGGTAATCGGCACGCCTGCGGCGTCCATTAGTTTTTTCGCTGCGTCTTTGAGGCCCATCGCCTCCATGCTTTCCGCCGCCGGACCGATAAAGGTGATATCCGCTTTTTCACAGGCGCGCACGAAATCAGGGTTCTCAGAGAGGAACCCGTAACCGGGATGCACCGCATCTGCGCCCGTGTCTTTTGCGGCTTTGAGGATGTTCTCAATCACCAAATAGCTTTCATTGGCGGGGGAGGGGCCAATATGCATGGCTTCATCGGCCATACGCACATGGAGTGCTTTGCGGTCAGCATCCGAATAAACAGCCACAGTTGCAATACCCATTTTCCGTGCCGTCTTAATCACGCGGCACGCAATTTCCCCGCGATTGGCAATCAGGATTTTTGTGATTTGTTTCATCATTACATCCTAAAGACACCAAATTTGGTGTCCTCCAAAGGTCCATTTGCGGCCATGGCTAAACCTAGCCCTAATACCCGCCGCGTATCGGTGGGCGCGATGATGCCGTCATCCCAAATCCGGGCGCTGGCAAAATAAGGGTGACCTTCGCGCTCGAAACGCTCGCGGATGGGCGCTTTAAACGCTTCGCGTTCGGCCTCAGACCAGTTCGCCGCATTACGGTTGACGGTGGCAAGGACATCCGCCGCTTGTTCGCCGCCCATGACGGAAATGCGCGCATTGGGCCACATAAAGATGAGATTAGGGTCATAAGCGCGGCCACACATGCCGTAATTTCCTGCGCCGTAAGACCCGCCGACAACAATGGTGAGCTTCGGTACTTTGGCACACGCCACCGCATTGACCATTTTCGCGCCGTGCTTGGCGATGCCGCCCGACTCGGCTTTTGACCCGACCATAAAACCTGTGATATTTTGCAAGAAAACAAGCGGGATTTTACGTTGGCAGCACAGTTCTACGAAATGTGCGCCTTTTAACGCGCTTTCAGCAAACAAGACGCCATTATTACCCAGAATGCCGACGCGGTAGCCATGAATTTTGGCAAAGCCGCAAACGAGGGTTTCGCCATATTCTTTTTTAAACTCTGTAAATTTTGACCCGTCCACAATACGCGCAATTATTTCGCGGCAATCATAGGGTTGGCGCAGGTCTGTGGGGACAATGCCGTTTAATTCGTCAATATCATAGGCGGGCGGATTATCTTCGCCTTCGGGTTCATAGGAATATTTTGCTTTGCCTAAGGTCTCCACCACATCGCGCGTTATCTGCAGCGCATGGGCATCATTTGCTGCGAGGTGATCGACAACGCCAGAGACGCGGGCGTGGAGCTTGCCGCCGCCCAAACTCTCGGCGTCAATGTCTTCTCCAGTAGCTGATTTCACTAAAGGCGGCCCTGCGAGGAAGATCGTGCCTTGGTCGGCCACGATGATGCTCTCATCGGCCATAGAGGGCACATAGGCCCCGCCCGCAGTACAACTCCCCATCACAACGGCAATTTGCGCGATGCCTTCCGCACTCATGTTGGCTTGGTTGTAAAAGCATCGCCCAAAATCATCTTTGCCGGGGAAAATCTCGGCTTGATTGGGCAAATTCGCGCCGCCGCTATCGACTAAGTAAATGCAAGGGAGCTTATTTTTTTGAGCAATCTCTTGGGCGCGGCCTTGCTTGGCGCAGGTGACAGGAAAATATGTGCCGCCTTTTACGGTGGCATCATTACAGATAATCATGACTTCGCGGCCCGACACGCGGCCAATGCCCGTTATCATGCCCGCGCTGGGGACTTCATCGCCATACATGCCGTAGGCGGCCATTTGAGATAATTCGAGGAAGGGCGTGCCAGGGTCGAGCAAACGCTCGACGCGCTCGCGGGGGAGGAGCTTTCCCCGCGCCAAATGTTTTTCGCGGGCGCGCTCGGAACCGCCTTCAGCAATCTTGCCGACTTTAACACGCAGGTCAGCCACAAGGGCTTCCATCGCCGCGGTATTTTTGCGGAAGGCTTCGCTATCGGGATTTATTTTAGATTTTAACATGATGGCCTATCACTAAATTTGACTTCATATAATAAAATTTGAACCTTGAGTCAAATTTATTATGGTGATACGTAAGCTTAATGACGTCGCAGCCTCACATAAATGCACCCTTTGATCGGGACAGGCAATTTGCCGCCAAACGGCGGGCCGTTGTCTTGTCTGCGGCCAGCGCGTTTCGCCGTCGCGGCTATCACAATACCTCTATGGTCGATATTGCCAAAACGCTCGGTCTCACCAAAGCCGCGCTTTATTACTACGTTAAAAATAAAGAAGAAATTTTGTTTGAGAGCCACATCATGGCTTATGATTCCATGAACGGCGTCTTGGCTCAAAAACGCGCTGACAATCAAACGAACTTGGAATATTTAGAAATGATATTTCGGCAATTTGTTGGCCTTTTGACCCAATCGGGTGTATCTTTACTCACAGATGTCGATAGCCTGTCCGGCGACTGGCAAGCCGAAGTGTTATCGCGTCGGAGCCAGATTGAACGCAGTGTTGTCAGGATTGTCAAAGACGGCCAAGCCGATGGATCTATTCGAGAGGGCGATGCGCGGTTGCATGTTTTCTTTTTCATGGGCGCGTTGAACTGGCTCAATGCGTGGTTTGATACGGACGGGCGGTTAAAAGGCGAAGACATCGCCGATCATTTTGTGACACAATTACGTGCCGGAATTGCGAGTTAAAGTTATGAGCAAAGTTTATAAAACAGCGGCGGAGGCGTTAGGCGGACTTTGCCATAATGGCATAACGGTTATGTCTGGAGGCTTTGGCCTCTGCGGTATTCCAGAAAATCTAATTGCGGCTCTGCGCGATAGCGGGGCCAAAGACCTGACCGTGATTTCCAATAATGCAGGCGTCGATGGATTTGGGCTGGGGCAATTGCTCGAGACGAAACAGATTAAAAAAATGGTCAGTTCTTATGTTGGCGAGAATAAAGAATTTGAACGTCAATATCTCGGCGGGGAGTTAGAGCTGGAATTTAACCCTCAAGGGACATTGGCGGAGCGCATTCGCATCGGCGGGGCAGGTATTCCCGCCTTTTACACGAAGACGGGTGTGGGTACGCTGATTGCAGAAGGCAAAGAGCATAAGGATTTTACCAATTCAAATGGGGAGGTTGAAACGTTTCTAATGGAAACGGCTCTGAAAGCTGACCTGTCCATTATCAAGGCTTGGAAAGGCGATGCGGAAGGCAACCTTATCTTTAAGGCGACAGCACGTACCTTCTCTCCTGCCATGGCGATGGCCGGAAATGTTACTGTGGCTGAAGTCGATGAAATCGTCCCAATAGGATCGCTTGATCCGAATTTCATTCATACGCCGGGTATTTTCGTGCAACGTATTGTTGAAGCGAAATGCGAAAAACGTATCGAACAACGTACCGTTAGAAAGGCTTAAATCATGGCTGACGTCAAAACAGGATGGACACGTGATGAAATGGCGGCCCGTGCGGCGCAGGAACTCGAAGACGGATTTTATGTGAACCTCGGAATTGGTATCCCGACTTTAGTAGCTAACCACATTCCTGAGGGTATGGATGTGACGCTTCA
>CAYGTR010000088.1:0-4265 GCA_964352855.1 uncultured Algimonas sp. | reverse complement strand
CTTCCGCCATAGGCTAGGCCTTTGCCTGTCATTGCGCCTGAAAAGCGGTTGGTCAGTCGACGGTAACGCCCATACATATAGCCGATTTCACGGGCACCCACATTGATATCGCCTGCAGGAACGTCCGTGTGCGGGCCAATATGGCGGAATAGTTCATCCATAAAGGCCTGGCAAAACCGCATGATTTCACGGTCGCTGCGGCCTTTGGGGTCAAAGTCAGACCCGCCCTTTCCACCTCCCATAGGCAATCCGGTCAGCGCATTTTTGAAGGTCTGCTCAAAAGCCAGAAATTTTAAAGTTGATAGATCTACGCTGGGGTGAAACCGTATGCCACCTTTAAAAGGCCCGATCGCGCCGCAATGTTGCACGCGGTAACCGCGATTTATCTGCACGTCTCCAGCATCGTCCTCCCAGACAACGCGAAACATTACTATGCGATCAGGCTCTGTCAGACGTTCGAAAATACGATTATTTTTCAGGGGCTCGCTATCTTTGACAACCGCCTTTACGCTGCTTGCCACTTCGGTTACCGCCTGTAAGAACGTGTCTTGGCCGGTGTTTCTGCTTCTGATGCGGGACATCATACCGTCCCATTCCTTTTCAAAATTTGGCATAAATCTTCCTTGTTACGGTAAAGATACGCCGGGCGCGTGAAGTCGTTCCAAGACGCGGCTTCCTGCGACGAGGCGACACGGCTGAGCCCTGTAAGCTTTTAACATTATCTGTGGAACACTTTTGACAAAGAGGCGTTATGAGAGGGAAGGAAAAATTATGCCAAAGATCTTAATCGTCGAAGATGACCCATTTATTGCCATGGATTTGGAAGATACCTTTCTGTCCAAAGGTTACGAGATATTGGGTCCTGTCGCCACCGTTAGCCCCGGTCTTGCGCTCCTGCGCGAAGAGCAGCCGGATGTAGCGATACTTGATTACAACTTGGGCCGTGAAACGAGCCTTCCTATAGCGCAATTTTTGAATGATAATGATATTCCGTTTATTTTTTTGACAGGTCAGATTGAACGGGTCGTCACTGATAATGATGTTGCCGACGCTCAGGTCGTTGCAAAACCTTTTATTCCCGAAAATCTTGTGAATATGGTTCAGGCAATATCCCTGTAGACCGCTCTTCAATTCGGAACGATTAGGGTATCTCCACGTTACTTTATTATACGAAACAATAGGAGATAATATGACGTATTCAGAAAAAATAGACACACTCTTTAACATTATTGATGAGCTGCAAACTGCGATGTTGGTATCCGAAAACGACGGTTCATTACGATCAAGGCCCATGAAAACGTTCCCAGATCAGGATACTCACACCCTTTGGTTTTTGACCAAAACAGGATCGTCCAAAGTTCAAGAGATTGTGCAAGATCAAGAAATAAATTTAAGTTTTGCTTGCCCAAAGTCAAAAAAATATGTGTCTGTGAGCGGTCAAGCCACATTGTCCCGTGACCAAGAGAAGATTAACGCGATGTGGTCCGACGACATGGCCGTCTGGTTTGATTGTGAGAAAACTGATCCTGGCGTGGCCGCGATATGTGTCGCTCCGACAATTGCGGAATATTGGGAAGGCGAGGACAACGATTTGAAACGTATCTGGGAAATCACCAAAGCAAAAATCACGGAAACAAAGCCAGATTTGGGCGAAAATGAAACTGTCCGCATCGCCAGCTAGTTTAGCCAAACCTTATATAGGACGCTCCCGCTATGGGGGCGTTTTTTTACCTCGAAGCAAGGCTATTTATTAGCAGGGGAAGGCTAAAAATGCCTCGCTTCGAAGTTTCGCCGAGCACCTAAGTACTCGATTTTCTCAACCTTAGAGGGCTTGCCGAGGATCCTCAATAACGTGGGTTAAAGCTGGTAAGTCTCCAACCATAAGCCGCTCAGGCTTTGCCAAGACTTCATACGTTAAGCCCGCTTCAGTCAGTGTGTATGTAGCCTCGCCTTGCAAATCCATGGGCACAATGCGTTTGAGGATTTGACTACCAAATCCATTTCCGGGGTTACTTGCGTTTTCAACAGTCACGTGCTCGTTCCACGACAATGAAATTGTATCTCCCAAATTCCAGCTGATTGCCAAGGCCCCGTCTGGCCGACTGAGCGCGCCGTGTTTGACTGCATTCGTACCCAGTTCACTTAGCATAAGCGTGAGAATAAAGGCACCGCGCGGGGATACGCTGAAGTCGTGGTCAAAACTGATCTTCACCTGTGATTTGCTTTGCGGTGTCAGAAAAGGCGATAGCGTGGTTTCAACGAGCTCACTCATGGGCACGCTGGCCCATCTATGCGATGCCAATAAAGCTTGCGTCTGTCCCAGCGTTGTAATTTTTTCACGCAAGCGCCCCACGAGCTTGTCTTTATCCACCTCATTGCGGCCCATCATAGAAACAAGGGCAGAGACGTGAGCGTACATATTGCCCATGCGGTGACGCAATTCTTCATTTATAACGTTGAGGTCTTGAATGAGTTGCAATTGCTGCGCAGATTCGATTTCTGTCATCACACTGGCTGCAAGATCCTTAAGCATTTGCTTATCGTCTGTGCTGAAATGTTCGCGCGGTTTTTTATCCAGCACGCACAACGTGCCCAGAGCCTGACCTGATCGGGTCACAAGCGGGACGCCGGCATAAAAACTGATATTTGGATCACCTGTCACCAGTGGGTTATCAGAAAAGCGGGAATCTTGAGATGCATCATTAACAACCATCACATCTTCTTGGCGTATCGCGTGGTCACAAAATGCGATATCCCGAGGGGTTTGCTCAACATCAAGACCTTGTTTGGACTTGAACCACTGCCTGTCTGTATCAACCAAGCTAATCAACGCCATATCTGTTTGGAGGGCGGTCTTTGCGAGGCGTGTGAGCCTGTCAAACCTCTCCTCCTGCACACTATCGAGTAGCTGTGTGGCCTGCAGCGCATCAAGTCGGTCTAATTCTGACATACATATCCTATTAGCCGCGTGGGCTGTTGCATGATTTCTTTAAAAGCTAATACGGCGGGCGTCGATAACTTGGATTAAGGTATTTAAAAGTTTTACGCCCGGCCCGCTATCCAGCCGTCTGAATATCGCGCCTCTAAAAAATAGTCGTGATCGGCAATCATGCGCGATGACATGTCGAAATAATTTACCAAATTTGCGTGGGCGGGCGAACCTTTAACAACATGCAGAGCTGTTTCGCGAAGCTTTTCGAGTTGCGAAGCCAGAACATCACGATGCATTCCATCCTCGGCCTCGGCCGTCAACTCCGTCAGTACAGTCAGCATTTTGATCGTCGCATTACGATCTGCCGCAATATACAGCCGTGATTGGTCACAAATAACAGAAACAAAACGCTCAAAAGATACAGGCCGCGCCATGACGCGGAATACACCGTCTTCGTCATGACGAAAAGCCGAGGGAGGCTCGCCCTTCATTGCGGCTTTGATCGCGCTATGGAACCAATTAATGCAATTTATCGCCGTGAAAGGATCATTAATGCCCGGTGATAATGCGCGGGCCAGAATTTCGACAAGCTCATCTGCCAGGAACAAAACATTTTGATGCGCCGTGCGTTCTTGTCCCATGGCAAAACCGTTACGAAATTTTGTGGCGAGTTCATCATCCACGCCGTCGTCCCGCCAAACACGCAGCAGAACATCTCCCTGTGTCACAAAATCACCGGGGCGATAATCAACAAAGATAACGCAATCATTCTCACGCGCCGTGTCCATCAAGGCGGTGTCGTTCATAGCTTGGATATATCCTTCTGCATTGGCGGTAATGCCAAAACTGTCTTCGGCGGCGAAGGCAGACAGGTCAGGTGCTTCACGTGACTTACCCTGCGCGCCGTCTCCCAAGTCCGATGGGAATATAGTGGTTAAATCCTGGCGCAAACGGCGTCCGACTTGGCCCAAGATATTGCCAACGTTCAAGGTCTCCGGAATATGATGTATAAAATAAATCATATTTGCGACACTAAAGAGCGTTAGCCCCATAGCCGTCAGCAAGGAAATATTTGGAACGAAGTCGATGACGTTGCTGCCATCACCGCCACCGGAGCGCGCCAGTCGCAATATCAGCAGACAATAGATAAATGTAGATGTGAATGTGCCCAACGTTACCTGATTGCCTCGGTCACGCATGAAATTACCAATGAGGCGCGGTCCATATTGCCCGGCCGCGCTCGTCACTGCGACCATGGTAATAGAGAATGTGACAGCGGCGACACTCATCATCGAGCCCGCAATGGTAGAGAGAATAACCCGTGCACTCTCTG
>CAYGTR010000087.1:0-4492 GCA_964352855.1 uncultured Algimonas sp. | reverse complement strand
CCCCATTCCCGTAAAGCGGTTTAATGATAATGTCCTTATGCTTGGCGCGAAAGGCGCCAATCGCGGTTTGATCCCGCGTTATGAGGGTCTCAGGCATGAGATGCGGGTAGTCGAGCGGGAGTATTTTTTCAGGCCCGGAGCGCACCCATTCCGGGTCATTTGCGACCAATGTGTCGCCTTTCAGGCGTTCCAAAATATGGGCCGCTGTAATATAGGCCATGTCAAAAGGGGGGTCTTGGCGCATCCAGACAACATCAACATCCTTGGCTAAATCAATTGTTTGTCGCTCCCCAAAAGAAACATGGTTCCCTTTTTCGCGGCGTATCTGCATGGGGCGCGCATTCGCTGTGACACTACCTTCATTATAGGCCAGATGTTGCGGGCCATATTCAAAGAGCGTCATGCCGCGTTTGGCCGCCACTTCCGCCAAAGCAAAGGTCGTATCGGCATCAATATTGACGCTTTCCATAGGATCCATCTGAAAAGCGACACGTAGAGAAGTATGTTTTGTCATGCTCGCTACGTGCCAGAGCGGAGGCTTATAGGCAAGTCACGAGCGTGTTGGTTAGGCTATTCATATTTTTAGTCGCCTCTTGCTTTGGAATTGAGTAAGAAAAACCAAGGAGACATCTATGAGTGATTTTATTCTATCCAATATGGAAACCGTGCCAGGGCGCAGTATCGTTGTGTGGAAGGGGCTGGTTCAAGGTAATACGGTGCGCGCCAAACATGTCGGTCGCGATATTATGGCGGGTCTGAAAAATATCGTGGGCGGAGAGCTGAAGGGCTATACAGAATTGTTGGAAGATGCGCGCAACGAGTCTGTTAACCGCATGATTGAGCAAGCGCGGTCGTTAGGAGCAAATGCCGTCGTCAATGTCCGATTTTCAACCAGTTCTGTAACGGCAGGTGCCTCTGAATTATATGCTTACGGCACAGCGGTTGTTGTCGAATGATTGAATTTATTGTTATCATAACCCTGCTGATTATCGGCGTTATATTTGGCGGCATAAATGAGCGCCGCCATTTTGAACGATTGCGCAAAGATGAGGCCGCCCTGTCGCATATTTTACAGACAAACCTGAAAACCATTCCCGATATCTATGCGCAAGAGCTTGAGGATGACGGCATATTGGTGAGCGGCAGTGTCGTGATTGCGCTGGATTATTTCAAGAAAATCGCGGCGAAATTGAAATCCTTGGTCGGCGGGACTCTCCGTTCTTATGAAACCCTCCTCGACCGCGCCAGACGTGAAGCCATTGTGCGCATGCTGAAAGAGGCAGACGCTATGGGCGCGACAGCCGTTCATAATATCCGTATCGAGTTTTCAACAATTGCGGGCCAAGACCCCACCAATCCCGGCGGGGCGGAACTTCTCGCCTATGGGACTGCGGTTAAGGCAAAGCATGTCTGACATCTATTTCGTTGAGAGCCAAGCGGACGACGCGAAACTGCTCATCCGTCATTGGCCAGTGAGTCAGCCCAAAGCTGTCATGAGCCTAGTGCACGGCCTAGGCGAACATTCCGGCCGATATGAAAGCTTAGTGCCGAGCCTCAACGCAGAAGGTATTGCGGTTGTCGGGATTGACCTGCGCGGCCATGGTCAAAGCGACGGCAAACGCGGGGTGTCAACAGATTACGCTTTGTTGCATGGAGACGTGAAAACGCTGCTCGATGAGACCAAAAAACTCTATGCTCAAACTCCGCATATCCTTTACGGTCATTCTTTGGGTGGTGGGTTAGTCATGGATTATGTATTGTCGACGCCGACGGATATGAAAGCGATGATCGCCTCTGCCCCCTTTATCGGTCTGCCGAAACCACCGCCGGCCATTATCGGGTTCATTGCTGAGATCATAAGAAAATTGGCCCCGCAAGCTACAATGAAACAATCGCTCACAGGCGATAAAATTTCGTCGATTCCTGAAGAGCAAGCCCGATACGAAAGTGACTCGTTAAACCACGGACAGATCAGTTTTGGGTTGGCAGTTGACGCTGTGAATGCCGGAAAACGCATTGCGGATAAAGCCAATGACTGGTCTTACCCTTTGCTACTGATGCATGCCAAAGGTGATCAATTAACGTCATTCGCGCATAGCGAGACCTTTGCGGCCAAAGCCCACAATGTCACCTTTCGCGCCTATGAAAATTGCGAACATGAAATGCATCATGATATCTTGCGCGATGATGTGGTTGCGCAAATCATCAGTTTCATTCATGCGCAGATTTGAGTCCGAGGAAATACTATGAAACTCACCGTCTATCATCTCAAAACCTGCGATACCTGCCGCAAAGCGATCAAAGCGTTGGATGGGGCAGGGCATGATCTGACGATGATTGACGTGCGAGCAGACGGCGTGACCAAAAGCGACTTGGAACGCTGGGTGAAAGAGGCAGGCTATGAAGCGGTTTTAAATACACGCTCGACAACATGGCGAGGCTTAAGCGACGCGGATAAGGCGAAGCTCACCCCTGAAAAAGCGATCAACCTCATGGCGGAACATCCCACCCTCATCAAACGCCCCGTCATCACAGACGGCACGATAATAACCATCGGCTGGAAAGCTGACATGCAAAGGGCGTGGATTTAAATGTCGGATTTAGAAAAAGCTCTGAAAACCATCTCATATACGAGCTATATTATCCCGATTATTTTGGTTTTTGTGGCTATACCACTGGCATTAAACCGAGTTGAACCCAATAGCACATATGGTTTTCGGACACAGAAGACATTTAAGAGTGCTGAGGCGTGGTATTCAGTAAATAGTCTCGGCGGGATATGTTTCATTCTTGCCGGGCTCGCCTCTCTCGCCTTGATTTTTGTATTGCAAAATCTATGGGCTGGCAATCAATTGGTGAAATTAATTATCAGCTTTTGTATTCCGCTGATTTTATTAGTTCCAGCTATACTTGTACCGCTAAAATTTGGATAGATGTCAAACCGGGATTAACTAAACACCGCTTTGGCTAAATCCATGAACACTTTCGCCTCTGCCGTATCTCCCGCCGCAATCGGTTTTCCGCGATCCCCACTTTCGCGGATAGCCATCGTCAGAGGGGCCGCGCCGAGATAGGGAATGCCGAGTTTGTCTGCGTCACGCTTGGCGCCGTCTTTGCCGAAAATATGATGCTGCGCGCCGCAATCGGGGCAGGTGAACACCGCCATATTCTCGATGAGGCCCAAGACCGGAATGCCGACTTTTTCAAACATGCGGACGCCTTTACGCGCGTCCAAAAGGGCCAAATCCTGCGGCGTCGAGATGACAATCGCACCGGCGGGTTTGATGTCTTGGGCGAGGCCCAATTGCGCGTCGCCTGTTCCGGGTGGCATATCAATGATGAGCACGTCCAACGCGCCCCAATTCACGTCCCACACCATGCGCGAAATGGCCCCTTGCACCATCGGCCCGCGCCAGACGACAGGCCCGTCATCTTCGGTGAGAAATCCAATCGACATAGCTTTAATGCCGTAAGCCTGAAACGGTTTAATCAAACGGCGGTCTTCGACCATTTCTGTCTTGGCCCGCTCTCCGGATAGGCCCAACAGCATGGGCGCACTCGGCCCGTGAATATCGGCATCGAGCAACCCGACGGCTTTGCCCGATTTGGCCAAAGCCACAGCCAAATTCACGGCCATGGTCGATTTGCCGACCCCGCCTTTGGCAGAGCTGATGGCGATAACCTGTGTAATCTGAGAGTCGCCTTGATAGCCCTCGGGGCGTTTGGCGGCATGGGGCCGCGGACGTTGTCGCCCGCCGAGCTGAGGGGCCGCTTTATGGGCCGATAGGATAACACTCGCGGCCTCTACACCCTCCAAAGCCTTTAACGCGGTTTGGGCTTGTTTTTGTATGGGGGTATATTTATCGGCTTGGCTTGGATCAATTTGCAACACAGCCCGCAGCTTCCCGGCCTCAAAATTTAGCGCACTGAGCAGCCCGGCCGTGATGAGGCCCTTGCCGCTGATCGGATCAATCAGGCTGTCCAGCACGCGCATGGCGTCATTTTCAGAATAAGACATAAGCCTCTCTTAAGCCTCCCGCGTGAGGGCAGCAAGCAGAGGATCAAGCAGAGGGTGGAAGTAGGGCAGCAAACCTGCATTTGCCGCGTTTTCAGGCTTGATTAGCACGCCCGCCTCGCCTATACGCCCGTTTCCCGATAACGTATAACTACGTTGTGGACGTCAAATGGACGGGCGATTAGCTCAGCGGGAGAGCACTACATTGACATTGTAGGGGTCACTGGTTCAATCCCAGTATCGCCCACCATTGCGTTCATCAGAACGCGGCCAAGTGTTTCCAAGAAACATGGGGTAGTGAGGATGCTTTGGCCGCAAAAAACATCCCTGAATACAAATTGCCACTCACTCCGAAACAGAGGTGTAAGAGGCTGCGGAAAATATTTCTGATAGGAATTATCGTCGCGGCTTAGGGGAGTTTTATCCTCATTGCGGATGGTGTGGATGGCTCCTGTCCCCGGCGTTTAAGTTCGCCAT
>CAYGTR010000086.1:0-4726 GCA_964352855.1 uncultured Algimonas sp. | reverse complement strand
ACTGCATTATGGCGAACTTAAACGCCGGGGACAGGAGCCATCCACACCATCCGGTTTGCCCCCCAATCCGAAGTCACGAAGATCCTTATTGCAGACGTTAGCTAAGTGTACCAAATCCATCGATAATTTTGCATATATTTTGATTGGTCTTCGAGCGGTTAAGTCAAATTTTGATTAAAGCGCGGCCAGTTACCTGCCTTTAAAATATTGATGAGTTTTGCTTCATTGACATCGTCAAAAACCTTATCTTCAAGCAAATCTGAACTATTTGATTTAACATGTTCTGCTATATATCGTGAGCGATAAAGACCTTTGTTTACTAAAGGTCCATTGCAATCGGCTTTGACAGGCAGGTCCAAAATGGCTAACCTTATTCCATTATAGTATCGTTTCGTGCCACGATTATCAGCAGAGGGAATCTCATCTAAAAGGCTATCCCCCCATCTGTCATCATACCTTTCTGATAAAGTGATACGATCTACCTTTTCTAATCCATGCCTAGAAATTGCATAGTTAAATTTGCGAATTTCTCCATCAGAGAAGGTTACCGTTGTTGGACCACGCCCTGCATTAGTGATGCTGACGATTTTACCCTGTCGATATTCCACATTTGGGAGTCTCATTAAAATTGCAGTAAGCCAGAAAATTACTCGCGACATTGAAGAGTTGTAAACGTGAGGTGTGAGGCCGTTCAGCACAATCTTTTGTTTTGACCGTTTAGTTTTCACATCGTTGAAAGTTGAAATTTCACCAAAATCTATACCATCTGCAATTTTATTCATTCTCTGACTGATAACGATTTCAATCATCGATCGCACACTATCAACAGCAGCTCTTTGATTCGACATCGAAAGGTAGACAGGTAATGTTGACCCTTCATTTTCTAAAATTTCGTCAACTTCAAGCTTTAGACACTTTTCTATCTCTGTCGTCTTGCAAATTAAATTTCCAATCTCCTCATGAAGTTCGGCCAAATCGTTGTTTGTATCAAAGTCAGCTGAAGTGTTGTCAAAGCGAAGCTGGCATCCGTGTAGCCACCAATAAACTTCTGGAAGCAAATCACCATTTCCGAAAACCTCTCCATCGGGATAAATTTCTTCCAAGAAAGCCCGATCAAGAAGCGGATCAAGATGAGACTCTAGCCTGACTCCATAGGGCCAAAACCCTAATACGTCTTTGTGTTCGAAATTAATAATAGCGTGCCTTAAAGCTTCGATGATTCCACTATCTCCACACCCTGATATCAACACTGATTCTCCACGTGGTCTACTGGAGTAGGTCAACTTAGAACCACTGTTCCAGTATGAGTAGTCAACCAAATTAAAGGGATTGTCCTCAATACCAAAGCCAGTGGCATCAATTACAATATCGAACTCGTATACAATATCGAACTCGTAAGGAGAAAATCCAGGCGTCGATTGAATTTGAATAGAGTCGCCAGAGGTTTTGATATCATTTCGACAAACAACTGTATTATTGAATAAAAATATTGGAAGGTTTTTGGAGATATCACGAAACTTCTGCAGCCATTGATGACATACATCTGAAGCATATCCACTTTTCCAATCAAAAATGGGGGGGGGTGATCGATGACAGAGCAGGATCAAAGTCTACTGGGAGTTTAAGCGAATTCAAATTTGGTGAAAGAAAAATATCCCCCTTGTTACGCATTCTTGAGGGGAGTGATTCACCGTCGTTTAAAATGTAAACGATCACATCATTTTGAAGAGCTATACTTGACGCTATCGTCATTGCAGAGAAGCCGCCACCGATAACACCGACTCTTGTTCCAGCTGGGAGATGGCCGTTTTTAGCGAGGGCCCATGAAAGGTTGTTACATCTGATCTGTTGATGAACAATTGAAATATTTCTAAGCGCAAAACCTGTCGCATTAAAAAGATGATTGATCGAAGCATCTTGTGCTTCAGCTAACATAAGCTTTGCTAAAGCTATATTTCCATTATCTAGATTTGCGGGCATGTTCTCTCACTAAACACCTTAATAGGCGACCCATAGTATAGCCTTCTATTAATAGATACTTCTTCAACCGTCTATAGCCTTCAGAAACTGAAAGCCGAACATCTTATAATTGATCATTTAATTTCGAGATCTGAGCTGATGTCTCCTAAGCCCCCACTCCAACCCATCCCTGCTCAACCCGCGCCCAACCCTTTGTTTTGCAGTGAAACCCAGTTTTTTGATCCACACCGCTGAAAGCTGGAGTAATCTAGAGGTGTTGCGATTGACGAAGCGTTGCTTCGGCTTCGCAATATTTGAAAGTCGGGACATCAAATCTCATTTGATTTCTTTTTCCGACAGTCAAATATTGTTCCGAAACCAACAGGTTTCGGAGCGTTTTATAACCCTCCGAATTTGTAGCATCCTTACTAACTCGCTACGCTCGCCGCGTGCGGATGGCCGAGACCTATCAAAGCGTGTGCCTAACGCTAAATCGGTTTTCCGTCAGGAAAATCGATGGAACTGCGAAAGCTTTCCTGCTTCAAAAGGGCAGTGACTGTTTGCAAACAAACTTACGTGTTTGTGACCAAACACTGAGGTGATTAGCCGTGGCCGCTGCGATATAAACCGCTGCCGCAGAGTTTACCTCTTGCGAAACATACATATTCTCGGTCTCCGGCAGGGGCTGAACTCTGCGGACTGTCCATTTTATTTGGATGCAACGTGAAGGAGGCTCGGCATATTGCATTTCCGTTTTACGGAATTGCATGAATTGCGAGTGGGAAGAGAAGCGCGCCTATATCTCAGATTCCGCTCATCCCATTGAACAATGGGATCCATCTCCTACTCTTCCCCCACATGCAGACGGTCGGAAGATGGACTCCGTGATCCCATGGGATGAATGGTTTTAAGAAGAGACATAGTTGCCACGTTGATGAAGCGAATTTGTGGCGTCTGATGACTTGCGGATTGCCCCTCGCGTTTCATAAAAACGTTCTAGGCAATGATAGGGAAGGAGAGATTGCGGTCGGAGGCTTAATTACCGGAAAACCGGATCGTCGAGGCTCCGTAATTTCCGTGAATGGAGCGTGCCGGTTTGGGCGGCTTCTTTTAATATTGACATGGTTTCCAACCCAATATTGAGGTGCTGCGCCACGCGGCTGCGGTAGAAGGCTTCGGCACTGCCGGGGAGCTTGATCTCGCCGTGGAGGGGCCTGTCCGAGACACAGAGCAGTGTGCCGTATGGCACACGGTAGCGATAGCCATTGGCGGCAATCGTCGCGCTTTCCATATCAATAGCAATGGCGCGGGCTTGGTTGAGGCGCGTGCGCAAGCTCGCATAGCGCATTTCCCAATTTCGGTCATCGGTGGTCACGACTGTGCCTGTGCGCACATGCTGTTTCATTTCTTGACCCGTCAAATCCATGACTTCGGAAATGGCTTGGGTCAGGGCGATTTGCACCTCTGCGATCGTGGGTAGGGGAATAGCGGGTGGGAGGACTTCGTCCAAAATTTGGTCATCGCGCAGATAGGCGTGTGCGAGGACAAAATCGCCGAGGGTTTGCGTATTGCGCAGTCCGCCGCAATGGCCGAGCATCAACCAGCAATGCGAGCGCAGCACGGCGACATGGTCTGTGATCGTCTTGGCATTGGACGGGCCGACGCCGATATTGATGATGGTAATCCCGTCATTATTGTCGCCCATCAAATGATAGGCCGGCATTTGCGGGAGCTTGAATTTCGGGTCGGGGTTATAATCCGCCGAGGTTTCCACGCAGCCGACGCCGGGGCTGGAGAATGAATAATCCTCATGCGTGTCGATCATCGCTTTGGCGTGTTCGATAAACTCATCGACATAGCGTTGGTAATTGGTGAAAATCACGAATTTCTGGAAATGGGAGGGTTGCGTGCCGGTATAGTGACGCAGGCGTTGCAGCGAATAATCCGTGCGCAGGGCCGGGAAGAGGCTGAGCGGCAGGGGCTCGTCATCAGGATGTTCAAAGGCGCCGTCGGCCAGATCATCATGAATGGCTTTGAGGTCGGGCAAGGCGAAATAATCGCCAATTCGGGTGCTCGCGCCGTCTTTCATTTCGAATGTAGACGGATCAATTGCAAAGGCTACGGGGATCGGTACATCGCTATAGCCGACATAATAATCGACTTCATAGGCCGCCTCGATATGGCCCATCTGATCTTGGAGATAGCGCCGGAACAAATCCGGATGGGTGATAGAGGTGCCGTACCAGCCCGCGCCGCGAATGCTGACAAAGCCATAGGGTTTCACCCCGTCCGGCTTGCGCTTGCGCAGATGCAAGAGGAGATAAGGGTAATTTGCCGTGCGGCCCCCGTGATATTCGCCTTCTGCCGCGAATTCCGCAAAGGCTGCGTTCAGATAATCAATGGCATCATTGTAAAGTGTTTCCAACTTGGCAACGGTCTCTGGGATGTCATCACAGACTTCAAGTTGGTCAAAAAAGTGTGGCTTACTGCCGATTTGCTTAATAATGGTCTTTTCCTTTCGAACATACATATTTCACCCGTCCGGATGACGGATAAAATTTCCACGTCCTATCTTATATAGGGACGAATAGTCAAGATGTGTGACAGCTCTTATGTGAAATGAGAATAGGCTCTGTATTATGCATGCTTATGGCTCAAATAGGGCTCAAAAATTGGTCTAAGAGTGGTCATTTTTGAGGTGTCTGATCTTAAAATACAAATACAGTATAAAAAAACGGAGAGCCAAGGCCCTCCGTTCTGAATTTAG
>CAYGTR010000085.1:0-4924 GCA_964352855.1 uncultured Algimonas sp. | reverse complement strand
CGAGCTTAGCTAAGCTCGCAGATAAAGATGAAATTGCAAGATTTGCAGCTTCCGGGCGCTGTGTGACGTAGGCGAGATCACCCTCCATGATCGACGCTTTCAATCGCTCCAGAGGCGTTTGCGCGATCACCGTTAAGCTCGCTTGGGACCTTCGCGCATCAGCAAAATCCCCCGCCCGCATTTGCGATTTGATAAGAATACCGAGCGTGTCAAAATCCTCTGGGTCAAGAGCAATAGCTTTTCTAGCTGCAATGACTGCACGCTTGGGATCGCGGCTCAGCGAAAGTTCAGCAATTAGACGCCAGTCAGCAGCGGTTTCAGCCTCCTCTTCAAGAATTGAGATGCCACGTTCAAAGGTGGGACTTACGGCAACGAGTTGCAAAGCTTCTTTTTGACGCTCAGTGCCAGAGCTAAGCGTCTGCATGGCTTGTACCGAATTCGATCCACTCAGCATCTCCATCAGAGCCGCCGCTTCATCAACCGACAAGTCGCCTGACTCGACCATTCTCAAAACCATAGTTTCGGGGACGGACTCATAGTCAGAAGAACCTTCAGTAAAAAACTGATACAGTCCTAAGACACCTCCCAATGTCGCCATTACGACCAAACTTGTCCAAATCAACCGTCCGGCTTTTTCCACCTTCAAACGCGTTGAGCCTTCGTTATTTGCCATTGTGATTTCCTTAGTAGAATATTAGGAATGCCAGAGCATAGGAGGGTGGTCAAACTCTCTTACAATGTATTTTGGAATATCCATTAGAGAGTTTTATTGATTTGGCATTAAACATCTCTCCGAGTGTTTTGATCTGTGTTAAATATGCTGCGAGTCTTTATGTCATCGCGAAGCCCCTTCCTCCGCCTTTCCTTTTCTTCTTGCCTCCACTTGCCCTTGCGCTAACCTGCCCTGACATATCGGCAGGGGACAATTATGCTGAGCTTATTTGAAATCGCAGCGCTGCTCTTGGTGCTGTCAGCGATCCTATCTTGGATCAATCGCGCCTATATAAAATTACCGCACACCATCGGTCTTTTGATCATGGCGCTATTGGCGTCTTTTCTGTTGCTGGGCTCTGAAGCCCTCTTCCCGGTGTTATCGATGACGGAGACGTTGCAAAACGCGCTCGGTCAGATTGATTTCAATGAGACCTTGATGAAGGGTATGCTCGGCTTCCTGTTGTTTGCGGGGGCGTTACATGTGGATTTTACCAAGTTGAAAAGTGCCAAATGGGCGATTGGCAGCATGGCAACGATTGGCGTGTTGCTCTCAACCTTTATTGTCGGGACGGGGTTTTATTATCTGGCGCAGCTCTTTGGCGTCGGCCTGCCCTACGCTTGGGCGCTTGTGTTCGGTGCGTTGATCAGTCCGACCGATCCCGTCGCCGTGCTCTCCATTCTCAAAACCGTCAAAATGCCGAAAAGCCTTGAGACCAAAATTGCAGGCGAGAGCCTGTTTAATGACGGTGTCGGCGTTGTGGTGTTCACCATCCTCCTTGCTATCGCCGTTGGCACAGGCGCACCCGATGCGGCGCATGTTGTGGCGGGGGCCGGCGCAGAGGCAGCCCATCACGGCGGCACCAGTTTTATGGATATTGTCGAGCTATTCGTGGTTGACGCGATTGGCGGCGCGGCGCTCGGCCTGATTGCCGGGTGGATTGCCTATAAAATGATGGCTCACATTGATGAACATGCCATTGAAGTGCTCATCACGCTCGCCCTCGTCGCGGGGACATATGCCCTCGCCCAACGCATCAATATATTGGGGCATCACCTCTCCGGCCCTATTGCCGTTGTCGTGGCAGGCTTGATGATCGGTAATAAAGGCGCAGCCTTTGCTATGTCGGAACATACCAAGACGGCGCTGTTCAGTTTTTGGGAAATGGTCGATGAGATTTTGAACTCGGTGTTGTTCTTGCTCATCGGTTTGGAAATTCTCGTCTTGGGCCTGGCACCAGATTATGCATTTGTGACCTTGCTTGCGATCCCGCTTGTGCTCTTTGCGCGTCTGTGCGCGGTCTATGTCCCGATGAAAACGTTGGGCGTGTTTAAGGAATTTACCAAAGGGGCCATTCCTGTGCTGACATGGGGCGGCGTGCGTGGCGGCATATCCGTGGCGCTTGCCCTCGCGCTTCCAGATAATGAATATAAGCCGCTTATCCTCACGGCGACTTACGGCATCGTGATTTTCTCTATCATCGTGCAGGGGTTGACCGTGAAAAATGTGGTGCAGCGGAGTGTGGATCCCAAACTATTGTAATCTGATTAACCGTGACTCCGCCCGTCCTTTCGGGCACTCTGATATTGTAAATTAGGCGGAGCAGATATGGCACTTCCGGGCCAAGAAATTCTCATTAAAGACGCGCTCGTCTTTTTGGTGGCGGCAGGTGTCGCTGTACCTCTGCTCAATAAAATAAAAATTCCGACGGTAACAGGGTTTATCCTGACCGGTATTCTCTTGGGCGTCAGCGGCATTGGCGTTTTCGCAGACACATGGCCGATCCTTGATTATTTCACGATCAGCAATCCCGAACGCGTGGCCCCCTTTGCTGAATTAGGCGTTCTATTTCTGCTCTTTCTCCTCGGCCTTGAAATGTCGGTGGAGAAATTATGGGCGCTCAGGCGCATTGTTTTTGGCGCAGGCTTGGCGCAAGTCACGCTCAGCACGGTGGCCATCGCCGGATTAGCGATGGTATTTAACTTTGCCGCGCCTGTAGCTCTGCTGATCGGCCTCGCCTTAGCGCTCTCTTCGACTGCAATTGTGATGCAGCTTTTGATCGACGGGCGGCAACTCTCCGCACCGATCGGGAAAACCTCCCTCGGCGTTTTATTGTTGCAAGATGTCTTGGTCGCACCGATTTTGATATTCGCCGCTTTCGTCGGCAGTCACGCCAATTCGGATTTAGCAACGGAATTGCTCTCCGCCTTTGTGCAGGGCTTTATCGCGATCACGGTTATCATCCTATTGGGCCGCTTTGTCATGCGGCCTGTTTTTCATTTGGCCGCATTGGGCGGACGCGGACACCTGATGGCGGTGATGCTGCTGACCATTTTAGGGGCGGCCGTGATTACCGCCAATGCGGGGCTGTCGGTCGCGTTAGGAGCTTTTCTCGCAGGGCTTTTATTGGGCGAAACGGAATTTAAGCAACAGGCGGAACTCGACTTGGAACCTTTTAAAGGGCTGTTGCTCGGGCTGTTTTTTATGACGGTAGGATTGACCTTAGACTTGCGCGTGGTGTTTGAAAATTGGACATTGGTATTGGGCGGTGTTGCGGCGCTGATTGTAATCAAGGCCATTATTACGGGACTGGCCGTCAGGCTCTTTGTCGGCGGGCGAAAACTCTCATGGGAGGCCGCCTTCCTTCTCGCACCGGCGGGCGAATTCGCCTTTGTCGTGCTGACCGCAGGCATTGCGAGCGGAGCGATTGACAGCCAAACGTCGACCCTCGTGGCCGCGATTGCGGCTATCACCATGCTCTTTATTCCGCTGCTTTGGAAACTCGGCAAAGCCTTGGGTCATGCGTTTGTCAAAACCGATACACCGCATAAAATTTCAAATGACTATGCAGACCTCGAAGACCATATCATCATTGTCGGCTTTGGTCGCGTGGGCCAAGCGATTGCCCGCCTCATGGACGACACCCAATCGCCTGTGGTCGCGCTGGAAACCAAGCTCTCCACCGTGCGCGAACAAAGAGAAAAAGGCATCACGATCTATCTCGGCGACGGATCGCGCGAAGACGCCTTACTCAAGGCCGGATTAAAAACAGCCACCATGATGATTATTACCGTTGATGACCCCAAAAGCGCCGAAATCATTGTGAAGGCGTGCCATAAAATTCGCCCTGACCTCCCCGTCTTTGCCCGCGCCCAAGACGTCGACCACGCGCAAAGCCTCTATCAAGCAGGCGCAAAATTCGTCGTGCCGGACGCCATCGAAGCTGGCCTTCAGATGTCTGCCAAAGCGCTAGAAGAAATCGGCTATGATCCACAAACAGTACGCGACCTTATCGCAACGGAAAGGGATACGGAATATCGGAAGGTGACGGATGGGGGTTAGTGTGCGTGGGAATATGGAAGATATTGCCTATGTTAACTTCCGACGCGAAGCGGACGTAAACCAAGGCTTTTAAAAATTGGAAGTTGAACCTCAATGCGGACTTTAGCAGAGCCTATGAGTTTTATAGCTCCCCCAAATCTGCTTGTCTCAAAAATATTAGCTTTTCTAGTGTGCAATCATCGCATTAATTCTATTTCGCCATGTTTCTGCGGGTTTCTTCCCGTCAACATAATGCGCTATGCGAAATTCAATACGGGTCTTGTCAGGTAACTTCATCTTCCCGTGCCAGACCCATGATGTTTCTGCATCCTGATAAACAACACAAGGACTTAACTGCTGCAATGGGAAGCGTCTTTCGACAGTCCTAAAGATATTTTGCTTTGTTAAATGGGCCTGTTTTGTTTCGGGATTCAGAATAAGTGTTCGTCCCGAGTCCGCAGCAAGCCATAGACCTGCGCAAGATATAATAAGACAAAGGAAAGTCACTGACAGACCGAAAATTATGTTTTCTGTACCGTTTCCATAACCCAAAAGAAGTTTCGCAATTTCAAAGCATCCTTTTACCCCGAGCAGAAGCATTGGTAAAAATATTAAACCAAGGAGTATTCTAACGCCTGCCGATGGCGGAAATGTTTGAATGATTATTTTTGTGCCATGGTATTTTATAGGCGCGTAAGTTTTGTCGTATTTGGGTCGTTTAAAAATCACATTGTCTGATACCGTAAAGCAGAAAATTTTGTGTTAAACCAAAAAAAATCTTCGATGCAAGGCAATCAAACACTCTAACTAAGTGTATTAGTGTAGTCAGTTAATTCCTACACCCAATGTCCGCTTCGCCCCCCGACCTGAAGTCACGATGATCCTCAAAGG
>CAYGTR010000084.1:0-5229 GCA_964352855.1 uncultured Algimonas sp. | reverse complement strand
TCCGCCAAACTCCGGAACATATCGACATTATCTTCAATTGAGGTCTGACCGCTTGTGCCGTTTTGCGTGAAAGTTCGGTGTGCCGCGTTTTTGGCGATAACGGTATTATGGGCGGGATTTACATAGATATATTGGCCGTAAATGCCGACAGCGAAGAAGTCTCCTTTATGCGGACCCTCTTGTGGCATGGGCACCCACCATTGATAGCCATATCCTGTGCCGCGTTCCGGATGGAATATCGGCGCATGGTTTGACGTGGAGTCCTTTACCCATTCCGCAGGGACTATCTGATCGCCATTCCATTTGCCCTCTTGCAAGAAGAGCTGCCCGAATTTGGCGTAATCGCGTGTGCGCAAGTTTAATCCGCCTAGCGCAAAAGCGACGTCTTTGCCGTCCGTCAGATAATAAGGCGCTTTGCCGAAGCCGAGATTGGCGCCGTAAGTATCTTCAAATAGCTCATGCAGCGTTTTACCTGTGGCCGCGCGCAAGGCCATCGCTGCGACATGGGTATCAATCGATACATATTGCCAGCCCGTCCCCGGTTCATAATAGCGCTCTGTCAGGGTCGCGGCATATTTATCCATAGAGCCGCCAAGGCCCAAGACGCGGCCCATATCATTAATATCGGATTTCGGGTCCATGTAATCTTCGTTAAAGACCACGCCGCTACTCATATTCAAAATATTTCGGAGGCTAACACCCTCGTAAGCTGAGCCTTTGAGTGACGGGACATATTTATCAGCTGGGTCATCGAGGCTCTCTATCTGGCCGTTTTTCAGTGCGTTTCCATAAAGCCCCGACATGAATGATTTCGCGACAGACCAGCTGATCCGCAGATCGTCTTTGTCTGTGCCTTTGTAATAGCTCTCATGTATAAGTTTGCCGTCTTTGATAATGACAAGGGCGGTTGTTTCTAATTCTTCAAGCACTTCAGGTAGAGCGCGCCTTTCACCGTTTATAAAAACTGTATCCGGTAAGGTTTGGATCTCTTCGGGCCAAGGCTGAGGTTGCGGCGCAATCTCTAAATCATGATGGAGGAAAGCGGCGTCCATGTTAGAGAAATTGTAAACAATTTTATCGGCATCGAATAAGGTGTTCACCGTCATGAGACGTTTGATTTTGGTGTAGTTTAGCGCAAGCAGAACACCTAGGATCAGAACAATCACTGTTAATATTTTTATGAACAACCGCATTTAAATGATCCCATCTATTTGCAGGGCAATCCGCGCCGCATTTAGCCCGTTCTGCGCAGTGACGCTGACGGGCAAGCCGTCTAACACAGCCGCGATAAACTGATCTGTCGCTGCCCCTAAGCTGTCAGCCGCTTGCGGGTCATTCCCGAAGTCTGCGTTTAAATCGAAGGGCGTGTTATGTTGCAAGGTCTTGGCCGCAAAATCGATGATGACCGCCCCATTTGGATAATGCAGAGTCATTTGGCGGGTCACCGCCTCTTCGACGCGGCTGGACGATAAAATGGCCGCCCCTCCTTCAAAACTCAATTCTGCCCTCGCCTGGTCCGGTGTGTCCGATTTTACCGCCTCAGACGACCCGGATACCGTTTCCGGCGTCCCGCACATTAACATACAACATAAATCAATATCGTGGCTCATAAGGTCGAGTGTAACCGATGTATCCGTGCCGCGGACGGAATAAGGTGTATTTCGAATTGCAATAATGTTTTTAGGGGTTTGGGCGACACGGTCGAGGCCAATCGCGCGGATTACGAAGCGTTCCTGATGCCCGACTTGGACAATCAAGTTTTTTTCTTCTGCCAGCGCCACAATGTTCTCAGCCTCGTCTATATTTGTTGCGATTGGTTTCTCAATCAACGCATGACAATTACCCTGCAAGGCTTTGATCGCCATCTCTCCGTGATAGCTCGCAGGACAGGCAATAATCACCGCCTCACAAGCGGCGTAGAGGCTTTCAACTTTTGGATAAGCTGACACACCATGTGTTTTCGCCAGATCCGTTGCCCGCTCAATATCCGGGTCAAAGACACCCACAAAATTCGCACGCGCATGGGACGCTAATTTATTGGCGTGATAACCACCAAATACACCCGCGCCGACCAAGCCTATTTTCAGAATCTTATACGTCATAGCCTGTCTTTGGCCTTTTTCCGTGTCTCTGTCAGCAGAGAATCAATATTTGGCGATTCGCGTCGTCTTGAGCATTTCAGGTCACATTTGGCGGGTCATCTTTTTGGATTCGTTGAAATTTCATAGAAAATACCTCTAAAACCCCCATAAAACCTATGAAAACAGCAGTTTTTAATGACTCGTTAATCAAAACCCTTAGGCTGCGACATAAGGTACTCATCAAAGAGGAATGGGTCCAAAGTTTCATAGGGAGAACCAAAATGAACAAAAAAGAACTCGTGAGCGCTATTGCTAGCCACACTGACTCAACACAGGCCGCCGCCGGTGAATTTCTAAATGCTTTCTGCGAAGTTGTTGTCAGCGAAATGAAAAAAGGTGACGGTTCTAATGTCGCTATTCCTGGCTTTGGCCAGTTTGTTGCCAAACACCGCGAAAGTCGTGAAATGCGCAATCCTGCCACAGGTAAAATGATGATGAGCAAAGCCAAAACATCCGCTCAGTTCAAAGCCTCTGCAGCACTTAAAGACCTCTAATTAAACACGAACCATTTAACACTGGTCGTTTATTAGTTTTAACCGATATGGATATTTCCATGTCGGTTTTTTTATCTTTTGTGATAAAGTCGGAGGATAAGGGCATATGACTGAACTGGAAAATCTCGAAAATGTGAAGGTCACAGAAGATCTGAACATCAATCATCCGCTAGGACGCGATGAGTTTCTCTATGACCTTATTGGTATTAATCTCATGGGACTAAAGAGCCTCGGAACATTGATTAAGAACCCTCAAGACTATTTCAAAGCCGCCCTTTCCCCGGATTGGGAAGGACGTCACTGGCCCTCCATGCGTATGTGGTTTGGACTCATGACCATCATGATTGCTCTTCAATTTATTTGGGCCAGTGAAAGCAGCGAAATGACGGCCATGTTTCGAATGCTAGCCGGAGCAATGGCAGACGGCATAAATGCTGGGGCACCCGAAGGCGAAAAAATAGATTTCTCAAGCTTTGATCGCGTTGAAGCCGGAAAACGAATGTTCAAAAATTGGATATTTATTTACCCATTTTTCTTTGTCGCCTTTATGTGCCTACTCGGCTTTATTTTTCGGGGTTGGGAACGTAAACTCCCCTATATTGCACGCGTAAGGTTTATTTTCGCGATTATTGTTCCTGGAACCATTATAGGCCTTTTATCAACTTTTGCGATGCTGCCCTTTAAAGGCACTACCTATCAAATTTTTTCAATGGTGTCGCTGGGTTTGGTTTTTCTCGTTTACTGGATCACGGCTTATAGAGGGGCTTACGCGCATTGCGATAAGGGTACGCGCTTGGGTATGTCATTCATAATATCACTATTGATATTGATAACACTTCTAATTGCCCAAACTATATCAATGGCTCTCACGGTTGTTCCAATCATTGGCGAGGTAGTTGATATAGTTAAAGCGCAACGTCCGCCGAAATAGCACAACTCTTGTTTATTTGGAATCGAGATTTGGACTTTTTTCGCCCATTACACGATGCTATTAATGAGTATTAATGAACAATGATTTCCCTAACTCGCGAGGCGCGCGCCCTCTTCCTTTCGGTAGCCTTTCAACTCTTCTGAAATAAGGAAAGCGAGCTCTAAAGCTTGGGTCGCATTCAACCGCGGATCGCAATGTGTGTGATAACGGGAAGATAAGTCTTCTTCGCGTACCATTTGGGCACCGCCGCCGACACACTCCGTGACGTTCTGTCCTGTCATTTCAAAATGCACACCACCCGGCCAACATCCCTCTGAATGAAGAACTTGCATGAAGGCTTTGACTTCACTCAGAATATTATCAAATGGACGCGTTTTATAGCCTTTATCCGTTTTGACCGTATTGCCATGCATCGGGTCGCAAGACCACACCACATGACGACCTTCGCGTTTGAGCGCACGCGCCAATATCGGCAGGCCTTTTGCCACTTTATCATGACCATAACGGGCGATTAGCGTGATGCGGCCCGCTTCATTTGACGGGTTCAACACATCAAGAAGCCCCATTAATTCATCAGGCTCCAGTCCCTCACCGACTTTCATGGCAATCGGGTTTTCAATGCCGCGAAAGAATTCGACATGGGCATGGTCAAGTTGACGGGTACGGTTGCCGATCCAGAGCATATGCGCCGATGTATCATACCAACGGCCGCTCGTGCTATCGATCCGCGTCATCGCCTCTTCATAGCCGAGCAACAGCCCTTCATGCGAGGTGTAGTAATCGGTTTGCGCCATTTGTGGAGTTGTATCAGGCGTCACGCCGCAGGCTTCCATAAAGTCCATCGCATCGGAGATTTTCTCTGCCATCGCTTTATATTTTTCATTGGTTTCAGACCCCTCGACAAAGCCGAGATTCCACTGGTGAATATTCCGCAGATTGGCATAACCGCCTGTCGAAAACGCACGGATGAGGTTGAGTGTCGAGGCACTTTGACCATAGGCTTTCAGCAAACGTTCGGGATTAGGCGTGCGGCTCTCAGGCGTGAACTCCATGCCATTGATATTATCGCCGCGATAGCTCGGCAGGGTTATTCCGTCGCGCACTTCGACCGCAGAACTCCGTGGCTTGCCGAATTGACCTGCAATCCGACCGACTTTTACAACGGGCTGACCCGCACCATAGGTTAGCACCACAGCCATTTGCATCATCACGCGGAACATATCGCGGAGATTGTCAGGGTGGAATTCTTTGAAACTCTCGGCGCAATCTCCGCCTTGTAGCAAGAACGCTTTTCCCATAGCCACATCCGCCAAACGTTTTTTGAGCTTGCGTGCTTCACCTGCAAAAACAAGCGGCGGATAACCTTTCAGTGTGGTTTCAACCGATGCCAAAGCCTCTACATCCGGATAATCGCTCGGAATATGCAAGGCCGGCAATCCGCGCCAGCTTGAAGGAGTCCATCGTTTTTGCGTCATGACTTTACTTTTCGTGTCTCTTTTTTGGGTAATTCTTCCAAATTCAGTCGGTTTTCATAACAGCCTTAGAAAGCTTTGCCTAGCGTAAGAATGTCACAAGTTCAGATGGGGTTCGCGGCCGTACGATGTTATACCTCCCCCTCTCACAAGAACGCGGTTTCGCAGAAACTACCCGGTGTCCATGCCTT
>CAYGTR010000083.1:4505-5904 GCA_964352855.1 uncultured Algimonas sp. | reverse complement strand
TCAATCCCAAAGACATCGAAAATCGCTTGCGCATGAGCCCAATGCTCCATCTGCCCCATCAAGATGTGGTTTGACCACGACACTTTAAAGCCGAGCAATATTTAAGTTTCACAGGGCCGATTTAGTCTCCAACTTTACTCATCTCCGAAAGCGCATTTTTTGCCGACTCACTTGTTGGGTCTAATTCTAACGCTCTCTCATAATTTTTAATTGCGTCTTCTATTCGTCCCAAATCGCGATATGTTTCTCCTAAGCTATCATAAGGGTTTGCTGAATCCGGATTTCGTTCAACATTTTTTTCAAAAATGAAAAGTGCGAGGTCAGTTTTTTCGAGTCTCAAATATTTATAACCCAACGCATTGAGATAAGCCTCATCTGCACTATACTCTGATAATTCATCACCTAAATCATTAAAGGCTTTAATCGCAGCTTGTTCACCTTCATTTCGAGCAATCGGTAAAAGAAACTCATCCAAACTCCGTTTTGCCAAAGTAACCGGCTTGCCGTTTAGGACTTGCATTAAATCTTTTGCCATCGCGACAATTAATGAGCCTTGGTTCGTATTGCTGGTCACAAAAACAAACCCCTCATTGTCTTCAGACCGAAGATAATAACTTTGGTATCCGGGAATGCTGCCGGAATGGAAAGGTATTTGAAGATTTTCATTTCCTTCAAATGACACGTCATCAATACCCCACCCGAAACCATATGGAACGGACGACTTTTTCGACATCATAAGGACACGGCTTTCTTCTGATAAAATTGTATTGTCATAAAGCGCGCGGTCAAACTTATGGAGGTCTCCCACCGTTGAATACACGCCCGCTGCGGCTGTAAAGATAGAGGGATCGATAAATGTCGCATGTTGCAGGCCACCTGTTGAGGGTCTCTCATAACCGCGTGCCATATTTGGGATCAAGTCGGCGCGTGTGAATACGCCACTGGACTTCATCTTAGCAGGATCAAAAACCTTTTCCTGCATGTTTTCAGCGTAGCTTCGACCCGTTACCTCTTGTACGATTAATCCCAATAAGACATAGCCTGCGTTGCTATAACGAAATATCTCTCCCGGTTTCTCAATAAGCTCTGGTTTGAGCCACTCCCGCGCGAGGTCTTTAGTTTCAAAATGCAAACGCGCCGTTTTTTGGTACCACGCCCCCCGACTATCGCGTGGGAAATCAGCGATACCCGATCTATGACTTAGCAATTGCTCAACTGTGATGTTTGCGGCTTCGGTACCGCCATAGACATCAGGGATATATTCCCCCAGTGTTCCGTTGAGCGATAGTGTTCCATCCTCGACCAACGCCATGATTAATGTTGCTGTCATAGGTTTGGTAAGGGACCCTATGCGGTATTTCGTCGTGGGGGAGTTGGGGACACCCCATTCAACATCAGC
>CAYGTR010000083.1:0-4405 GCA_964352855.1 uncultured Algimonas sp. | reverse complement strand
CGTCTTACGGATTTCGCACAAAGTATGATTGATTTCGCGGAATGCGTTTTCGATAGGGTTATCCGGGTGTTTCAATGTGACGCCTATACTCCGAAGGTGTCATGTTTTCGCTCTCTCGAAAAGCGCGGTTGAAAGGAGAAATCGAGTTAAATCCATAATCCAACGCAATTGTGAGGATAGGTAAGTGAGCCTGATCAGAATCGCTGAGCGCTTTTTTGATAGCCGTAATTCTGTAGCTATTCACAAAGCTATTGAAATTTTGATAGCCCAAAGTTTGATTAATAAGCGCACGTAGGCGGTGCTGTGAAATAGCCATCTTTTTTGCTAGCGTAATAATCGTCAGGTTTGAGGATTTGAATGCCTCTTCTGTGATCATAATCGTTTCCAGCTTTGAGAGTAAATCCCGGTCTTGATTACTTAGACCTGATTTTTTGGGCGCCCGATTACCAAAAGCGAGTGCGTTTTTATTCGCCCCTAGAAGCCAGTAAGACGTCCATATAATTGCAGGCCAAATAGATGAAATCCAAAGTGTTTCATAGGCTATAATATGTGGTCGAAAAACATCGGGATCTATGAACGTGGCTGTGGTGGCAACAAAAACAATTATGACCACAAAATATACCCTGGCCCTCCGGCGCTTTTCAAGCAAGTCACCAGCGCGCCCACGTAAAGTCGCGTATATAAGATGTCCTATAAGCGCAACCGAAAAGACCTCTGCAGCATATACAAAGAGCTGCGGGTGCCATGTGATAACCTCAAACTGATAAAGCCTGATAATCAACATCGGTAGACAATAAATGATACCAAAACACAGATGAAACCAGCGCAGTACAAAATTCTCTTTGAAAAGAGACAACGCAAAAAGCCAAACGAAAATGAGATGTGGAATATCCACAAATCGAACAATCAAGTGTGCAAAATCCGGCAACCGAAATGGCGCTATCGTCAATCCTAAAAAAGCAGCCAGAACCGAGATACACGACAGAAAGAGATAAGGTGCGCTGTTCCATCCTCGGAGGTCTCGAACTGTAAACACTGCCAGCAATATGAGAAGCCCAACGCCAGTAAATCTGATAACCGCATCAAGAAGAATCATAGATTAACCGTAGAAGTTATTCAGAATGCCTTCAACTTAAACCAATAGATTCATAATCAGTCTGAATTCCAGTTTAATATTGCCGCGCTTTGGGCATTTTAAACCCCCGAACTTCGGCCCTATTCTAAGCCCTATATCGCATTCCCTTGGTCGGTGGTTCCTCGGCTTGTCCGGCGAAGCATTGAGCGATGGACATCCATTTTTCTGCTGTCTGGCCGATTGTTTTTAAATCTGTATCGGCGATGTTGCGGCATTGGGTGACGGTTTGGCAGAAAGCTTCTGCGGGGCCGCTGACCTGATTGTCGTCTTGGGTGTCATTCCATTCCCAAATTGCTCCGCTGGGTGCCGTTAAGCGCACATAGGGCTTGGGCAGCGGAGGTGCCAGGTCCCGAACTTTGAAGGACCAGCTATAGGTTGTCACGCCGATATGGGCGACATTTTTGAGTCTGTCCGTGTTTACCCGCTCAATCCCAAAGACATCGAAAATCGCTTGCGCATGAGCCCAATGCTCCATCTGCCGCGCGATGATGCAGGAGCGCACGGACATATCCGGCCCCACCCATTTGACGAGGGCATCGGGATTGGCCTGCGTAAAATTCTCGGCAATGCGCGAGTAATCCGCTTTCCATTTTGCAAAGATATCGAGGTTGGATTGCCCGTGAAAATAATCAGCCTGCAATTGCTGATGTGTTTTGCCTTGCGACATGGCGCTCATGATTTTGACGACGAAAGCTTGAAAACCTGCCGCATCCGTGAGCGATAAATTCGCCGCGATATTCCACAGGTGCAAATGTTTGATAATATCGCCGACCGTCCAAGTCTTGAACAATGTCTGCGTCTCAAAATCGGCTTCGCTTTTATCCTTGAGAATAGCGGCGATGGAGTCGCATTCTTCGCGAAAATAGGTTGCAGCTTGCATAAGGCCTGTTCCAAAATGAATCTTGTGTCTTTGCCCGCTTGGTTACACTATCCCGGCCCAAAGGACGAATAAGAATATGGACGCAGATTTAAAAAAATTTGGCGACGCGGCGGAGGCGTGGTTTGCGGAAAACACACCGCCCGCGCCGGATTTCATGTTGCCGCTGACCTTTATGGAGGTTGGCACGGATGCGCAGTTTACCTTCCTGCGCGAGTGGCAGCGTAAAGTCTATGAGGCGGGATATCTCGGCGCGGCTTGGCCCAAAGCCTATGGCGGCGGCGGGCTGACGGACGCGCACCAGGCTTTGGCGACGGCAGCGATGAAACGCCATAATGCCCCCATCATGCTCAATACGATTGGTCTCGGTTGGGCCGGGCCGCTGATTTTGGAAATGGGCAGCGAGGCGCAAAAACACGCCTATATCAAAAACATCCTCAGCGCCGAAGACATCTGGTGTCAGGGCTTTTCCGAACCCGAAAACGGATCTGATCTCGGGAATGCGCAATTAAAAGCCGTCCGCGATGGGGATGAATATATCCTCAATGGCTCCAAGATTTGGACAACCCATGGCAGCTACGCCAAGCATATGATCCTGCTCGCGCGCACGAATTTTGACGCGCCGAATAAATATCAAGGGCTCTCCTTCTTCCTCATCCCCATGGATGTGCCGGGGATCGAGACGCATAAAATCAAAAAGCTGACGGGCGAGTACGGCTTTACGCAAACCTTTTTCACCGATACCCGCGTTCCGGCTGATGGCTTGATGGGGCAGGAAGGGCAGGGTTGGATGGTTGCCATGCGCACGCTCGAATATGAGCGGAGCACCCGCGGCGGCCAGGCGGGCGGATATAGCATCACGGAAATTGATCCGTTCGAAATCTTGGATATGGCGAAACGCATCCAAAGCCATGGCCGTCCCGCACTCGAAGACCCGGTCGTTCAAGATACTCTCTTGGATTTTATAATAGATATTCATGCGATTAATTTAAATGATCAACGCGCGAGCCTTTCCCCGCTTATTCAGGACAACCCGATGGCCCTCCCGCTTATGTCCAAACTGACGAAGACCGAATGGGCCCGCGCCGTGAATGCCTTTGCGGTCTCGCTGCAAGGGCCGCAGGCGGGTTATTATGCGGGGGAACCCAATGCCGTGGATAACGGCTATTGGCACCGCAGCTATCTCAACGCGTTTTCCGCCACGATTGGCGGCGGCACCTCACAAATCCAGCGCAATATTATCGGCGAATTTGCCCTCTCACTGCCGAAGTCAAAATAATGAGCGCCAATATCAAACATAAATTCGGTGGCCTATCCATCTCAGAGGCCCAAGTCGACTTATTGCAGACGGCCGAGAAATTTTGCCGCAATAAATTCCCGATTGAAAAGGTCAGGGAGTTTATTCCCGACGCCCAAGGCTTCGACACAGATATATGGAACGAGATTGCCGCACTCGGCTGGACGTCTATTGCCATTCCGGACCGTTATCACGGCATAGGGTTGACGATCGGCGACACTGTGCCTGTCATGGAAATGATGGGGCGGGCTTTGATGTACACACCTTTTCTCTCCACCACGCTCGCAACCCAAGCAATTTTGGCGGGCGGAGACGACGCACAGAAACAAGACATCTTATCAAAAATCGTCAAGGGCAGTATTGCGACTTTGGCCCTATCCGAGCCGCAAGGCGATTATGAATTAAATAATATCCACGCCTGCGCCGAAACGTCGGGGCAGGGGTATAAATTATCCGGCACAAAGACATTTGTGATGGATTTAGACGTGGCGGAATATGTGATTGTATCGGCCAAAATAAAAGGTGATGTGGCCCTGTTTGTGTTGGAGGTGCAGACTATTCCTGCCTCTCACATCCGACGCGAAACTTTGATTGATGAAACAAAGCGCGGCTATGAATTGAAACTTGACGGTCTTATTGTCAAAGACAGCGCCAGACTGCCACAAGACAAAGTGGCGGCGACCCTCCACCGCTTGCCCCTCGTCGCGAACTTGCTCTATGCGGCGGAAATGGTTGGCGGCACAAAATCCGTGATTGATTACACGGTTGAATATCTCAAAACACGCAAACAATTCGGGCGAGTGATCGGCAGCTATCAAGCGCTGAAACATCCGATTGTGGATGCCTTTGTCGATTACGAAAAATCACGCTCTCTCCTCTATTCCGCGGCGAGCTGTATCGACGATTCTGAGACGGGCGAAGTGGCCGTGCGCATGGCCAAGGGCCATGCGGATAAAGCCTTTTCTTTTGCGGCCGACCGCGCCATTCAATTCCACGGCGGATTTGGCTTCACCTATGATTGCGACGCGCAACTCTACCGACGCCGCGCGATGTTCGATGCATCACAATTTGGAGACGCACGGTATCATAAGCGGAA
>CAYGTR010000082.1:0-6273 GCA_964352855.1 uncultured Algimonas sp. | reverse complement strand
AATCCACCACTTTATCCACAGGAGTGCTGCAAATGCCCAGAAATACCCCTTTTTCAAAGGTAGGAGGCTTATTTTGTCTCTTATCTCTGAGTTTATTGCAGACAAGCTGCATAACAGAAGCAAACGAAAAAAGCAATTCCTCTTTGGAATCGGCTAATCTTACCTCAGAAAAAAATGAAAATAAGACCGCAAAAAATATAATATTGTTCATCGGCGACGGAATGGGGGTCTCAACCATTACGGCCGGGCGTATTTTTGATGGTCAATCACAAGGTAAGATGGGAGAAGAGCACACACTGGCTTTTGAAGATTTTGACAATCTCGCTTTGATCAAGACTTATAATACGAATTCCCAAGTCCCGGATAGCGCCGGAACCGCCACCGCCATTATGAGCGGATATAAAACAAATATCGGCTCCATAAACGTCAAACCACAATCACCTGACGCAATGGTGATGGCCTCTTGTATTAATAAAGAGCATGAACCGACATTATTAGACCGCGCCAAAATCAAAGGGTTGAATGTTGGAACGGTATCGACGGCGCGTCTCACCCACGCCACGCCTGCGGCCCTTTATAGTCACTCTGTTAGTCGCGGATGGGAAGCGGATAGAGACATTAAAGATCAAATCGCAGAAGCAGGGTGCATAAGTATTGCGCAACAGCTTATAGACAGCCAGCTTGATCTCGCGCTTGGTGGCGGGCGGAGTGAATTTACAGATGAGCAGCTCGCCGCATGGTCGGCGCAGGGACGACAATTCGTTGAAACAGGCCCTGCGCTCACAACAGCAACGACAGATGTTCCTATATTGGGTCTCTTTAATCGCTCTCACATGTCTTATGAAGCTGACCGCGAAGGCACAGCAGAGCCGTCTTTAGCAGAGATGACTAATTTTGCGATTGATAAGCTCTCGGGCGAAGAGGGCTTTGTCCTGATGGTCGAAGCGGGTCGTGTTGATCATGCGCATCATGGTTCTAACGCTTACCGCGCGATGCGAGATATGCAGGCCCTTAATGAAGCGGTCAAAGTGGCCAAAGCCAAAACTGGTGATGATACACTTATATTAGTGACCGCTGATCATAGCCATGTTTTCACGATTGCTGGCTATCCCGTGCGCGGTAATCCTATTCTCGGCCTTGTTAAAGGCATTGATTATATGACGGGTGAACCATCCGAAGACTATACGCTCGCCGAGGACGGAAAGCCCTATACCACGCTCGGCTATCATAACGGCGCGAATGTGCGTTTGCCCGATAGCCCGGCCCTGACGGATAATGAAGTCCAAGCGAAAGACTTCCAACAGCAAGTCGCCGTCCCTGTCGGCTCTGAAACCCATGCGGGCGAAGATGTGCCGCTCTATGCGCGGGGTCCCGGCGCCGAACGTTTCAAAGGGGTGATGGAGCAAAACGAGATCGGGTTAATTCTTGCAGATATTTTGGCGGGCCGAGAGTAATCCAAAACATTCACTAAAACGCAAATAGATAGCCTGTCCTACAATATATATGGGCAGGCTATTTTTATAAGAGCTTATATGTCGACATCTAATCAAACGTCTCTCGCGCCACCGAAGCGAAGAAATATTCTCCACGAACTGGCAAGCCCTTTATATATGACAGCTTTGCCGGGCTTGATTTTACCTAAACTAGCTCAGCATAAAAATGCGAAAGACTTAAGCCCGGTCATCGTTATCCCCGGCTTTGGAGCGAATGATATGTCTATGCTGCCTTTGCGGTATTATTTGCGCAAGTCAGGCTTTGAGACAGAGGGGTGGGGGCTCGGTTTGAATCTTGGCGGAAAAGACCAACTCCAATCTCTGAAACAACTTTCAGAAACCTGGGATATTGATCGCAATCGTGAGCATAACGGCGAAGGCGAAGTGCCTTATCTTTGTGACCAAATGAAAAAACGCGTGAAAAAGCGCTCAGAAGAGCTCGACCGCAAAGTCTCTTTGGTTGGCTGGAGTCTCGGAGGCTACATTGCCCGAGAAGTCGCCCGCGATTTACCTGATCATGTCGACAAAATCGTAACTATGGGCAGCCCTGTTATAGGAGGGCCGAAATACACACGAACAGCCCTCTTATTTGAGAAGCGCAATTTTGATCTTGATTGGCTGGAAGAAGAGACAGTGCGGCGGCATGAACGCCCCATACTCCAACCTATCACGGTCATTTACAGCAAACGAGACGGTCTCGTTGCCTGGCAAGCCGCAAGGGATGATTTCAGTCCCAACGCCATACACCATGAAGTCAGCTGTTCGCATCTCGGCTTGGGGTTGAACCGAAAGGTTCTTCAGATAATGCGAGAGGCGCTACTTAAACCCGCTTAATCCTCTGCCTCATCATCGGTTTGCGCTAAGCTGAGGGCTTGGAAGCGGTTATGAATATCGGGGTCTTCACCGCCGAAGAATTGCAACATGATAATACCAAAAGCGTCGTTTTGCGGATCGATATACATGTTGGTGCGCGCCGCACCGCCCCATCCCCATTGTCCGGGATGACGCCCGGCCTCTAACATACGCTCCGGCGTCACAGAAACCTGCACTGCCCCGCCATAACCAAAGCCAACACCCGTATCGCCGCCCAACCACGGCATCATGAAAATATCATCGGCGGACATCTGATTGGTCATCATCATTTTGACGGTCTCAGCCCCTAAGATGCGCACGCCTTTATATTCACCGCCGTTGAGTATCATTTCTGCAAATTTCGCATAATCACCGAGGGTTGAGACCAAACCCCCACCCCCTGACTCAAAAGCATTGTCAGCCAAGAAAGGCGAGGTTTGACCATCCTCGGCCACAACATAACTCCCGTCGGGTTGAATGAAGTAATTTGTGACAAAACGCGCTTTCTGTTCAGGCGTCACTTTAAAGCCTGTTTCGCTCATACCAAGCGGGTCAAAAAAGCGCTCGCGCATGGCGTCACCCAAGCTTTGTTCTGTCACGACCTCAATGATGCGACCCAGCACATCAATAGAATAGCTATAATACCACCCTGTCCCGGGCTGTGCGAGAAGCGGCAATTGCGATAGCTTGTCCATTTTGACAGATAGATCTTCGCTTGGATCGAATAATCCCGCCTGACCGTAAGCCACTTCTACAGGGCTAATCTCCCCGAAAATACCATACGCCATGCCGGCGCGGTGTAAGAGTAAATCTTTCACGGTCATCGGTGTGACTTGGTCGTCATATTTCGGTTGACCGTCTTCGCCCAAGCTCACGACTTTCATATTCGCGAGTTGCGGAATATATTTCGCAACCGGGTCGTCGACCGAGAGTTTGCCCTCTTCGACCAAATCCATAATCAAAGCCGAAGTGATCGGTTTCGTCATAGAATAGATACGAAACACAGAATCCTCTGTGATGGGAACGTCGCGCTCGCGATCACCCAAACCAAAGATGCCCTTATAAACAGTCTGCCCCTCATCAAAGACAAGCGCCGAAACGCCAATGACTTCACCAGAGCTCACAGCCTCGGATAATAATGTATCCATTGCCGCCTTATCAAAATTTGAAGGGGCGGGCCTGACCGTAGCGGCTGAGCAAGAAACGAGAAGGGCAGAGAAAAGCAGGAGTATAAGTTTTTTCATGTGTTGTCTCTGCAAGGCAAAACAACAGAAAGCAAGCCCAAAGCCTTAGCCGCCATAGGCAAAGCGGTTATCTTCGCGCCCATCCAAAACCATCTCGGCCATTAATTCCCCAGAGCCTGAACATAGTGTCCACCCCATATGACCATGCCCTGTATTTAACCACAATCCCGGCACGGATGTCGCGCTAATATAAGGACGGCCCATCGGGCTAAGCGGGCGCAAGCCAGACCAAACTTCACGCGCAGGTGCAACAGCTGACATGATATCAGGTGCCAGATGATACCAGCGTTTCAGCAAAGGCTGCGCACTGGCTTCACCGATTGTGCCGGACAGCCGTAAAACATCCCCCAATACTGTGAGCGCTGATCGTGTTTTTGTATCCATCAAAGGTACTTGGGGCAGTTCCATTGCGGGGCGCTCAAAATTCACGGCAAAGCCTCTGGCATTTGTCAGCGTGAGTTTTAATCCCACTTGTTCCAAAATATCCGCGCTTTGCGGGCCTGCACATATAATGACATGGTCACAGTGAAAAATATGGCCGCGTAGCTGCGCGGTTACGCCGTTTTGTCCCCGACGCAAACGCATATCGCTCGCGCTATATATAAAGAGTGCGCCATTACTCTTGAGACGCGTTGATAAAGCCCGTCCATATTCCAACGGATCGCCGCTGCGGTCTTCCGGAAAATACAAAGCCAGATGCCCCAATGTTTTCACGGCGTCAGACATGAGGTCAGTTTTGATTCCGACGGATTGATAATCTTTCTGTGCGAGCTGTGCGGCGCGGCTGTCTTCATATATCTGGTAGCATCCCATTTGCCGCGACAATGTTTCGGTCAGGCCAAGAGACTGGAAATTCTGGAGCAGGCTATATTGCGACTCGCGGGCAAGCTCTAATGTGAGCTTGGTCGCTGCCCGATCAAAGCTAATATCGCCGCTAGGTATCCAAGACTTGGCTTGGCTCGGATGCAGCATGCCGGAATTCGAATAGCTCGTCCCGCGCATGGGGCCGGAACGGGCATCCGTAATCGTGACGTCCGCACCGCGGCGCTGCAGAGCATCCGCCGTCGACAGACCGATAAGTCCGGCCCCAATAATCAGGATTTTGGGTTTACTTATATGAGGCGGCGTCACCATGGCGGGCGGTATAGCGGGGCAGCCGAAAAGCGAAAGCCGGTTTCGCAGGGTAAGGTCGCAAGATGTCGCATAAAGACCTCCTAAGCCAAAAAATGATGAAAATGAGGCGAAAACATCCTAACGCTGCGTCCCACACTTCTACAAAGGCTCGAAGTGAGGGTGCTGTCCCGAGTCTTTAAGTATCCCACTTTATTCTGGTCAATCCGCCGAGCGGTTTGCAAAAAACACGGAACACGGGTTCATCTCCTACCCTTTGCACATATGGAAATAGAAGAAGATGGAACCCGATTCCTATCTTTGTAAACAAACACCGGATCGGGATGAACGGAGGTAAAGAAGTAAAAGAAAAAACGCTCCCTCTTCTGTCGCCTTTAAATATGGCCATGCTCGTGAACTCTGTGCCGTTAAGCCATCAGAGGGAGCAAACGACATGAAAATGCAAACGCAAAATTTTTCATAATGGAGACCGAAAGGCGGGAGTAAAAGCATTTCTTTCGTAAAGATTGAAGCTAACATCCATTATCAGTTGTCAGACCTAAACGAATACCTTCTCGAACACAATCGAGGCGTATCTGCTAGTTTAAACTTTGAATGAGTGTGGGCAATATGTGGGCAAGACATGGAAGAGCCGACCTAATGGTTAACCCTTAAAAAGCTACACTATTGTTTTGTGTAATTTAATATTGGTAGTGGGAGGGGGACTTGAACCCCCGACCTCAGGATTATGAGTTTTGTTTTCTTAGCAAGATTCCATTTTGATATAACCAACTTATAACAATAGTTTCAGTCACTTACAAGAACCATTCCTAATTTGCATATGGTTTTTCTGACGCTTCTTACTGTTAGCAATCAAATAGCAATCATTAGGCACAAAACTGTCATGTAATCCAATCCCTACTTACCTTAGATTAGAATTTCAATAAAGCGCCAATCATAAACGTCACAAAACCTATCGCAGCCAATATGAACGGTATCCCGATCCATCCTGACAGTCCCCTTTCAGCTGCCCTACGTCGAAACCAAGGCATCATCTGAAATCATCCAAGGAAAAACAGAACCCCACCTAAAATCATGTGGAAGTTCATGCGTCTTCGGTATTCTTGATTTGAACCGCTTTTGGCGATGGTTTTTGCTCAATAGCTTTCGTCATTTTGAAATAGCCGTTCCAAATGCCCTTAATGTTCCAATTTCCAGTAATGGACTTGCCATCGGTCGACAATGTGCCTGAATAATGAATTTTGTCCTTGCCAACTAGACTATTACTATAAGCTTTTGTGAAGGTGATGTTCTTACCACTTACTTTTCCAAACAAGTTCGCAATCAATATTTGTCCTGCCTGTTCATCAAAGGAATTTTGTTCAGTTGTTTGGCCTTCTAAAATAGCGCCCAGCTGGTTCAATTCAGTTTGGAATGGAATAACGCTACTGGCAATTTCATTGTAACTATATTCACCTGTCCAAAAACCAGAAACATTCATAAATATCGACCCACACTAAAATATGATAGTTTCTCAAGCTGGTAGGTCATAATCGTGGTCTATTAAATCCTCA
>CAYGTR010000081.1:0-6310 GCA_964352855.1 uncultured Algimonas sp. | reverse complement strand
CGTTCAGGCGGATATTACAGAAAGTTCTCGTTAAGACAAAGTTCAGTTTCCTTACAATTTGCTCAATTATCTCTGACATATTGCTCAATATTGCCTGAATATCTAACAAGAAATGCTATTTTTTCTGACTTCATCTCTTTTTAACGTCTTTCCATCGTTTGCAAGTTTTCGGTTTAGCTACCGGTTCCACGTCGATTTTGTGGATATGCCGAATGTTAAGTTGGTGGGCCGCAGGGTTAAAAAATAACCTTCGAATACCCCTGAGCCGGCCTGCCAACAAGACCGTCAGCTTGCTGACACATCAAGGGGATGTAGCTCGGCTCTGCTGGATGCATTGAAATTTTAAATACAACAACTCTCTTAATAGAGAGTTTTCCGGGAGACAAAAATGCGGAAGAACCTTCTTACTACATCAGCTTTATTGGCAGGCAGCCTGCTTGCTGCTGATATGTTTTACATTAGCACAGCCTATGCCCAAAATGCTGAAGATGAAGTCATTGCTGTAGGTACGCGGCGCTCAGCTCGGTCAGCAGCAGATACAGTCGCGCCTGTAGATGTTATTTCTGGCGTTGAATTTACTCAAAACTCGTCAACTGATGTACAAGACTTGCTCAGAACATCTGTACCGTCCTTTAATGTCAACAGACAGGCTATTAATGATGCTTCGACGATTTCCAGGCCTGCGAACCTTCGGGGTCTATCACCCGATAACACATTAGTTCTGGTCAATGGTAAGCGTCGTCATCGTGGTTCTGTCATCACTTTCCTTGGCGGCGGTATATCCGATGGCGCTCAGGGTGTTGATATTGCAACAATTCCATCAGCGGCCCTAAAACAAGTTGAAGTTTTGCGCGATGGCGCGTCTTCACAATATGGGTCAGATGCGATTGCAGGCGTTATTAACTTCCAACTTAAAGATGCCTCGGAAGGCGGATCCGTGGAAGTGCAATATGGGTCTACTTATGCTGGCGATGGTGATAGTTTTAATGTCTCCGGAAATGTAGGATTGCCGCTCGGGAAAGATGGGTTTATTAATCTGACTGCCGAATATGGGAATGTGGACGGTACATCACGGTCGATTATTCGTCCTGATGTTGCAGGTCTTATAGCTGCTGGTAATTCAGATGCCGCTGACTTCCTAACGATCAATACATTCACAGATGAAGTGCCGCAATATTGGGGACAACCTGATGTAAAAGGTGATTTGAAATTATTTGTAAACTCTGCTGTAGAAATAGATGAGAACGTCGAATTATATGCATTTGGTAGCTATGCTGAACGTGAAATCCAAGGCGGCTTCTTCTATCGTAACCCGACAAATCGGGGTGGTGTTTATGCCGGACCATCAGTGGATGCGACAACAGGCGCTTTAGATCCAAATGGCGTGTCCTCAGTCCTCGTGGGAGACCTTGACGGTGTTGGCGTTGGCGGAGCTTGCCCGGCCGGCATTCCGTTAACAGCAGGTGGCGGTCTAATCCCAGACCCGACAGTTCTTGCCAGCGTTATTGCAGACGATAACTGCTTCTCATTCATTGAGACTATCCCGGGCGGATTTGTCCCCCGTTTTGGCGGCAATGCTGAAGATATGTCAATCGTCGGCGGTCTTCGCGGTGAACTTGATTGGGGAACGGGTCTTTCATATGACTTTAGTGCGTCATACGGAAAAAACAGTGTTGATTTCTTTATCAATAACTCTGTGAATGCGTCTCTTGGGCCAGATTCGCCTCGTAATTTTGTACCCGGCGGACAAGATCAAATAGAAACAAACCTGAATGTCGATTTTGTTTATGCGATTGAGACAGGTTTCGCCTCTGACTTAAATATCGGATTTGGCGGTGAATACAGAAACGAACGTTTCGACCTTAATGCAGGTGATGCCGCTTCATTCGCTTTGGGGCCTTTGGCTACCCAAGGCTTCTCATCAAGTTCAAATGGGTTTGGCGGCTTTCCAGAAAGCTCTTCGGCAAATCAAACGTCATATGCGGGTTACATCGACCTTGAAGCAGATGTCACTGAGCAATTAACATTGCAAGGTGCCTTACGTTATGAAGATTTCAGCAGTTTTGGAGATACTTTAGACTATAAAATTGCAGCTTTGTTTCGTCTAAGTGACGGACTGAGACTTCGCGGTTCATATTCAACAGGTTTCCACGCTCCAACTGTTGGTCAAGCGACTATCCGTAATGTTTCAACACAGATTATTGGCGGTGTATTAGTCGATCAGGGCACATTACCATTTGCCTCACCCGCTGGTGTTTTGGCGGCGGACTTTATCGAGTCTCAAGGCAATGGTCGCCCGACATTAGGACCTGAAGAAGCCCGCAACATTACTGCTGGTATTGGGTTTAACCTTGGGCCATCGACTTGGACCATTGATTTCTATGATATCGATGTTGAAAACCGTGTCGCTCTTGGCAATACTGTCAACTTCCTTGATGCTTTAAACTTTGCAGGCGGCGGTGCGAATTTCGCAAATATCAATGCCGCTTTAACATCCTTAGATGCAGCAGGAACTATCAATAGAACGGATTTTGCTGGTCTTGAAGACCTTCAATCGTTCCGCTTCTTCACAAACAGCTTTGATACAGGCACGACCGGCATTGATGTTGTTGGTAACTATGCATTCGGTTTAGCCGGTGGAGATTCAAAACTCACACTCGCAGCGAATTATGGTAAGACTAAAGTGACTAATGTTGGTACATTAAACCCAATCGGAGCTGGCCGCGTTGCCGCTCTTGAGAATCTCCTGCCAAATCTGCGTGCCAACCTTTCCTGGTCGCATACACAAGGGAAACTCCGCACATTAGTGCGCGGTAACTACTATGGTGGATATGATGATACAGGTGATGGTGTCACGGGTATTGGAGCCCATGTTCTAGTAGATGTTGAAGCTGGGTATGAAGTGGCCAATGGGCTTGAACTCATAGGCGGCATCAATAACCTTTTTGATACTTTTCCGCCTGATCTCAATGGTGGATCGGGCCAACGGTACACGACCAATGGTCCATTTGGATTTAATGGTGGTGAGTATTACGTCAAAGCACGTTATACATTCTAAACTTTTAAAAACCCCTCGGGATATTTTATCCCTTTACTTGGCGCTCCTTCGGGAGCGCCTTTTTGCTATTGTGATAGAGATGTTTGGCTTGAGGTCAGATATTCGAGCGCGATGAATGTAATTTTTTGACAATTCGTAATCTGATTTAGGGCGCCTCCCTTCGCTAAGGCTTCGGGCCACGCTCGCGTGAATGGAGCCACGCTTCGCTTTGTCTCCACCCTTTGGGCTTTGATCGTTCCCTCGGCTATGCCTCGGTTGGCGCTCCTCGCTTGCGCTGCGGCGGTAAGCGGCGCTACGCGCCGGCATTGTTTGTTTGTTCCCTCCTCAGTCGTCGGGGCTTGGCGGACGGTCAGTCTGGCGACGGGCAGTCCCGCCGCAAGGGCTTAGGACATAATCTTCAAAGTCTCTCCACGTACTCCTACCTAAACCCTTGCGCCGGGCCTTCATTACCCGTCGCCTGTCTGCCCTCCTTGCCGCCAACCCCCGCCGCCTTGCGGGGGGAGCGCGCGCGGTGGTTCGCGTGTGTGGCTCGATTTGGAGACTCAGATATGACTTTGCACTTAGTTGATAGACCCGACTTGCCGCCTTGCGGCGACACGCCCCCGCTCTCTGGCGGTGGCGGCATTCACCCCGCAGACCTTGGCAAGCCAATGCCCCAAGCGAAAGCGGGGAAAGGCAAAGCCGACCTTTATCAATCGGTGACGGATTCCATCATTAAGCAGCTTGAAGCAGGAGCCGTGCCTTGGGTTCAGCCTTGGGGCAGACCCGATAGCGAAACCCCTTTCGGCCTTCCCACCAATGGCGATACAGGCCGCGCCTATTCAGGCGTCAATATCTTACTTTTATGGGGCGCGGCGATTGAAACCAAGCGCACGACCCAAACATGGCTGACCTATAAACAGGCCAAGAAATTAGGCGGCCAAGTCCGCAAAGGCGAGAGCGGGACAACGATTTGTTACGCCAGTTCATTCATCCCGAAAAATGAAAAACTAAGAGCGCAGGAAAACGGCACGGACGCGCAGAGCATCGGCTTCTTGAAAAAATACACCGTGTTTAATGCCGATCAGTGCGAAGGCTTGGACGAGGGGTTTTTTAAGCACGTTGCGCCCTTGCCAGAGCGCGAAGCCATCCCCGCCGCTGAACGCCTGATAACCGCTACAGGCGCAGAATTTAGGATAGGGGGGGATAGGGCGTTTTTCTCTCCGCATGAGGACTTTATCCAAGTCCCGCCGCAACAGGCTTTCTTTGAGCAAATCAATTATTACCGCACTTGCTTTCACGAACTTGGCCACTGGACGGGACACAAGACCCGCCTTGATAGAAACCTCAAAGGCAAGAAAGGTTCAAAAGATTACGCCCGCGAGGAACTTGTCGCGGAAATGGCCACGGCCTTTATTTGCGCCGCTTTGGGCATTGTCCCAACCGTTCGCCATACCGATTATCTGGCCGCATGGCTTAAAGTTCTAAAAGAGGACAAACGCGCAATTTTTCGCGCCGCTTCCCTCGCCTCAAAAGCGGCTGATTATGTCCTGAAATTTCAGCCCCCTGAAAAGGCAGACGCCGCCGCGCTTATCACGCCCATGACTCCAGATATGGAGATTGCGGCATGAGCGCGACACGGATTCATGTAGCCTGTTTGGCCGCTTACAATAATGGCCGCTTGCACGGACGATGGATAGACGCCGCGCAAGGCGTTGCCCATATTATTGAGCAGACCCGCGCCATGCTGAAAGCCTCACCCATAGAGGAGGCCGAAGAATGGGCCATTCACGATTATGAGGGTTTTGAAGGCGTAGAAATATCCGAATATGCCAGTTTCGAAACTGTTGCGGCTATGGCCGAATTTATCGAGGAGCACGGCGCATTGGGCGGCAAATTACTTTCCCATTTTTGCGGCCATCTTAAGGACGCAAAAACCGCCCTTGAGAACTATTACGGCCAATATGACAGCCTAGAAGATTATGCGCGGAGCCTGACCGAGGAGACGACAGCCGAGATTACCGAACATCTTAAAAACTATATCGACTACGCCGCAATGGGCCGCGACATGGACATCAATGGCGATGTTTTCACCGTTGAAACGGCGCACTCTGAAATCCATATTTTCGGGGGGCATTCGTGATGGCCCGCTATCAAGTAAAGCCCAGAGAAGATGGACGCGGCCCTTATCGGTGGAGCCATGTTGTCAAAGTCAGAAACAGCTTACGGCAAGGCTCCATATATCGCCAAATGGGCGATGAACTGGACGCCGCAGATGCCGCGCAATTAGTCACGCTTTGTGACACCGCAGGGTTTGACATGCGGAGGGTCGCATGAGTTTCAAATCCACATTTGAGAACTATGTCTGCCTTGGCGATAAGATCACATGCGAGGTTGAAGGTTACACAGTCACGGCGCGTATTGCCTATGACGATACGCCAGACCGCCCCGACCAGAGACAAGATGGGTTTTGGCCGAGCCTGATTAAAAACGATGCAGGATTTATTGGACGCGATAAAACCCTTGACGATTTTATGCGCGAACAGGCCAAGGCCCAAGCCATCATGGACGCATGGAAAGCGGATAAATGGTTTTATTGCGGCGTCATTTTATCGGTCAGAATTGAAGATGTGGAATTGACAGACCATGCCGCAAGCCTGTGGGGCATTGAGGCCAATTATCCCGATAGTGACAATGCGTATTTAAGCGAAGTTGCCAATGAAATTTTAGGCGAAGCCTTGAGTGGAGCGCGGAAAGAACGGACGCGGCGTTGCGCTATTCTCTGTTCAAAAGATAACGAGGCAGCGGCATGACGCGCCTTAATCGCACAGCCTCGCGCCTCTTAGAGCAAACATATTCCGAGCTTGGAGAGGGATGTATTCAGCCCACGCTATTGGCCATTTGGGAAGAGAGCGGGAGCGGCGAAGCCGTTGCGGCAGAGGCTATGGTCGCGCTTGAATTGGCCGCGAAGGACATAGCTAGAACCAAGCGCATGACGTTTTCTAGACTCGAGGACACGGAGCCTGATTTGGTCAAACCGATGTTTCAAGCCGCCATAGCCATCACAGAATCCAGACCCCGAAACAGTGCGGGGGCGAAATGACACAGCAATCAGAAAAAACGGAAGTCGGTGAGCAGACCCTGATTACGGGCGTGGTTCCCATCACCTTGCGGGAGAAATTGGCCTTGATATCGGCACAGCCAATGGAAGGCCCGCGCAAATTCGGGCTGTTACAATTACGGCCCCAAAAATCTTGCAATCACGGCTTATTC
>CAYGTR010000080.1:0-6331 GCA_964352855.1 uncultured Algimonas sp. | reverse complement strand
AATGGCACGCTCACGCCAAAGAGCAGAGCGTTGTCATTGCCTTGCTCAAATCGCCGAAAGCCTGCGCTGAGGGTCACGTCCGGCATTGCTTGTGATTGCGCTAAATCTTGATTGGCTTCGCTCACCACCGTCTGCGCGCTCGCCATATTAAGTAAAGGATGGGAGTCAATTTTACCCCCGTCCTCGAAGGCTGATGCCAATGGTGATGGGGCTTTGGTGATGGGCGCAGAAAATTGAGGTGCGGCGTCGCCCCACATAGCCGCAAGATCATAACGTAGACTTTGGACACGGGCTTTTGCACCTTCGGCAGCCGCCTGAAGTGCGATGGCATCTGCGCGTGCGCGGGAAAGCTCGGGCGGCGCTCCGGCTCCAGCATTGACCCGCTTAGAGACTGTTTCAACAAGCGTTTGCGCGAGAAGCGCGGATTCATTTGCAAAATCCGCAACCTGAACCGCCGCATCTAATTCGTAAAACAGAATAGCTGCTTCGAGCTGGGTCTGGCGCAATATTGCGCCGCATTCAGCAGAGGCCAGCGCCGCATTTGCGTTTGCCGCCTCGCGCCGCAAACTACGCTTGTTGCCGAGCTCAAAGGTCTGCTCAAAAGAGAACGTGGTTTCCGTTTCCCCAAAGCCTGAGAGTGGGCCCGAGCCTGCAAAGTTTTCCAGCTCAACACCCACCACTGGGTTAAGGCGGCGTCCGGCTTGGTTCACTTCGGCCTGACGGGCTTTCATTTCTAAGGCGGCGCGCCTGACCTGCGGGGCCGCATAGGCAATTTCGTCCATGACAGCGCGCAACGTAATGGGCGCACCCGGCACAATAGCCGAGGCAGATAGACTAGGCTCACCGCACGGAGCCGCGACCGCACCGCCCGAAAAGGCAGCTGCGATCAGGACGCAAATAGCGCCCCGTTGTAATTTTGACATTGAATTGTATTCCTCGTGATAATCTAAAGACAGATGACCAAGCGCAGCTTGGCCGTTGACTAAAGATTAGGCACGGGGGGGACGGTAGAGCCCCATGGGTCCAGCCCGAGGCGCTGCATCAAATGCGTTCAGATTATATCCGAGAGCATCTGCGATGGAGAGTTTCAGCGACGCAAAATGCAGCGTCGTTGCATGAACATGACAACTTCCGCAATTATGAGCGTGATGATCATGGGGCGGCTTATTCGGCTGCTCAGGACTTTGCTTATTTGCGGCTTGAACGGAACTTCCTTCATCCTGACATGCGATTTCATCGGCATCGACAGGATGAATATCCGGCGTCACCGTGGCAAAGCTCATCATAACCGCCACACAGACGGTCAGCCAAATCTTGGCAGAGGATATGAAGCGTGTTGCAAACATTGAGCTTAGTTAGCACCTACAGTCACTGGAGGGTCAAGAGAATAATTCTCTTATCACCCAATTGGGGTGAATTCTTTGTGTGCATCATGTACGTCTAGGCATTGGTCATGATTTGAGAGGGTTTGCAGCACTTTACAGTCATCAATCACGCCGCCCTTACATTTCGTGATCATATTTTTTAATTCGGCCTCTAACGCTTCGAGTTGATTAAGACGCCGCCTGACATCAGCAAGTTGGCTTCGCGCGATGCGGTCAACACTCGCGCAGTCTGTGCCGGGGCTTTCCTGCAGATCAATAAGTTCTCGGATTGCCTCGATAGGAAAGCCGAGATCTCTGGCGTGTCGGATAAAGTTTAATCGCTCTACAGCTGCGTCGTCATATATGCGTTGCCCGCTGGCGGTTCGGTCAGGCTCACGAATAAGTCCAATAGATTCATAGTAACGAATGGTCGTGACTTTCACGCCGCATTCACGGGACAGGATACCAATCGTTTTCCGGCTCATATCATTTTTCTCTTGCCTCTACAGTGACTGTAGACAGTAGATTATTCTCGAAATTGCACAAGAGGACGATGATAAGATGAGTGGATGTTGCGACGATAAAGTTTTTGAGGGGATGTCGGACAGCTATAAGCGGGCCTTGCTGGCCGTAATCCTTATCAATGCTGTCATGTTCTTTGTGGAGATAACGGCCGGCCTCAAATCAGGCTCCCAAGCTCTACTCGCTGATTCCCTGGATTTTGCGGGTGATAGCGCGACTTATACGATTAGTTTACTCGTTATTGGATCGACGCTGCGCACGCGCGCCAAGGCCTCTTTGTTCAAAGGCGGAAGCTTGGCCGTTATTGCTGTCGTGATATTAGTTTCCTCTATTATCCGGTTTTTTGGAGACACGGTTCCGGCTGCAGAGACTATGGGACTTATCGGATTCTTGGCATTGGCCGCAAACCTCACAAGCCTGCTGATATTGATGCGGTGGCGTCAGGGGGATTCTAATGTCAGGTCCGTATGGCTGTGCTCTCGCAATGATGCGATCGGCAATGTAGGCGTGATAGCTGCGGGCGGCCTCGTCGCGGCGACGGGAGCCGCTTGGCCGGATCTTCTGGTCGCAGCGCTTCTTGCCAGCTTATTTTTAAAATCGGCTACCAACATAACTATGCAGGCTTTAGCCGAACTAAAATCCGATAAGCCGCATCAGAAAGCCGCAACCGGATCGAAATCATGAGCCTTAGTATCCCGCCTGTGATCCAATTCCTGATATGCGGTCTCCTAATGTGGGGGATTACCATGCTCCTACCAGCGTTAGACCTAAACTTACCCTTGTTCGAATATGCAGGGTCAGTTCTGATAGCAGCAGGCGTTATACTTCTCATTCTTGCGCTTATCGCATTTGCCCGCGCTCGGACGAGGGTTAATCCGGTTGAGCCCGAACACGCGAATACATTGGTGACAACGGGACTATACCGAATTAGTCGCAACCCGATGTATCTTGCAATGGCGCTCATTCTGCTGGGCGGTGCTTTACGTCTCGGTAACATTGGCGCGTTTATAGCCCCGGCGCTTTTTGTCTGGTCAATAACCTTGTTCCAAATCAAACCCGAAGAGCGCGCCTTGCAGTCCATCTTTGACGAGGACTTTACGGCTTATCGCCAACAAACACGGCGCTGGCTGTAAGAGGGACGCTATTATGATTGATTTACCTGATTGGATAACATGGGCGGCTTTTGGCCTTTCCCTTTCGGGGGCGCTGGTTATCTTTGGTTTGTCGGCGCTGTCAGCCATGCGCACTAATTTCCAATTCTTTCCGCCGCCAAGCAAACAGAGCTGGCAGCATACGGCCTTTCTCGCGCTTTTTCGGTTATACCTTTATCCGCTCATCGTACTCACAGCGCTGACGTTTCAACCGTTAGAGGGCGCGCGAGCATGGACTCAATATGCGGCAGGCGGATTATTTTTAGTTATTGGGTTTGGGTTTGCCGTTAGGATTACGCTGCAAATGGGGTGGCGGAATGCGTTTGGCGAAAAACTTGGTTTGATGACGACGGGCTGGTTTGCGTGGAGTCGCAATCCAATTTATGTCTTCACTTGGTTAGGTATGTTGGGTTGGGCCATGTTTGCCAATTCCGTCCTTGTGACGATTCTGCTCGGTGCTTGGGGGATTATGTATCTCGTCGCGCCAGTGTTTGAAGAACCATGGCTCGAAAAAGAGTACGGCGTAGATTATCTAGAATACAAATCAAGGGTCAGGCGCTTCCTGTAAACATCAAGTTTTGCACGTTCTACAGGTTAATCTTTACAATCATCCAAATACCCATCCCCATCATGGCTAGGTTTTCAGTAAGCGATACAAAGCCCAACGGCACATTTGCCCCGCCGCCAACGCAGGCACACTTCAGATCACGCTTATCGACATAGACCGCTTTGATGACTGAGATCGCTCCAACCGTCCCGATGAACAATGCAATGGGCGCGGCTATCAATCCAAATATACCGCCCGCTACCATCAGAATCGCGGCCAGCGCTTCTGCAAATGGATAGACATAGGAATACCTAACAACGCGCCGCGCTAAAATATCATAGCCAACGAACATATTTGAGAAGGTTTCTAAATCCCGTAATTTGAGCATGGCCAACATGCCCATTGAGAAAGCAATAAACCATTCCAGAGAACGCAAATTTAGTATGTCACCTGACGTTGCCCAATTGGCCGCAACCGCGAGCAGAGCGGAGATATAGAAGACGGCCAAAACAGGCGTGTAAGTCTTCTCATCCGGGTCTTTCACTTTATATCCAAAATGCTCTCGCAGAGCGTCAAACCCGCCGATACGTTCACCGCCGATGAAAGTCTGTGGTGTGGTTTTCACGTCATGCTTTTCTTTAAAGGCATCCGTATCAGCGCGGTTAGTCAGCCAATTGTCCTCGACCTTAAACCCTTTGCGTTCGAGAAGGTCCACGGTCTTAATGCCAAAGGGACAGACATGCTCATCTGTCACCATGCGGTAAACCACAGCTTTCCTACCTTGTTCCGTGTCCTTCACGGTAAGTTCTTCTGCAATACTCATATCTCTCTCCTGTGGGGTAAGCTTTTAGAGCTTTCCTTCAAATTCCGGCATTGGGCGCGCAGCGGCTTCTGCTTCTGTCGCCGCAGTTCCGTTTTCTTTGATGTCGTTAATCAGCCATTCCATTTCTTTGATTTCACGGCGCTGGGCTTTGATGATTTCGTTGGCTAGAGCTTTCACGCGAACATCGTCAATCTCGGCGCGCTCGCTCGTCATAATGGCAATTGAGTGATGCGGGATCATAGCTTTCATCCAAGCATTATCCTGCACAGTGACTTGGCTGCGCACTAAGAATAATGAAGCAGCGAAGACGATAAAACTGCCTGCGAAAATTGCTATATTAGCTTTTTTGTTCTTATACATATTGAGCATGAAACCGAGCATGATGATGGCCATCGCCGCGCCCATGTAAATCGCCATATAGGTTCGGGTTTCAGAGAACCGAACATGGCTGAACTGGTAGCTGTTCAGATACATCAGTCCCAACATAACGAGTGTCGAGGTTCCGATCATCGCAAAGAATAAACCGTAATTGCTTTTGTGTTCCGTTTTCATTTCAATCCTCCTTAACATCCTAAGCGGTATAAATCTTATACCTATAGAGGGTATAATTCAGTGGGAGCAGTATGGTTCCAAAATCATCACAATCTTTATAAAGATTGCGCAATAATCATTTGGCCGCCGAAAAATTGGCAATGTTAATGCATCACATAAAACACCAATCGCTCAGCATTTATGTTACGCTCCATTTATAGCTTACCAGAGCAGCAACATCCGCCTTTTGCCTTGGCTAAAGGTATTACCTTTGGCTTAATCGAAGTTTTATTATGATGGGTAGCTTTCGGTTTTTGACTGCAACAAGTTGACTGAGGGGCAGCTTTCAAGTGAGTTCGGGGCATGAGAAGCCTTTCGTATAGATTATATTTCTCCATACATATAATACCTATAGGGGGTATATTAAAGAGGCACTGTTATTTTTCTTATTTGCAGTAACTAAGCCCGCAGTCGGCATTCATCCTGCCAAGCACCGGACAGCCCTAATGGTGATGACCTCCAGGCCCTGTAAGGGTGGTTGCCAATAATATACAGACGAGAACGAGTATAAATAAAACGGTTTCAAGACTTAGTGATTTGCGCAGCGCAATACGACCGAGCGTGGGGGATTGCTTCAGAAGGCCGGTAATCCGAAATTTGTTATATGCGCCCACACTCAATATCAACAATGCCGCAATCAGCTTGCCCATTAACAGGCGGCCATAAAGCGCTGAGCCTAAATTGAATAAATTACCGTTTAGCCGCCATAGCAGATAGAGACCGGTCGCAAACAGAAGCGGCACAGCCCATGTTGCAAGAAGACTAAATCGATCCGCCCTCCAGATAATGTCAGCATCCGTTGCCGCCTTTGAGGGCCAAAGACTGATAGGTGCCCACATCCAAAACCCCGCAATAAGACTGTGAGGAACCACCCAGAGCGGAAGCCACGGCATATTTTCAGCGCCTTGCGTATGCCCGGATGCCGCAAAGCCTGCGCTCAATACAATAATCGAAAGAGCCGCCGCTATTTTTCTGAAAGCGCTAGCGTTTATGAAGCTGGAGAGAATGGCTAAGCTCGCGCCAGCCATGAACACCAGAAACTGAGTTCCATTAGACTGCCAGACCCAGCCGAAGGTCTCAGGGTTAAAGGCCTGCGAAAGTGAGCCTGCTAATTGCGCATTGGCAATGATCAGCTTTGAAATGGCTCCTATAATGAGAACCGCGACAAAGACACGAAGACCCATCAGTTTTTGCTGAATGCCGAGACAAAAATGCGACAAGATGCCGATTGTGACTAAAGCTGCAATATAGAGCGTTAGTTTTACAATCAGGGCTAAAGCGGTCAGCATAAAGACGCTTATTGAACTGTGAAGCTCAGGCCGCCTTTGACGAT
>CAYGTR010000079.1:0-6550 GCA_964352855.1 uncultured Algimonas sp. | reverse complement strand
CATGGCTGTCTGAAAATTCAGGCGGTGGCGAAAATTTCTCTAACCAATTCTCCGTTCTTTCAAACACAAGCACAAAACTATTAGCGCCAAAAGCTATTGGGTGGCCGGAATATCAATCAACATTCCCTTACGCTTATCATTTGGATGCTGTGAAGCTGGGGCAGGTTTTAACTGAGTTTGGAACAAAGCGTGGTATTGAGCACAAATTGACAAAAATCCAGTCTGTTGAGGTTAATGAAACGGGTGATATTTCGGCGCTAATTGCTGATAACGGCGACAACTTCACGGCTGATCTATATATTGACTGTACAGGCTTTTCGGCCAGGCTGGCGACGAGAGTCATGCCGCAAACGAAGGACTATTCTAAAAATCTCATCTGTGACCGTGCTGTTACGCTATCCATTCCCTATGAAACCTACAGGCCTGATCATATACTCCCTTATACCTCGGCAAATGCGAAAAGTGCGGGATGGCTATGGGACATCAATTTGAGGTCGCGGCGTAGCTTGGGTTATGTACATTCGAGCGCGCATATATCCCCCGATGATGCAGAAGCCGAGCTAAGGTCTGCGGAGGGCCCGCACGCCGAAGGTATACCTGCAAAGCATATAAAATTTAAAACGTATAAGCGGTCACAGTCTTGGCATCGCAATTGTATCGCGATTGGACTGGCTGATGGGTTTGTCGAGCCGTTAGAATCAACGGGGCTTTATATGATGCAATTCGCCGCTCAAAGCCTCGTGGATATTCTTAAGAATGATGCTGGATACGCTCCAGCAACCACCAAACAATTTAACCGCCTTATGCAATCGTTATTTGATGAGATATTAAGCTATGTGGCTTTGCATTATCTCACTTCAACACGCAGAGATACCGCTTTTTGGAAAGACGCGACTGACAACGATAGAGTTCCCGATAGCCTTACGTATCTTCTAGACGAGTGGAAACATCGCCCCCCTCACGACATGGATGTGCTGAGTAATCACCGCTTATTTTCGCTCGAAAGCTATGAATATCTTTTGTTTGGTGTGGGCCATATGTCAAAGCCATTGGATAGCGCGAATACTGTCCCGTTCGATCAAAGCGATATCTTGAACAAGTGTTATGCGAAACTCCCTTTACACGAAGATTGGCTTAGCAGAGCGCTGGATTAGACTATATTAGATGGAATTGATTTGATTGTTGCGACTGGCAACTTATGCTCAAACCGTATCGAACTTGAGACCCTATGGCAAAAAAAATTACAATGGCGGAATTGGCGAGGCTTGCAAAAGTCGACGTGTCCACAGTATCGCGGGCGTTGAATGATAGTCCCTTGGTGAAACCTCATACGAAGGCCGCTATATTAAAAATTGCCGATGAGGTCGGATATACCGTGAACGTGGCCGCGCGAAATTTGCGAAAGCAATCCAGCGGGGCGATTGGGATTGTCATTCCCCTTACGCCGGGGTCAGAGCAAACAATTTCAGACCCGTTCTTTTTGGAAATGGTGGGATCTGTTTCTCATGCGGCCTCGCAGCACGGCTATGATTTGATTGTCTCAGTACCCCAAGACGAGATGCAAATTGCAGAGCGTCGACTCTTACGCTCAGGCCGGGCGGATGGCCTGATTGTGATTGGACAGGCAGGGCGTACGGAACGCCTTGATGCCTTAAATGCGACAAATTCGAACGTCGTTGTGTGGGGCGGCGCGGACGAAATTCCAAAATATACTTTGGTCGGGAGTGATAATGTTAAGGGCGGTAGGATGGCAACGTCCCATTTATTATCCCTAGGGAGAAAAAGAATATTGTTCTTGGGCGATGTTGAACTGCCCGAAGTCTCGCTACGTTACGAGGGTTACATAAGGGCCCACGCTGAAGCAGGCATATCACATGATCCCGCCTTAAGACTGAAACTTAATTTCGGCGGCCAGACCGCGTTTGATGCAGTTGCCAAATTTGTAGATGAAGGCCAGAGCTTTGATGGCATTTTCGCCGCCTCCGACGTTCTAGCTATGGCGGCCATTCATGCGCTTCAAGCAAAAGGAAAAACAGTTCCAGCGAATGTATCCGTCATAGGATATGATAATATCGGGCAAGCAAATATGTCGACGCCGCCTCTGACCACGATTAATCAGAATATAACGCAAGGCGGGGAAATTATGGTCAATTTATTGATGGCCAAAATAAATGGTAAAAAGGCAAAATCTAGATTTACAGATACGGAATTGATCATCCGTGGCTCATGCGGGGCAGCCGCCTAAAAATCTATCTTAATTGGCGGGGCGAAAGTGAGCTGTATGTCATCATCTGCCATTTCCGTATAAGGCGCGAGCATTGTCATTACGCGTGCGCTAAAATCCACCTCAATAATACTACCGCCAAAAAGATGTGTAAGCCCTGGTAAGCGCGAGCCTGATTTCTTATATGGCGCCCAAGGGCCTTTTAACGAATCTGCGCGGTAAAGCCGCGTGACTTTGGAGACTTCGTAATCATTCTGCCCCTCATAGAGGCGGTCGCAGGCGGCGAGCACACAAAAATAATCCGTCGTCTTTGTATCGAAATAAATCTTTGGCACTTCGGCTTGGGTAAATAAATCGGAATCTTTGAATGAAACGGGTGGATGTAGAGTTTCAATCTCAAACCCTGTCTCAGTCTCTATCAGAGTTGCATGGGCCATAACCCCTTCGGTGGGGGATTTCTTAGCCGACCAGACGGCTTGCAAAGACCCGTCAGGAACTTGGAAGAGGAAGGGGTCGCGCCACGCAAGAATGGGGCCGCCTTCTTCGCCAATATTATGACCCAAAATATCCTTCGGCCCAAGGTAATAGCCCAATGATGTAATCATATCATAATCGCGTAGCGGGCAGGATAGCGGCTCAGGCTGAATATGTTCAGCGCTCATACCATCCATAGATATAGCCAGTCCGATGGATTGCAGGAAAGGTCGGTCTGCGGCCACCTCCCGAATACCTGTAAATCCAAAAGCTATACGATTTTCTGATAGTGGCAGCGCTGACCCACTCCAGATATTGCGGTCATAATATCCGTTTGGAGTCACGCCCGGAGTCTGAAAAACGCCAACATCTTTCCATGACTGTCCATTATCCGTGCCTATAAAATGTCGAATATGAAATTGATAATCGTTCCTGTCATGGGGCAGAATAGTGTTTCCTGAGCCGTCAGTTTTTGACAGGGCCAAACAGTAAAGGTGCCATTCCCCGTCCTTCGCATAACACCAGCTATCCCAGAGCCAGAGATCGGGATGGCGAATGCCAATACGAAAGGGCTCGGGATGAGCGTCAGGGATTAACGGCAAGGCTTCAAGCGCGGTTTTTGTCAAAGACGTCATGGCTACTAATTCCGAGCTTAAGTTACTGCAGCTTCGGCGCGGCGTTGCATAAGCGCCTGCTCCATTTTCTTCACCATCGGGCCATTTAGCTTATAAAAAACCATAAGCAGGCCAGCCGCAAAGAAGAAAATTGCGGGCACGATGTTAAACATAATACGAATGCCCTGAATGGATTCGGGTGTTTGCGCCTGATTGGCAATAAACCCGAAACCTGCGAGGATGAATGCGGGCACTGCGCTCCCAAGAGCGGAGCCGAATTTCAGTGAGAACATTGTGGCCGAGACGGTTAAGCCTGCGCTATTCACGCCGGACTTCCATTCCCCATATTCTGCACAATCCGTATACATTGCGAAGAGGAGCGTAATCATGACGCCAAAGGTGAAAATGCTGGCGATATGGAAGCCCGTAATGGTCCAGTACCAATTTGGTGGCACAAAGTAACAGCCGATAAGCATGGCCGCATTCAACACAGCCATAAATATCATTAACTGGCGCTTATCAAAGATCTTCAGGAATGTCGGTGTCAACATCGCTCCAAAAAGCTGTCCAATAAATCCGAGCGTAATCAACAGTGCGGTGCGATCCATCCACCATAATCCGCTCTCCTCGCCCGTCGGGACGTAATATTTGAGATAGAATACAGCTGATGAAATACGCGCAATTAGGCCGACCACGATCAAGATTCCCGAGATGGCCAAAACAATCCAAGAGACGTTTTTAAGCAGAACGCCAAAGTCTTTTGAGATGGAACCACCTTCACGTTTGGGTGTGATACGTTCGCGTGTTGTAAAAAAAACAATCCAAAACAGCGCAATTGATAAGATGGCAAAAAGGACAATCGTCAATCGATACCCCAATAATTCATTGCCGCCGCCCAATGCGTCGACCAAAGGTTTTGCGATAGCGCCCACGGTAATTGTGCCGAGCGAGGCAAATATAAATCGCCATTGCGTTGCTTTTTCTCGTTCTGCAGAACTGGGGTGAATTACGGCCAATAAAGCCGAATAAGGTACATTGATAGCTGTATAGGCCAGCATCACGAGGGAGTAGGACGCATAGGCAAAGATGAGCTTTCCAGTATCGCCAAAGTTCGGCCCAAGGAACAACAGATAGCCGAGCAGCGCGTAGGGTATCGCCATCCAGAGCATATAGGGCCGATATTTCCCCCACCGCGTTGATGTACGGTCAGAGATAAGACCCATGGCAGGATCAGTGACAGCATCGATAATCTTAGTCACAAGAAACATTGTGCCCGCAGCTGCAGGTGAGATTCCATAGACGTCGGTATAGTAAATCAGCAGGAAAATGCCAAAAAACCCCATATAGAAGTTCGACGCCATATCGCCGAGGCCATAGCCAATTTTCTCACTCAGCGTAAGCGGAGCGGTGATTGGTATTGTTGGTTTCATCGTCTAATCCCCAAAGCATGCTTTGAACGTGCAGTTATAAACTGTCATGTTTTTGCGCTTTTAACCGTTGTTATCTGAGCTTATACGCATAAATACAATCGATTGCAATTTAATTTATTATTATCCATAAGGGCGATAGAATATACGGCCAATTAAGGCCTTCACATCATGAGGTAAAGGAATGACGGTATCATCGCAGACTGGGGATACAGGTTCAATTGTAGCGGCGATAGATGCTGGAGGCACAACATTTAAATGTGCGCTCATTCAAGAGGGACAAGGCATTATCGCGGGCACTCGGGTTCCTACCACTCAGCCAAAGGCAACATTACAAGCCTGCGCGCAGTTTTTTAAAGACCAAGCTGCATTAGGGCGAAAGCCCGCCGCTATGGGCATTGCCTCATTTGGCCCCATTGATGTTGACCCTCAGTCTTCTAATTACGGAATGATACTCGATGGCCCTAAATTGGGTTGGGCGGCAACGAATCTTAAATCTTATTTTGAGCAAGAGTTATCCGTGAATATCAGCGTAGATACGGATGTCAATGGGGCCTTGCTCGCCGAAATGAGATGGGGGGTTGCTAAGGGCGCAAGCAGCGCAGCCTATGTCACCATCGGGACCGGTATAGGGGCAGGACTTTTTACCAATGGAGGGCTTATCGGGAAACCCTCTCACCCCGAGTTCGGTCATATTAGATTGAAACGGCACGAAGCGGACACTAGGTTTTCCGGCGTCTGTCCAACACATAGCGACTGCCTAGAAGGTTTGGCGTCTGCCACAGCTCTAACAAAGAGGTTCGGCAACCCCGCTGATTTGCCAGAAGGCCACATGGGATGGGAAATCGAAGCTTATTATCTGGCTCAAGCATGCAACACATTATCTCTAATGCTGCGCCCGGACAAAATTGTTTTGGGCGGAGGCATAATGCTAGCGCCGCATTTGCTCGGTCGTGTGAGAACGCAATACGCTAGCCTGGTAAACAAATATCTAGGGGAGACCAAAACGGACATCGAAGATCTGATCGTCACGCCGGGATTGGGGGACGATGCAGGAATTTTTGGCGGGGCGTGTCTGGCTGACAATCTGCTGTCTTAAAGTATTATGGATCAAAAGATGACCTATTGATAACCATCTAGAGAGCTAAGGATGCTAAAAAAGTAATTCACCACAATTTCGTTTAAAGTTTAGGGCGTCTCTCCCCGCTACGCGGCGGGTTCTTGTGAGCCTAGCCCGCTTGGCAGCCTTGGCTATACGGCGACCATCCTTAACGGATCCGGCTACGCGTTGGTCTACTTCAGACGTCCGCTGACCATCTCGTACTTTGCTTTTGACGGCATTATGGAAACTGCTTAGGCAGTTTTGATAGGGGATTGTAGCACAATTTGTAGCACAATTTGTAGCACAGTTTGTGGCACAATTTACTCGAAAATCTGAGACATTCTGAGATAAATTGAGATGAAAATATAGGTATTTCAGGGCCTTAATCGATTGTTAGAGGAGAGAAGTTGGTGCCCATAAAGGGGCACTGAACCCCGTATAATCCATATAAGCCGAAAAAGAGCCATAAAGTTGCGGTTTTAAGGGGGATTATTAAAAGAAATTACAGGGTTTAGAGACGTTTAAGGGAATCAGATAAAAGAATTAGTGGTGCCCCACACAGGCGGCACATCGTCTTGAATGTGTAATGATTACAATGATTTACAAGTCTGTGCAAGACGTTTGTTAGGCAAGAAGTGAGCGGTTTGTTAGGCGGGCTTTGTCACGTTAACTGAGGCAGCCGTAATTTTCCTCTGGACGTCTTTCTTAC
>CAYGTR010000078.1:0-6908 GCA_964352855.1 uncultured Algimonas sp. | reverse complement strand
ATAATATCCTCGACCATTTTCTTAGCATCGGCCAAGAGCATCATTGTCTTATCTTCATAGAAAAGATCATTATCGATACCGGCATAGCCTGTGGACATGGAGCGTTTGACGACGAGGACTGTCGCGGCTTTATCGACGTCCAAAATCGGCATGCCGAAAATCGGGCTTTGCGGATCGGTTTTTGCCGCGGGGTTCACCACATCATTCGCGCCGATCACAAAGGCCACATCGGCATTTGAAAATTCAGAATTAATGTCTTCAAGTTCGAACACCTCATCATAAGGCACATTGGCCTCGGCCAAGAGCACATTCATATGGCCCGGCATCCGACCCGCCACAGGGTGAATGGCATAGACCACATCCACGCCTTCGTCTTTGAGTGTATCCGCCATTTCCCGAATAGCATGTTGCGCTTGCGCCACGGCGAGGCCGTAACCCGGTACGATGATAACTTTGGAGGCGTTTTTCATGATGAAGGCCGCGTCTTCGGCAGAGCCGCGCTTATGCGGACGGGTTTCTTTATCGCCTGCGGCGGCTGCGCCGCCATCTGCGCCAAACCCGCCAAGGATGACCGAGATAAAGCTGCGGTTCATCGCCTTGCACATAATGTAAGAGAGGATGGCGCCAGATGAGCCAACAAGCGCGCCCGTTACGATGAGCGCCAAATTGCCCAGCGTAAAGCCGAGCGCGGCAGCCGCCCAGCCTGAATAGGAATTGAGCATAGACACAACGACGGGCATATCCGCGCCGCCAATGGGAATAATGAGCAAGAAACCGATTAAGAAGGTCAAGCCGAGCAATATCCAGATCAGCATGGGATCCGTGCCGCCAGATTTCATCAACATGCCGATGACCACGGCAATAGCGAGGCCTAGACCCAAATTAATAATATGGCGGAAGGGCAGCATAATCGGCGCACCCGACATATTGCCGTTCAATTTCGCAAACGCAATCACAGAGCCGGAGAAGGTGATCGCGCCAATCGCTGCGCCGAGGGACAGCTCGAGCAGTGACCCTGCTTTCATCGCGCCTTGATCGTTTAATATGCCAAAGCTGTCGGGGCTGAAAAACGCCGCCACCGCCACAAGCACCGCCGCCAAGCCGACCAAAGAGTGAAACGCCGCAACGAGTTGTGGCATATCCGTCATCGGAATTTTTCGCGCAATCACGGCGCCGATAATACCGCCAATCGCGATGCCGCCTCCGGAAAGGATAAGCGCCGTTCCGCCCATACCCGCGACCAAAAATGTCGTGACCATGGCAATGCCGATACCAAGCATGCCAAAATAATTCCCGCGCCGAGATGTTTCAGGCGAGCTCAATCCGCGCAGCGCCAAAATGAAAAGAACCGCAGAGACCGTATAAAGGACGGCGGCTGTGTTGGCGGAAAGATGCAGCATCTATTTTTCCCCCACTTTGGCGGCGGGTTTTTCTTTTTTCTTATACATGGCGAGCATGCGCTGGGTGACGAGGAAGCCGCCGAAAATATTCACGGCGCAAAGCGCCACAGCGACCGTGCCGGTCCATGTTGAAATCGGTGCATCACTTTGTGTGCCAGCTGCGACGGCGATCAATGCGCCCACGATAATCACGGACGAAATCGCATTTGTCACCGCCATAAGCGGCGTATGCAAAGCGGGCGTGACCGACCAGACCACATAATACCCCACGAAAATCGCCAGAACGAAAATTGTCAGTTGGAAGACAAGCGGGCTAACCGCCGCCCCGCCTGCCAAAATAAGAGCCAATGTCATCGCTTACCCCTTGAGTCTTTCGTGAACGACAGCACCATCTTTGGTCAGCGCGCAGCCTTTGATAATTTCGTCGTCCCAATCGGGTACGTAAGCGCCGTCTTCCGCCGTGACCAAAGGCAAGAAGGCTTTCAAATTTCGGGCAAACATATTGGAGGCATCCGACGCCATACGCGACGGCCAATTGAGATAGCCGACAATATGCACACCGTTCTTGGTCGTGACAATTTCACCGGGCTTAGCCCCCTCAACATTGCCGCCGCGTTCGACCGCGAGGTCAACGAGTATGGAGCCTGCCCGCATATTATCCAGCATGGCTTTGCTGATGAGCTTCGGTGCGGGGCGTCCCGGAATAAGCGCTGTCGTAATGACAATGTCCTGTTTCGCCACATGGGTGGCGGTGAGTTCCGCTTGGAGCGCCTGATATTCCGCACTCATTTGCTTGGCGTAACCACCTGCGGTCTCAGCCGCTTTAAATTCTTCATTTTCAACGGCAATAAATTTCGCGCCCAATGAGGCGACTTGTTCTTTGGCCGCGGGGCGCACATCTGTCGCCGTAGTCACAGCGCCGAGACGGCGTGCCGTCGCAATGGCTTGAAGCCCGGCAACACCAGCGCCCATAATAAAGACTTTGGCAGGTGCAATCGTGCCCGCCGCTGTCATCATCATCGGCATGGCGCGGCCATAAATCCCGGCGGCTTCAACTACGGCGCGGTAGCCCGACAAGTTGGATTGAGACGACAGCACATCCATCGCCTGTGCACGTGAAATACGGGGAATGTAATCAAGCGCGAAAGCCGTGACGCCTGCTTTGGCACAGGCTTGGGCGTATTTCGGATTATCCGTCGGGTTCATAAAGCCGGCAATGCCCGCGCCTTTTTGGAGGGCCGCGACTAATTTAGCGTCAGCCCCGTTTACGGAAAACACAAGATCAGCCGTTTTGACACAGGCCGTATTAGACGCCGCAATCGTGGCGCCTGCCGCTTTATAATCGGCATCAGAGAAATTCGCTTCAACACCCGCACTTTTGGTGACACTGACTTTATGCCCCGCCCCGACATAACCTTTAACCGTGTCGGGCGTTGCCGCCACGCGTCGTTCCGAAGGCCCGACGTCTTTTATGACTGCAATGTGCAAATGAAGTCCCCTAAGAATCTGCCCTTACGGGCCTCAATATTTATCCTGCGAAAAAGCTCAATAGAGCGCAGGCAATCGCGGTAAAAATGGCCGCACCGATGAGAGACACATAATAAACACCCTTAAACTTTAGCGCGATACCTATCACTATACCTAGAACGACTGTGGCGAACAAAGCAGGAAGCCAAGCCACACCAGCACCAAACACAAGAGTCGGAAGCATGACGATAAGCGCCACTGCGGCCCCGCCATATTTGGTGAGGCCCATAAAGCCGCCAAAGGAGGCGGATTGCGCTTTGACGTCCATTTCGCCGCGATTATAATTTGAAGATCCAGTTGCCATTATTTTTTCCTTGATAGGTCAACAATTGATATTTTCACTCTGCTATCATGTGAGAGAATATCCGACAATAGCTCCATAAGCCTCAAGACGGCATAATTTACCCGATTTCTCATCTTAACTCGGCGTTCACCTTATTCTTTGGCCGTAAATTTACCCGTTTGTCCCATATTGCAACGGAACGCACCGCATCGGCACGCATCGATTTGGGCAAAAAAGGTGAATTTACATGGCTAAAACTGTCCTGATTGTTGATGATGATCCAACGCAACGTCGCCTTTTACAGGCCGTAGTCGAGAAGAGTGGATTCTCCACATTGCAAGCCGATAATGGCGATACGGCCCTGGAAATCGCTTTGGGTCGTGACGGCGACAAAGTGCATGTGATGTTGCTTGACCTGATTATGCCGGGGCGTGACGGTATGGAGGTTTTGAACGATCTGGCGATCAAACGCCCAGATCTGCCTGTTATCGTTTTGACGGGAAAAGGCTCTATTGAGGCTGTTGTCAAAGCCATGAAAGCCGGGGCACGGGATTTTGTCGTCAAACCTGCCAGCCCTGAACGCATTATCGTGTCCATTCGCAATGCGTTGGAAATGAAGACTCTAGTGACAGAGGTCACGCGCTTGAAAAAAACAAATGATGGCGGTCTGACCTTTGATGACCTTATCGGCAGCTCAGGGGCGATGCGGCCTGTTGTGGCGATGGGGGAACGCGGGGCCAAAGCCAATATTCCGATCCTCATCACAGGCGAATCCGGCGTGGGTAAAGAGGTCATTGCACGCGCCATTCAAGGCGCATCTGAGCGCGCAGGGCAGCCTTTTATTACAGTCAATTGCGGCGCAATCCCCGAAAACCTTGTCGAAAGCATTCTATTTGGTCACGAAAAGGGCTCATTCACGGGCGCGAATAATAAGCATCTCGGTAAATTCCAAGAGGCCCATACAGGGACGCTTTTCCTAGACGAAATCGGCGAATTGCCTTTGGAAATGCAGGTGAAGCTCTTGCGGGTTTTACAAGAAGGCGAAGTCGACCCGATTGGTTCGAAACGCCCCACGCCCGTCGATGTTCGCATCATCAGCGCCACAAATCGCGACCTGCAAGATTGCGTCAGCGAAGGAACTTTTCGAGAAGACCTATATTACCGTTTGAATGTGTTCCCTATTGCCGTACCGCCGTTGCGTGAACGTCGCGAAGACATTCCGGCACTTACAGAGCACTTCATTAAACGCTTTAACGCACAGGAACGCCTTTCAGTCTCCGGTGCTGAACGCGACACGCTAGAAATGCTCCAAAATTATGAATGGAAAGGCAATGTTCGCCAACTGGAAAATATGATTTTCCGTGCTATGATTTTATCGGACGGACAAACCTTAAAACCACATGATTTCCCTCAAATATCAGGGATGGTGCCACAGGTGTCACCGCAGCCGAAATCTGATTTGGATTCCTTAGTCGGTGAAGTGGGTGTGGCGATGGCTGAAGATAATGCAGTCTCCGTTTTAGACCGCGAAGGTCATTTGCGCACACTCGAAGAAATTGAACGGGATTTAATTCAATTCGCAATCGGCAATTATTCCGGACACATGTCCGAAGTTGCCCGACGCCTCGGCATTGGACGGTCGACACTTTACCGCAAAGTCAGAGAGCATGAATTAGACGTCGATGACGTGCGCTCGGCCTAATAGGCAATCCTAATTGACATTATTGAGATAACATTATGAAAACCAAATTCATTGCTCTTGGCGGCGTTGCTGCTCTTGCCCTCGCGACAGCAATACCTGTCACCGCGACGCATAACCAAGGTTTGCGTGGCCTGTTTCAATATGAACAAGGCCAGACACATCAACACAGCTATGTCCCTGCACAAAGTTGGCAGGCCAAACGCCTTGTACAAAACCATGTACCGCAGACGCAATATGTTCGGCCCGGCTATGTCCAGAACAATTACGTGAATGGCGTCGTTTATGAAACAGCGCCGGTTCAGACTTTACAGCTACGCGGCTTACAGCCTTTAAATTATCAACAAGGTATCCACTATTCACCCGAAGCCGTGAAACAATTTAAATCAGCGCGTCAATTTGATGTCGGCGGCATTACGGTCAGAACAAATCCTTATCATACACGCGATATGTTGGACTGGCAGGAAAACACAACAGGCCGTACGATGACGCTTTTGGCGAACCGGGCAAATGGTGTTTTGAAAGATAATTCCTTATACATCGGCGCAGGCTTTCAAGGCGGTCTGAAATATCAAAAAACAAGCGTTGATGGGCAATTCCCTATTCTGTCGCGCTTCCCATTTTTCTCTGACCGGACGGATGATGAAGCAGGTGTTTTCGCAATTGATAATGCCGCTCTCTCTTTCACCTCAACTTTTGGCGATTGGACAACGCTTTACTTACAGCCTGAATATTCGGAAACAGAATATGGTCGTTTCCAAGATGAATTCCAATTGCGTAAAGCTTTTGTTGTTTTCGGTAACCTTGAAAAAACACCCTTTTACGCCGCATTTGGTCGGAAGACCGTCGATTTCGGTAACTTCGACAGCTATAACGCTTTCACACAAAATGAAGGTCATCATTATTTCTGGACCGTTGTGGATCAGCCTGTTCTGGAGCTAGGTCTTTATTCGAATGGATTTAAACTCTCTGCCTCCGCTTTCTCTGCAGGGCGCCAACTCCGTGTCGGCTTGGCCGGAGAAGAAAATAATATTGGCAATTACGCGGCGAGCATTGAGAAAGAATTCTTGCTCAATGATTTTGGGCTTAAAAATGCGGCCTTTACTGTAGGCGGCGGCTATCTTCATGATACAATTTATCGTGACAATTTTACAGCTCACACATTTGGAGAGCGGGATGCGAGTAATCCGCCTGCCAATCTCATCGAATATCGCAATAGTTTGGTCAATGGTTTTGCCGAATATAACAGCCCGTTCTTTGATGCGATGGTCGAATATACGACGACACTGCGCCCTTGGGCAGCGGCGATTCCACAAACACCTGACGGTGTCCCTTTTGCACAATATTTAATTGATCCGCTTGGCTCAACGACCAGTATTGACAATATCAATTTCGACGAAAACCTAAGTGTCTTCGTGGCGCAAGCGCGGATTAAACCCATCGTGGCAGGCCGCGAACTCGCGATTGCTGCCAGCGGATCTTGGGGAAATATCAGTGATGATTTTGGCAACCCGGCTCTTGGCACTACATTTGAGAGCAATCAACAACATGCGGTGAGTGTGGAATATGCGTTTAGCGATTATTTCGATTTCGGCGCGGAGTTTGTTTATAATAAAGGTTTCATTCCTTTCGTCGCGCCGCAATTAGTGTCTAATGATGAAACCGAGGCCACCGCCGTAAATGTCGGATTCAAAGCTCGATTTTAAAGCATCAATGAAATGTAAGGCATTCGGAGCGTTCAAATGTTGTGAGACATTTGGACGCTTTTTCTTTGGCCCATCCAAAATTTGCTTGTTAGACAGAAGACTTTCCTGTTACACCCCGCTAAAATGACAGCGCTGTCAAAACATATAAACAAATAAGACGGGGATTGAGATGAAGTTTTCAGCACGAGACCGTTTGAAATTATTAGGGGGTGTTGCAAGCCTTGCGCTAAATGCTTGCGGCGGCGGCTCAGCAATGAATGGGCCGGTCACCGTTTCACCACCTCCCCCTCCCC
>CAYGTR010000077.1:0-7658 GCA_964352855.1 uncultured Algimonas sp. | reverse complement strand
CGCGACAAAGCGCGCATTCTCATCGGAAAGCCGCCTGTCCCTGTGACAAAGGCACTCTATAATTTCTCCGAAAAAGCCTTTATCAAGCGTGAACGCTTTAAAAGAGACTCGCAAAAATGAACGTTCAAATCGACCCTTCAGATATAAAAACTGCCAAAGACGGCAAACCCACGGCCATTGTCGTTGGCGCGGGCTTTGGCGGCATCGCGCTCGCCGTGCGCCTACAGGCCATGGGGTTTCAAACCACGCTGATTGATAATCGCGATAAGCCGGGCGGGCGGGCTTATGTCTATGAAATAGGCGGGTTTAAATTTGACGGGGGCCCGACGGTCATCACCGACCCGGATTGTCTCGAACAGCTTTTCACCGTCGCGGGGAAAGAGATGAAAGACTATGTCGAATTGCTCCCCGTCGATCCGTTTTACCGCCTGCAATGGGAAGACGGCGACGTCCTCGATTACAATAACGACCAAGACTTCCTTGAGGAGCAAATCCGAAAACGTAATCCCGATGATGTCGAAGGCTACCGCAAATTCCTCGCCTATTCCAAAGAGCTTTACCGCGAAGGTTATGAAAAACTCGGCACAACGGCGTTCCTGAAAGTCAGCCAAATGTTCGCCGCCGCGCCGCAACTCGTGCGCCTCCGCGCCGACCGCAGCGTCTACAAACAAGTCTCGAAATTTGTGAAAGACGAACAAACGCGGCAGCTGCTCTCTTTTCAATCCTTGCTCGTCGGCGGTAACCCCTTTGCGACTTCTGCCATTTACGCCCTTATCCATGCCCTAGAACGCAAAGGCGGCGTCTGGTTTGCTAAAGGCGGCACGGGAGCGCTCGTGCAGGGCCTTATCAATCTGTTCCAAGATATTGGCGGCGAGCTGCGCCTTTCCGATGAAGTCACAGACATTCACACAGAAGGCGACCGCGTGACGGGGGTCACGACAGCCAACGGGTGGACACAAACCGCCGACCTGGTCGCGTCTAATGCCGATGTCGTCCATACTTACAGCCAGCTTTTACGCGGTCATAAGCGCGGTCAAAAATACGGAAAAGCGCTCACGAAAAAACGGCACTCCATGTCGCTCTTTGTGATTTATTTCGGTCTCGATATTCCGACGCCGGAACACCTCAAACATCACATCATCCTTTTGGGACAACGCTATAAAGAGCTGATCGCTGAGATTTTCGGCAAGGGCGGTAAGCTCTCTGATGATTTTTCGCTTTACCTCCATGCGCCTTCCGTGACCGACCCGTCTATGTCACCCGAAGGCAAATCCGCCTATTACGTCCTCGCGCCTGTGCCGCATTTGGGGAGCGCAGATTTGGATTGGGATGAAATCGGCCCCGCCTATACACAAAAGATTTTGGACTATCTCGAAGAACACGCCATTCCCGACCTGAATAAACATTTGGAAGTTTGCCACACGCTCACGCCGTTTGGCTTCCGCGATGAAATGAACAGCCATTTAGGCAGCGCGTTTTCTGTCGAGCCTATCCTGACGCAATCCGCTTGGTTCCGCCCGCATAACCGCGATGATGTCATTTCAAACATGTATATTACAGGCGCAGGCACCCACCCGGGCGCAGGCGTGCCCGGCGTCGTCGGCGCGGCCAAGGCCACAGCCGGAGTGATTGCGCAAGATTTCGCGACTGTTTTGAATAAATAACACTTTGAAGGGCTCACCCATGTCAACACTCTCCATGTATAATGCCGTCGACGCTTTGCCGCGTCTGATGTCCAACCTCGAACATGTCTTGCGGCTGGCACAGGCGAATGCCAAAGAGCGCGGCATTGATGAAACTGTCTTTTTACAAGCCCGCCTCGCACCGGATATGTGGCCTCTGGCGAGACAAGTCCAAGCCGCCGCCGAGCTTGCCAAAAACGCGCCTTACCGAATCGCGGATATAAAAGCCCCAAATTACGAAGGAAGTCCTGAGAGTTTCGAGGCCTGTTACGCAGTTTTGGCCCGCGCACGCGATGATATTAAAGCCGTTACGGCAGATGACTTAAACGGTAAAGAAGGGCGTGAGTTTACCATGGAAATGGGGCCGAATAAGATAAAGATGGATTTTACAGGCATCAGCTACCTTTCCGGTTTCATCCTACCGAATGTCTATTTCCATTGCACGACCGTTTATAATATTCTGCGTCATAACGGTGTTCTACTCGGTAAACGCGACTTTTTTGGTGGCGTTTTGAAGTAATTCATGGATTCCGTCACTCAACACGGACATGCCTCCATTAAAAAGGGCTCGAAGTCTTTTGCGTTAGCGAGCCGCGTTTTACCGCCCGCGCTGCGTGATGATGCGTCTATGCTTTATGCATGGTGCCGTTATTGCGACGATGTGATTGACGGGCAGGAAATGGGCCATGGACAAATTGCGGATTATAAAATCGGGCAAAATGAACGCCTGAGCCAACTGCGCGAAGATACCTCTAATGTGTTGGCCGGAAAACCGACGGATAATCCCGTTTTTGCAGGGCTCGCCCGCGTCGTCAAAACGCATGATATTCATCACAGGCACCCTTTTGATTTGCTTCAAGGGTTTGAAATGGATGCCGAAGACCGCGTTTATGAGACCATCGATGATATCCTCGATTATTCCTATCATGTGGCCGGTGTGGTGGGCGTGATGATGGCCAATATTATGGGCGTGCGGGACTCGGCAACCTTAGACCGCGCCAGTGATTTGGGCCTCGCCTTTCAGCTCACCAATATTGCACGAGACGTGATAGATGACGCTAAGGCTGACCGCGTTTTTCTGCCCAAAGACTTACTGGTAAAACATGGTGCGCCGACAGAGGCGGCCGAACTTGCCAAGCGCGAATACTGGCCTGCGGCCCATGCTGCCGCCTGCGAACAACTCGACATTGCGGAAGCCTATTATCAAAGCGCCAAAGTCGGTGTCAAAGAACTCGACTTCCGCTGTGCTTGGGCGATCTCCGCCGCGTTGAAAGTCTACCGTGAAATTGGTGAGAATTTACGTCGCGGCGGCCCGACCGCTTGGGAAAACAGAGTCGGCGCAAATAGAGGGCGGAAAATGGCTTTGGCACTCGGCGCGATGGGTCCTGCTATGCGGCGTAAGAGTGTAGAGGTGACGGGCAGGGACGGCTTTTATGAGCGGCCTTGATGATAGTTGCAACGTCATGGCATGGGCATCGGGCATAACTTCGTCATGCGTCTGTGTGACAGGGAGGAAATTTTCCTAAACCGTCAAATACGTCTCAAACCAAGCCAATGTCCGCTCCCATGCCAGTTTCGCCGCCGCCTCGTCATATCGCGGGGTCGTGTCGTTGTGGAAACCGTGATTGGCGGCTGGGTAAATATGCGCTTCATAGACTTTATCATTCGCTTTCAACGCCGCTTCATAAGCGGGCCAGCCTTCATTAATGCGGGTGTCTAGCTCTCCCAGATGAACCAGTAATGGCGCATTGATAGCGGGCACATCCTCGGCTGGGGCGTGGCGTCCGTAAAAGGGCACGGAGCACGCCATATCGGCATAGGCCACGGCGAGGGCATTGCAGACGCCGCCACCATAACAAAACCCAACAGCCCCGACTTTGCCAGTGCTGTCTTCATGGTCTACTAAATGTTCATAGCCCGCAAACATATCGGCCAAGACTTTATCCCCGTCGAGGCTGCGTTGCATTTGCCGCCCCTCATCATCATTGCCGGGATAACCGCCGAGCGAGGTCAGCGCATCAGGACCTAGGGCCAGATAGCCCGCTTTGGCGACGCGGCGCACCACGTCTTCGATATAGGGGTTCAGCCCTCTATTTTCGTGGACAACCAGAACCGCGCCAAACGGGCCATTGCCCTTGGGTTTAGCCATAAGGCCGCGAACCGTGCCATAGCCTTTGGGTGAGCTATATTCGACATAGTCGCTGATGATGTCGTCATCATCTTTGGCGACTTGATTGGCTTGCTTGTAATCGGGTTGGAGGTCTTTCAGGCAAGCCGTGGCCGTGACGCTCGTAAAACCGGCCAGCATCGCTCCGCGCAGAAACCCGCGCTTTGAAAACTCGCCATGCACATATCCATCAAATAATTCCAAGAGTTTCGGATGGAAATCCTTCGCCTCTTTGCGCGCTTGACTTGGACTTTTTTGATGTTCAGACATGCTTACTCCTGTTCCTTCAACCACTTCTCCAGCCAGTGAATATTGTAATCGCCTTTTTGGAAGTCGGGATCATCTAGCAAGGCCATGTGGAGCGGGATGGTTGTTTCAACGCCCGTTATCACCATTTCGCCGAGGGCGCGGCGCAGGCGTAATATGGCCCCTTCACGCGTATTGCCCCAGACAATGAGCTTGCCAATCAAACTGTCATAATAAGGCGGAATAGAATAGCCCGCATAGAGCGCGCTATCGAGGCGGGTATTCATCCCGCCGGGTGCGTGGAAATCGATAACTTTGCCGGGTGATGGCGCAAAGGTTTTCGGGTTTTCTGCGTTGATACGGCACTCAATCGAATGACCATGAAACGTCACGTCTTTTTGCGAGTAATTCAGCTCTAGCCCTTGGGCGACACGGATTTGCTCGCGGACGAGATCAATACCTGTAATCTCTTCGGTCACAGGGTGTTCAACCTGCAGGCGTGTATTCATTTCAATGAAGAAGAACTCGCCTTTCTCATACAGAAACTCAATCGTGCCTGCGCCGCGATAGCCGATTTTTCGGATAGCGTTTGCCACGATCATGCCAATGTCTTCGCGCTCCTTGGCGGTGAGCGTAGGTGAGGGGGCTTCTTCCAGAACTTTTTGATTGCGGCGTTGCAGCGAGCAATCTCGCTCGCCGAGATGCACAACATTTCCGTGTTGGTCAGCGAGAACTTGAATTTCAATATGGCGCGGCCCGGTGAGGTAGCGCTCCAGATAGACCGCACCGTTTCCAAAGGCTGCAATCGCTTCTTGCTGTGCGGCAGACAAGGCTTCTTTGAGTTTATCGGGCGTTTCGGCCAAACGCATCCCGCGTCCGCCGCCGCCCGCTGCGGCTTTTACCAAAAGTGGGAAACCGACCTCTTTGGCGACTTTTACCGCATCTTCGTAAGTATCGACACTGCCGTCAGAACCTGGCACGCAGGGAATACCCGCCTCCATCACCGTCTGCTTGGCCGTGATTTTATCGCCCATAATACGGATATGTTCTGCTGTCGGGCCAATAAACGCCATGCCATGCGCTTCGACAATATCGGCGAATCTCGCATTTTCAGAGAGGAAGCCGTAACCGGGATGCACGGCGTCAGCATCCGTAATCTCGCAGGCCGAAATAATCGCGGGAATGTTCAGATAGCTGTCCGTGGCGCTGTTCGGCCCGATACACACGCTCTCATCGGCGAGGCGCACATGCATGGCGTTTTTGTCGGCTTCAGAATGTACCGCAACCGTGCTGATGCCCATTTCTTTACAAGCGCGGTGAATGCGCAGCGCAATCTCACCGCGATTGGCGATCAGGACTTTCTTAAACTGACGCTTTTCGACTTTTTTAGCAGCCATGAGCTTAGACAATCACAAACAGCGGTTCACCAAATTCGACGGGCTGCGCGTCTTCGACATAAACGGCTTCGACCTTGCCGGATTTCGGCGCTGTAATCGGGTTAAAGGTTTTCATGGCCTCAATCAGGAGAATGGTATCACCTTCTTTCACGCTGTCGCCGACTTTCACAAACGAATCAGCATCGGGTGAGGGGCGCGTATAGGCTGTGCCGACCATAGGTGAGGTCGTCGCGTCTTTATGTGTCGCCGGAGCTGCACTCTCCACACTGACCAATCCACCCGCCGGGGCCGCCGGAGCGGCTGCAACTGGGGCAGGTGCCGGCGCCGCAACGGCTTGAACCATTTGTCCACCACCTTTGGAAACGCGAATTTTCAAATCGCCCTTTTTCCACTCAATCTCATTAAGGTCTGTATCGTTTAAGATATCGGCGAGTTCGCGCACCAGATCGACATCAGTTGGTTTCTTTGTCGTGGCCATAACGTCTCTCTCTTTCGTTATTGGTCGTTAAATTGACTTCTGCGAGTCAGTTAAGATGTAGTCTTTAACAGATTTATGACGGCTTGCAGCCCTAATTGATAAGAATTTGCGCCAAATCCGCTGATTGTGCCTGTTGCAGCCTCTGAGACATAGGATCGCCGCCGAAAACTTTCGCGTTTGGCGGGCTGTGACAAATGAATTTCTACGACAGGTACGCTCAGGAGTTTCAGCGCATCGTAAATCGCCACAGATGTGTGGGTATAGGCGGCGGGATTGATTAAAACGGCACAGGCCTTGTCGGCAGCCTCTTGAATATGGTCGACGATCTCGCCTTCGATATTGCTTTGTTTAAAGACAATATCATAATCCGTTGCGGCGCGGCAGCCCGCTTCAATATCGGCCAAGCTTTGCGCGCCGTAAATCTCAGGCTCGCGCGTGCCTAGCCGATTTAAATTCGGCCCATTGAGGATATAAATGGCTTTCGTCATTGAGACCCCGTTTATGTCATGGTAACGCCCCCTGCAATGCAAAAGAGGCTTAAGCTTTACAGAGAAAGGCGCCTGCAATGGAAATTATGGTCAATGGCGACTTTCACACCTTTGAGGACGGCATTACAATCGCGCAGATGTTGGTCGCACTCGATCTGCCGCTGAAGAAAATCGCGGTCGAGCGTAATCTCGAAGTCGTGCCGAAATCAACTTATGAAGATGTTATCCTTTATGAGAGCGATAAGCTGGAAATCATTCATTTTATTGGAGGGGGCTAAGTGTCCACTAAAGCTGATAAACTCATCGTTGCCGGTCACGAATTCAATTCACGCCTGATTATTGGCACGGGGAAGTATAAAGATTATGCTGAAAACGCAGCGGCGTTAGAAGCATCGGGCGCGGATATGGTCACTGTGGCTGTGCGCCGCGTGAACCTGTCGGATCCGAGTGCGCCGATGTTGGCCGATTTCATTGACCCTAAGACAACCACTTACCTGCCCAATACGGCAGGTTGTTTTACGGGCGAAGATGCGGTGCGGACGCTCCGCCTGGCGCGCGAAGCGGGCGGTTGGGATTTGGTTAAGCTCGAGGTGCTGTCTGACCCGAAACATCTCTATCCCGATATGGAAGAGACCATGCGGGCGGCAGAACTGCTGTTGAAAGACGGCTTTGAGGTTATGGTCTATTGCTCGGACGATCCGGTTTTCGCGCGTAAGCTCGAAGAGATGGGCTGTTGCGCAATTATGCCCTTGGGGGCTCCGATTGGCTCGGGCCTCGGCATTCAAAACCCCGTCAATATCCGCTTGATTGTGGAACAAACCAAAGTCCCCGTTATCGTCGATGCGGGTGTCGGCACGGCGTCAGATGCGACAGTCGCGATGGAGCTGGGCTGTGACGGGGTGTTGATGAACACCGCCATCGCCGAAGCCAAAGACCCGATTCGCATGGCCACAGCCATGAAACACGCGGTTATTGCAGGCCGCGAGGCCTATCTCGCGGGCCGTATGCCGAAAAAAATGTACGCCGACCCAAGCTCTCCTTTGGCAGGGTTGATTTGATCTATCGGTGTTGCTGGAAACCTTTTTTAAAAAATAACAGGAAACTCTCTAGCTAGGCATTCATCCACGATTATGAATGCGGGTTGACCCGTTATCCCGCCCATTTTCAAAATCTGATCCTCATCTCTCAAACCTGTCTTAA
>CAYGTR010000076.1:0-8020 GCA_964352855.1 uncultured Algimonas sp. | reverse complement strand
ATGATAAAAAAAATACTCATAGCGAACCGGGGTGAGATTGCTTGCCGCGTGATTAAGACGGCCCGTAAGATGGGCATTAAAACCGTGGCGGTTTATTCGGATGCGGATAAAAATGCACTTCATGTCGAGATGGCGGATGAGGCGGTTCACCTTGGCCCACCTGCCGTGAACCAATCTTATTTGGTGATGGATAAAATCATTGAGGCGATTGAGAGCACGGGCGCAGATGCCGTCCATCCGGGTTATGGCTTTCTGTCGGAAAATCCTGAATTTGCGAAACTTCTCGCGAAGAAAAAGATCACCTTTATCGGGCCAAACCCGCACGCTATTGTCTCTATGGGGGATAAAATCACGTCCAAGAAACTCGCTCAAGACGCAGGTGTCTCTTGCGTGCCGGGCCATATGGGCTTGATCGAAGACGCCGAAGAAGCCGTCAAAATCTCGCAACAGGTCGGCTATCCCGTTATGATCAAAGCTTCCGCTGGTGGTGGCGGGAAGGGGATGCGCATCGCCTATAATGACGAGGAAGCGCGTGAGGGTTTCCAATCGTCCAAGAACGAAGCCGCCAATAGCTTTGGTGATGATCGTATCTTTATCGAGAAATTCGTCGAGGAACCCCGCCATATCGAAATCCAAGTTTTGGGCGATAAGCATGGCAATGTGATTTATCTGGGTGAGCGGGAATGTTCCATTCAACGCCGCAACCAGAAAGTCATTGAGGAAGCGCCGTCACCCTTCTTGGATGAAAAAACCCGCGCGGCCATGGGCGCAGAATCCGTCGCCCTCGCCAAAGCCGTGGATTATGATTCCGCCGGTACGGTCGAATTTATCGTCGATAAGCATAAGAACTTTTATTTCCTCGAGATGAACACGCGCTTGCAGGTCGAACATCCTGTGACGGAACTCATCACGGGCGTAGATTTGGTCGAGCAGATGATCCGCTCTGCCAATGGCGAAAAACTGTCCATGAGCCAAGAGGATGTGAAGCTCAACGGTTGGGCCTTAGAGTCCCGGATTTATGCCGAAGACCCGTTCCGCAACTTCCTCCCCTCTATCGGGCGCCTGACCCGCTACCGTCCGCCTTTTGAGGGCAAGAAAGACAGCGGCGCGATCGTTCGTAATGATACGGGCGTGTATGAGGGCGGCGAAATCTCGATGTATTACGATCCTATGATCGCCAAGCTCTGCACATGGGGTAAAGATCGCGGCGTTGCACTTGAGGCGATGCGCCAAGCGCTGGATATGTTTGAGCTAGACGGCATCGGGCATAATATTCCTTTCCTCCAAGCCGTTTATGATCATGACCGTTTCGAGCGCGGCGATATCAATACGGCCTTTATCGCTGATGAGTATCCCGACGGGTTCGAGGGTGCGGAAGTGAATTCCGGCCATTGCCGCAAAATCGGCGCGATTTGTGCGCTCATGCATGACATTACGGAAAATCGGTCTGCCGAAATCTCCGGCACAATACCCAATCACAAACGCCACGTCCCTGATGAATGGGCCATTGAAATAAAAAGTGGGCAAGTCGGTGAGTTCGAATATACGGCCGAAATCAACGGTGAGCGGGGCTTACGCACAATTGTCATGGGTGACGGCGAGAAAGCCGCAATCGAGATGGAAGTCCTCACACAATGGAAACCCGGCAAGCCGCTCGTGATTACCTTGGTCGATAATAAGCCGTTTACATTCAAGGCCGAACCCATCCCGGAAGGCTACCGCGTCTGGCACCGTGGCTGCGAATTTAAAGTCGCTGTGCGCACACCGCGCGCCGCCGAACTTGCCAAGTTCATGCCGGTTAAAGAGGCGCCGGATACGTCCAACCTTCTGCTTTGCCCCATGCCGGGCGTTATCGTGTCGGTCCTCGTGGAAGAAGGCCAAGAGGTGCAAGACGGTCAAGCCCTTGCTATTGTCGAAGCCATGAAAATGGAAAATACACTTCGCGCCGAGAAGAAATCCATTGTGAAAAAAATCAACTGCGCCGCAGGTGATAACCTCGCCGTGGATGAGATCATTATGGAATTTGAGACATAATGTTTGTGAAAATATTTCTACTGATACAGGGCGTCGGCTTTATACTCTTCGGCGCCTATTGTTTTTTCAATCCGCAAGCGATGATTGATATCCTTGGTGTGTCCAATATCAGCCCAGAAGGTGTTTACGAAATGCGCGGCATTTATGGCGGCGTCAGTTTTGGGATGGGCGTGTTGGTTCTTTGCGGTGCGCTGAAAGCCAATATGCGTCAAACAGCACTATTTGCCTTAATGGCTTATACAGGCGGTTATGGATTAGCGCGGATTTTGGCGCTCCCGTTTGACGGAGTTCCGAGCGGCATTTTGCTGGCGGCCTCTATTTTTGAAATCACAACAGCGCTGTTCTGTGTGTCTTTTTTACGGTCTGATTCTCTCAAAAATTGAAGAGCTTCGCCAAATTAACTTAAATATTAGCCATAATACGCCCCTATTAACCTAAATGTTAAGAAAACTTGCTTTTTTATTAACGTTTCGCTATAGAGACGGAATGCCAAATATAAACATAAGTCAGAATAGCTGTAACATCTGCGCGACTGTTTTCTAACGTTCCATATCCTGCAAAGCCCTAAGACAAGTGCGTGTCCCGCGCTCTGCATTAGGATGTTATCATTCTGACGATAAGACCAAAAAGGTTCATATGCTTTATCACAATTCCAAACCCATTTCTGCCGCCGCCGCCCATCGCCATGCCAACCGTCCTGATCGTTTTTATCAGTGGCGTAGTTTCTTTGAAGATCGTCCTGAAGCGTTGGACGTCATCGAAGCGGAATATGACTTTGTTGAAGAAGCCCCCCGCAATGACAAATATTTTATCGTGCCGGGCCGCAGCAATATGATTACGCGCCTCATCAATGATGAGGTTCTTGAAATCCGCTCAATGATCAGCACAACCGGCGCGCTTGAGCAATGGGAGCGGTCTATCAGAACGACATTTCCGTTAAAGCGCACGACATCATCTATGATCGGCACGTATATTCCACGTTTTCGTGGCTCTTGCTCGTCAGTTGTTGATGCTGGATCCCTGACGGATTCATTGTCTAAAAAGTCTAAATTCTACCATACGGAAATGACCCGCCGTGTTTTTGAGGACGATGACCTCCGTATCGAAGTGGCTATGATTAAATTTGATGGTCGTGATTACACATCCGTTGCTTTTACCTCTCAGTCTAATGAGAAAGTCTTGGGTGTGCTTAAACGTTTTGGTTTCAAACCCACAGCGAACCAACATTACGGCGCTTTCTTAGGGGCGTTCCGCTCTCAAAGCCTCTAAATTTAGGTCAGAGATGAATTCTTAGGCACAGTGTTTACGCACTGTGCCTTTTTTGTGCCTATGTTCGGCCCGAAACTTGCAGAGCGATGCTACACTCATTAGATAAAGCGACATGACGATAACCGCTGAAAATCCTCGTTCTGAAATCTTGCCTGTGCCCGACCCGCAGGCAGAAAACGCGCCTGCCTCCGAAACACAGTCCCCAACTCAAAATGTAGTAAAATCAAAGTTTGAGCCGAATTGGTCACCCTTTATCCCGCCTTGGTGGATGCGATCCTCTTTTATACAAACGGCGCTCGCCAGTATGAAATTTCGTAAGCGCGGTCCGAATGCGATGTTGGATGCTGCCGAAGACCGCATTATACAATGTGAAGACGGCGTCAGGCTTTTGGGAAGTTTCTCACCAAATCCTCAAAATAAAGCCCTCGTGATTTTCTTACACGGATGGGAGGGCAGCCAAGATTCGACCTATGTGGTGTCCGGTGGACGTCACGTTTATGATCAAGGCTCGTCGGTTTTCCGTTTGAATTACCGCGACCACGGAAATAGCCATCATCTCAATGAAGGCGTATTTTATTCTACCTTATTTAATGAAGTTTTCGACGCTGTAAAACAAGCAGCGAACCTCGCCGAAGGTGCGCCTGTTTATATCGTCGGTTTTTCATTAGGCGGAAATTTCTCCCTCCGCATTGCTCGGTCATTACGGGACCTAACAATCAAAAATCTGGAACATATCTTTGCGATCAGCCCTGTTGTTGATCCTTGGGGCGCAGCGCCATTAATTGATATGAATTGGCTCTACCGCCGTTATTTCCTCAAAAAGTGGACGCGATCTTTACGTAAAAAACAAGCGCTTTATCCGGATCTCTATGATTTTGATCAGATATTGGCAGATAAAAAAGTGCTAGGGATCACTCAAAAGCTCTTGCCTGAATATTCTGATTATCCGGATATGGAGAGTTATTTTAACGCATATCGCGTCGATCCCCATGACCTAGAAAATTGCCCGGTGCCAATTTCAATTATAACCTCCTCCGATGACGGTATGATACCCGAAGAAGATATTCAAAAGCTGCACCTCAATCATAATGCGCAATCCATTATTCATCGCTACGGCGGTCATAATGGTTTCTTCCAATCCTTGAAGGGACCGACATGGTATGATGATTACATAAGCAGTATCGTCTTTGATTAGATGTGTCGATTTTACAATTGGCGATGAGTACTAAAGTCTTTAGTAAGATATCATGATCGTTTTTAAATTTCTATTTTACATCCTTCTTTTAGGCGCCGGAGCATTTATTCTTATGGGCATTTTATCACAAAAGGGAAAACCCCAAGGCCTTATCAACGGTCAACTGGCGGATGTCCCTTCCTCGCCAAACGCGGTGAGTTCAGAACCCGACACACAACCAGAAAAATTGGTCGCACCGTTAGAGGCGAGCTTAAAAGAGGTAGCGATTGCTATAGAGGCGACAGGTGGCACAATTACATCACGCACGGATAATTATCTCTCAGCCACCTATATGAGCAAGCTCTTTAAATTTATAGATGATGTCGAAGTGAGGGCAGAAGGCGATATTTGCCATATCCGGTCTGCTTCCCGTGTAGGGTATTCTGATCGCGGCGTGAACCGTAAACGCGTTAAAGCCATTCGGGCTGCACTTTAATCTAAAAAACTAATCTCTGGCCCCATCGGCTGTTAGGCTTTGTCCGTATCTATATTTCAAACGCACTTATGACTTTGATAAGTGCGTCCTGAAAGGAATCCCATGCCCAATTCAACAAATGGAAAAAAAGTTGACCATGCTAAGGTCAAGGAGCTCGTCCAAGAGCTCTTAGTTGCATTGGGTGAAGATCCTAATCGTGAGGGCCTGCAGGAAACACCGCGACGCATCGCGAATTTCTGGCGTGATTTTATCGAATATGATGCGGGTAAGCTCGATACAACCTTTGCTGCCGTTAAACATAATCAAATGGTGGCTGTGACAGGCATGCGGGTCTGGTCCATGTGCGAACATCACATGCTGCCCTTTTGGTGCGATATTTCCATTGCGTATATCGCTGAGGATAAAGTCCTTGGCTTGTCGAAATTCGCGCGGATCGCTCATAAACATGCGCATAAGCTCACCCTTCAGGAACAGCTTGTCTCTGATATTTCCGAAGAGTTGAAAGAGATTTTAGGCACGGATGATATCGCTGTCATGGCCAAAGGCGAGCATCTGTGCATGACCATGCGCGGAATCCGCACGCCGCACCGGATGATAAGTTCAGCGCTGGACGGTCAGTTCCATAAGGCTGAACAGCGTATGGAGTTTCTTCGCATTATTGGGGACAGCCAGATCTAGATGGCCGCTGCCTGACGTTTTGCCCCATCGCTTTTTCGGATTGAAGCCGTATAAAGCCTCATGACCCCCGAGCTTCTTGAACGTGATTGGTTGTCGCTGAAATTCTGGGCGCAGAAATGCGTCTTGCCCAGTGCGATTGCCTTACTCGTGATTTTGGGGCTGTTCTATTTGGTGTCTGACAACCCCAAAGATCTTAATCATAATGCGGTCATTGTAGGATTTTTCACACTCTATTTTATCCTCGTGCGGGGCGGACATTTGCTTATGATACGGAGTCTGCACAAAGAATTGCTCCGCAAATATCAAGAGGGCTACCGCCATAAGCTTGGCTATATTCCGCAAGGGCAAATCAAACGCCGAAATATCGGCTTCACACTCGCCCGCATCAAACGCGAATTGATGATGGAAGAGTTAGAGAAAAAATCTAAGCCATTAGGTTAAGGCTTTGGGGTAAGGTCTATTGACAGAGAGGTCTTATGTGTTGATTCACATCTAATGCCGGATGATAAACAAGATAAAATAGATTCTACGGAACAGTCCGTAACAAAGCTATGGGACACTATTTCAGTGCAGTTTAAAGCGCATAGAGGCATTAGCTTTAAAAGCGTTTTTCTGACGGGCTTAAGTACACGCATTCACAAAAACCGTTTATCGAAATTACGTGGTACCAAACAGGCGCAGTTCATGTTTGAAAGTTTGAAAGACTTGCCCTCTCATCAAATAAAAGCGCTCCGAACATTTGCCGCGATTAACCAAGAGCAGGCCATTTCGGCCTTTCGCCTGACAATGGTGGGAAATATCAGCATACCGATTGCAGTTATTGCCATTTTGCATCAACTTTTGCCAAATGGTTTGGGGGCCACAATTCTTGATTTTTATAATGATGATCAAGCCGCAATTATCGGTTTAGCTATGGGGTTCATCATCGGAATTACATTGATTTCCATTATAGCGCTCTATGCACTCGGCAATCTTAACCAAGCCCGCGATATCCGCCATTTGATCGACTTACATGCCGCTGAGCGCGGGATTTATTTCGGCCTAGAAGACATGGATGATTTGAGCTTGAGCTAGGTCAATATTTCATAGCAGACAATTAAATGCCCATCGGGATCGACAAAGGCTTGTTCGATAAATGTAAACTCAGCCCCGTCAGCAATGCGGCTTTCCGTGATCGTCAAACCCATCGCTTCGAGCGTGGCAAATTTAGCTTCAAGATCAGTTATGCCAATCACAACCGTGCTCATAAAGGGCGCACTATGAGGTTTCGGGAGGTCTAGTGATGCAAGTTCAGTGAGCGCCAGAACGCGGCTCTCACGGGGGCTGTTCAGCGTCACGCCTCTGATCTGTGCGTCCATCGGGATGTTGAAGACAGGATAGCTGAACGAATTTTCACCCGAGATCGAAATATCATTCGCCTGTAAGCCCAACACACGTTCGTAAATCGCGAGGGAGCGCTCTAAGTCTTTCACCACCAAATTTGGACGCTTCATATGCGGCATGTCGTTAGAGACAACAGGTGTTTGTGTAGATGCCGTTTGAGTTACACTTGCGCAACCGACAAGACTGATAGCGGCGATGGCTAAGACTACATATTTCATCCTAATCCCCTTTTTGTGCTTTTTATCTCGTATTTGACAAACGGACTTGATACGCATCAAGCCTTTATTCGCGCATAGAATGGCTTGGCCTTTTGAGTGGCCTATGATAGGCGAGATTTATGTTTACGAAGGCCATAATCATACGAATTATCGGCCCGATACGCTAATCCGCGTATCGGGAGTACTTCCGCCTTTTTTGACACCCCAATTATCCGAGACACCCATGACCGAATCTTCTGACACGAAACGCGATTACCGCGAGACGTTATTCCTGCCCAAGACCGATTTCCCAATGCGCGCAAGCTTGCCCAAGCGTGAACCCGATTGGATTGCGCGTTGGAACGAGATTGGTCTTTATCGTAAGCAACGCGACGCCGAAAATGCCAAAGGCCCGTGGACGCTGCATGACGGCCCGCCCTATGCCAATGGGCATATTCATATGGGCACGGCGCTGAATAAAATCCTCAAAGATATCGTCAATCGCTCGCACCAAATGTTGGGCCATGATGCTAATTATGTGCCGGGGTGGGATTGTCATGGCTTACCTATTGAATGGAAAGTCGAAGAAGAATTTCGCGGTAAAGGCCGCCTAAAAGACGATGTTCCGGGTGCAGAATTTCGCACGCGTTGCCGCGAATACGCGGCCGAATGGCTGGACGTACAGCGCGAAGAGTTTAAACGCCTCGGCGTCATCGGTGATTGGGATAATCCTTATAAGACCATGAATTTCCAAAGTGAGGCCGACATCTGTGGCGAGTTGTTGAAAAT
>CAYGTR010000075.1:2012-8052 GCA_964352855.1 uncultured Algimonas sp. | reverse complement strand
CGCCATGTCCACGCCGGGCAGCAAGTCAGATTTTTGAATGTCATGATAAACAGCCGATTGACCGCACAGATAAATTTTGACGCCATTTTCGACGAGGGCTTTTATCAGCGGCGCATTCGCATTGGTTGCGCCGTCATATTGCGCGCCATAATAGGCGTTTCGCGCTAAGTCTTTTGACGCGCCGCCGTGGACGACAAGGGCCACATCTATGTTCTTCAAAGGGACACCAGCCTCGACGTGCATATTGATAAATCGCGCAAGACTGTCGAGCTTTCTATTCACCTCACCGGGCTTGGCCGCGCTTGCAGCGTCAAAACTAACCTTCAGTTTAACCCGTTTCGGAAGCAGTATATCTGAATCGATTGTGGCAATTTTCCCAAACTCCGTAATCACAGAACCAGCATGAAACGCCGTGTCGTCCGCAATCGCAGGACATGAAATAAGAGATACTGCGAGGGCAGCGATAAGACATTTCGAAATACGCATAGGAGGCTCTCTTTAGGTTGCGGTTGCGCGAAGCATCCAAGCTGTTTTTTCGTGGAGTGTGATCCGAGGGGCAACAACATCGGCTGTCGCGTCATCATTAGCCTTCTCAGCTGTGCGGAGTACCTCACGGGCGATTTTAGCAACTTGCTCATGCCCAGAAGCGAGAGTTGTCACCATTTGACGCCAATCGGGCGTTCCTGTCTCTTCCGTTACGGCAGATAATTTTGCCATTTCAGCATATGAGCTCGGTGCATAATGGCCGAGGGCGCGAATACGCTCTGCAAGCTCATCTACAGCCGTCCACATTTCAGTATATTGTTCCATAAACTGAATATGCAATTGTTGAAAATGAGGGCCTTCAACATTCCAGTGATAACCATGCGTCTTTAGGTAAAGTGTGTAAGTGCTAGCGAGTAACTTTGACAAAGCGAGTGCCGAAGCCTCTCTCGCCTTTGGGTCTATTCCGATATTAATGTCCATTTTTGATCTCCATTAAATCATGGGGTTTCTTTTAGCCGAATTTGGTAGCTGCCGTGACAAGAGGAACAGTACATCAATGTCGAGCTCAATTGGTCTAGAATTTCGGCATTCTCGGCTCCGGCTTTTGACAAGGTATCAATTTTTTTAAGCTCAACTTTCATTGCGGAGCCCATTTGTCTGAATTCTGGAGGTAACGCCCCCTTCATAAAGCCTTGACCTTGACCTTGACCTTGACCGCCTCCCAATCCGTCAGTGACCGCGCTTTGAATTAACTCAGGATCATTTGACGCAACACCCTCAACAATTTCTTGAGTCGACAGAAGAAACTGGTTCATTTCCTCTAACACGTGGACTCTCTGCTCCGGTGTCAACGAGACAATAATACGCTGATCTGGGTCTTCCGAAATTTGTTTTTCAGCTTCAGCCACATCCGCAGATTGGGTTGAAGCAGAACAACTAACCAAGAAAATTGCAGGGACGAGCAATGAAAAAATAGGTAACTTAAGCACTATACTCTCGCTTTAATGAGCCGAAATACGAAAATTGTCGCAACCATCGTTCCAACAAAAATATAGGCATTGAGCCCTGCAAAACTGGCACTTGCCAAAGCCGGTCCTGGACAAAGACCTGCCAACCCCCAGCCAACACCAAATAGGGCGGCACCCGTGAGTAGCGGCGCATCAATGTCTTTGCGCGTTGGCAACCGAAATTTATCGTCAAAGAAGGGGCTGGCTCGCTTAAGCACAAGTCGGTATCCGATCAGGGTTACGAGTAGCGCGCCGCCCATCACAAAAGCTAAGCTCGGGTCCCAATTTCCAGTAATATCAAGAAATGAGATGACCTTTTGGGGATTAACCATTTGAGACACTATCAGGCCGCCGCCAAATAATAGCCCTGCTATAAACGTAGAAAGAGGAAGACGCATCTTACAGTCCTCCCAGACTACGCATCATAAAGACGGTCAAAATGCCTGTAGTCATAAAGGTAATCGTTGCCAGCAGCGAGCGTATGGACAACCGCGCATTCCCGCATACGCCATGTCCGCTTGTGCAACCATTTCCAAGTTGCGTCCCTATGCCGACAAGCACGGCAGCAAGTATCAGCAACGCGCCTGTGGTTGGAAATTCGACGTCCAGGAGCGATGGTTTGAACACTTTAACAATTATCGGCGCGATAATCAGTCCTGCAAGAAACGTCCAGCGCCATAACTTGTCACCTTTAGGCGCATTTAGACCACCACCCAATATACCGCTTATCCCCGCAATGCGGCCCGCACTGGCCATTAGCCAAACGGCTGACAACCCAATCATAGCACCGCCTATCGCGGCAGATATGGGGGTAAAATTTTCCATAAGTACTCTTCATTTAAATTAAGCCTCTGACGCCAAAAGAGAGATTATGGCATCAGAGGCAAGTTAGGCTAGAAAGGGGGAGACTAGCCTATGTCGGTGAAACGCAGATATGGGCGCACTTCTTCAAAACCTTGAGGAAACTTCTTTTTGGCCTCTTCATTTGAAATAGAGGGCGGAATAATCGCTTTGTCACCAACTTCCCAATCCGCAGGAAGTGCAACGCCATATTTGTCACCTGTTTGAAGCGCATCAATGACACGCAGGATTTCTGTGAAGTTTCGGCCAACGCTCATTGGGTATGTCATCGTGAGGCGGATTTTTTTATTGGGATCAATGATGAACACTGAACGCACCGCAGCCGTGTCGCTTTCATTCGGATGTATCATATCGAAAAGCTGGGCGATTTTTTTATCCGCATCAGCAACTATGGGAAATGTCAGTGTTGTATTTTGGGTGTCGTTGACGTCGCCAATCCACTCTAAATGCTCTTTGACGCCGTCAGTCGAAAGACCAAGCGGCTTTGTATTGCGCGCTTCAAATTCACTCGCGAGTTGAGCTGTTCTGCCCATTTCGGTCGTACAGACAGGTGTGAAGTCGGCGGGATGTGAGAAGAAGAAACACCAGCTGTTACCGATCCATTCATGGAAATCGATTTTACCTGTTGTTGTTTCAACAGTGAAGTTCGGGGCGATGTCGCCAATACGTAAGCTCATTTTTCAATCCTTATTCTTGATAATTCTTGTTTCTGTGAACCAGATAGTTCCGAAACCATCAAAAGTCAATATACACTTTACTTAAATTAGTTATTGATTTTGTATAATGTATTTCTTACAAGGCATGAATATCGAATCTAGTTGTTGGAGAACATTGTGACATCACCTGAAAATAGCGCCCCTTTTGATGGTTATGCCCCAAATGCGAATATGGGGCCCAAGCTCGAAGAGCCGGCCCCAATATTTACTGCACGGACAACACTAGGTCCGCTGGCCCTCGAAGATCTTCAAGGGCAATGGGTGATCCTGTTCTCTCACCCTGCGGACTTTACGCCGGTTTGCACGTCAGAATTTATCGCATTTCAAAAATCGCTGCCAGATTTCGAAGCCTTAAACTGCGCCCTTGTCGGACTTTCGGTGGATAGTGTTTATTCTCACATTGCTTGGCTTGAGAGCATTGAAACCAAATTTGACGTGAAAATCACATTCCCCGTTATAGAAGATGTCTCGATGGCCGTCTCAACGGCTTACGGCATGATACACGAAAGCTCTTCGAGCACGGCAACGGTGAGGTCGGTTTTCATTATTGACCCAGACGGCGTTCTAAAGGCTTTAACGCACTACCCGCTGACGGTGGGGCGCTCTGTAAACGAGTTGCTACGCTTATTGAAGGGATTGCAACTTTCAGAAAAAGAAAATGTAGCCATACCCGCAGAATGGCAGCCCGGCGGTGACGTATTATATAACGCCCCATGTTTGTTTAACGACGATTTGAAAAACAAAGGCGATAAGGCATGGTATTACCGTAAGGTCGCCAATGACACAGGCGCAGATGACGAGGCGTCGTCATGAGCTTCAACAAAGATATGATTGCGAAAGCCCCAGAGGTCGCCGCACAGCTCAAGCTCCTCTCAAATCCTAACCGACTAATGATTGTTTGCCGTCTGCTAGACGATGAAATGTCCGTCGGCGATATTGAGAACGAGTTAGACATACGCCAGCCAACTCTATCACGTGAATTGGGGCATTTGCGTGAGGCAAAAATAATTACGCCGCGACGTCAAAGTAAAGTTGTTTTCTATACACTGACTGATGATCCGATGCGCAGACTTATTGAAGCCATCTGTGAGACAAGCTCGGGCGGTCGACGTAGTGCTGCGTCTGAGGGCGCTTCGGCCGGAAAATCTAACACGATCGCTTTTAATCCTCGCCCCAAATTTACCAAATCTAGCCCGTCCTCATCTGAAGACCGAGGCTACAGCGTATTCGCATCCACACAAAAAAAGGAAGCATAACTATGTCGTCCAAACCCGAAGTCATTTCGTTCTTTGATGAGCCCACAAACACCGTAACCTATATCGTTGCAGACCCTGACACAAAAGCCTGCGCCATAATCGATTCAGTTTTGGACTATGATGCTAGCTCTGGTCGTACATCGACTGAGTCTGCCGATGAAGTTATCGCCTTCATTAAAAATGGCGAGCTTGAAACGAAGTGGATACTGGAAACTCATGCGCATGCTGATCACTTTTCAGCCGCGCCGTATTTACAGAAAAAGCTTGGAGGCATCATCGCGATTGGCGAACACATTCCTGATATTCAAAGAGTTTTTGGCGGGTTATTTAACGAAGGTGGTGATTTCAAAACTGATGGAAGTCAGTTTGGACGCCTCTTTAAAGATAATGAGATTTTCAAGATCGGCAATCTAGACGCCAAGATCATTTATGTACCAGGCCACACGCCTGCTTGCGTAGCCTATCTTATTGGGGACTCCGTATTCGTCGGTGACACACTGTTTATGCCCGATTATGGGTCTGCGCGGTGTGACTTTCCGGGCGGCGACGCCGGAACGTTATATGATTCCGTGCACAAATTATACGAATTACCCGACGATACACGCATGTACCTTTGTCACGACTACAAAGCCAAAGGGCGGGACCATTTTCAGTGGGAGACAACCGTTGGGCAGCAAAAAGCCAATAACATTCACATGAATGTTTCCGTGTCACGTGATGAGTTCATCAAGATGCGAACGGAGCGGGATAAAACTTTGGGCATGCCAAAACTCATCTTGCCGTCCATTCAAGTCAACATGCGCGCAGGCGAACTCCCTGAACCCGAAGAGAATGGCGTCAGCTATCTCAAAATCCCTCTTAACTCAGTCTAGAGCGCTATCATGGACATCAAAAATCTTCACGGAACATTCTCTGTCTCAGAACAAGTTAAGCTCGCTGACGTAAAAAACCTCGCGGCCTCTGGAATAAAAACGATTATCAACAATCGGCCTGACGGCGAGGCTCCAAGGCAACCGCGATCTGAGACATTGTCCAAGCGCGCTCAAGAGCTCGGTCTCACATACCACTACATCCCTGTCATTTCTGGTGGAATGACAGATGAAAACATTAGTGACTTTGCAAAAGTTCTGAAAAACGCTGAAGGGCCAGTGCTGGCATTTTGTCGTACCGGAACGCGCTCAACGACACTTTGGGCTAACTCCCAAAAAGGCATAATGCCCGCAGATACAATAATCAGTGAAGCTTCAAAGGCCGGTTATGATCTCTCCCAAATGAAGGCGGCGCTAACCACAAACAATAAAAAGACAACAAAAACTGTAAAACCGCAGGGGACCAATATGACTGAAGCAAAGATCGACCATTCACATCAAATCGTTATCATTGGAGGCGGATCAGCAGGCATCGCCACAGCGGCCAGTTTGCTTAAGAGGAAACCTTCACTCGACATCGCTATCATTGAACCGAAGGAAGAGCATTTCTACCAACCGGGATGGACAATGGTTGGTGGGGGGATTTTCACACCTGAAAAAACGCGACGTTCCATGAAGAGCCTCATGCCGAAATCGGTAAAATGGATCAAAGCCTCAGTTGACACTTTCGACCCTGACAACAACTCGGTGACTTTGGCTGATGGGAGCACAGTTGGCTATGAAATGCTCGTAACAGCTCCGGGACTTCAACTCGATTTTGATAAGATTGAAGGCTTGACGGAAAC
>CAYGTR010000075.1:0-1912 GCA_964352855.1 uncultured Algimonas sp. | reverse complement strand
TTTGTTCCTGCTCTCATGGAATATGTAGAACGCTATAATGCGGAACTCAATTTCGGCGAGACGCTTGTCAAAGTTGACGGACCAAACCAAACAGCATGGTTTGAAAAAACTGACCCCGAAGGCACAAAAAGCCGAGTAGAGCGCAAGTTTGATATGCTACATGTGTGCCCACCACAGTCCGCCCCTGATTTTATCAAGGCCAGCCCCCTCGCCAATGAAGCCGGTTGGGTAGACGTTGATCAGCACACAATGCAGCACAATAAATATCCAAATATCTATGGCCTTGGCGACGCAGGATCGACGCCTAACGCTAAGACCATGGCAGCCGCGCGCAAGCAGGCCCCGATTGTGGCAAATAATATGATTGCACAAATGGAAGGCACAAATGCACGCGCTAATTACGATGGTTATGGCGCCTGTCCGCTGACCGTTGAAAAAGGCAAAGTCGTACTTGCCGAATTTGGCTATGGCGGCAAATTACTGCCTTCAGTGCCTGTGTGGATGCTGAACGGCACCAAAGCCACACGTGCAGCTTGGTTTATGAAAGATAGTCTGCTTCCCAATGTGTATTGGAACCAAATGCTCAAGGGCAAAGAGTTCCTCGCTAAACCCGAAATCACCTTGAACTAGCTTAACCCAGCGGCCGAATCTCTCATTTGAATGAGGGGTTCGGCGGAATGAATTATGTCTTTTAAATTCTCAAATTACTTTCCTATTTTAACTTGGGGACGCGCTTACAAGGGCGAGACTTTTGTCAATGATGGCATGGCAGCCATTATCGTGACGATTATGCTCATCCCGCAATCTCTGGCTTATGCCCTGCTTGCTGGCCTACCGCCTCAAGTGGGTCTGTATGCCAGTATTCTACCCCTTGTAGCTTATGCCATATTTGGCACCAGTAAGGCGCTTGCTGTTGGTCCCGTCGCTGTTATCTCGTTGATGACAGCTGCGGCTGCCGGTAAAATGGCTGCGCAAGGATCGCCTGAATATCTCGCAGTGGCCATTCTCCTGGCCCTGATTTCCGGCGTGATGCTTCTTGTAATGGGCTTGTTCAAGCTCGGCTTTATTGCAAATTTTTTAAGCCATCCCGTTATTTCAGGCTTTATCACGGCATCAGGGATTCTAATCGCAGTTAGCCAACTCAAACATATATTGGGCGTTAAAGTGACGGGCCATAATCTTTTAGAGATTGGCCAATCTCTCATATCGAAAATCTCTGAAACCAACATGCCGACTTTGATAATTGGTGTTATTTCGACAGTTTTCTTGTTTTGGGTTCGCGGAAATTTGAAGCCTCTATTACAGAAACTGGGCTTAGGCGAAAAACTGGCAGGCATTGGTGCACGGGTTGGCCCCGTCATAGCGGTGGTCGTTTCAATCCTAGCTGTTCTTTTTTTAGGCCTTGAGGATAAAGGCGTTAAAATTGTTGGCGATATTCCGAAAGGCCTTCCCCCTATAGCTGCGCCAGATTTCGATATGTCGCTTTGGATAAGCCTACTTGGTTCATCATTGATAATTGCTATCATCGGCTTCGTGGAATCTGTTTCAGTGGCTCAGACGCTTGCTGCGAAGAAACGCCAACGCATTGAACCTGACCAAGAGCTCATTGCACTTGGAGCCTCAAACATCGTCTCTGCATTCTCCGGCGGTTATTCAGTAACGGGCGGTTTCGCGCGTTCGGCTGTGAATTTTGATGCTGGCGCTGAAACACCCGCTGCTGGCGGCTTCACAGCCATCGGTATAGCCTTGGCGACACTTTTTCTGACACCTTTGCTGTATAACCTTCCCATCGCCACGCTCGCTGCAACTATCATTGTAGCGGTGCTGTCTCTGGTAAATATCCCGGACATAAAGCAGGCTTGGAATTATTCTAAAAGTGACTTTGCCGCGATGCTGGCAACGATACTTTTGA
>CAYGTR010000074.1:0-8516 GCA_964352855.1 uncultured Algimonas sp. | reverse complement strand
CGGTCGCCGCAACACATTGGCAGAACCGTTCGGCCAGATTATAGTTCAGTTTTACGCTTGCGCCCGTCACTTAAAATGACAAACCGCGTCTTAACAGCGCGAAGCCGGGAGCTTAATTGCTTGGCCGATATTGATGTTGAAATCAGCGCCGAGATTATTTGGGCCTGAGATTTCGTTGATGCCGACACAGAGCCTGCGGGCCATGCTGTAAACCGTGTCACCCTGTTGCACGGTATAATTCGCGCCCGGAACCGTTATGGTGGGAGACGCGTCAGAGGACATGCCTGACAAGCCGCGTGTTTCGAATTGTTGCAATGGCACATCTGCACCCGCAACGACCACATTTTCGGAATAATCATACTCTATGGCTTGCGCTGCCGAAGGTGCAATCTCTAAGGCATTGGGCGCTTCGACTGTTTCCGGCGCATAAAGACCGTAACCGGGTGTGCCAATCACGGTTTGACCTGCATAAGCCGAGTCAGTCGGCGACGGCGCAATGGCGGCAGGATTGATAATTGTGACTTCATCCGGATAGGGCGAGGCCGCGACAGGCGTTGAGGCGATAATTGTCTGCCTGGGGGCCGCGATCGGGGCGGAATAGGTCACAGTTTGCGGCTGCGGCTGGGATGTGTTCGTTGCGAGCTGTGTCGGGGCGTCTTGCCCGTCATATTTTGATGAATATTGATAATTCGGGTTTTCTTGGTAGGTCGCACAGGCGGACAAGCAAAGAGCGGCACTTAATCCAATAACAGCATATTTAAACGACATAAGACGTTCTCCCAATATTCATTCGGAAAGAGAGTGCAAAAATATGGATAATTATTGGTTAATTTAAAGTCATTTTTCAGCCGCTAATCTTCTCATATTTGGGATATAAAGAAAATATACAACCCATGATAGTCTCTGAGTTTCCCACTGTTAATCCGAAACTACCAATTGAAACCGATGGCAAAAGGGCTAAAAAGCGAGGATAAAAACTTACACTGCTTTTTGGCAATGCTTTTTGGAGCTTTGAATGAAAATCACAACACGTCCCGTTGAGTATTTTGACGGTAAAACCAAATGTATTGGCTATCTGGCCTGGGATGAGACTTATGCCAGTCAGAAACCCTGTGTGATGATTAATCATGCTTGGGGAGGATTAGACGGTTTTGCCCAGGATAAAGCCATTCAAATGGCGGCATTAGGTTATGTCGGATTTGCACTTGATAATTATGGCGACGGCGCCCTGCCTGAAAGTATTGACGACAAAATGGCCTTGATGGGCCCCTTAAAAGAAGACCGCGCTGCCTTATTAAAACGGTTGAAAGCAGGGTATAAGACCGCCGCCGCTCTGGACGAAGTCGACCAAAACGCGATGGCTGTGATGGGCTTTTGTTTTGGCGGGCTATGTTCGCTTGACATGGCCCGCGCGGGTTTGGATTTGAAAGCCGCGATTTCCTTTCATGGATTGCTGGATGCGCCTGACCTACCGAAAAAGAAAATTAAATCTAAAATCTTGATTGCGCATGGATGGGACGATCCGATGGTGCCGCCTGAACAGGTCGTGGCCATCGGACAAGAATTAGCCGCCGCGCAATGCGATTGGCAACTTCATGCTTATGGGCAAACCAGCCATGCCTTCATGGTGCCAGAGGCCAATGATAAAGCCTTGGGTTTGAAATTTAATCCCGACAGTGAACGCCGCGCCACATTGGCATCGCAAGATTTGTTGCAAGAAGTTTTTGCGCATCATGGAGTTGAAGCGGCCTAGGGCCGTTCTTTATTTTGGACGTTATCAGAACCACCGACGCGCTGACCGCCTATTGCGCTCATGCTGCAACGCAACCTTTTGTTTGTGTTGATACAGAATTTATGCGCGAAACCACATTTTATTCAGAGCTGTGCCTGATCCAACTCGCTACACCTGAGCAAGAGGTTGTCGTTGACCCGCTGGCCGAGGATATTGACCTGACACCATTCTGCGCGCTTTTGATGAACGCCGATGTTATGAAAGTGCTCCATGCTGCACGGCAAGATATGGAGATTTTTTATCAACTTTGCGAGGCAGTTCCCAGCCCGATCTTTGATACGCAAATTGCTGCCATGGCATTGGGCTTTGGCGATTCTGCAGGATATGGCGCACTTGTCAAAGGCCGCCTCGGCATCAATCTCGACAAAGGCGCCCGCTTTACTGATTGGTCACGCCGGCCGCTCTCAGACAAACAGCTTTCCTACGCCCTCGCAGATGTCACGCATTTACGCGATCTCTATCCGGGATTAGTGAAAGAATTAGAAGACAAAGGCCGCCTCAAATGGGTCGAAGAAGAGATGAAGCCGCAAATGGCGGAAAACCTTTATACGTTTGAGCCCGAAGACGCGTGGCAACGCCTGAAACTCCGCAACCCCAAACAGCTTTATTTAGCTGCCCTCAAAGCGGCGGCCGCTTGGCGAGAGCGTGAAGCGATTACGAAAAATGTCCCGCGTCGCCGAATCCTCAAAGACGACGCGCTGTATGATTTGGCCCAACAAAAACCACGCGATTTAAAAGCGTTGGAACGACTTCGCGGTATTCCCCGCGGGTTTGAAAAATCACGTTCCGCGCAGAGCTTAATCGACTCCATTGTTGCCGCCCTAGACAACGCCGCAGATTATGCGCCCCCTGCCCCAAAAGTGCAGCATATGCCCGCGAATTTGGGGCCGCGCGTGGAAATGCTGCGCACACTTTTACGGTTGCGTACGGAAGTCATAGGAATCGCCACACGCATGGTCGCCAATGCCTCTGACATAAATATGCTCGCGGCCTTTGGTGAGGATGCCGATATTCCGGCATTAAAAGGGTGGCGGCGAGAGATGTTCGGCGAGGATGCGTTGGCGATGTTACGCGGAGAACTGGCGCTGCGTCTGGACGGGAATGACGTGGTGGTTGAGCCGGTTTCGCGCGCCTGATGCCTTATGATCAGCCTGTTTATCACAGGCCTTTTGATTATAATCCGCCACAAATACCACTTACCGTTATTTCGGAAACGGCTGATTACCTCATTATCGATAAACCCGCAGGGCTCCTCAGTGTTCCGGGAAAAACTTATCCTGATTGCATGGAGGCGCGCATCAAAGCCTATTGCCCCGAGGCGTTGACAATCCATCGTTTAGATATGGCCACATCGGGTCTCATGATTTTTGCAAAAACAAAAGCAGCGCAAAGGCATTTGGGCCTGCAATTTGAAAAACGCCAAACGCAAAAAACCTATATCGCCGACGTCGCAGGGCATGTGTTGGCAGAATCAGGGCGGGTAAATCTGCCCATTTGGACGGATTGGCCCAACCGCCCGAAACAAATGATCGATTTTGAAAAGGGTCGCCGCGCAGTCACTGACTGGACTGTGATTCATCGCAAAGACGATATAACGCGAGTCAGCTTACATCCTGTTACGGGACGGTCTCATCAATTACGTCTGCATATGACCTGTCTGGGGCACCCCATGATGGGGGACAGATTATATGCACCGCATAAGATTTTTGAGCAAAGCAAGCGGTTACATTTACATGCGCAGCATTTGCGATTTCGTGAACCGACTGGCGGAGCATGGGTTGAATATGAAGCGCCTTGTCCCTTTTGAAATCGGAGGAAAAAATGAAATTTTTAATGACTTGCGTGATCGCCGCCGGATTAAGTCTTTCCGCTTGTTCGGATGCTTCTGCGCCGCAAGAGGGCGCATCAGATATTATTGAAACTGCCCCTGTCGAGACAGCACTCGTCGAAACACCGCCCGTCACCGGAGCTTATATGATTGTGCGCGGCAAGAATTATGAGGCCAAGGAGCTCGGCCCTTATGCTGCCTCACTCCCCCCAATTTATGCCAAATATGGCGGCCGCTATGTCTCTTTTACGACCGATTTCGTGACACTTGAGGGCCAAGATGACAGTCAAGCCGTCATCATGTCCGCTTGGCCCAGCGTCGACGCCGCCCAAACCTTCTGGGACTCTCCCGAATATCGAGACGCGATTAAGCTACGCGAAGGCATCGGAGACTTTACGGTCGTTATTTTACCCGCACTTCCGAGTCGTTGAACTGGAATAGGTTTAGAGCGGAATGGGGTGTGAGTTCAACGGGTCGTCGCAACACTTTAACGATAAGAGTTAATGATGTCGCTAGAACACATTATTTGTTTTAATTATCAACATTGAATTTCGATAAGTCGGTTATTAAGCTTTTTTGGCATTTTGATAGAATAACCTTATCCCCTTCACCGTCTAATAGAGTTTCAAAGAAAAACTGAACTTTGATCGCGTAATCGTCGATGCACTTTATCGGTTGAGAAATAATTTTCTCAACAACTTCTCCATATTCAAGGGATACATGGTCTGCTTTAGAATAATCATTCTCCAATAACGCACTTTGTAAAATTTGCTTCAAGTCGTGAGCTAATGCAATCAAGTCCTTAAAGGTGGTTGTTTCACATTCACTCATTGACCGTACGCCACCATTATTATTGTGTGATTTATGAACTGCCTAAGTCATTAAGTAAAAATTGCAACTTAGATTTTCGCTAACCCAAATTTTACAGCTTTTAGTGCAGTCATAGTTCTATTTCTAGAACCCAACTTTAAGCTTAACACATTAATATGCGAGCTGATCGTATAAGGTGAAATTGCTAAATCTGCAGCGATTTCAGTGTTGGTTTTTCCTTTTACCAGTAATTGCAAGACATCCTTTTCGCGGGGTGATATTTTTATCTGCCGTAGGCTGTCTTTTGTGCCGATGCTTGCAAGTTTTTCATGAATTGAATCTAATAATAAGAATAAAGTATTTCCAAGTTCAATATTATAATCAACCTTGTCTTTTTGGGTTGTGAAAAGTGTATAACCTGTGAAATTACCACCGCCGCTATGGTATGTAGCGTAAACTAGTTTCTTCTCATCGGCATAGTTAAACTGTATTTTTCCATCTTCAAGACCCTGCAACGGTGAGGGAATTGAGACCGGCATTTTCAAAAGAGGGTGTGTATTCTGTTTTTCTATGTTTCGAATAAACTTTAATGAATTGTTTTCGGTAAAGGATATTTCCTCAACAAGATGAGACTTGCCTATTTGTAACTTGTAAAATGTAGGTTTCGGCGAGGTCAATGTTTTTGAGCTTGAAATGAAAATCATTTCATCGCAGCCAAGGATGGCCAGAGGCGCATCAATTTTATTTTTCAAGGCATTAGTGGAAGTTATGCTTCCCCATTCTAATTCTAAGTGAGAGATACAGTCCATTATTGCCGAATAATGAGTATCATTGTTTTGGTTTTCCATAGAAATCAGCCATTCTGTAGATGGGTAAACTTTAAGACAATCTGCTCCCAAAAAGAATCACTTGTCATGCTTAGCCAATCCACACTTATTTTGAGCAATCCCATAGCCACTGTAAGAACGAACCCGTAATACAGCGTTAACTTTACGTTAACGAATACTTATTTCTGGTCAGAGGGTAGGTGAGATGCCGTCAAACACCAATACACATTACACAATACAAGATTTGAACATCATTATAAAAGATGTCGAAAATTCTGGTTGTTTTGGGCGATCTAAAAGGCAACTGCAGTTGTTTGAGTATTTGTTATCTCAATCCATTGCAGGAAAATCCTCTGTTGTTACCCAATACTCTATAGCTATTGATGTTTTGGATAGGCCGGAGTCATTTGATGCAAATACTGATAGCATCGTTCGTGTAGAAATGCACAGATTGCGGGCTAATCTAGAGGCTTATAATGCTGGTGGATTTGAATTTTTAATAAGCGTCCCGCCAGCGGGTTTCCAAGTTATCGTAAAGCCAAGAAAACAAAGCCTCACGTCTAGCCTAGCAAAAAAAACGATGCCTATTGCGGCGACAACACTTCTGGCTATGGCAACATTCTGCATTGGTTATGCAATGCCTGATTTCAATTCTCGACTCGATATAAATTCAACCAAAAGTTTTTGTTCGAAAACCTTACCTAATTTACGAGTGAATAATGCAGGGGCACCTTCGGAAACACAAATCTATGTTGAAAAAGTTATTCGATCCACAGTTTCCCAGCAAACAGGATTCAACCTAGTTCCAGACGGAGGGTCATGTGAGTCGGGTGCTACAGCTCCGACATTCACCATAAATTATACTGCCTTCGATCAGGGCGATAACTTTAGCATAACCCTATCAGTCATCAACAATAACACGAAGAGCATTATAAGCTCCCATCACGTATCAGGTGGTGCTTCTGAAAAGAAAGAAGGGACAGACCTTTATTTCGACATCGTAAAAACAGCTAATGCGATCTCTATGCCCGACAGCATTACTGCTCGGATGGCTATGAAGGAAAGATGGCAATCTGATACTGCTAAAAATGCCTTTAGTTGTATTATTAAGATGTATGACTCTTTTTCCGGAGGATCGGAAGTTGAATTTAATGAAGTGCAGCAATGTTTAGAGAGCTCAATTGAAAGTGAATTTGCACCCCTAGATAACTATGGCGCTATTGCGGCAAACTATTTAGACCTTGCCCGCAATGGAGACCCTGCCCAATCAATTGACTCGTTTTTAGCTGCTGAAACCATTATCAACCAAAATGAGAGTGCTTGGATTGATAGTGCAGAATTGACAATCGCAAAGCTATATTACGAGGCGCAACGCCCCGACTTCAATGCAGAAAGATTTGCTTCAGTATTAATGAGAGCGGAGGCTCGATATAATACCAACCCTCTCGTTATGAGTACCATAGCCACTTTTTATGGATACTCCTTGAGCGAGTGGGATGAGGCTAAAAGAATATCGAACCGCGTTAAGCAAATCTACTCGGTGAGAGATCAATCAATTTTTGGTGTCGATGCTGGTTATGCGATTATGAAACTAAATGGGACTAACCTAATGGACCACTGCGCCAAATATTATGGTGCCAATTCAGTCTATATCAATGTGATAATCAATGCCTGTGCTCACAAAGCAAAAAATCTAGATTGGATAGGAGTCACTGAAGCCAATCTTCTTCGCGAAAACGTCTCTACCCTAGAAGACCGAATGCAAGTTTTCGAAAGTTTAAAACATGACCGCCGGTTCGTAAGAGTCGTTAGGAACATTCTTGAAGCTTCACTTAATTAGAAGTCTGTAAAACTTTTATGTCTGAAATAGTGTAATTTTAAATTAACACTTAATTAACCATAAAACCTCATTCCTTGCCTTCCATCAATAAAAGGCAGGGCTATGAAAAAACTATTTTTAACAACAGCAATTATCACACTAGGCGCTTTGGCCAGCGGCTCTTTTGCATTTGCGGACTCGGTTGAGACTTTAACCCAGCAAGAGTTTGTTCAAATACAGGAAAACATCAAAACCTGTTCAGTCGCCACTGGTTTATATAATGGCGATTTCCAAAGCATCGCCAAAACTTTGAAGCAAAATGGTCTTTATGACGGCGTGGGGTCAGGCTTGATGATCAGTATACGCTTCAATAGATACTAGATAAAACTCTAGATTTGTTCTTATCTTACGATACAGTTGAAGCTTTCGCCATAAAGCGGAATCCTTTGTTGAGTTTCCCATTCTTGAAAGAGAATGGGGAACTCTTAGCAATATCTGTTGACTCAGGCTTTCTTATTGAGCCACGAGCTCTTAAACTCTACGAAGATTTCTATACAAATGCTCTGAAGTTTACGGAACTTTACCCCCAATATTACCGGTTCACACTCGGCATGGTGATCGATCTTGAGAAAGGAGGCATCCAAGGGACTGAAAGTCATAAAATAGCACAATATGTCAAAAATGAAAAATTCGTTTTGTTCGATACATCTGATACGCGGAAACTTGAAACATTAACAATGCTTCGTGAGTTAGAGCCTTTAAGTGAAGATGCTCTCGAAATATATGAAAGCATATCAAATAGGATTGATAGTTTTATCAGTAACCCTAATTGGTACAAGAAATTTAACAAACCACTATTCTATGATCTAACGCACATCATTTTTTTCCTAACGCGTAATGGCACCCAACCCTTACCTTTAAAAAATGATGCTCAATCATGCCTAATGTATATGGGCTTGTTGTCTTTGCTTGATAATGATGCAGATTTACTAGCTGAAGTTTGTGTGTGCTTAGCTTACCTTGGAGTAGATATTCCAGAATACTGGGATAAATTTTTGCAAAAAAGCCTTGGAGAAATAAACATAACCTATGATGGGACAGTGGCTTCGGCGCTTAATCCCTCCGTAGATGAATATCACATTTATTTTGTCCTGAATTGGTATGAAGCTATGAAAGGGAGGACGGCATTCGATACGCGGTTCAAAAGCCAAACTCCTAGCTTCTCGATAGCTAATAAGCCTGAAAGCCTCTTATCGAAACTCTCTGGCTATGTGCATCATTCACACTTTAATGCTGCGGCCAATGGAACAAGCGTTGAAATGTTCCTCTCACAACTTATAGATCAAGAACGTGATCATTGGTTTGCTTGCCTTAATTCGACAAATAGTAGCCACGAACTCATCGAAAGTTTTCTCGACTAGTGTTGAACTTTACTCAATT
>CAYGTR010000073.1:0-8644 GCA_964352855.1 uncultured Algimonas sp. | reverse complement strand
GGAGCCGCCCACACGAGCGGAGGCAGGGGCGTTGGACTCGCCGCAAAGCGGCGAAAATTCACCTTAGTGTGAAGCAGCGAGGTAGGCCCCGCCAAATAACCCCGCATCATCACCTAGCTTTGGCGTAACGATAAGATCATCAATTTCCGCGACCGACTGCCCAAGGTACCCATTTAGTAATTCACCAAATTTAGCCTTAACTTGGCCAAGCAAATGAGGGGCAAGCATCAGTCCTCCACCCAAGATGATGCGTTCGGGCCTATTGGTAAGATAGAGTATCAAACATGCTTGCGCGAGATAATACGCCTCAATCTCCCAACCGATATGACTTTCAGGCAGCTCAACCGGATTTCCAAACCGCTGCGTCATTGCTGTCGCTGACGCCAAACCCTCCAGGCAATCAGAATGGAAAGAGCACACACCGTCAAAGTCCACGTCCTTCGAATGTCGTTGAACACGTATGTGGCCAAATTCAGGATGTGACGGCTTACCTACAAGGCCTTCATTCGCAAATAAACCAGCCCCAATTCCTGTTCCAATCGTAACATAGGCGGCACTCTCGCAAGTTTCAGCTGCGCCCCATTTCATCTCTGCTAACAATGCTCCATTTACGTCAGTATCTATGTTGACAGGTTTCTCGAGAGCTGACTCAAACGCCTGTTTGAGATTGAAATTCGACCAACCTAGCTTAGGCGTATCAAGAATAGAGCCATAATTTTTGGACCTAGTATTCATATCTAATGGGCCAAAGGCCGCTATTCCAACCCCGTCGAACTTATATCCCGCCGCTTCCTGCTCTTTGAAGAACTGAACACAGCCCTCAACCGTTTTGACTGGATCGGTCGTCGGAATTCGCTTGGACACAAGTATCCCTTTACCTATCTCGATAATTGCACATTTAAAAGTTGTGCCACCCGCATCAATACTTGCAAGCCTGATTGCATTCGAAATACCCATAGTTACACCCCCTTTTTCATCACAACTTGCTGCATCATACATAGTTTTTAGTTCGTGAAAATAGAAATTGCAATCGATTGTATTTTTGTCTAGAAAGGATTTCATTAAGGGGAACATCATGAGCGAAACACACAACGCTGTGCCAAACAACAAGACTAAAAATCCTGCAACGCATGGCTACTTTGCCGTGACCGCATTGACATATGCTATGTTTTTTATGTTTGCCATGACCACCGATGCGGTTGGAGAGATCATAAAAATTGCCAAGGGCGAGATGAGCCTTACGAATTTACAGGCCAGCGCTTTTCATTGGGCAACCATGACGGCAATCGCTTTATCAGGTATATTATTCGGATATTTTGCTGATAAGTTTGGACGAAAGAAAACGATTATTGCGGGTCTCGCAATATATGGCATCGCGAGTGCATCGTTCTTTTTCGGCACGACTTTCCAGCTTTACTTTACATTATTATTCGTGAGTGGCTTGGCGATTGGTATATTTAAAACGGCGGCGCTCGCCCTGATCAGTGACATCACAACGTCTACCGAAGAACACACTCGGACCATGAATGCACTTGAAGGTTTCTTTGGGATAGGTGCTATTGTTGGCCCGCTTCTGGTCGTTTCACTCCATGCGCGCGGCGTGTCTTGGACATACCTCTACTTATTTGCCGCAGTTCTCTGCTTAGGTATGATTATTTGGGCAGCTTTTACATCTTATCCTGAAACAAAAAAGACAACAGATGAACCTGTCAATCTTTGGAAGTCTTTCGCTCTAATGGGCGATAAATATGCAATGGGTTTTTCAATGGCGATTGCTTTGTACGTTGCAGCGGAAGTTTCTATCTTCGTCTGGCTTCCGACATATCTTGATGGATATAGCGGCGCACAACTCGCGACGTGGATGGCAACTTATGCGGTTATGGTGTTCTTCGTTTTCCGTGCGCTGGGCCGCTTTCTGGGCGTCTGGATATTGAAACACGTAAAATGGACGACTGTGATGGTCTTATTTTCAGGTGTTATATTTGCATGTTTTGCTGCAAGCGCCTTCTTCGGCCAAACCGTTGCGGCGTTTTTAATGCCGCTCTCAGGTCTGTTTATGTCGATGATGTATCCAACGCTAAACTCCAAAGGCATTAGCTGTTTCCCAAAGGCAAAGCATGGCGCGGTCGCAGGTTTAATCCTGTTTTTCACCGCAGTGTCTGCGGCTGCGATAGCGCCGCTTATGGGATTTGTTGCAGACAGTTTTGGTGGCGACATGCGCTATGGGTTCATTCTTGCCACGGGTCTGGCGGGGCTTTTGTTTATTGGAATGATCTATAACTATTTAAAAGACCCGGCAGCCAAAGCCTTACAGCACGCTAATCTCACCGAATATGATCTGCAAGAATAGAGCTATACTGTGACATTCAGAAAAACACCGCCCATCCCGAAGGCCCATACCGAGCCTTTCGCAAATGGTATTCGACATCCAATGCTCTGGCTTTGGGATAGCTGGATTATGCAAATGGATGGTAGTGTTCATCTATATTGCTTGGCGCTTAGCCGGTTCGACCATGACGGATCGGACATTACACCGGGCCAACGTAATGAATATAAATTTCACTTTCGACATTTTAAATCGAGAGATGGCGGCAACACATGGTTGGACAAAGGGGCTGTGCTTCATCCTGCAAATATCGAAGATGGCAATGACGCTGGCAATGTTTGGAGCGGCGGCGTTTTACCCTTGGAAGATGGGCGGGTCTTATTTGGCTTTACAGGTATCGCAGACAAATCGACGGACCATCCTTTTGTTCAGTCTATAAACATAGCAATCGGAACCTCCGAGGGGCCAAGTGTTTTCGCAAAACGCGCAAATAGCCACCCTATACGAGACAGACAAAAAATCATTGATGCGGGATACTACTTACCTCCTATTGATGAAATTGGACATGTCTCTGGTGAAGCGGACGGACCAATTACGGCATGGCGCGATCCTTATTTCTACAAACATGATGACGGTAACATATATGCATTTTGGTCTGCTAAGCTTGGTCCAAGTCGTCCCGCTGTGGCATGGGCGAAAATCAGCATAGACGGTGATAATATAGTATTGGAGCTACTGCCGCCAATCGCCCTCCCTGACGATCAGGAATACACGCAAGCAGAAGTGCCCAAGATTGCGAAGGATTCGGTGAGTGGCATTTATTACATGCTAATTTCTGCGTGCAGCCGCATTGACGAAACGCAGGCCGATGAAGAAGTTTTCAAGCAACTTCGACTTTACAAAAGTCGGAGCTTGAACGGACCTTGGAAACGATATTCAGCAACGTCGAATATTCTATCAAATATGGAGAATTTATTCGGAGCGAGCTTCATAGACAGCAAGTTCAAGGGTAATGAGTTTCGCCTGATTGCCCCTTATACAGAGCGGGCAAATTCAGATTTAGAGCTGACATTCGCACCCCCGCAGACGTTCAAGCTTTAGGGTCAAGTTAGACAATGTGCTGATTAGTTTGCGCCGCCGCATGATTTTCGAACGATCAATTCAGTCTGAGTAAATCGCGATTTTGCAGGATTACCCGCTATCTTTGCCAGTAGCAATTCTACCATGATTTCACCCCCCTGTGAAATGCTCTGATTGATGGTGGTTAGCGGCGGCGTTGACATTTGTGCTTGTCCAATATTGTCATAGCCAACAATTGAAACGTCTTTTGGAATTGATGTGTTACGAGACTGAAGGGCATGAATTGCGGCCATTGCAAGAACATCTGAAGCCGCGAAAATCGCATCAAATTTGGATCCATTGTCAATGAAGTCTAAAACGGCATTGAAAGCTGACTGGCCGCCGAAATTTAGTTTCAGAACATAGGTAGGATCATATGGAATCCCTGCATCATTGTGGGCTTTAACATAACCTTCATAGCGTAAAGCCACTTCTGGTAATGACACATCCCCCAAGAAAAGTATTTTAGTTCGACCCAATGATAAGAGATGGGAAGTAGCTAAGGCACCACCTTTCACATTGTCACTTCCGACCAGAGTATAATTCTGCTCACCATGTGCACCGCCCCATACGACGATATTGCTGTTGGATGCGCTCATAGCGTTTAAACGTTCGGACCGCCCTGCTTGGCCGATAACGATTAGGCCATCAGCACGGCCTGAAGTCAAAAGTCGTCGTTCAGCAATTGTCATTTCGTCTTGAGGCACTGAAACGATGAGGTCATATCCATGTTTCGACGCGGCATGTGAGACTGACCCCACCATTTCAAGAAAGAATGGGTCGGAAATCGTCTGCTCCGATCCAGGCGCGAGAGGGATAACAATACCAATGGCTTCACTCGACTGCTTGCGTAGGTTTCTCGCCGCAACATTGACAGTATAACCAATATCGTCAGCGATTTTCAATATCGCCGCTTTGGTGTGCGGTTTGACTAAGGGACTATCGTTCAGTGCACGGGAAACCGTGGAAACATCGACTTCTGCAAGCCGCGCTAATTCCGCCATTGTTACTTTTTTCGCCATAATAGTCGATAGTCTATAATCGAGTGATTAGATAGCAAAGCTTGATTTTGTAATTCTTCAAGAAAACAGAAGTAAAAAAAAGGCCCGTGCTCAAATTTTGCGCCACGGGCCTGAAGTCAGGGATTTTTGATTAAAAGTTGTAGCGCAATGTTGCTGAAACCGTCCGCCCGTTGATGGGACGGAAGCGCACGAAGTCGCCTATAGCAGGCGCACCTTCTTCACCTTCGGAGAAACCAACGGCATCAAACAGATTGTTTGCGTTGAGGCTGATTTCCATATTCTCGCGAATATCATAATTAATGTATGCACCGACTGTTGTATAAGCAGGCAAGTCAAACTGATTACTATCCTGAACAGGCGCTTTTCCAGTGCTGAAGACGTTCATACCAACGCTATAGTTATCAGCCTCATAGTAAGGGTTGATATTCAAAATATAAGGCGCCTGACGGCGTGCGGTATTTCCGATATTTGCATTGTTATCTGGACCCGCGATTTTGGAGTCTGTGAATGTAGCGTTCCCGCGCAAACCCAGACCGTTTTCGAAGTTAAAGTCGCCTTCGATCTCGATGCCATTTGTGTCAAATGAGTTTTGAATGACGTTTTGTGTTGAGGCTTCCAACTGTCCGCCTTCCGCGACTTGAGAGTCAAAGTACACGATACTGAAATCACCTAGGCCAAGACGGAATTTCGCGCCAACTTCGAAAGAGTCGACGAAATTGAGGAATTGATCATTCGTTCCTGTCAGTGTTCCAGCTGTATTCGATGCTACAAGAAGACCAGTGGAACGGTCAGGGGCGGTGACAGATGCACCTTCTGAATAGTTAGCAAAAACCGCAACCGTGTCATTCACTTGGTAGTTAGCACCAATTGAGAAGGCATCATAATCAGCATCATAATCAACTGACTGAAGGGCACTGCGATCAATTATCTGTGCTCCCTGCTCGTTAGAAGCGATTGTGCCATCGCCATTTCCATCCTGCGGGCCGACAATCGAGGCCTCAGTGAACTGACCGGTGATGGTGTTTTCGCTACGGCGGTAACTCGCTTCAATCGTTAGGTTATCAAAATCGACATTTGCAGAGATATAAGGCGCAAACTGTTCGATTTCGAAATCATACTCACGCGTGCAACAATTGCCAAACGCTGGGTTACCAAGGCGGAAACCGTCGATATAAGATCCATCTGTCGGATTTGTAAAACCGCCTGCGGGACCGTTTGTAACAAGCACTCCATTAATAAGCGTGGCACGCGCTTGGTTGAAATTCCAATTTTGCTCACTGTCTTGATTAGCGTATTCAACGCCTGCTTTAATGCTAAAGTTGTCGAACGCGCCCTGTATGTTCACGTCACCGAAGAGGTTATCCATTTCGGAACTTGTGTTGAAAAGTGCGAAGTCAATATTCTCCCCGCCATCAGCCGCTGAGTCGGCGATGCTAAACGGAAACGGCGAATAGAAGTTCCCTGAAATATCAGCGTAACGAACCTTACCATCTAGCTTCACATTTTCTGTGATGTCATAATCACCGTGAAGCGCGATAGATGTCATATCCGCCTTAAAACCTTCTTCATTTTCTTCGAAATCGCCATTAGAGCGTGCTGTGAAGTCAGTAAGACCTAGCGAGTTTGTTCCATCGCCGAGATCCAAACCGATTGTTCCAATGTTACCATCGGCTTGTACGCGTGCAGGCAAAGGCAAATATGTTGGAACGCGGTCATCCAAATGCTTTAGATGAACGGCTACGCTACCACGGTCGAAGTCTTTTCCGACGGACGCTTTGATTTGGAAGCCTTCTTCTTGGGTTGTGCGAACGTCACGAACGCCCTCGCCTGTGCGAGCGAAACCACCGACATGGTAATATCCTCCATCACCGAACACGCCGCCATATTCTGCGTCGAGGCGATAAGCATCATAGTCCAAGCCAATCGTTGCGGCGACAGAGCCGCCTTGCTCTACAGGCTTTTTGGAGATCAAGTTGACGATACCGCCAGCAGCGTTCGGCGCTTGTGTCGCAGCTGAACCACCCCGAATAGATTGAACGGAGCCAATTGTACTATCTACGCGCACCCAGCTGTCAGCCGTTGCGAATGCCGTGTCGCCAATCAAAAGAGTTGGGAAGCCATTTTCTTGAATAGAGAAGTAACGTGAACCACCTGAAGCAATCGGAAGCCCCCGAACTTTAATATTTGCGTTTGCATCGCCGCCAGTATCTTCGGCTTTTACACCCGGCAAGCTACGAAACAGCTCATTGACTGAACGCGGCGCTAAATTTTGAATGGTGTCTTCAGAGAGCGCAGATACCGAAGCAGATGAGTCAAAAGCAGTTGTCGCTTTCGCAACACCCGTAACAATAATAACATCTTCAAACTCGCTATCCTGCGCAAACGCAGGTGATGTCATGAGCGCTGCGCCTGCAGCAGTCGCGAGAAGTTTTTGGCTAGTACGAATGAACATCAGTATTCCCCTGTATGATCGTGTTGTTTGTTTAAAAGAGGAAATTTTTCGTCCTCAAATTTTTTTTCACACTCTCCCATACTCAAATTACAATCGTTTGCAAGTAGAAAATACAAACGATTGTATTTATTGCAAAACAGCGTTGTAATTTTGCCACAACCGCAATTCAGTACTATTATGGATAGCTTTAAAGGAATGTCACGTGAGAAAGGGGACGTTTTCAATCAAGCGATTTCTTAATGGATGAACGATTTTCAGCAATTCATCGCGGCGATATTTTAGCGAACCCCCATCACCGTATTCAGGTCGTGGATTGCGGTGTCCCATTAGAGTGCAACGCAGGCCATAATCCAGTCCGCCCTCCAGCATACGCTTCTCAAAGCTGTGTCTGAAACTGTAAATACGGTGGTTAGGTGTTGGCAAAAGCTCTCTGACTTTGAAGCCATTTAGGAGTGTTTGAGACAAGAGATAGCCCCTGTCTTGATAGTGTGGAAAGCCATTTGGGGCGCGCTTCATTGCTTCTAGCGACACTCCAACAAGGGGAATTTCGCGCACGGATGCCGTAGATTTAAGTGCGCGTTTAGAGCTTGATCTGATGCGGATATGCGGAATTTCATCGTCTAGGCGAATGTTCTCTGGCTCAATATTGGCAAGCTCGCTTGGTCTGCACCCTGTTTCTATCATCACGTAACAAAGCAACGCCGCTTCGCGGTTCAGCCCTTTAAAGACGTTAGGCGCAAGAATTTTCGACCTCACCCAATCATCACTAAACGGCTGCACTTGCTTTAGCTTTGGTGAGGCAAAGCGTAGGTTACGAAACGGGTTTTGGCGGTTCTCATCACCGATGTGCTCAAAGTAGCGACGATACAGTTTACGTAGGTTTCCGAGGTCACGGTTCGCGCTGCTTCCGCTCAAAGGCTTACGGTTATCCTTTGGTTGAACACGGTCTGCCCAAAAGCGGTAGACATTGCGCGCCTCGTCTCGGCCTATTTCCATCATATCCATATCACCGTTGAGCTTGATAAAGTTAGCAACGGCGCGGCGTTTGACCTTGGTGTAAGTCTTGAGCTGTTCGGGTGATTTGCCTGTCTGCTCGTCCAGCGCAATCTCGCTTAGATAAAGCTCCAGCGCTTGGCTGATTTTTACCTTTGGCGTTTCCGCTAAGCCGAGGAGTGCATCCGCATCCCTTCGCTGTTTTGGTGATAGAGGGCCATTGATTGGGCCTAGTGCCGACACACGCTGTACAATCTGTTCACCGTTCAATTTATCCACGATTTCTGAGACTGGCATGTAGGTGAAGCCAAACGCTTGTGCTCGCTGCTGTAAGTCCTTCATTACGGCATCGGGTGCGGGCGTTCCGAAACGGCTGGGCGTAACCTCGCTCCAGCGCTGGTCGTCGGCTGCGGCGCATATATCGCGGCGCTGCCGTGCGACTTTGCGGCTGTCTGTTTCAAGTGAGCGGTAAATCAAGACACGCTCATCAAGGTGGCGAACCGCTTTCGGGACGCGGCGCACATAATGCCATATGTCATTGCGTAGTTTTAGATACTGATCTGGACGCTGAATCGACCTCATATAGCCATCTCCTGTCGTGCCAATTGTAAGGCAAGAAGTTAGGCAAATCGCGCAAGTTACCGTATGGAAAGTACAGGAAAAAGAGATTTTCCGAGACTTTTCAAAGGCTTGCGCTCTTTGCAATGTCAGGAAAGTGGTGCGGCCGAGAAG
>CAYGTR010000072.1:0-8646 GCA_964352855.1 uncultured Algimonas sp. | reverse complement strand
GCCCCCCTAGCTACCAAAATTGAGCCTCCTAAACCCGCCTCATTACGGACACTCTTAACGTCCACTTTGCGCCGGAAGTGACTATTCCGGCTCTGTGCCTTCTGCCGCCACTTCGCCCTCACCGCCTTCTTCGTCTTCACTCTCAAGTATACGTTCGACTGACACCACCTTTTCGCCTTCGCGCGGTTTGATGACGGTGACGCCGCGGGAGCTGCGGGAGACGATGCGGATGTTTTTAACGGGGCAACGAATGAGCAGACCGCCATCTGTAACAATCATAATCTGGTCTTCGTCTTCGATAGTAAAGGAACGCACGAGTTCTGCGTCCTCCGTGCCTTTACGGCCCAGTTCTTGCGCGGTCACGCCCTGCCCGCCGCGATTCATACAGCGATAATCATAAGACGAGCTGCGCTTACCGAAGCCGTCATTGGCAAGGGTCAGAAGGAGTTGCTCATTGGCTTGTAAAAAGCCAAGACGTTCTTCGTCCAGGGACGTTTCAATATCCATCTCTTCGGTGTCGTCTTCGCTTTCATCACCAAGTGCGCGACGCATGGCATTGGCATGTTTCATATAGGCGCGAGCTTCGTCTGTTTCGACATCAACATGGCGGAGCACGGCCATAGAAATCACTTCATCACCTTCTGCGAGGCGAATGCCGCGTACACCCGAAGAGGTGCGACCCACGAAACGGCGCACATCTGTCGCGCGGAAGCGAATGGCTTTACCTGCCGCCGTGGTCAGTAACACGTCATCTTGTTCATTACACAGGCGCACATCGACAATGCCGTCGCCTTCATCAGGCTTCATCGCGATTTTACCATTACGATTGACGCGGGTGAAATCAGAAAGTGAGTTACGGCGCACGCCGCCGGAGCGCGAGGCGAACATAATATCCAATTCGGCCCAATCATCCTCATTTTCCGGCAGGGCCATGATGGAATTTATGGTCTCATTTTGGTCAAGAGGAAGCAGATTGACGAGGGCTTTGCCACGTGTCGCAGGGCCTCCGAGCGGGAGCTTCCACACTTTGAGCTTATAGGCCATGCCTGTGGACGAGAAGAATAAGACGGGCGTATGCGTGCTGGCCACAAAAACAGTCGTGACGACATCTTCGTCCTTGGTCGACATGCCGGAACGTCCGCGTCCGCCGCGTTTTTGTGCGCGATAAGTATCAAGCGGTGTCCGTTTAACATAGCCTGCAGAGGACACGGTCACAACCATATCTTCGACTTGGATGAGGTCTTCATCATCAAAGTCCATTTCGCCTTCCATAAAGATGGAACGGCGCGGCGTCGCATATTTCTCTTTGATTTCAGTGAGTTCGTCGCGAATAATCGTCTGAACACGTTCACGCGAACGCAGAATATCGAGCAAGTCCGTGATGAGCGCGGCCAATTTTTCGGCTTCATCCGTTATCTCGTCCATGCCGAGGGCCGTCAGTTTCACTAAGCGGAGGTCGAGAATGGCTTTTGCCTGTTCTTCGGTAAGCTGAATATTGCCGTCTTCCATAAGTTTAGAACGCGGATCGGCGATCAGTTTGATAAGCGCACCCATGCTATGAGCAGGCCATGTGCGGTTCAGCAAGTTTTCACGCGCATCTTTAGGATTCGCAGATCCCCGGATAATCTTGATGATCTCGTCAATATTGGCCACGGCCGTCGCGAGACCGACCAAAATATGCGCACGATCACGGGCTTTGGACAGATCAAATTTCGTACGACGCGCAATGACGTCTTCACGGAAGTAAAGAAACGCCTCCAACATCTGACGCACATTCATCTGTTCAGGCTTGCCGCCATTCAGGGCGAGCATGTTGGAGCTGAAATTCTGCTGTAATTGCGAGAAACGGAAAAGCTGGTTCAGCACAACATCAGGGACAGCGTCACGTTTTAACTCGATTACAACACGCATACCAACACGGTCGGATTCATCACGAACCGCGGAAATACCTTCAATACGTTTCTCATTAACAAGCGCCGCTATCTTCTTGATCATATTGGCTTTATTCACTTGAAATGGAATTTCAGTGACAATAATGGCCATGCGGTCTTTGCGAATTTCTTCAATCTCAGCCTTTGCCCGCACCGTCACAGACCCGCGACCTGTTAAAACGCCTTGTTTCGCGCCGGAGCGGCCCATAATAAATGCACCCGTAGGGAAGTCCGGCCCGGGTATAATCTCTAGCAATTCATCGTCTGACAAATGACCGTCATTCATCAAAGCCAAAGTCGCATCAATCACTTCACCGAGGTTATGCGGCGCAATATTGGTCGCCATACCCACGGCGATACCGCCTGCACCATTGACGAGGATATTTGGGAAACGTGCCGGCAGAACAACAGGTTCCGACTCTGACGCATCGTAGTTATCTTGAAAATTGACGGTGTTCTTTTCGATATCCGCCAGAAGCGACGCGGCAGGACGATCCATGCGCACTTCGGTATATCGCATGGCTGCGGGCGGATCGCCGTCGACGGAGCCAAAGTTGCCTTGGCCTTGAAGCAGCGGCAGGCGCATCGAAAAGTCCTGCGCCATACGCACGAGCGCGTCATAAACAGCTGTATCCCCATGCGGGTGATATTTACCAATCACATCACCGACCACGCGTGCAGATTTTTTATACGGCTTTTCGCGCGTAAATCCGTTTTCATGCATGGAGTAAAGAATACGACGATGAACAGGTTTTAAACCGTCACGCACATCGGGAATGGCGCGGGAGACAATCACGCTCATGGCATAATCGAGATAAGAGCGCTTCATCTCCTCTTCGATTGTGACCGCGGATATGCCTTCTGGCAGGCTGTCTGACGTGTTATTTTCCTCGTCGTCAGACGGGCCTTCAGGGATATCATTTTCGTCGCTCATGCTCTGATCTCCCCATAAAAACGGAGCCGCTCGAATCGGGCGGCTTTAGGTCTCATTTTCTAGCATTTACAAAGGCTCACCGCAAATTTTTAGGGCTATTTTTGAACCTCTGCGCGGGATAGGCGTAACATAAGTAATACCTGTTTTAATCCGGCATTTTATGGTACGGATAACGCCAATGGAGCTCCTTTATGACTTATCTTAAAACTGCACTTCTTATTAGCACTGTTTCTATCTTTGCCGCCTGTAGTGGCACAGACTCTGAAACGCCTATGACACTTCAAAAAGATATTTTAACGGCCTCAGGTGACGTTTTGGGAACAGTTACTTTGAAAGACCTCGGCGCTGCCGGTACAGAAGTTTCTGTAAGTGTGAGCGGCTTAGAGGGCGCAGGGACTCATGCGATGCATTTCCACGAAATCGGCCTTTGCGAAGCGCCCGGATTTACTTCCTCAGGTGGGCATTTTAATCCGACAGGCATGGCCCACGGTAAAATGTCGCCTGACGGGCCGCATGCGGGGGATATGATGAACTTGGAGGTTGGAGAAGACGGCACGGGCACGCTCACCATTATCAATGAGCGTGTGTCTATAAACGGCGATCACGGCTTACCTGCTCTACTCGACAGTGACGGCACGGCGCTAATCATTCATGAAAAAGCGGATGATTATATTACGCAACCCACAGGCGCCGCAGGCGGCCGCATCGGTTGCGTTGTTCTGTAAGCAGGATACAAACGCTAGTTTATAATGCGAATAGCGACAGGTTGTGATTGCGGAAAAGCTTGCGCCAAGGCGATTTTAAAATCATTAGCTTGGCCATTATTACTGAAATATTTAACCTTGGCCGCCAAACACTCTTGACGATGACTCCCAGCATTCAGACTCGCACATTTTTGATCAATGGCCTTTTCCTCAGCCCCATAATTCTCAAGCCCGCTATCGGGTGAAGCGCATTGCAATAAAATATCGCGTCCGCTGCTCGGAGCCTGCATACCAATACCGATGACGACGATATCGTTCTCTTTGGCCTGTTGGCAGACATCGAGTGTGCGCTGGGTGAAGCTGCGACCTGTATTATCTGTATCGCCATTTACGGTCAGATGATCATCCACTTCACCATCTGTCATAAAAACGAGGAATTGCTTGTGATTTACGCCCTCACCCGACTTATCAGCCAATAAAGCAGCCAAGGCTTCTTCCATGGCCAACGCCGGTATTGTTCCGTTACTCAAACGCAAATTATCGACATTATCCGTCACGTGGTTCCAACCGGGCGCAACATTTTGCGTCGACTCCGTATGGATATACCAAGCATAAGCATACATACCTGTTCGCAGGCTGTCGTGAACGGCTGTATCATCGCCGTATTTGTCTTCAACTTCGATAAAAAGCTCTTGGACAGTATCTTCCAAAACGCGAATGCGCTTCTTTCCCTGCATTTTTGCATTCATCGACCCTGATGCGTCTAAAACGAACATAACGGTCATAGGCTCAAAACTATTACCGCCAAATGCGGCCATGCTCTGCGCTTTAACAGGGCGGGAGGATTTTCCAAAAAGCGCCCCCATATACATCGTCACATCGGCTTCCAACTGTACCGACACGACTTCATTGTCTGCATCTTTGTTGACGCTCGGAGTGTGAACGCTGACACCGGGTTTGTGACTGACGGGCTGTGATCCAACACTCTCATTAACAAGCACTTGTCGTTCGGCTGCCGTTTTTTCATTTTCAACAGCGGCGATAATGGCCGCCGTATCCGCGGCCTCTTGAAGCGATTGTCGCAGACTATATAATCGGGTTGCATCTATGGCCGCGCCGCTCATCATAATAAGCACGCCACTCGCAAGTGCGCCTATGACAGCCATATTGCCTTTTTCACTACGTAAGAATTTTTTTATCCAAGCCATGAGTCAGTATAGGAATTGACTCTTAAGCAAAACCCAACCGAATGAGTTGCTAAAGAGTTAATTCTTAGCGGGCGATTAAATCAAACTCCTTAAATGATGAAGTCTAATTCTCTGTCTCAGAAGGCCAGATCTTCTTCCACCATTGCGGATCGCTCGCGGGTTTAGAGACATCAAAGAACCCGCCGACACCGCTTTCTTCAATACGGTCACGAATGTCGCCCGTCTTCCACCCTGTGAGATTGGCGAGGGTCTTAATTTCGGTTTCTTTGCGCTTATTCACTTCACGTTTGTAGTCCTCTGCGGCCTCACATTTCATCTCGCCGTCATAGGCATGGCGCAGGATATAGCGGCCTTGGAAGTTTGAACGGTCCCCTGTGGTTTTAAATTTCAGATCTTCGGGGAAGCTTTTGGCGTCATAGCGCACATGCAAGCGGGTCACATAGACATCGCGCGCCATAGACTTACCGCCGCGACGGGGCATAATTTCATTATTAACGCCCTCATCCATCCAGAAAACTCCGAGTTCTTGGAGCTGCTCCGGGCTGAGCGGATCGGCGGCGCAGGGATCGCACCAATTCATATCCCACGCATATTCCATGAAGACTCCATGTCCGCCTTCACGATCGGCTGTTGTTGAATACATATCCTTATAAAAATCACCGAAGTCATCTTTCACGAAAATCGGCAATTCTTTATCGGACGGAATTTTGACAGTGCGATAATTCGTCGTTTCGACTTTACCTTCACGAGTTAGGGCATAGACAAACAAGTCTTGGTCGCCATTGGCATTGACCGTGCCGAGGCGAATGGGGAGCATAAATTTCGGACTTTCATAGGCCACAGCGATGGGGCGTAGCATTTCGCCACCTGCCTTGGCTTTAGCGTCAAGGTTCACCTTGGCGACAAAGAATTTCATATCCTGTTTGATATAGCTACCGAGCGTTTTCTCCGCGCCCTTGGGAACTTTATAGCCATTACTGTCGAGCCATGTTTGCAGGCCGTCACTTTCCGTCGCGGAAAGGATGAGGATGTCATATTCACCGACTGAGAAGCTTTCTTCAATCGTTACGCCGAGGGCTTTGGCTTGGTTTTCCATTTCTGCAACTGGTTCAGGAACGGCAGATTCTAGCGCAAGCATTCTATCTCTAAATTGATATTGCATGCAGGGATTACTATCAAAATACTCCACTAAGCGCGGGGCGGTATAGGCATCCAAATGATCTAAAAGGGCCGGGTCGGAAATATGGACTTGGTCTTTGGTAATGACGGTCGGTACGGGAATGACCATGGCAAACTCTGTCGGATCGCCTTGATAATCATTGGCCATTGTGATGACCGTCCGGTCGCCGTCACGCACAAGGGCCACTTTGGAACTGGAATTAAACAAATCCGTATCGGCCTTGGCGACATAGAACCCACAAAAGGCATTGGCGGACGGCGCGAGCGCGAAGAGGCCGAGGGCGGTGGCGGCGGTGAGAATGTGTTTCATAATAGGCTCCTGATTTAACTAAATTACCTGTTATCCTGCGTGGAGCATTTCATAGAAATGCATAATCGCAGGAGCTCGAATTTTCTGTGACGTGGCTTCAACATATTCTCTCTCGAACTTCCGCGGCTTCGCGCGGAATGACAGAGCTTTGTTGCGACGGTGTCTTATACTCCGGCCATGCATAGCGGCCTGCGGGAATGAGTTTATCAATGAACGGTACGAGCGGCGCGGTGAGTATCAGCGCTAGGATAATTCCCGCCGCATTATACATCCCAAATTGAATGGAAAAACCAACTGTCGCGACCATCATCGCGTAGATAATCCGCCCTAAACGGGCGTCGGGTGTCGTTTTAGGGTCGGAAATCATAAAAAAGGCAAAGACCAATAACGCGCCGCTTTGCATTTGATGGATCGGAATAGTGAGCGGATCACCCAACCATAAAGCGCGACCGAAAATCAGCGCGGCATAGCTGGCGAGCAAAGCAATACTGACATCCCAGCGTTTCGCCTTGCCCGTCACCATACCGCCCAGTCCCAGTAACAAGAGCGCAAAGAACGGCGCTGCCCCCCACTGCCCCGGCGAAATCCAAGCCGATGCAAACAGTAGCGATAAAATCACGAGCCCGAAATTCGCGGGATTAAAGATGTGCTTGCCTTTCCAGCGCAGAATATATTTGGAGCCTATGGCGATGATACCGGCCGCAATGGACAGCGTCACCGAACCCGTCCGTAATAATAATGTCAGAGAAAGCGCAGAGATAAGAGGGCTGCGCGGGTCAAATTTTCGTCCGACGACTTTGTCTGCAAAAGCTTGTGTTGCGAGGGTCGAGCCCACACAGCCCACGACATGCCACCAAGGTAGTTGAAATCCAAAATGAAACAAACCGAGCAAGATAAGAGAGCTTAAAACTCCAATTTGGTAATGACGCGGATCATAAGAGACCGCTCTCCAAATCTTATTTATGCTGATAGCGTGCAAATCGCACCTCGTCCCACTTGTTATAAAATAACCTATAAATTAAATTAGGGCGAAACAAGGGCGCATTACCACTTCATTACATGACAAATTGGTCAGGCAGTTTGTGATTTCATTTCCCATACATGCGAGAAGTCATATTATTTTCTCTGTCATTCCGCGCCGAGCATTTTCAGAAACGCGTGGGTCGTGGAAGTGCGAGAAAGGACATGTTGAAGCTTCATTACAGAAAACTCGAACTCTTGCGATTACCCATTTCTATGAAATGCTGCACGCAGGATGACAGAGTTGTCAGGGGCAGGCACTACAAACCTCGCCGCGCGGCACATTGGCCATGATGTAAACAAAGTAACTCCGGTTACTTATCCATCGTCGTCAAGACTTCGTAAGCGTGAATATCTTGGAAATCTCTGGAATAAAGCTCTTTAATGCCGTTTTCAGAGACGTCTTCGAGCATAGGGCTGACCTCGACGACTTTTTCAAATTGCCAAGACACCGTGTGTCCTTGTGGCGTTTGAAACGCACTTTCTCGTAACCGACCGCGCTCTTCTGCTGTAAGCCGCGCCGCATCAGGGTCAAATGCCCTCACCTGCGCCATGACTTCTCGGTATATCGGCATGTCAGGATTAGCCGTTGAAGTCGCTTTGAACAGCGACACCACAATAAAATCAGTCATTGGGTCAGCCTAGAATGGGATATCATCATCAAGATCGAAATCCTCTTTCGGGCCTTCCATGGCAGAAGCCGAACGCGACCCGCCTTGGTTCATATTGCCATATCCGCCACTGTCTTGATTGTAACTGCCGCCGCCGCTCATACGGCCCCCGCCACCACCACCTTGGCTATCACGACTGTCGAGCATGGTGAGCACCCCATTATAGCCCTGCAAAACGACTTCTGTCGTGTATTTGTCATTCCCGTCACGGTCTTGCCATTTACGCGTCTGCAGTTTGCCTTCGATATACAGCTTGGAGCCTTTTTTGACATAGCGTTCGATAACGCCGACAAGACCTTCATTGAACACAGCGATATTATGCCATTCCGTCTTTTCTTGACGTTGGCCTTGCTTGTCTTTCCATGTCTCGGATGTGGCAATCGAGAAGTTAGCGACCTTGCCACCATTCCCGAATGTTCGAATTTCCGGATCTTTACCGAGATTACCGATAAGAATAACTTTATTAACTGAGCCCGCCATAATTCACCTCTTGACGCTTTTGTTCCATTTATGTTCTATAGCCTTCACAACGACTCTGCAAGAGTGTTGGGCATCTGACTTGTATTGAGGGTTAGGGCAAACTAAGTCCACATCCACGCGTATTAAACCTGTTAACTTTTCCCGTAATTGGAAGACTTCATGGCCATGTTAAAATCCATTCAAGTGCGCGGCGCACGCGAGCACAATCT
>CAYGTR010000071.1:0-8699 GCA_964352855.1 uncultured Algimonas sp. | reverse complement strand
TTCATCGCTAAAGTTTAGCGCATTGTCTGGAAGCTGGCATTAACGTGACAAAGCCCAGGGTAATAAGTTAAAAATACAATCTCTCTCTATAAACATTTGTGTAGAGTTTTCCGATCAAGCACGCATCATATTTTTAGAATAGCGTTAGTCCTTCGACGTTCGATCCGGTCTTGACGGGGGGCGCGCTCACCTCCCGCTTTATCAGTATATTCGCCTGGGTAAGAGGAAGGACAAGTCCGCTGTCCTGTTTGCTCAGTGGTGAGACTGTACCATTAGGTTTCAAGCGTGCGCGCAAATAGGTTTCTCGGTTTCCATTGGAAGGAATGTCATCAGCCGAAACGTATTTTTTGACATTTATGGGTCGGCCTATGAGGCGCGATAAGAATATGTGTGTACACACCCAGGCCGAAGAAGGATTGCCGGGAAGACCTAAAACGCATTGGTTTTGACGTTTGGAAAACCATGTTGGTTTGCCAGGTTTGACGGCGATTTTGCGAAAGATTGGCTCAAAACCTTGCGCCTGAAATGCGCCTTTCATGAAATCATAATCCCCAACGGATGCACCGCCAATTGGAACAATGATGTCACTATCGCAATCATGAATACGTGCCTTGATGTCTGACGGATCATCAGTGGCAATGCCCAAATCTACGACGGAGATTGACCAGTCGGAAAATAAGGCCAGCAGGCCTGGTCCGATAGAGTCAATGATGGTTTCGCCGTTCAAAACCGACCCGATCGGTTTTAATTCGTCACCACCTCTTAACAGGCCAACCGTGGGCACCCGTTCAACCTGAACTGTCGCGAGATTTGCACTGGATAAAGCCATAATTATGGCGGGTGTTACGATTGTACCTTGCTTAAACAGGATATCACCTTTGCGAAAATCTGATCCAGCATCACGAATGTAATGGCGGTTCTCTGATACTTCCACAAAACTAAGCCAATCGTTTTCAAGCTTTGCATGCTCCTGTATTTCGACGCAGTTCGCACCCTCGGGCAGAATCGCACCCGTAAAAATACGAACCGCTTGGCCAGCGTGAACTTGACCTTCAAACGGAGCGCCCGCCCGAGATTCTCCAACGACTTTAACCTTTCTCAACAAATCATTTTTGCGCATTGCGTAGCCGTCCATGATTGAGACGGAGTGGCGGGGCTGCTTGAAAGGCGCAATAATATCTTCAGCAAGGCGGCGCCTATTTGCGAAGTGGAGCGCAATTGTCTCTGTACCCCAATATGGGCGATGCGTGTCTATCAGAGCTAGAGCTTCATCCACACTAATCATCTTTGATAATCGCCTGATTTTCCGCCCGTTTTGGCGAGTAGTTTTATGTCCGTTATGACGATGGATTTGTCGGCAGCCTTAAGCATATCGTAGAGCGTGAGGCACGCCACAGAGACAGCCGTTAACGCCTCCATCTCAACGCCTGTCTTCCCGTCCGTTTTCACTTCGGCCACCACAGAAAACCCAGTTTCCGTTTCCAGCGGCTCAATCAAAAGCTTCACTTTGGATAGTGGTAAAGGATGGCAGAGCGGAATGAGATCCGATGTTTTTTTAGCTCCTATTATCCCAGCCAGCTCGGCAATAGATACAGGGTCGCCTTTGGGGTTTGCGCACGCCAAATCAAATGCTGTTTGCCCCAGGCGGACTATACCAGACGCGCTCGCCGTCCGAGTGGTCACAGTTTTGTTTGAGACATCAACCATGCGCGCTCGGCCATCGTTGTCTATATGCGTTAGCCCGCTCATGTTTCGGACAAACGCGGGATAAGCTCAACAAGGTTACAGGGACGATGGCGGCTATCAAGTTGAAATGAGATGACTTTGTCCCACCCGTCTTTTACGGCCCCCGTGGACCCAGGCAGGCAGAAGATAAAAGTGTTCTTGGCTAGCCCAGCTAATGCGCGAGATTGCAATGTCGATAATCCTACGCTTTGAAAGCTGATTTGATGAAAAATAACAGAGAAACCGTCTATGGTTTTTTCGAATAAAGGTGATACGGCTTCGGGCGTAACGTCGCGGCCCGTCAATCCTGTGCCGCCGGATGTGATAACAACATCAATGTCTGGCGCATTGATATAGGCCTGCACAGTCGATCTGATTTCAACTGCGTCATCGGCAACGATGCGCCGCTCTGCAAGCGTATGGCCCACAGCCGTCAGGCGTTCTGCGAGCCATGCTCCTGAGGTGTCCGTCTCTAAAGTGCGCGAGTCAGAAATTATTAAAACTGCGATACGAACCGGCTTGAAAACCAGACTCTCGTCTATTCCAAAATTCATACTAAGCCTCGTATTCCGTGTTTGCACGACGTGTCCATCGCTTTGCGTCCTCATAGTCGGCTGTTCGAGGCTCAATCCAGTTGGCCTCTGTGGTGCCGATTTCTTTTTTCCAAAACATGGCTTCGGTTTTTAAATAGTCCATTAAAAAGTCAGCCGCTTCGAAAGCTGCGCGCCGATGCTGCGCGGCCGCTGCTACAAATACTATAGTCTGACCTGCCTTTATAGTGCCGATGCGATGCGTGACAGTCGCGTGATCAAGCGCCCAGCGAAACCGCGCTTCTTTAATGGCGGCGTCAATACCCGCGCTTGTTAACGGTTCTAGAGCTTGAAGATAGAGAGCGACTACTTTGCTGCCTTTTGCACTGCGCTCACGCACTTGCCCAGTAAAGCTGACAATGCCGCCGCTGCTCGTGTTCTTGCGCGTAAATTCCTCAAGGCTAGCTCCTGCGTCAATGACGTTTTCCGTGATCATCATCCGCCACCCACGGGAGGCAAAAAGGCAATTCGATCGAGATTGCTCACGCTATGCACGTTCGTAACAATCACATCATTGATAACAACCCGAACGGACGGGCAAGAGAGTTGATCCGTTTGATAATAGTCGGACAGCCACACGCGCATCTGCTGTACAGTTGTCACTGAACTTGGGATGGGTAGGATCTCTTGCAGTTTTTGGATGTCACTTAGACGACCTAAAAATTCGAAAGTGGCCATGACTATCCGCCTGTAACTGACATATGCCGCGCAACGCTTGGTTGGTCTGTGATTGTAAAGTCATGCGCCTTAGGCTTCTCGCGTAGGGCAGATCGTGTGGCGGCGTCTAGATCACCACCCATGCGCAATAGGCTACGAAAGTCGACATAGTCGTCTTGACCAAGGCACATATAAATGCGCCCCGTGCAGGTCATGCGAATACGGTTACAGCCCGCGCAAAAATTATGGGTGAGGGGAGATATATATCCAAGTTTGCCGCCCGTTTCCCTGACGTGATGATATCGCGCTGGCCCGCCCAAATTTCCGGACTGCTGAATAGAGGAGAGCGTAAATCGCTTTTCTAATATATCCTTTGCCGCTTGCATGGGAACAAATTGTTTTAATCTGTTTTGGCCTGTCTGACCCATCGGCATGATCTCTATTAAACTCATATCAAAATATTGCGCATGGGCCCAACTTAGCATGTCTGGTAACTCAGACAAGTTATTAGGCAAAACAACGGTATTGATTTTGACCTTTAGTCCAGCTTCACGCGCGGCTTGTATACCGCTTAAAACTTCGGGTAAAACCGGGCGGCGTGATAAGTTAGCAAAGACTTCGGGGTTTAAACTGTCTAGAGAGATATTGACCCGTTTGACGCCTAGTTCGGCAAGCGTATCGGCGTATTTTGAGAGTTGCGTCGCATTTGTGGTGAGGGTTAACTCTGATAAGCCACTACCAAAACGAGGCGCAATATCTTTGAACAACTCCATCACGTCTTTCCGTACCAAGGGCTCTCCGCCGCTAATACGAATTTTTCGGATACCTTTATCAATAAAGCCATGACACAGTTTTGATAGTTCTTCGAGAGTCAATAGGTCAGATTTCGGCAAAAACGTCATGCGCTCTGCCATGCAATACTGACAGCGTAAATCACATCGGTCGGTCACGGAGACTCGTAAATAGTTGACCTCGCGGCCAAAACTGTCAATTAATTTATTCATCAAGACACTTTATTCTCACCAAAAAGCAAATGTCAAACGGGCTGCACCGTGCGCGACTGTTAAAGCTAAGTCGACAATAATTACGTTCACAAAATTGTCGACGTGCAAGTGAAGCACAGTGTAGTATAGCATTCTATGCCCGTCCTTTTATATTCTCCGCGATCAGAGGCCTTTGAGTGAAACTCGCTCTTGCTGCTATATTCTTTGGAATTGCTGCGGTCTATGCCTCGGTAGGGTTCGGCGGGGGATCAAGCTATACAGCGGTGCTGGCCATCACGGGGGCATCTTATCTCGTCATCCCAATTGTCTCATTGATTTGCAATATCTGCGTCGTCACAGGCAGTAGCCTTCGCTATGCTCGGGCTGACTTAATTGATTGGAGTTCAACTTGGCCATTCTTCGTATTATCAATTCCTTTGGCATGGGCAGGCGGCCGGCTTCAGGTATCTGAAACTATGTTTATAGGCCTGTTAAGTGGAGCACTTTTAGCGGCCAGTGGGCGGCTTCTAATATCTAGACCTGAAACGTCTACCCCGCAGGCGTTAACCCCGTCACCACCACCTTTCGCCAGTAGTTTGATTGGTGGTGCTATTGGTTTTTACTCTGGAATAGTCGGTATTGGTGGAGGGATAATCCTCGCGCCGATACTTTATCGCTTGAAATGGGCGGGCCCAAAACAAATTGCTGCGCTGTGCAGCGTATTTATTTTGGTCAACTCAGTTTTTGGACTAGCTGGGCATGTGTCTAAAATAGGATCGGACGTCGCGGTGTCGGATATTATTAGCCATTGGCCTCTGGTTACTGCTGTCATTTTGGGAGGTGCGCTGGGAAATGGGTTGGGGATGAAACTGTTTCCTGAAGCTGCGCTGCGGCGCATTACGGGCGTATTAATTTTGGTTGTGGCTATACGGCTCGGCGTAAAATGGATGGGTCTTATGGGATATTTGTGAGTCTAGGGGGTGCTTTGAGATCGAGTAGCAATGGCATTGTTGGATAATAAATTTTATTTTTTATCATCGCCTGCCGAATGATTTCAGGCACATCAATTGGCGTAAACTTATAACTTATTAAATCTTACTCGCGCGGCTCTTCTAAAAGCCAATAAAGCACATTGTCTTCAAATATCGGACCACTCGTAATGGTTCGGTGTTTCCCTGGAATAAACATAACAGATGACCATTTCAGTGGAGATACTAAGGTCGGGCTCCAAGTTTGCCCAACACGCTCATCCATTAGGGCGCTACTTCGAAGAACAGTTTTATCGCCAAGGCCATATCCGATGATCTCAAAGCCTCCCGTCTTTTTATCAATCGATGCGACCTGTGGTGTTTGGCGGTTGTCCCCTGCGACTAAAAACATCTCAAGGCCCGCAGGCGGGCTAGCGGGCGTATCCATAGCGTCTTGAAATTGTTGAGCGCGGGCTAAGGCTTTGCGCTGAAATAGACGGGCAATCTTTCGGCGCTCTTGGATTGACTTCACATCAGGCATTAACTGAGCAAGCGCAGCATCTGTTTTCTTATCCTCGCCACTTAACCCCCATTTCATCTCTTCCCAAAGTTCCGGGTCGAGTAAGTCCTCAATGATGGCTTCTGGATTATTATCCCAGACGGCTACGTCATGCCGGGCTCTCGGTAAAAGCTGATAGACAGAAGGGAAAGTCCCGATTAACGCCTGATGATAATAGGGCAAAACGGGGCGGCCTGTGTTAAAGCCGTTTATGAGTTGGTCCATGGCTTCTAAGGAGCCTGCATTGGGAGGTGCGACCATAATCAGACGGTCGAGATCTTCGGCACCGGCCCATGTCACGGGCGTTTCACCTGTTTCGTTGAGATCAGCTGCACCGTAGCGGGCGAAGTAATGAGACAAGATAGCGCCCATGGAGTGGGCGACGATATCAAACTCTACTTCGGCATTTTCAATCCCGTAATCTTTGGCATAGCTATGCTGAACTTCCGCCCGTTTCTCATCGATAAAGGCTTTCAACCGCGCCGCATTTGATGGGATATCCTGCCGCCAATCATAATCAAATTGGAAACAGGTAAAATGATCCGTCCCGTAGTCAATCGAATTAAGCCCCAAGGATTGATCGCGATAGCCCCCAGCCCCTAGCGTACTTAGAATCCCTGCGTAAGCTTGAATTGAAATCGGAAAGCCAGCTAACTTAACGTCCAGCCTTTCCAATACACCGTCAGGACGAATACTTGTCTCAGTGAGTGAGGCTTTTGCGGGGTCTGCGGAGAGCGGAATGGCAATGAGCCGTGCACCATCATCGGATTTAGGGTTCGCATAGTCTTTGCGAAAAGCACCCCATACAGTCATGCCCGTATCGTCATCGACAAGCTTGCTGCCAAGTATTCCTGGAATTACGATTACAGGGTTGCGGTCGGGTGCATGATATTGAGCGCTCTTATCATAAAGCCGCTTAAGGTTCGCTCTTTCTTGTAATGTTGTTGTGCAACCCCCAAGAAAAAAAGCTGCGCCAAGTATGACACTAATTCCGAGGTTTGAAATTGTTTTCGTAGCGATCTGACTTCCCCTATTTTCTTGAAGCTATATCGACAGGAGATGCTAGGCAAATCACAAAAATCAATTCAAGGGCAAATTACATCTCTATGGTTGAAAAGTACAAGCCGGTTTGATGCAACTCAATTTTCAGGCTTGCTATAAAACAAACACCTTTGCGAAAAGACTTTATATAAACCCTCATTTTGGAATGTGAGATAGCGTGAATAGTCAAAAAATTGTCGTTGTTAATTCCACGGGTCTATATGAAGTTGCAACTCAAATTGTGGATGATCCTATTATAGAACCTAAGGGCACCAAAATAAGGGTGCGCAACCATTATGCAGGCGTCAACGGATTATTTGATCACATGTTAATGCAAGGAAAGGTCAACTACCTTTCTCTGCGCCCACCTTTTGATCTGGGAATAGAAGCCATAGGTATTATCGAAGCTGTTGGTGAAGATGCGCATCTAGATATTGGTGATGCCATAGCTACGACAGGGCTTGGAGGGGCGTACCGACATAGGCATATTGTTGACGCTCAGTCAGTTTACCGGATTCCTTCAGCTAACCCTGAGTATTTAGCTATCGTTCCTACCGGGATATCAGCCTTTCTTGCTCTCGAGCATGTCGCAAATGCAAAACGCGGCGAGACAGTTCTGATTACAGCCGCCGCAGGTGGGTTCGGGCATATTTGTGTGCAACTTGCCGTCAATAAAGGGTGCCGCGTTATTGGCATCGCGGGCGGTCCCGCTAAGTGTGCGTTTGTAGAGGGGCTTGGTGCTGAAATATGTCTGAATTATAAGACAGAAGATGTTGAACAAATTCTATCTACACAATTCACGGACGCCATTGATGTTGGAATAGATACTGTCGGAGGGCCACTCTTTGACGCAATTTTAAAAAATGTGGCGCCTCTCGGCAGAATTGTGAGCGCGGGCTTTGCCTCAGAAATTGTGAAGGGTGCAAAACCTGTTCAACAGCCGCGAATATATGATAGTTTATACTGGAAAGGTGCCTCTGTACGAGGCTTCATGAATGCTCTTCTTGCAGATTACCATCAGGATGCGGCACAGAAATTATTCTCAATGATGGCGACTGACACATTAAAGGTCTCAATCGACTCAACAGAGTTTAAAGGCTTGGCGTCCTTACCTGAAGCTGCAGGTCATATGATGTCCGGTAAAAATATTGGCAAAACAGTTTTAGACCTTAGATGATCATTGTTACCAAATCAGTTCAGAAGGACCACGAGCTGCCTAAACCGTAAAATTAACAGGGCTTTGAATTAGTTTACAATCATCAGAGCAAGGAAGGTCAGGCTTATGACGCTCATCAAACCTATACCGCTATACAAGAAGCCGCGATAGGAAATAGCCTGTAGTTCCTCTTCGCTAAATTCAAGGCCTATGAGATATCCATCAATACTTTCAATCATTTTCTTATCCTTGGGCTAAGTTTGGAGACGGTTTCATGCCAACAAAATTAGGCAAACCTTCTATACGGCTTAGCCACGCTTTAATATTTGGGTAAGGCGAAAGGCTGAAAGCGCCTTCTTCGACATGTGCCGTATAGCTATAAGCGGAGATGTCTGCGAGGGTGAGTTGGTCGCCTGTGAGGTAGCTTTGCGACGCAAGCGTGTCTTCCATAACCGCAAAGACCTTTTTTGTGATATTAGAGGCGACATCCCAATCCATATCTGCACCAAAAACCTTGACGAGTCTGACGGCGCATGGACCGTAAGCGATTTCGCCAGCGGCTATAGAGAGCCAGCGTTGCACATGTGCGGCTTTTATAGGGTCTTTGGGGTATAGGGCGTCATCTTCGCTATAATTGCCTAAAAGATAAATCAATATAGCATTCGAGTCTGACAAGGTAATGCCATTATCATCAATGGCAGGCACCTGACCCAAAGGGCTTATTTTAAGGTAGTCAGGGGCTTTATGAGCGCCATTGGCCATATCCAAATCGATTGTCTCATATGGAATTTCCAAAAAAGACAATAAGAGCTCGACGCGATGGCAGTGACCCGATTTTGGATTTCGGAATAATTTAATGGGATCGCTATTTTTAGGGAAAAATGTAGTCATGATAAGTTTCTTTCAATTTGGTTTCAGGTTAATCAAGTTACAGGCCGAGTTCACTTAAGCTGGGGTGGTCGTCAGGACGTCGGCCCTGTGGCCAATGGAAAAGTCGGTCATCCTCTGAAATGGCTACGT
>CAYGTR010000070.1:0-8866 GCA_964352855.1 uncultured Algimonas sp. | reverse complement strand
GACGGACAGTAACTGTTGCTTTTTTCGCCATTGTTCAGGCTCCTTAAGCTTCGATCGCGTCAGGTGCAGACGCACCGTCTTTGCGACGCTCAACAATTTCAGCAACTTTTTTGCCGCGCTTGTTAGCGATTGTACGAGGGCTTTCCATACGTTTGAGCGCATCGAATGTGGCACGCACCATGTTGTAAGGATTGGACGTACCAATTGACTTACCGACAACGTCCTGAACGCCGAGGCATTCCAATACGGCGCGCATCGGACCACCTGCAATAACGCCTGTCCCGGGAGGGGCTGAACGCATGACGATTTTACCGGCACCGTGACGCCCACGGACATCATGATGAAGGGTCCGACCTTCACGCAGAGGCACGCGGATCAATGTCTTCTTTGCTTCTTCAGTCGCCTTGCGGATCGCCTCAGGCACTTCGCGGGCTTTACCCTTACCGAAGCCGACACGACCTTTTTCGTCACCCACGATGACAAGAGCGGCGAATGACATGTTACGACCACCTTTTACGGTTTTCGCAACACGATTAATATGCACGAGACGATCGATAAACTCGTTATCTTGTTCATCGTCACGATTGCGGCGGTTGTCTTCTCTAGCCATAATAGTCTTCCTAGAATTTCAGACCGGCTTCGCGAGCCGCATCGGCCAGAGCTTTGACTCTGCCATGATAAAGATATGCACCTCGGTCAAAGACGACTTCGCCGACTTTTGCCTCTGTAGCGCGTTCTGCGATTAATTTGCCAATGCGTTGTGCCGCTGCAACATCAGATCCCTTTTGCTTCTTATCTTCAAGTGTAGAAGCGGAGGCTAATGTTGTGCCTGTTGCATCGTCTATGACTTGCACAGAAATATTCTTTGCAGAACGATAGACAGACAAACGTGGACGCCCATTGGCGTGCTTTTTGAGACGGCGACGAACGCGCTCGGCGCGACGTTTGATATTTTGGTGAGCAGATTTCATGACTACTTCTTCTTACCTTCTTTGCTGCGAACGAACTCACCGACATAGCGTACACCCTTGCCTTTATAAGGCTCTGGCTTACGGAACGCGCGGATCTCGGCGGCAACTTGACCAACTTGCTGCTTATCAATGCCTGATACTTTAATAAGTGTCGGCTTCGGGGCTTCAATTTTGACGCCGGCAGGTGGTGTGTAATCTATATCATGAGAGAAACCGAGCTGCATAGACAGATCAGTGCCTTTCATTTGCGCACGATAACCAACACCTCGTAACTCAAGCTCTTTTTCAAAGCCTTTCGTAACACCAAGGATAAGGTTTTCAATCATTGTGCGGCTCATGCCCCACATTGCGCTTGCGTTTTTCACACCCTCAACAGGAGAGACCGTAAATTCAGATCCTTCCAATTTACCTGTGACAGCATCCGGAAGCGTGAAGCTTAATTCGCCCATAGGGCCTTTAACTGCAATCGTTTGACCGCTTTGGGTGAGCGTAACACCATCAACAATCGTGATAGGCTTTTTACCAATACGTGACATAAATCTCTCCTATGACACCTGGCAAAGAACTTCGCCGCCGACATTGTTTTCACGTGCCGCGGAGTCGCTCATGACGCCTTTAGGGGTGGACAGGATAGCAATGCCAAGACCGTTACGGATCTGAGGCAAAGTTTTAACGGATGAATAGACACGACGGCCCGGCTTGGAAATACGCTTAATATCGCGAATAACAGCTTCGCCTTCGAAGTATTTCAATTCGATGTTGAAAGCGCGAAAGCCTTCGGTATCTTTTGTTTCTTCGTAACCGCGGATAAAACCTTCATCAGCGAGTACATCGAGAACGCGAGCGCGCAAGTTGGATGCAGGCGTTGTGACGGACGAACGACCGCGCATGATGGCGTTACGTATACGTGTGAGCATATCGCCCAAAGGATCTGAAAATGACATTGTTTCTCTCCCCTACCAGCTGGATTTAACCAGGCCTGGTATAAGGCCCATGGATCCCAATTCGCGCAAAGCGATACGAGACATTTTCATTTTACGATAATAACCGCGCGGACGACCTGTCACTTGGCAACGGTTACGGATACGGTTTTCCGCAGAATTGCGCGGCAGAGCAGCCAATTTAAGCTGCGCTTGGAAACGCTCTTCAACCGGCAAATCTTTATTGCGAGCAATATCTTTTAGCAACGCGCGTTTCCCGGCATATTTTGCCACGAGGCGCTGACGCTTCAAATTGCGCTCGACTGAGCTTACTTTAGCCATTCATTATCTCCTGTTTGCTAAGTTACAAATACGATTATTTGTAACTAGGCTTAGCTTGTTGCGTTCGTTCTAATTCCGACCAGATTAATTTCTGAATGGGAAAGAGAACGCAGCCAACAATGCTTTGGCTTCTTCATCAGTTTTGGCACTTGTTTGTACCACGATGTCCATACCGCGAACGGTATCAACTTTATCATAATCGATTTCAGGGAAAACGATATGTTCTTTAAGGCCCATGGCATAATTGCCCTGCCCGTCAAAACTTTTACCGTTCAATCCGCGGAAATCTCGCACACGCGGCAGAGCAATGTTTACCAAGCGGTCGAGGAATTCATACATTTTATCACGGCGTAACGTTACCTTCGTACCGATGATCATGCCGTCACGGAGCTTAAAGCCCGCAATAGACTTTTTCGCCACACATGGCACAGGCTTTTGACCGGCAATGAGCTCAAGCTCTTCCATAGCGGCTGTGACTTTTTTCTTATCACCGACGCCTTCACCAATGCCCATATTCAACACGATTTTTTCAATACGTGGAATTTGCATATCGGAGGTATAGCCGAACTGTTCTTTCATCTTCGCACGGACTTCATCACGATAGACCGCCGCGAGGCGTGGTTCATACGGTTTAGCCATCGATGACTTCCCCTGATTTCTTTGCGACGCGAACTTTTTTGCCGTCTTTCAACGTCGTAAAGCCTACGCGAGTGGGTTTATTGTCTTTTGGGTCGATATGAGCGACGTTTGAGACGTGAATAGGCGCTTCGAATTCTTTGATACCGCCGTCCGGATCCGCTTGGCTGGCACGCATATGACGCTTAACCATGCGAACGCCTTTTACGACAACGCGACTTTCCTTCGGAGACACTTTAAGGACTTCGCCCTTACGGCCTTTATCCTTACCAGCGATGACGATAACATAATCGCCTTTTTTAATCTTGGCAGCCATGACTATAGCACCTCTGGAGCGAGCGATACGATCTTCATGTGATTTTTCGCACGAAGTTCACGTGGAACAGGGCCAAAAATACGTGTGCCGATCGGCTCGTTATTATTATTGATGATAACAGCAGCATTGCCGTCAAAGCGGATAACAGACCCATCACGACGCTGTATATCTTTACGAACGCGTACAACAATTGCTTTACGCACATCGCCTTTTTTAACTTTACCACGTGGAATAGCTTCTTTGACAGAAACAACAATAACATCACCAACGTGAGCATAGCGGCGCTTAGAGCCTCCAAGCACCTTGATGCATTGAACGCGACGGGCGCCGGAGTTATCGGCCACTTCTAGGTTTGTCTGCATTTGAATCATGAGACGTCTCCTTGTTTAAATGAGAGAGAACAACGTAAAGGCGATTGCCTTACGCTGAGACCACTTCCCACCGCTTGAGTTTCGATTTCGGCGGACATTCGATAATACGAACTGTATCGCCAACCTTGTGCGCATTTTTTTCATCATGCGCGTGATAATTCTTTGAACGACGAATCGTCTTTTTTAATAAAGGATGCAGATAGGCGCGCTCAACTTTGACCACAACCGTCTTTTCACCTTTATCTGACACAACCGTGCCTTGGAGTACGCGTTTTGGCATCTCGACCTACCTTAAGCCTTCTTAGCGGATTTTGATTCCGCCATAATTGTTTTGACGCGCGCAATGTCACGACGCACTTGGCGAACGCGGGCGGTCTTTTCTAATTGGCCGGTGGCTTCTTGAAAGCGCAGATTAAACTGTTCTTTCTTAAGCTCTAGCAACTTATCACTAAGTTCATCGGCACTCATGGCTCTGACGTCAGTAGCTTTCATCATCGCCTCCTATTATTCACCCGGACGTGTGACGATTTTCGTCTTCACGGGGAGTTTTGCAGCACCCAAACGCAGCGCTTCACGCGCAACATCGTCAGAGACACCGTCAATTTCAAACATAATCCGGCCCGGCTTTACTTTCGCCGCCCAGAATTCAACAGAACCCTTACCCTTACCCATACGGACTTCGGTAGGTTTTTTCGTCACAGGGACATCAGGGAAGATGCGGATCCAGACACGACCTGCACGCTTCATGCGACGTGTAATCGCACGACGTGTGGCCTCGATTTGACGCGCTGTGATACGATCTGGCTCCATGGCTTTAAGACCATAAGAACCAAAAGTCAGCGCTGTGCCGCCTTTGGCTGTGCCCTTGATCCGACCCTTATGGGCTTTACGGAATTTGGTGCGTTTTGGCTGTAACATTGTGTCTCGCCTCTATCTTAATTGGTGCGCGCAGGACGACGTCCACCGCGTTCACCACCACGATCATTTCCGCCGCGAGAGCGTGTATCGCCTTGCTGCGTCATGCGTTTCTCATGGGCATACGGGTCGTGCTCCATGATCTCGCCTTTATTGATCCAAACTTTAATACCGATAATACCCATTGCCGTCATAGCACGCGCAACACCGTAATCGATGTCCGCACGCATCGTGTGAAGCGGCACGGACCCTTCTTGATACTGCTCATCACGTGCAATTTCTGCACCGCCGAGACGACCACCAAGCTTAATCTTACATCCCTTTGCACCCATGCGCATAGCCGACTGCATAGAGCGCTTCATGGCACGACGGAAAGAGACACGACGCTCTAGCTGCTGCGCAATTCCGTCAGCAACAAGGTTTGCGTCAACTTCCGGCTTACGGACCTCAACAAGATTGATGAAGACTTCGCCGTCAACCATCGACGCGACTTTCTTGCGAAGCACTTCGATGTCAGATCCTTTTTTACCAATCACAACACCCGGACGTGCCGTGTAAATTGTGATGCGGCACGTTTTATGTGGACGCTCAATAACAATACGCGAGACAGACGCATTTTTCAGCTCTGCCATCAAGAACGCACGAATAGCGAGATCTTGATGAAGCAAATCACCATATTCAGCCGTATTTGCATACCAGCGTGATGACCAAGTCCGGTTAATACCGAGGCGCAGGCCAATTGGATTAATCTTCTGACCCATTATGCGGCCTCACTTTTTTCGGAAACTTCGGGTGTATCTTCAACTTCGCGAACAACGATTGTTAACTCGGAGAATGGCTTCAAGATACGCGCACCACGACCACGTGCACGGGCACGGAAACGTTTCATCACGAAATTCTTACCGACATAAGCTTCAGAAACGATCAAAGAATCGATGTCCAGGCCGTGATTATTCTCGGCATTGGCAATCGCGCTCTCTAGCACTTTCTTCACTTCGCCAGAGATACGCTTATGCGAAAACTCAAGATCAGCTAAAGCTTTACCGACCTTTTTACCGCGAATTAATTGCGCAACCAAGTTCAGCTTTTGCGGGCTGATACGGATCATGCGCAATTTGGCGCGAGCCTCTTTGTCGCCAACGCGACGTGGATTTTTTGTCTTTGCCATGGTCTTTACTTCCGTTTGGCTTTTTTGTCGGCCGTATGGCCGTAATAAGTACGCGTCGGCGCAAATTCACCTAGCTTGTGACCCACCATGTCCTCATCAACGAGAACAGGTATGAATTTCTGGCCGTTGTGAACCTGAAATGTCAGGCCAACAAAACCTGGCATAATCGTCGAACGACGTGACCAAGTTTTGATTGGCTTATGACGACCCTCAGAGCGGGCCGCTTCGGCTTTTTTAAGCAGGTAACCGTCAACAAACGGACCTTTCCATACTGAACGTGGCATAGCGGTATCCTACTATTTCTTCTTCTTATGGCGTGAACGAATAATAAATTTATCCGTCGCCTTGTTCTTACGAGTCTTCGCACCCTTTGTCGGCTTACCCCAAGGCGTCACTGGGTGACGACCACCTGAAGTCCGGCCTTCACCACCACCATGCGGGTGATCTACCGGGTTCATGGCGACGCCGCGAACCGAAGGACGTTTGCCTAACCAGCGCTTACGGCCAGCTTTACCAAGGTTGATATTCATGTGATCCGGATTTGAAACCGCACCCACAGTTGCAAGACATGCCTGGTGAATCATACGCATTTCGCCAGACTTAAGACGAATTTGAGCATAACCTTCAGAGCGACCAACAAGCTGAGCATAGGTGCCCGCTGAGCGCGCAATCTGGCCACCTTTACCGGGCTTGAGCTCGATATTGTGGATGATTGTTCCAACAGGCATGGCGCGAAGTGGCATTGTATTACCCGGCTTAACGTCAGCTTTCGTAGATGAAATAACTTTGTCGCCCTCAGCCAAACGCTGCGGTGCCAAAATATATGACTTCTCGCCGTCTTTATATTCAATAAGCGCGATAAAGGCTGTCCGGTTAGGATCATACTCCAAACGCAAAACAGTCGCTTCCACATCGATCTTACTGCGTTTGAAATCAACCATACGGTATAGGCGCTTATGTCCGCCACCTTGGCGACGCATTGTGATGCGACCTGTATTGTTACGACCCCCTTTTTTTGTCAGACCTTCGGTCAATGACTTTTCCGGGCGACCCTTGTGCAAGCCTGTGCGATCAACCTGAACCAGATTACGACGCGACGGGCTGGTTGGATTAAATGTCTTTAAAGCCATCTCTTCTCACCTACAGTCCGGTTGCGATGTCGATGCTGTCGCCGTCTTTCAACGTAACAACGGCTTTCTTGACATCATTGCGGCGACCAGGGCGACCCCGGAAGCGCTTAGTTTTACCTTTGACACGAAGCGTGTTCACAGCCGTAACGGAAACCTTGAAAAGCTGTTCAACAGCTTCTTTAATTTCTGGCTTAGAGGCACTCAACGGAACCTCGAAAACAACCTGGTTGTTTTCAGAGATAATTGTCGTTTTCTCAGTGATGATCGGAGAGACCACCGTATCATAATGACGGGCTGCTACACTCATTTTAGGCGAGCCTCCAAATCTGCGACAGCCTGTTTTGTCAACACAAGTGTGTGACGCTTCAAGATATCATATACATTTGCACCTTGGCTTGGCACGACATCCAAATTCGGAATGTTGCTAGCTGCCTTGGCGAAGTTAGCGTCAACAGCGCTACCGGAAACGATAAGACCATTCACGACACCTAAGCCTGCAAGTTGCTTACGCAAATCTGCAGTCTTTGGCGATACCGTAACGGCATCATCAATAATGATGAGCTCTTTAGAGGCAACTTTAGCAGATAAAGCGTGACGCAAAGCCATAGCGCGCACCTTCTTGGGAAGATCAAACGCATGTGAGCGAACACGTGGGCCGTGGGCCTTTGCACCGCCGCGGAACTGAGAGACAGATCCGTTACCATGACGTGCTGTGCCTCCGCCCTTTTGCTTACCAATACGCTTTGTCGTCTTAGAGACTTCGCCGCGCTCTTGCACCTTATGAGTTCCCGCTTGGCGTTTGGCCAATTGATAACGCACCATACGGTGTAGAATATCTTTGCGCGGCTCATTCGCGAAGACGGCGTCGTCGAGATCGACGGAACCTGACTTCTTGCCGGCAAGTGTTTGAACGTCGAGTTTCATGACTATTCTTCCTCAGCCTTAGGCGCTTCAGCCTTCGCCGTAGCACCTGTTGTAAATTTACCCGGCAATGGAAGGTCAGTGACCTTCGTGCCCTTGACGGCGTCACGAATTTCGATCCAAGCCCCTTTAGAGCCCGGTGTTGCACCTTTTATCAAAACAAGACCTTGATCCGCATCGACACGGGCAACTTCCAGATTTTGAACTGTCTTGCGAACCGAACCCATGTGACCCGCCATCTTTTTGCCTTTGAAGACTTTACCCGGATCCTGACACTGGCCTGTTGAACCATGCGATCTATGCGAAATGGACACACCATGCGTTGCGCGAAGACCACCAAAGTTATGGCGCTTCATCGCACCGGCAAAACCTTTACCCACTGTAATACCAGCCGCATCTACTTTTTGACCCGGAACGAAGTGATCAGCAGACAAAGCCGCACCCACTTCAATCTCGTTACCTTCCGCGATGCGAAATTCAACAAGCTTTTTCTTCGGTGTGACAGACGCTTTTGCAAAACGCTCGCGCTCAGCTTTAGAGACACGCTTTGCTTTCGCTTCACCCGCACCCAATTGAAGAGCTGTGTAACCGTCGCGCGCTTTTGTTTTGTGAGCGACAACTTGGCAACCCTCAAGAGACAGTACAGTTACAGGTATATGATTGCCCGCATCGTCATAGACGCGAGTCATACCTAATTTTTTAGCTAATAATCCTGAACGCAACATTTTACGCTCCCAGCTTGATTTCAACATCAACACCAGCCGCGAGATCGAGCTTCATGAGCGCGTCTACTGTCTGTGGTGTTGGGTCGACGATGTCGAGCATACGCTTATGCGTACGAATTTCGAATTGCTCACGCGATTTTTTGTTCACATGCGGTGAACGGTTTACAGTGAACTTTTCAATACGCGTTGGCAGCGGAATTGGCCCACGCACTGTAGCACCAGTACGCTTAGCCGTAGACACGATCTCTTTTGTAGAGGTGTCGAGAATACGGTGGTCGAACGCTTTCAACCGAATGCGAATATTTTGACTGTCCATAACAGGGCCTAATCTTTACGCTTCAAACAACGATGCTGGCGGCGCTTAATGCCCGCCAACTGAATACTAAATTAACAAACGACTACTGCGTAATCTTTGAGACGACACCTGCGCCGACTGTGCGGCCACCTTCAC
>CAYGTR010000069.1:0-9512 GCA_964352855.1 uncultured Algimonas sp. | reverse complement strand
AACAAAATGATGGTCCGTATCCACATGGTCTTGCCAATTACCGGTTTGGTTTTCAGTTGCCCATATGCGCCCGCCTGCCAGATGCAGAACGCCGTCACCTGTGATACCCGTTACGGCTTCGGCAGACGGTGCGGGCAGGGCTGGCATATCATCCCAAGCCTGTCCGTCTTCGGATAAAAGCCAGCCTGTTTTTTGAATAGTCCAAGCGGCGTTGGCGTTGGGGCTTTCAAATCCAGCAAGAGCCAAGAGGCGGCCCTTAAAGCTAATCATATAAGGATGGTGTCGCGCGGTCGGTAAAGGGGTTTCAGCCTGCCAAGCCGCATCTCCGACAGACCAAGAATTATGGTTCGCCGTCGGCCCGCTAATGCGGCCATTCTCTGCAATAAACCCGCCTGCCAAATGCAAGCGTCCCTGATGTGCGCAAGGATAAATCTCCTGCACCGCTTCGGGCAAAGACGGCGCGCTCGACCATCTTGGCGTTTTTGTTATGGACGGTTCTGAAATTGTTTTGGCACACGCCGCCAGTCCTAGCGAAGCCCCGCCCGATACGAAAAGCTGACGTCGGGAGAGGTGATATGGTTGTTTTATCATAGGTCTCAAAGTTCTAATCCAACACACCTTTTATAATCGGGCCGTAGGCGGAGTTACCCAAAACGGCGAGTTGCACTTTTGCGGAGACGTCATTGATCGCTTCTTGCGGCCGTGCAACAGGGTGGAGCGCAATGCGCAACGGACGTGAACCTTGCGGCTTGGTGATGGCCCCTGCAATAGCGTGTGGAATGTCCATGGGATCAGAATCGCCACCGCCGCCTGGGCCTCTTGTCCCCATGCCCGCCGTCATTTGCGGATAGGCCGAGAGAATATCTTCGCTTAAGCGCGATTTTAACGCGGCAGACGGCGGATTTTGATTTGTCCAGATTTTGGTCGGATAACCACCGGGTTGAATAATCGCCACGTCAATATTGTGCGGGGCGACTTCATAAGCGAGTTGTTCGCTTAGGGCTTCTAGCGCAAATTTCGTCGGAGAATAATGCCCAAACCCCGGAATAATGACGCGACCCAATTGTGAGGTAACATTAAATATATAGCCGCTTTTATTGGCGCGCATGGAGGGCAAGACCGCACGAATGAGCCGCTGTGCACCATACACATTTGTGTCGAAGATAAGCTGTGTGGCGGCCATATCTTGCGCTTCAATCGGCCCGGAAATCACCATGCCAGCATTATTAATCAGGACATCCAGCTTTCCGTCTGTGGCTTTGAGTGCCGCGGCGACACCTGCCTCAACTTGGTCGTCTTTGGTCACATCAATTTCAAGAACCGTAATGTCGAGCTCGTCAGTCTTCGCAAGGGTTTCTAGCTCTGTCGCCTCGGAACGCGGCAGATTGCGCATGGTCGCAAAGACCTTCGCGCCCAGTCGCGCATAATGTTCTGCGCCCAGTCGTCCGAAGCCGGACGAACAGCCTGTGATTAAAATAGACACACCCGACAGGTCGACCGTTTCCGTCGCCTCCGCTTCGGGAGCACTGGAACAAGCGGACGCATAAGTTGCGGCGGCGACAGACGCCCCAAGTAAAAGATTACGGCGATTAAGTTTGAAACTGTCTGACATGGTAGGGTTCCTATGGTGCGATTTATGCTTGGAAACTAAAGTTTAAATACGCTTAAAAACGATCTAAGGGGTAATGATATTATTGTGATAGACAATGGATTGAAATGCTTTCATTCCGCTTTTTCGTAAAATGACACCCCAAAACATTTATGCTATTTAATAGTGCAGGACTATAAAGCAAAGGTGTATTCATGCGAGTGTCTGTTGTTTGTTGCCTCTTAGGTATCATTTTTGTTTTAGTCATCGCGGCTCTGCACGCCTCGGGTTTTTCACATTACACCAACCAAATGAATGAAACGAATGCATCCGTATTTTTGAAAGATATGTTCCCGATTCTTTATGTGATACCGAGCCTATATTTAATTATCTTAGCAGCATTTGGAGCCTTGGCTATTTTCCTTAAGAAAGCGCGTCGTTCCATTTGTTTGATTTTGGCGCCCGCTGTTTTGGCGGCTGGCGCTTTAGCGCTCATGCTTGGCGAGTGGGTACCTCTCGTGGTCATGGGGTGTGGCGGGGGATTGTTTTTAGCTGCGGCCCTAACTGTAGGTCGCTATGAAAATATAGACTAAAAGTTTCACTTGCAGTTATCTTACGGCTTTAAAGTCTTCAGAGTCTTTAGCATGTCTTCTGAAATTTTTACGGGCCGCCGTGTCGCGCGGTTTACATAAACATGAGTAAATTGACCTTGAGCGGCAGCTTGAGTCTCATCATTCCGGAACAGGCCGACTTCATAAGTAACACTCGATGATCCAATGTGGGCCACACGCAAAGCCGCATTGACTTTATCCGGAAAAGTAATGGGCGCGAAATAATCGCAATTGGTTTTGACCACGAGGCCTATGGTCTCGCTCTTGTCTATATCAAGAAATCCTTTGGTAATTAAAAACTCATTCACAACCGTATCAAAATAAAAATAATAGACCGCATTATTCACATGACCATACACATCATTATCCGCCCAACGCGTTTGTATCGGCAGAACATATTTATAGCTGTCGAGAGTCTCAGGGATTGGGCGCATTATAAGATCGCCTCATAGATTTTGACCGTCGCGTCATAGGTCATTTCCCGTGGATTATTCTGCAACACGCGGTCTTTGGTCATGGCGTCTTCGGCCATGACAGGGATAGCGTCGGCGGGAATATTGACCTCTGTCAGGGTGAGCGGTACAGCGGTTTCATGTTTGATGCGAATAAGGTCGTCAATTAAGGCGGTGCTGCTTTCGCCCAAACCTAGACTGTTTGCGATTTGCCCATACCATGCATCGGCTTTGGACTGATTATATTTGAGCACTTCGGTCAGGACGAGGGCGTTGGAAAGCCCATGCGGCACATGGAAAAACCCGCCGAGTGGATAAGCGAGGGCATGGACGGCCCCCACGGGAGCATTAGAAAATGCTTGCCCTGCCAGCATCGCCCCAATCAACATCGTCTCGCGTGCCTCCAAATCACCCGGTTGGTTGCAAGCCTGCACGATGGAATTGCGTAACTTGTTTAAGGCGGTGAGGGCCAGAGCGTCTGAGAGCGGGTTCTTTTGTTTGACAGATGTATAGGCCTCTATCGCATGAACCATCGCGTCAATGCCCGTGGAGGCCGTGATAGATTTCGGCAGGCCCACAGTCAGCGCGCTGTCGAGTAAGACACGATCCGCATAGAGCGCGTCTGCGACAATCCCGCTTTTCTCGGTTTTGCCTGTTGTGATAATAGCGACATTGGTGACTTCTGATCCTGTGCCCGCCGTCGTTGGAATAAGGAGCAGGGGAAGCCTAGGCCCTGTCGCGAGGCCGACGCCATAAACGGATTTTATAGGGCGATCATTGGCGGCAAGATAAGCAATCACCTTGGCCGTATCCATCGGGCTGCCCCCGCCAAAGCCGATGACTAAACCTGCGTCAAATTCGCGAACGGCTTCCACGCCTTTTAAAACAATGGCCTCGGGCGGATCAGCGACAACATCATCAAAGACCATGACATTATAACCGGCGTCCCGAAGAGCCGCCAGCCCGGCCTCCATCAAGCCGAGCGCTGTAATGCCCTTATCGGTAATAATAGCCACGCGTTTATTGGAGCAAAGCCCGTTTACATAAAGATCAAGCTTGGCCGCCCCGCCATTTTCGATGCGAATATCAGATACGGTTTGAAAAGAATGAGCGCTCATAATTGCAATATGCCGATTTCAATGCCGCATGTCTTGTTTAAATTTGCGCTGAAAGCTCATGCGTCTATAGTCAGTGCCATAAAATAAAAACAGATCGGGGTCATATGTCTTTACAAGTCAGAGATTGGATAGAGTACCACGCAGAGGCCACACCCCATAAGCGGGCCATGTTTGACCTCACGAGCAGCCGTGATTTTTCTTATGCGCAGATGAATGAACGCGTTGGTCGTGTCGCCGGTTTTTTGAAATCCAAAGGTATTAAGCCCGGTGATCGCGTGGCGTATCTGACGCTCAACACGACTGATGTCATGGAATGGATTTTCGGATGTTGGCGTATTGGGGCTGTTTGCTTGGCGTTGAATTTCCGTCTCACCCCGCCGGAGTTGGCTTATATTCTCAATGATGCCGAGGCGTCATTTGTTCTTGTTGATATTCCATTTGCGGCTGTTGCCGATGCCACTAAGCCGCTGACGAAAGTGGCGCATTGGGTCAATACAGACGGGGTTGGCGGCGATACAGATTACGAGCAGGGCTTGGCCTCTGCCAAACCAATCTATGACATGCATGCCATAGACATGACGGACCAAGCCCTGCTCATGTATTCCTCCGGCACCACAGGTTCGCCCAAAGGTGTGATTATTACCCATGCCATGCTTGAATTTACGTGTAGTGCCGCCGTCCGTGTGGAGGGTTCGGGGCCTGGTAATGTGGCGCTCAATAATATGCCGCTTTTTCATATCGGCGGATTAAATGTCACGGCGCTGCCCTCACTTTGGGTCGGCGGCACCTGTGTGATTATGCGCCTGTTTGATCCGGGTGCGACATTGGCGGCGCTCAATAATCCAGATTTGAATATCAATATCATGTTTATGGTACCTGCGGCTTATAATGCGATGCGCGCTCATCCCGATGTCGAGACCACAGATTTCTCCCGTATTGATATTGCCCTTTGCGGGGCGGAAACGGTGCCTGTTGCCTTGATGGAATGGTGGCGTGCCAAGGGCATCATCATCCAAGAAGGCTATGGTATGACGGAGACCGCCGCGTCCGGCTGTATGATCCGCAAAGAGGATATCCCCGCGAAAATCGGCTCCGCCGGGCGTCCGCTGATGCACACGAAAATCAAGATCGTGGACGCAGCAGGCGAGACTTGCGCCCCTAATATACAGGGCGAGATTTGGTTCAAAGGTCTGTCCGTCACGCCCGGTTATTGGCGTAATGAAGCAGCCAATAAAGACGCCTTTGTTGATGGGTGGTTCCGCTCCGGCGATATCGGCCGCAAGGACGAAGACGGTTATGTCTATATCGAAGACCGTATCAAAGACATGTATATCTCAGGCGGCGAAAACGTCTATCCGGCAGAGATTGAAAACCTGCTTTACCAAATGCCACAAATTATCGAAGTCGCCGTGGTCGGCGTCAAAGATCCACGATGGGGCGAAACAGGCTGTGTCGTCGCCGCGCTGAAAAAAGACGAGAGCCTGTGCCTCGACGATGTCCTCGCCCATCTCGGTGACAAACTCGCAAAATATAAATGCCCACAACATTTACATATCGTCGATGAACTCCCCCGCAACGGGACTGGGAAGGTGCTCAAATTTGAATTACGTAAAGTCCTGCCGGAGGTTTTGGGGCTTTAGGATCAATATGACCGTAATTAAACAATATCCGTCCATTTGCGGCTCATCAGGTTGGCAGAATTGATAATGCCTACCATAGAATAGGTCTGCGGATAATTGCCCCATAACTCATCCGTCTTAGGATCAACATCTTCGGATAAAAGGCCAAGATGATTACGTTGGGCTAATATGGCCTCGAATATTTTACGGGCTTCGTCCTCGCGTCCGATGCGGTAGAGTGCGTCGATGTGCCAGAAAGTGCAGGCAGTGAAAGCTGTTTTTGGGCGTCCAAAATCGTCTTCCGTTTTATAACGGTAAATATGATTACCTTCGCGCAAGTTGCGATCCACGGCTTCCACCGTTCCGATATAGCGCGGATCTTTGGCATCGATAAATCCAATCTCCGCCATGAGCAGAACTGAAGCATCTAATGTGTTGCCGCCATAACTAGCGGTAAAAGCATTCATCTCTTCGTTAAAGGCATTCGCCAAGATGTGCTCGCTTATGATCTCCGACCGCTCCGCCCAATAGGTGACTTTTTTATCCAGTTTTAAATAGGCTGCAATTTTCGAGAGACGATCACAGGCCGCCCAACACATAATTGCAGAAGACGTATGTACATAGGCAAGAGTTCGAAACTCCCAAATGCCCGCATCGGGCGTGTCATGGACGGCAAAAGCACGTTCGCCGACGGATTCGAGCTGTTCAAACTCAGCCGTGCCAACTTGGGATAACAAGCGTTCATCCATAAAAGCTTGCGTCGCAGCAAGAACGATTTGCCCATAGACATCATGCTGAATATGTTCCGCGGCTTGGTTGCCGCGTCGCACGGGACCATAACCTCGATAACCGGGTAAGTTCTCTGCGAAGTCTTCGGTCAGCGCGGTCTCAAGACCAATACCATAGACGGGTTGAATATGTCCGCCTTTGGCTTGTGCCACGACGCTGCGCAAGAAGCGCATATAGTGTTCGAGCGTTTCCATAGACGCGAGACGGTTGAGAGCGGTAACTGAAAAATACGCGTCTCGAATCCAGCAAAAACGATAATCCCAATTTCGTTCGGATCCTTCGTGCTCCGGAATTGAAGTGGTCAGCGCGGCGACGACCCCACCAGTCTCTTCATAGACGCAGAGCTTGAGGGTGATAGCAGCCCGAATGACAGCGGCTTGCCAATCCGGAGGTATGGCCAGGCTGCGAGTCCAGCGTCGCCAATAATCGAGGGTGCGTTCGCGCCAATCGCGCGCAATAAAATCAACATTTTCCGCAACTGTTTCGTCAGGACCACAGATAAAGGCCACATCGCGGTCAAGAACGAAGGCTGTGCCGGATAAAATATAAGAGACAGGCGCACTTGTGGTTATTCGGAAGCCGCCATTCTCGGTCTTGTAACTAATATGATGTACGCCCCGCTTAGGCGTTATCTCTCTTGCACCCCAATCTGCCTGTGCATTGATTTGAATTTTGATACAGGGCGATCCGTTTATAACTTTGAACTCTCTTACAAAGCTTGCCGGGCGAAAGCTCCGACCTCGATTTGAGAAATAGGGTGCGAAATCGATAATATCGAGCACAGCCCCGTGCTTATCAGTTAAACGTGTCCGCAAAATTGCAGTATTAGGCTCATAGACTTGTTCTTTGGAAACACGGTCTTCCATCCAGACGCCAAATTGTCCTTGCCCGCCCAATAGGGCGTCAAAAATTGGGTTTCCATCAATTTTGGGCAAGCAAAGCCAATTAATACGGGCATCCGTGTCAATAAGCGCAGCAATCGTGCTATTGCCAATAATCCCTAGATTTAAGTCGCTCACGTCAATCTCTCTAAATGTGTGTAAAGCTCAGCTATTGATTTAACACGAAAATTAGCGATCGTATGTCCCTCGCCAATCTTTATGCCGATGCCGCCCAATTCTTGGCAGGCTAAAAAACCATCCTCATCAGTTGTGTCATCACCAAACATGAAGGGTATACGACCGAAAAACGGTGAAATTTTCATATGCTTTGTGATTGCAATTCCTTTGTTCGCTTTGCGAGGTTTAACTTCCACGACATAGTGACCACTTTGTAAATAATAATCAGAGTGATTAGCCAAGAGAGGCTCAATGGTCTTGACTATACTGTCCCCCGCATTCGGGTTGGCGCGATAATGTATAGCCATGACGGGTCCTTTGGACTCGAGCCGAGTTCCGGGAATGTCAGCCAAATCCCTTAATAAGTAAGAGCTCAAATCTTCTGGGAAGTCGTCAAGCTTAGACGGGGCATCTGCATTGGGTGCGGCTTGAAATAAGCCATGATTTCCCAGTCGCCAAATTTCTTGGGGCACACGTTTTGACAGATCGCGAATGTCCCGTCCGCTGATAAGCGCAAGTGCACCCTGCAGACGTTTATTCATACCCTGTAATATCTTGATTTCTCTATTGGTCAAATGCACATCATCGGGGTTATATTTGAAGCTCGCCAGAGTGCCGTCAAAATCGAGAAACAGCGCCATGTTTTCCGGAAAGGTAAAATCCTTTGGAAGATTAGAAATCATTTAATGCGTCGCCATTTCAGAACTTTGAATATCTTCACTGGAGGAAAAGAAACGGCGCCGCCACCAATTAATATCTTGCGTGCTCACATTGTCATAGAGAGTCTGCCATCTCTCTTTGCGCTCTGATAATGGCATATGAAGCGCTTGATAAATGGCCTTTGCTACCATCTCTGAGTCATAAGGATTGACGATGAGCGCGTTTTTAAGCTGTTCCGCGGCACCCGCAAATTGAGATAAAATTAAAACGCCCGGATCCTGCGGATCTTGTGCAGCAATATACTCCTTTGCGACAAGATTCATTCCATCCTGTAGAGGGGTAACAAGGCAAACATCCGACATTTGGTATAAGCCTGCAATTTCACTGCGTTTATACGGACGGGCCAAATAACGAATAGGTATCCAATCCAAATCGCCATAGTCACCATTGATACGGCCGCAGAGCTGATCGAGCTGTTCACGCAAATGAACATATTCATCCACAATACTACGTGAGGGCGGAGCGATTTGCATAAAGGACGTTTCGCCATGTGTGTCGGGATATTCGTCGAAAAGTCTGGAAACGGCTTCAAAGCGTTGTGGTAGACCTTTGGAGTAATCCATGCGGTCAACGCCGATAATTAATTTACGATCGCTTTGAAACCGTCGTAGTTTCTTTCGTGCTTTTTTTGCGACCTTGCTTTGTGAAACTTTGCGAAAGCCTTCTGCATCTATGCCGATGGGACAGTGCCGAATTATGACGCGTCGCCCCTGGACAATAAGCTCTTCTTCGCCTTCTTCCTCTGCGTCAAAATCTTCTCGCAAGTAACGTTTCAGATTGGTTACGTCCGTTGTGCTCTGCAAGCCGATAATATCATAATCGCAAATAGCCCGGCCGATGATAGCAGCTTCCGGCAAGGCCCGAAAAACGTCTGGCGCCGGAAAGGGGATATGTAAAAAGAAGCCAATCCGCCCGCTCCAATTTTCTCGACGGAGTTCATGCGCGAGGAGAAAAAAGTGATAATCATGTACCCAGACAAAGTCTTTATCTGTGGCATTGTCGACAACAGCGCGAGCAAATTGTGCGTTTGTGGCCTGATAAGGCCTAAAATCGTGAAGATCGAAATTTACTAAATCTAGGCGGTTATGAAAAAGCGGCCACAAGATGCTATTGGCGTAATTTAGATAGAAGCCTTCATATTGCGCCTTTTTGAGGTCACACAGCGCAAAATCCACGCCATCATCTGAAGTCAGTGTTGCCTTTTGCGAGACATAATCCTTTATCTTGCCACTCCATCCGATCCATAACCCCTGACTTTCTTTTAAACTATCCCACAAAGCTACAGCTAAACCACCAGCGCGCGCATTAGGATCAATGGCCGTGCGGTTAGACACGGCAATCAGTCGAGGAGAATATGTTGATTTTTTATCGGACAATTGCACAGGACAACGTTTAGGGTTTTGGCCTAAACAATGCAAATTTTCAGTGCCTGAGGGATAGGCCGTTAAGTGCTCGCACAATAATTAAGCTCTTTCTGTCGACTTGAGCCGCGTGCCTTTCGCCGGTGGTTCCTCGGCTTGTCCGGCGAAGCATTGAGCGATGGACATCCATTTTTCT
>CAYGTR010000068.1:0-9586 GCA_964352855.1 uncultured Algimonas sp. | reverse complement strand
TTTCCATGTCAGAAAGTGCGATCCTCCAACAAAACAGCCTGTCGTGGATTATGTTCGTCGCCACCTGCGCCAAACTCTTCTCAGGAGAACGCGCTTATAGACCTTTAAGAGACTAAGTCGTTTTATATTCGCCCAAAGCAATTTGTGTAGCTGGGTCACGCACAGAATCAAACCTTTTCCCAAAATCATCATTATCGCCTCCATCAGAATTCATAAGGGTGGCGACAGTAACGCTCTTTTCGGGGAAGCTCCACAAATCCGCCGCGAATCCAAATATGCGACCGCCGTGCGAAACAACATTTCGATCTTTGAACGGATCTCTGTGAAACTTCGTCTGTACGCCCATGCCGTAATAGGATGTTTCACTAGGCAATTTAACAGATGCCAGCATTTGCGCCAAACTTTCTGCTTTTAAAAATTTCCCGAAAACTAAGGCCTTGTGCCAATGACATAAATCTTCGCTCGTAGACCGCACCGAGCCGGATGGGCCTGGATAGCTAACGGAAGTATATCCACCTCGTTCAAACCCGCTCTGTGCTGCGGATAGAGGAGAATAACCCATCACACGATTGGGCAGAACTTCATAAGCATTATCAACCTGTGTATTTGAGAGGCCAATTACATCAAATATTCTGGATTTAAGAAATTCTGAATAATGCATCCCGCTTACACGACCTATCACGATACCCAATAAGCCATATCCAGTATTACTGTATCGCTCTGCCACACCCGGTTCATTCACAAAGAGCGGATCTGTGCGTTCCATTAAATCTAAATATTCATCGTCATCATATTCTCGAAGTCGGTCAGTCTCGCGACTCTCTAAACGATTAAAACTTCCTAATCCGGCTGTATGTGTTGCCAATTGATAGAGCGTAAATTCATTGGAGCGTGGGAACTCAGGAATATATTTTGACAACGAATCCTCTAAGGACAGCTTGCCAGCCTCTTGCAATAGCAAAACCGCCGCAGAAACCATTTGCTTTGTAATAGAAGCGATTTTGAAAATCGAGTCTGTTGTCATTATTGACGAGTTTTCAAGATTAGATAACCCAAAAGCTTTGGAATAAACAAATTCTCCGTCTTTCATCACAGAGATTGATAAGCCGGGTGATAATTTATTAGCAATTAACTTGCGCACGGAGTCGGTAACAACAGACCAACTTGTTTCTATTGCCAACTCAGATTGGCACGCCGCCGCTGCGAGCATGGCTGAAGAGCCTATAAGAATATTTCTGCGTGAAAGGGACATATTGTTCTCCTAATTGTTACAATATAGGCTAGCTGAGATTGCTAGCCATAAGCACTTACCTCTCAAAGAGATATTCATTTCGGCGGAAGTAATTTTCTGAACCCGCAAGCTTCACATCTTTGGTTATCTTAAAAACATTATCCGCAATCACATAACCCGTTTTTATAGCGGCGGATTTTCCATTATCTTTGCCCTGATGCTTGGTTGTAATTAACAAACTACCGTCCGTTTCCACAGATTTTGAGAGAACCGCATGACCATTTATGCGTAAGCCATCTTTGGAAATCTTGATCGTCTCGGTCGCATTATATTGCGTTTCACCGGGATAGATTACAGCATATTTTAGCTTTCGCCCCTTTGGCATGTCAAAGTTCAGACCAACAGGTATAGAGGACATTTTCCCACTGCTATAATCTAAATAGGATAGCGAACCTGTCCAATTTTTCCCGGCTAATTTTGCAAAGTCAGACTCCTTCACAACCCTGTGGTTTTGTAATATTTCGGAAGAGACAACGCTTTTCGAAACGGGGGCTGCACAAGCCATAAGGGATGCGGTAAGTGTCATAATAATTAAGTTTTTCATTGGATTTTCCTTTCTGAATTAAATCTGATTTAAGAAGGCTATTTAAAGTTTGTAGGCGTTGACTGGTTCTGCGGATGAGCTTGTGAGCGAAGTTTTCCAGCAATCGTCATTGATCGAGCAATAACAGGCGGTGACATCGACACGGTCACTCCAGAGTGTCATAAGTTTTTGGGTGCGGGGTTCCCACGGGACACCGAATAAACGAACTGTTTCACCCTTTGCGACAACGCCGCTTTTTGGGTTAGAGGTCGAATAGACATCATAGCTAAAGGCGTCATCCGGCCCGAGTGTATCTGCAATCAGTGTATCAAGGTCGTCAACTCTGACCCCGTCATAGGTAATGGCAACATCCGCCATCAATGCAGGGCCCACGCCTTTGTTTATCAGATTTAGTGCAAATCCTGCGTCAGTATAAGAACTGCTTATTTGGACATAAGGCCAGACTGCTGCGCGCTGCTGGTCTCTTACTGTTGCGACTTCAAGGATAGAGACGAGCATGGCGGCCAGTGATAATGTTACTGCAAATATTGACGCGACACGATCAAAACTCGGGCGTGTTTCTTTTGCGCTAATTTTCTTTTTGATTTCAGCCATTTTATTCATCCTTTATTTTGATGGGCATTACTGCGACCCGCCGTGGTAAAATGAATATTTAGATGTGATATTTCAGACTATCGCCCCATTTCACGTAATGAGACTTCGTTTACGGAATTTGAGATATTTTTCTTTTAGACCTATTTCTTGATTGCTCCAGCGAATGGAACATGGTTGTTTGTTTCGATAAAAAGGTGATCGGCAAATGACATCAAAAATTAATTTCGGCATTTTACTTATTGTGATGGCGTTGTTTATTAGCTTCACAATGCGCCAGACCCTCGTGCAGCCGCCCAGGATCGATCCGAACCATGCCTTTAACACCGAACGCGCCTTTGAGCGGTTGGAGCGTATTCTCGGCGATGAACGCCCTCACCCTGTTGATACAGACGCCAATGACGCCGTGCGCCAGCGGCTTGTAGCTGAAATAAAAGAGATAGGCTTTACCCCCACCGTTACAGATGATTTTCATTGTAATCCCCGCAGCTTTGCTCTGATCTGCGCGCGCGTTCAGAACGTTATGTTTTGGATAGGCACGCCCGGGCCGAATGCGATTATGGTCGCGTCACATTATGATTCTGTACCAACCGGACCGGGCGCAGGCGATGACGGTTCGGGTGTGGCCGCCAGTCTTGAAATTGCCCATATTTTAAAAGCGCGTGAGCTCGCGCGGCCTGTCCTAATTATGATCACGGACGGAGAAGAAGTAGGCCTGATCGGCGCGTCGCAATTCGTCAAAAACGACCCTATGGCAAAATGGATCACGGCCGTTGTCAGTATGGAGGCGCGCGGAAATAGCGGACCCGTCGCTCTCATTGAAACCAGTGCGCCAAATGGCCGTGACCTCGCCGTTCTGGAAACCGATATCAAAAAACCCATCGCCAGTTCTTTGGCTGCGGATGTCTACGCCGCCATGCCAAACGCCACTGACGTCACGGAGTATTTAAAACTCGGCTTGGATGCCGGGAATTTTGCGCTTGGCGGGGATGCGGAGTTTTATCACACCCCACAAGATAATTTGGCGCGACTGAATAAACGTTCCTTCTTTCATATGGGCGCGACGGCGCTTGGAAGTGTCGAGTCTTTGCTTGAAAATTCAGGGCGTGAAGATGAGCGCCAATGGATGTATATTGATTTATTCGGCCTGTTCGTTTTGAAACTGCCGCAATTTTTAGCCCTCCCTTTCATCGGGCTCGGCGGCTTGCTCGCCCTCGCCCTTTTTGCAAAGAGCGGCAAAGGCGGCATAGTGAAATCTTTGACCTTCCCGCCACTCGCCCTTTTTTTAGGTGTTGGGTTTGCGATTGGTCTCACGATGTTAATTGGGATATTCAGGCCCGAAACACATTTTGCGGCAGCCCATCCTTGGGCTTTACGGGGGGCGCAAAATGCAGCGGCTTTATTTGGAGCAGCCCTTATCTATGTCATACTCGGTAAATCCGTTCCCAAAACGCGCATGATGATGACAAGTTGGATTTGGTTCGCAATACTCGGTCTTGCTGCCACGCTCTTCTTCCCGGGTGCCGCGATAGTTTTCGCGCCCTCCCTCGCCATTGTTTTCGTCGCAGCGATTTTATTTAAATCGCAACGATGGGTGTCACAGATTTTATTCGGTATCGCTGCGCTGTTATTTACGCTCATCGGAATTATGACCTCGGCACTGGGCGAGATTATGCTGTTCCTCGAATATGCAGCACCGTTTTCGCTCTTTATCGTTTTGGCATTTATTCTGCTTGTGCCGCTCTTTTTGCCGGAAGATGATTTACCAAGACCTTCGCAAAAATATCTACCTGTCATGGGCTTGGGCGTAACGGTTCTTTTTGCAGTGACCGCGCTGTTTGTGCCCGCTTACACAGCCGATGCGCCGCGTGGCCTCTCGATCTTATATACCCAAAATGATGACGGCGACGCGCAGTGGAGTGTGCGCGGCTCTGACCCTCTGCCTGAGAGCATGACGCAAGTTGCAGAGTTTAAGACGGGCAGATTGGACGGCTATCGCGGCAACCGCTTTATCGCAGATGCCCCTGGCTTTGAAACGGCCGGAATAGCGGTGACGACTTTACGCAATGAGGTGATTGGACGGGGCCGCTTCATCAGTTTAGAAATCGAAGCGCGTGACACGGATGTCTTGGATATTGCGCTATCAGGGGAAGACATAAAACTCTCATCTATCACAATCAATGGCGTGAATAATCGTGATGACCCTGCAACAAGTGTGCGCTGTACGGGACGCAGCTGTCGTTCTCTTTTATTAGACGCTGAGCTTAATGCATCAGTGACAGAGCTGTCCATTGAGCTTGACGCCTATCGCTATGGTCTTGGTCCGGAAGGCCAATCCCTACTCGCTGCGCGGCCGGACTGGGCCCTCCCCCAACACCGCGGTGATGTCAGAGCGATCAAGAAAACTGTTTTGATTGCGCCATAAGCTTATTCAATCGTTTCGATCTTGAGCATATTTGTTGTGCCCGGACGGCCAAAAGGAACGCCTGCACTGATCATGATGCGGTCGCCTTTGACCAAGCCAACGCGGGTTTTGGCGACATCTTGGATACTACCGAGCATATCGTCAAAATTAACCGGGTCATCTGTGACAATCGGCAAAACGCCCCAGCTGAGCGCAAGACGGCTGGCCGTTTGTGCCGACGGGGTCAGGCCTACAACGCGGCAAGGCGGACGCTCACGGCTGATACGCTGTACCGTTGATCCTGTCAGCGTGTAACCCAACACCGCTTTACATCCCAAAGTCTTCGCGATGCCGCGCACGGATTGGCTGATCGCGTCTTCGGCGGTGGGTTCATGGGGCAATTCTATTTGATCGAAATAGGTCCAAAATTCCGGATCAGATTCCGCCGCCCCGATAATACGGTCCATAATCGCCACAGCCGTCGCCGGATGACGGCCCACTGCCGTTTCGGCTGAAAGCATCACGGCGTCTGCGCCTTGATAAATCGCGGTAGCGACGTCGGACGCTTCGGCGCGTGTCGGCGTCGGCGCATCAATCATCGACTCCAGCATATGTGTGGCAACAATCACGGGCTTACCCAGAGCCCGACCTTTACGAATGATTTGGCGCTGCACAACTGGCACTTGCTCAAGCGGCAACTCGACACCTAAATCACCGCGGGCGACCATCGCTGCATCTGCCATCATTAAAATAGAGTCGAGATCTTCGACAGCAGAGGGCTTTTCAATTTTGACAATAATGCCGGCTTTGTCGCCAATAATTTTGCGGGCATCCATGACGTCTTGCGCAGACTGCACAAAAGACAACGCGATGTAATCGACGTCTTGCGTTAAGGCAAAAGCCATATCTTCACGGTCTTTATCGGTCATTGCACTCATGGGCAGCACCGCGTTAATAACGTTGATACCTTTGCGATCAGAGAGCTTGCCCGGCACATCGACACGCGCAGTTAACTTGCCATCTTTTTTGCCCAAAATCGTGACTTGTAACTTACCATCATCAAATTTCAGGATGTGATCCTTATCCAAGGCTTTTATTAATTCAGGATGCGGCATACGGATCAGACCGGGTTTGCCGAGATCTTCTGACAATTCAATTGTGACGGTCTCACCATAAGAGAGTGTAATGGAGCCCCCTTCAAACGGGCCACATCGTAATTTGGGCCCCTGCATATCTGCCACAATCGCAATCGGGTTACCCGTGGCCGCTTGAACCGCGCGGATATTTTTAACAGATTCCGCATGATCCGCGTGACTGCCGTGCGAGAAATTTAAGCGAAAAGCATCAACCCCGACATCATGCAAAAGCCGAAGTGTATCGGGCGCGCGACTGGCCGGCCCGATGGTCGCAAGAATTTTGGCAAAGCGATTACGCATAAGGATGTCCCGAAAAATAATGTTCGTTTCCGCACTTAATCGGAACGAAGGACAATTGCACCTTTAATTTTGGATTAACAGACCTATAACGCGTTATGGCTGTGCGTTTTATTCTTACTCTCCTCATTCTATGTATCAGCTTTTTAAGCAATAGCAGCGCCGTGTCTCAAGACGCCCCGCCCGGCCAAGAGGTTATTGTGGGCGGATATATAAATGACATTCATGCGGTCGATTTGAAAAACCACTCCTATCCCGGTGACATCTATATTTGGTTTCGTTGGCAGGGGGATGATATTTCCCCGCCGGATACATTTGAATTTATGAACCTGCACGACCCGGAAGCCCATATCGAATCCATCGGGTATGACGCACCGGAAGTCATGGAAGCTGACGGCAGTTTTTATAATTACATCCGTCATCAAGGCGCTTTCTCCACCGCTATGCCGCTCTCGAAATATCCCTTTGATAGCCAAGTTTTGACGTTCATTATAGAAGACGCGGAATATGGCGAAGAGATCGTCAAATTTGCACCTGATCCTGAGGGGCTCAGTATCAACAGCGAACTGACGTTACCCGGTTATATTATCGGGAAACCCCGCATGCGGATTTATGGTAAAACCTACCCAACAACCTTTGGCGATCTGAACAATCCCGAGACAGGTAAATATTCACGCGTTGTCTTTGAAGTCCCAATTACGCGACCTTGGCAATTTGGTGTTCTCAAGCTCATTCTACCTGTGCTCATTATTTTGGTCTGCGCCGGACTAGCACTCCTGATTGATCCGACCCATACGGAAGGGCGCATTGGCCTTGTGATTACCGCGCTCCTCACCTTGGTTGCTATGCAAATCACGACGACAGGTAGCCTGCCGGAGGTCAGCTATTTAATGCTGCTCGATGTGATTTATTTATTGTCTTACGCCTTCATCCTCGTGCTCATGGCGCGTGTCGCTTACGGCAGTTGGCAAGACGCGGAAGACCAGATCGCCATGGCCGTAAAAGGCGACAAACGGATTTTAGCATTGACCACAGCGCTTTATCTCTCGGCTATACTCGGCGTAATTGCGATTTGGTTGCGATAGGGGCGTATTTGCGGCTCTTGATTTTGGTTACCGAGGGCAGGTGAGAACGTTTCAAATGGCTTAAAACGCCTGCGGGTTTAATTGGCTGTCGCACCCAAAATGGGACGCTCATAAATCTCGATATAATAGCAATATCAGATATAGCGGATATTGAGGGTCGTTAAGTTTTCAACACACAGTGGACAGAGATGCGCAAATGAGTCTATAAGACTACATATGTAATCAAAAGGAACGCGCGATGAAATTTGTATTCCATACCTTTCTGTTGCTGATTTTGCTCGGTGGCTGTGACACGTCGCTATCAGGGTACGAGGCCAATAAAGCGGATCTCGTCATAAGCAACATATCCTTATTTGATTCTCGGACGACAACAGTCACTTCGAACCAATCAATCTTTATAAAAGATGGAGTAATTCAGGATATCCGTGCGGCATCTGAAAACGAGGATGCTCATCAGGTTATCGTTGGTAATGGTCGACTTGCCAGTCCGGGCTTAATTGATGCGCATGTTCACTTTACCCACCAGTTCTTCCCTAGCCGCGATTTACAAGAGCAGGATCGAGACCGACTGGGGCGTGTTTATCTCACGCATGGCGTCACAACGGTTGCTGATATGGGACAACCGCCAGCCTGGGTTCCAACTCTAACGAAATGGGAAGATACGTCACAGGCCACGAGTCCCAATGTAGTTGTTGTCGCAGGATCGCTCAATTCCACCCATAACTGGGACACTAGCCCACCACCTCATCATATCCTTTTAGCGTCGCCAGAAGAGGCGCGGGAACAGGTAAGGGCTTATCACACTCAAGGTGCAGAGCGCCTCAAACTGTATTGGAAACTCGAGTTACCCGAAATGACTGCGGTCATTGAAGAAGCCGATAAGCTGGGCATGAGTTACTACGGGCATATCGACAATGGCTTTGTGTCGATACAGGATGCAATGACGCAGGGTGTGCGTAATTTTGAGCATTTTTTCACACTTCAACGAAGCGTCATCAGCCCCGACCCATTGATAGAAATGATTGCAGGAGACTTCCCTTTCGAAGGGCCAGATTCGCTAGATGAATGGACGCTATCATTGGCACTTTATCATCATAAGATTGAACAGACAGCTGAGCTAAAGGCGCAATACGACGAACTCATTGAGACTATGATTGCTAATGGAGCAACGGTGAGCACATCAATCAATATGTTGGCGGCAGCGGCGAGTGCCTCACCCGTCTATTCGGGTTTCGATCCAAAGCCCCCACGCTTCGCGCCGGTTATTCGTGAAGGATTCGTTCCAGAAGGGGTCGGCGAAGCCGCTGTGCAGGCGGTTTTAACACAAGTTCGGCGCGCACATGAGCATGGCCTAAAGATCCGCATAGGAACTGATGCACGCAATGGCGGAGAGGTTACGCTCGCAGAAATGCAGTTGCTTGTTGAGGCGGGCTTACCTGTTGAAGATGTGCTTCAGATCGCGACCCGAAATGGTGCAGAAGTGCTCGGTATATCGGATCAGGTCGGGTATCTCGAAGTAGGTCGCGTGGCAGATATCGTTCTCTTTGAGAAGTCTCCTTTTGATGATCCGAGAAATTTTCTGGCGGGGGTGACTACTATCAAAAGTGGCAAGGTTTATATTCCACGTCGTTCTCCCGCTGATCTATATGCCGAAAGGCTCGTTGCCGACGGAATCGGTGATACACGCACGTGGTGGAACAACGAACCGGATCAACCACTACATCCTGCCGAATTTCAAGACGCCATCCACAGGCTACTCGATGGAGGTCATGTGACGGAAGCACGGATCCTAATCGACCTATTGCCGAAAATGCTGCATGGAGAAAACCTAACCGACTATGTGCATGAGGATAGTATAAACTTGGCGGGGCAGAACCTTTTAAACGAAGGCAATACTGAGGCCGCAATTACTTTGTTCGAGCTTGCCGTTGACCTCCGACCTGACAGTTGGATTACACATTTCAATCTTGGGTCGGTCTATGTCGCTGCAGAATATGAAGACGATGCGATCATCTCTTTCGAGCGTTCGCTCACCTTGAATCCTGAAAGTAAAGCCACCCGGTCGGCGCTTGAGTCCCTGCGTGACCAAACGGTCAAATAACAAAACCGTACCGATTTGAGTTTATTAGGTTCAAGCTAGCGCAAACGAACGTTAGCGTCTTAAAACTACTTGCGGTTTCAATCGGTCGCCGCAACACATTGGCAGAACCGTTCGGCCAGATTATAGTTCAGTTTTAC
>CAYGTR010000067.1:0-9796 GCA_964352855.1 uncultured Algimonas sp. | reverse complement strand
GCAAATTCGCTGAATTTATGTAACTTATTGTATTTATTAAGAAAAATGGTGCCCCACACGGCAACGCATTTTTAGAATAAACTATTGAAATAAAATACATTTTCATTCGCATAAATTTGCAGAGCCCCCAAAAGAAGTATTTTTTATAAAATGGCAGTGAAAAACTTCGCCCTCATTTCCATCCTAGCAATCCAATAATGAGCCATTTTATGGTCGTTTGGACAAAGCGCAATGACATTCTCTACAGTGTCCGCTCCCCCCTCTGACAATGGGATGATATGGTGTGTTTCCAAGTATATTCCTGTCGACGTCCTAAATCCTGGCTTGCCACAATTCTCACAAATGCCATTTGCTCTATTCAGTACGAACTCTCTAACTTTAGGGTCGCGTTGATATGCGCTGGTAGTCACTTTCGTCTTATCGGGATTTTCACTTCCTAGGTTATTAGGAGCGCTAAATTGGTCTAAAAATTGAGGCTTCGTTCCTCTCGCAATGACAAAGGCACCGGTGACAACATCATAAGATTTTAGGTGCCAAGATTGATTGTCAAGCAAACGCGTCTCTGCTTTAGCGGACTCATAGGTATCAATTGCTTGGACGTTCCCTGATTGGACAATCACGCGAAAGGAATGTCCTAAATTGTTAATTTCTTGCAAAAACTGATCGAATAGCTTTGCTCTTTTTACTCTACTGGAAGCCGCCCGTCTAGACTTAGAATCCAAGTCTGGACATTTGGCATTATTAATCATTTCCCTCATGTTACCAGCATGAAAAATTTCAAAATTATTTTCCTCAACATACTCATGCCAAATGTTGAATATGTAACCTGCCGCTGGATCGTAAAAACACCATTCATAGCAGTATTTTGGATTTGATGCAGCGTGGCCCTTAGTATTGCTCCAATCGCTAACATCATGACCAACTTGTTTAATAAGGTCTATTAGGTTGGTTCTTTTCAAAGGCTTCAATTGCTCGAGACTTACCGACACTTATCCCTCCTGCGTCAAACTATCAGCAATCAATTTTGCTTGCTCCAAAACCAATTCCGTCGCTAGCAACTGCATATCGGGCGGATAACCGAATTGCCGTAAAGTGCGCTTAACAATGACTTTGAGCTTGGCCCGCACGCTTTCCTTGATCGTCCAATCAATCGAGGCGTTGTCGCGGACCTTTTCATAGAGCACTATGGCCAGCTCGCGCAGCTTTTCTTTCTGCATAAGCTCGCGGGCACTCTGATTGTCAGCGACAGCGGTATAGAACGCGTATTCAGTCGGAGACATGTTCATTGCTTCCGGCTCTTTATCCAGTGCGCTCATGGCCTTGGCTTGATTGATCAGCTCATCCATAAACTCGGCGGCGGTGATGATTTTGTTATGATAGCGCTTGATACTATCTTGCAACATTTCCATCAGGCTCTTGCTCTGCACAAGGTTGGTTTTCATGCGGGCTTTCACTTCGTCTTCCAAAAGACGTTTCAGCATCTCCAGCGCGATGTTCTTATGCTTGTGGTTTTTTACATCCATCAGGAATTCATCGGACAAAATGGAGATGTCGGGTTTCTTGATGCCCGCCGCGTCAAAAATATCTATGACCTGTTCACTGACCAGCGCCTGGTCGATGGTTTGCCTTATGGCCAGTTCAATCTCTTCATCACTGCGTCCGCTGCCCGTCGCGTCGAATTTGGCAAGGCGCGCTTTCACGGCTTGGAAGAATGCGACTTCGTCTTTCACGTCCATCGCCTTTTCGTGCGGGACGGCGATGGAGAAGACGCCAGACAGGGCGGTCACTTCATTGACAAACCGCGTCTTGCCGTTTTCCAGTCCTAGGATGTGATCCTCGGCGGCGAGAATAACCGATAGCTTCTTACCTGTGTCATCGGTGAAATAATCCTCATACGGGAAGCCGTGGAACATTTGCGAGACCACTTCCAGCTTCTCCAGCATGGCGTTGACGGCTTGCTCTTGCGCGATGGCGGGGTCGCCCTTGCCGCCGCTATCCGAATAGAACGCCAGCGCTTTCTTGAGGTCATGGGCGATGCCGAGATAGTCGACCACTAGCCCGCCCTTTTTATCCTCATAGACCCGGTTCACGCGGGCGATGGCCTGCATCAAATTATGCCCCTTCATGGGCTTATCGATATAGAGCGTATGCAAAGAGGGCGCATCAAATCCGGTCAGCCACATATCGCGAACAATGACTAGTTTCAGCTCATCATCCGGCTCGCGCATTCGGTCCGCCAGCTTGCGGCGCTGGTCCTTAGTGGTGTGATGTTGAGAGATGTCCGGCCCGTCCGATGACACGGCGGTCATCACGACCTTAATGGCCCCGCGCATAGGGTCTTTGTCATCCCAGTCTGGGCGGATTTTGACGATGGCGTCATAGAGCGCAGCGGCGATACGGCGGGACATGGCGACCACCATCGCCTTACCGCCATTATTGGCTTCGCGGCGCGCTTCGAAATGGGCAACAATGTCTTTGGCGACGCGGTCAACGCGGTCTTTACTTCCGATCAAGGCTTCAAGCTGCGTCCACTTGGCCATGGATTTCTGATTATCAGTTAGCTCTTCATCGGCGAGGTCCGCGTCCAGTTCCGCGACCAGCTCCTTGCCCTCATCAGTCAGTCGGATTTTAGCCAATCGGCTTTCGTAGAAGATTTTGACTGTTGCGCCATCGTCCACCGCCTGCTTGATGTCATAGACATCCACGTAATCGCCAAACACCGCCGCCGTGTTGACATCGGTCCCTTCAATTGGTGTTCCGGTAAAACCAAGGTAAGTGGCATGAGGCAGGGCATCGCGCATATATTTCGCAAAGCCATAAACCGTTCTCTTGCCAACCACATTTCCCGCATCGTCTTTGTCATCAATGGTCTTGGCCTTAAATCCATATTGCGTGCGATGGGCTTCATCCGCCAGAACGATGATGTTCTCTCGCTCTGACAAAGTCTCATAGACATTGCCTTCATCGGGTTGAAACTTTTGAATGGTCGTAAACACAATACCGCCAGACGCGACTTTCAAAAGGTCCTTCAGGTGGTCCCGATTTTGCGCCTGAATAGGCCCTTGGCGGAGCAATTGTTTTGAGGCAGCAAAGGTGTCGAAAAGCTGATCATCTAAATCGTTACGGTCAGTAATTACCAATATTGTCGGGTTTTCCATCGCAAGCACGATTTTCCCCGCATAGAAGACCATAGAGAGGGATTTACCTGAACCTTGTGTATGCCAGACCACGCCACCTTTGCGGTCGCGCTTGGGCTTGTTCTTGGTGCTGGGGAGACCGTAATCTTCCGGGTCTTCCAGCAAATGTCCTGTGTTGAAGTCCAGCTCGCTATGACCCGCTGCACGTAAGGTTGAAACCACCGCGCGGTTGACGGCATAATATTGGTGATATGAGGCGAGTTTTTTCACCGTTTCAATAGTGATAATTCCTGTCGCGGAATCTTCCTTCTTGGATTTTTCAAAGACATTAAAATGGCGGATCAGGTCGAGAAACGTCGCCTTGTTGAGCATGCCTTTAATCAACGTTTCCATCTGCCCGATAAATGGGTCAGCCTCGGTCACGCCGTCTGATGTCTTCCAGCGCATGAAGCGGGAAAATCCGGCGCTGATCGACCCAGCCTTGGCTTCCAGTCCGTCCGATATGACGCAAAGCGCGTTAAAGGTGAACAGGCCGGGGATAGCGTGCTTATAGGTCTGAATTTGCTTAAAGGCAGAGCGCACGGTCGCCTTTTCATCGCCGGGGTTTTTCAGCTCGATCACCCCGAGCGGCAAGCCGTTGACATAGAGGATCATGTCCGGACGTTTGTTGACACCATTTTCAATGACTGTGATTTGATTGGCGACGACAAATTCATTATTCTCTGGATCATTAAAATCTATCAGCCAAACCAGATCGCCGCGTTCCGCCCCATTGACCGTGCGGGTCACCGTAATGCCTTCGGTCAGCATACGGAGGAAGGTTTCATTATTGGTGATTAAATCCGGTGCATTAATCCGCCCGATTTGTTTGACGGCATCTTCGATGATGTCTGGGTTAAGGTCAGGGTTTATTCGTGTCGCCGCGATGAGGAGGCGAGTTTTAAGAACAACATCATCAAATCCAGCGCGTTCGGGATTGTTTGAGTCAGGCGCAATGTCTGGTCCGTAAACATAGCTGTAGCCTTGACGTTCTAGCAAATTGATGGCGTGCAGCTCTATTTCGGATTCTGTGATTTTATTCATCCTGTTCGATCCAGAATTGCGGAACATCTTGACATTTCACCACTGCTAACACATATATCAATTATGGATTGGGCTTTTCCCGGTCGGCAAAATGGCTTCTGCTTCGCGGAGGCCTTTTGTTTTTTTATCGCTTTAATCATGGAAAAACCTTGTTGGTATAACCATTATTATACTTAGTCACGATAATGTCGTAAGCGCGGTTGGATTGATCAGGCCGCATGGTTTTTAAGGCAATAGGCCGCGCAACCATATCAGCGAGTTGCATTCCTGTGGAGTTATGCTCCTTACCAGCGAACAGTATTTCAAACTCCATTTGTCTAAAATCTGTGCGCTTATAACCCCATTGATTTTGATTATTTACAATGCGGTAAAACTCTAGCTCCAACTGAGGGTCTTCAACTTTCTTGCCCCGCCGTTCGAAAAGACAGGTCACTTTTTTGCCTTTTTCTCCCTCATTCAGGAGAATTTTAAGAGCCTTCTCCAAACAGATTTTAAGCGCAATGTGATAAGGATTAAACGGATCAGCATATTGATCGCGTAATTGGTCTTTTCTAATAACAGCCGATACCACCCAATAAGGTGCGTTGGTCATAATTTCGTTCATGCGCTCGAAAAAACCGTCGCGTAGTTTTCGATCCGTCCGCAAAAACGCAAAGTCTTTTTCCTGTTTACGTAATTCATGTTCATGCAAAACGACCTTGTCATGCCCCCAATAATCAAACTTCAATTGTTGAATGGCTGGCACAATCTGGTCGATATAATCCGATTTTTTAATGATGATCAAAGCTAAACAAAAGACTGGAAATTGAGGATCAACATTTACAAGACCATGATCGCCTGACTCATCTGCATAAATAATGAAATCACTAAACTGTGTCACGCCGCCTCGCGATCATATTCGACGCGCACCTCGCCGCTCATCAATTTGGGCAGGAGCGTATCGCGGAGTTTTTCGAGGGTTTGGATTTGCTGATGATTCTTCTCGATTTTTTTCCAATGCTCACCAGAAATATTATGAAACTCAAGAAGCTTGCTTTCGGGTGGCTTGCTGAAGGTTAGTTTTTCTATGTCGCCAGGCTTTAGCGATGGGTAAGCAGATGTAGATGCTTCCGCTATCATGTGTAGGTATTCTGTCATGTCGTCTGAGGTCAGAAGCGTGTATAAGAAATAAGGCGATATATCTTGCGCCGTAATAACACAAAATCCTGTCGATACGATTATGTCATCATCGGGAAAACGCATTAACCCATAATGTTTTTGATTTGGGCGCACAGTAGAAATTAGAATATCATTATGTTTCACTCTGCGACGGGCTCGGCTAGGTGCATCAGCGAATTGATAAGGTTGATAGCTCGCAATTATTCCTTCTGTCAGGGACCCAGTATCGAGATATCGAATTTCACCTGTTAGATCGTTTTTACCTGCGGTGTCGACGTTTGTGACAACGTAATCTCTTAACTCTACTTCCTCCCAATTATCTTCTGCTTCTTCAATGAACCATTGGCGGAAGAGGGTTTCGGCAAGAGCTTCGAGAGTTTTGTTCTGGCGGTGGAGAAGGTTGATTTTATCATCCAAACTCGACAACACTCCCGCAATCGCTTTTTGCTCTGGGAGCGGCGGAATGTGAACTTCCATCGTTGATATATGATCGAATGTAATCTGCGGGAAGGTTCCTGACCTCGCCTCTGCTAGCATTTGTAAATATTCAATTTGGTGTTTTGCGGTCAGATAAATTCTCAGAAAATTCTCGTCCAATCCATGGCGACATCTCAATACCATGAGTTTGGTTGAGACCACATATTTCTCGGCGTCAAAATCAATTAAGGCAAATCTGCCATTTGCCGGACGAATTTCGCTAAAAAGAAAATCGCCTTTTTTAATCCTTTTTTTTGCCTGACCCGGTAGTGAAGAAGCTAGCTGCATTTGGTTCGTCAAAATGCTATTCTTGAAAATATCCGAAGTGTTCAAAAAAATAACTTTTTCGCCATCTGCAAATCGGTAAGTTTCAGAAATACTATCTACGAACGTGCCTAGCGTTGTTTCAACCCAGCTATCCATCGAAAGACTCTTGCAAAAATTCTCGACCAATCTCCGTTAGTTCAAAATAATTTTTCTTCAATCTAATTATGTTGCCATTAAGCAAAGATTTTATTACTCCTTTATCGAGGTAAATTTTTGACCCATCTTTAAAAAAAATACCGCGTGTCGGAATGCGATCACCGCAAATCCCTAAATAGGTGCGTAGATACGCTATAGGTCTCTTCGTGGCATTGGGATCATCTTGGCGAATGTGGTCTGAGATTGGGTTTCGGGAAATTAACCACTCATCCAAATTATTTGTGTCGAAGTCTGGTGGCGTTTTGCCTGTAGTTGAGGGCAATCTTCCATCTATGGTCTGAACAATAGCGTTCATCAATTCAATTCCTTGGTCACGCATAGTCATGGTAATTCTACCTTTGCTAAATTCTCCGCAATAAGTGCATTCAGTTCCATCTCTTCTTTCAACTGCCCCTCAAACTTCGCCTTCAATTCCGCGAATCGTTCTGGGAAGTCGAAATCATCTTCTTCCTCGGCAAGACCAACATAGCGGCCAGGTGTGAGGACGTAGTCCAGCTCCCGCACGCGGTCGAGACTTGCGGACATACAGAAACCTTTTTCGTCCTCATATTCACCTTTGGGGTCCTTCCACGCATGATAGGTGCCCGCAATCATCTCTATATCATCCTCCGAAAATTCCAGCGTCCGGCGATTGATAAGGTGCCCGTGATGGCGAGCATCAATGAATAGGATTTCATCGCGGCGGTGCGTTTTGCCCCGGTTCAAAAACCAGAGGCTCGCGGGGATTTGCGTGTTCAAGAATAGCTTGGCGGGCAGGTTGACGATACAATCGACTAGTCCCGCTTCGATCAGGGCTTTACGGATGTCACCTTCACCGGACGATTTGGTGGTTAGTGCGCCTTTGGATAAAACAAAGCCTGCCTTGCCGGAGGGAGAGAGGTGATAAAGGAAATGTTGAATCCAGCCATAATTGGCATTGCCTGTCGGCGGTGTGCCGAGTTTCCATCGCCCATCTGTGCGGAGAAGGTCTCCGCCCCAATCGCTATCGTTAAAAGGCGGGTTGGCGATAACGAAATCCGCTTTCAGGTCTTTATGCGCGTTGTTTAGAAATGAGCCTTCATTATTCCATTTGACCTGCGAGCTATCAATACCGCGAATGGCGAGGTTCATCTTGGCCAGCCGCCATGTGGTTTGATTGCTTTCTTGTCCGTAAATCGAAATATCATTGGTCTTGCCTTGGTGGTCTTTGACGAATTTTTCAGATTGCACGAAGAGTCCGCCAGACCCGCAACAGGGGTCAAAGACGCGGCCTTTATAAGGCTCCAGCATATCGACCAAAAGCTCGACGACTGAACGCGGTGTATAGAACTGCCCGCCCTTTTTGCCTTCCGCCAGCGCAAACTCCCCAAGGAAGAACTCAAAGACATGACCGAGCATATCGGCGCTGCGGTCTTTGGCTTCGTCCATCGCAATATTAGAGACCAGATCAATCAGTCCACCGAGATTGGTCGGGTCGAGATTACCTCGCGCATAGACTTTAGGCAGGACGTTGCGGAGTGACGGGTTTTCGCGCTCAATCGCGTCCATCGCCTCATCCACCGTTTTGCCTATGGTCGGTTGCTTGGCATGGGATTGCAAAAATTTCCACCGCGCGGAGGGCGGGACGAAGAACACATTTTCCGCTTTATACTCATCCACATCTTCCGGGTCCGCTCCGGCATATTCGCCTTCGCCCGTGTTCAATTTTTCGTAGAGGTCTTCGAAAGCATCAGAAATAAATTTCAGAAAGATAAGACCCAGCACGACATGCTTATATTCCGCCGCGTCAATGTTTTTGCGTAGCTTATCCGCTGCTTTCCACATTTGCGTTTCAATCGGTTCTTTTTTGATCGTTTTAGCGGCTTTGGCCATTATTTCCCCTTTGCACTCATAGACTGTATTTCAAGCGCGGAGGTGCAAGTCAATCACAACTAAAATAGGGCATACGAATTTAGCAGTCAAAATCTGAGCAAGACATATTGTTTTTTCTTTAACTCCGTCTAGTTCCGTCGTCGAATAAGGCGCAACATATCATGCAAAGACAGTTTGCCATAGCTCGTCAGAGTCGTCATCGCGCTTTCATGGCCAAGGCTCATGCTCCACGCTTTAAACTCTTCGATGGATAAGTCGCGATCATACATTTCTTTCACGATCATATCTCTAAAACGGTGGGGCGTGTAAGAAGGTAATCTGGCATTGGTAAAGGCTTCATCAAAAATACGGCGGAGCGGGGCGGTGGTTTGCCAATGTTCGCGAGACAAGCCGTGTACTTTGAAACCCTCCGCTAAGTCGGACGTCATGGCCGTTTTCGGAAACATGGGGTCGAGCGGGGCGAAAAGCTCTATCGTTTCCAAATATTCGATCCAATCTAAGAAAATCTCTTCGAATGAGCTGTCCATCGGTAGTATCAGCGAGTTGATGAGTTTGCCGAACTTAGTGTTTACTTCGCGCGGGTCTTGGACAATCAGCATTCGTTGCTTTTGAAAATGCTTTATACGCAGCGAGATAAGCGCTCCGCCGCGAATTCCAGTCAAAGCGCACGTGACAACTAAGGCGCGATTTCGTTTGTCAATGGGCGTCTCTGATGGCATCCGGGCAACGACATCTCGCACCATGGCAAGTGTCGGGAAATCTTTGTCCGGGCTTGAATTTGCCGCGCGTTGGTCTTTTTCCGACAGATTGAGGTAATCCACATCATCGGCTTTGATACGGCTCTTATAGCCAGCTTGGCGAGACAGCCATTTGAGGAAGCGTTTAAGTTTTGTGATGTGGGACAGAATAGTAGCCTTCGCTAGATCCAGTTCAGCGAGGTGCATTTTATAGGCGATAGCTACACGTTGATCGAACAATTTGAAGCTTGCATATTTTGTGAATTCCTCAAAGCGCCGGATGGCTTTCTCAGATATTTGGATTGTTGAATCTGCTTTGCGGTCCGCGTGTTTGAGAAACCTGAAGTACTCACGTTTTATAAATTCGTTTTCGGCGTTCTTCTTAGTCATTTTGGTTGCTTTCTTGTGGTTGTTTTGATGATTGGAGGGGGCAGTGCTTAGGACTTGCCATTAAAGGGGGCATCTCTGTACCGGGCTAGGTCGTGGACATTCCCTACGAATGCACCCAGCGCCGCTTCAGTTTGCGCAAGCTCCGCCATGGCGTAGCCTTTTTTGATTTTCTGACCGCAAACCGCGCAATTTCCTTCGACAGACCCGAGGTTGGTATTTGTCTTTCGGATGATAACGCTACCCATCGCGGGCCGCCTCTGCGTCCGGCATTGTCTGTTCATGCAGAAAAATTCGTCCGGTTTGCAGGGGTGCTTTCGAGCTATTTCGCGGGCGACTGCCCAAACTCGGAGATCCGCGCCGTCAACTAATTGGCCTTTGGAGCCGGGAATTGTGGGCATGCCTTCACGTCGCCAGCGCCAAATGGTTTCAATGGATCTACCTTGCGACTTGGCAAGTTCTTTGAGGCCATAAGTATGTGTA
>CAYGTR010000066.1:0-10110 GCA_964352855.1 uncultured Algimonas sp. | reverse complement strand
AGTAGCCACGAACTCATCGAAAGTTTTCTCGACTAGTGTTGAACTTTACTCAATTCTTCCAGAAACAAGCTTACAGCTTATCTTATATCTAATGTCCGGTCTGAGGATGAACTTCCCGATTTGAAAGCTGATCTTTATGTTCGCAATGCCCGATACCCCACTTATTTCGCGCGTAAAGCCCTCTCACTCCAATCCCCTACGCCATCTGATCGAGCGGTAACTCTGTTGTGAACTTTAACTTCTCCATGGCGAAGCTGGCGGAGACGTCGGAAATGCGGACGCGGCTGATGAGGCGTTGATAGACTTTGTCGTAATGCGCCACATTGGCGACCATCATTTTTATGATGTAATCGACATCACCTGCGAGACGGTAAAATTCGACAATCTCAGGCATATCACGCACCGCCGCGTCAAAGCTTTCTGCCCAATCCTTTGAATGGTTGTCCGTTCGTACAGAGACGAACACGGTTAATGGCAGTCCGACTTTTTCATTATCAATTAGGGCCACCCGCCCTTCTAAAATACCTGCCTCTTCCAAGGCTTTGACACGACGCCAACATGTGTTGAGAGACACGCCGATTTCTTCTGAAATCGAATCCAAAGAACGCGTTGCATCCACTTGAAGTATTTTTAATATATGAATATCTGTTTGTGTAAATTTTTCTATCATAAATGATATTTATCATATTTTTTTATCAATACCTACAAAAATTCATATTATTCTGATGAAGGCTTTTGAGATGTTTTCAGGCAATATCACCTAATAATTATCTTACAGGAATATTCATGCCGGTCGCGACGCTTCAAAAACCACTTCATGATTTCAACCTACCGCCTATGTTCAAAACTTTGGAACGGTTGGTCGGCAACACACCCCTTATTGCGGTTGACCTATTATATAAAGATCAACCCGTCACGCTCTATGCAAAGCTCGAATATTTCAACCTCTCAGGGTCTATCAAAGACCGCATGGCGTTTGAGGTCTTAAAATGCGCATATGAAAAAGGGGTGCTTCGACAAGGGGACATGATTGTCGAAGCCACAAGCGGCAATGCCGGAATCGCCTTCTGTGCATTAGGCCGCGCACTCGGCCATCCGGTTCGGATATATATGCCGGACTGGATGAGCCAAGAGCGGATTGCTCTGATGAAAGGCTATGGTGCAGATGTGCGCCTCGTCAGTCATGCCGAAGGCGGTTTTATCGGCTCCATTCAAATGACCGAAGATCTGGCACGCGCACGCAATGATGTCTTCTTACCGCGTCAGTTTTCCAATCAAGATAATTGCAAAGCCCATTGCGGCACAACAGGCCCGGAGATTGCAGCGCAGCTTGGCGCTTGCCCGGATGCATTTGTGGCGGGCGTTGGCACAGGCGGCACGGTTATGGGCGTAGCGAAGGCGCTTCGCGCACTTTGCCCACAAACCAAAATCCACCCAATGGAGCCGGCGGAAAGCCCGACCCTCACGACGGGTTACAAAGTGGGCAAACACCGCATCCAAGGGGTCTCTGACGAATTCATTCCTGATATTGTCTGTCTTCAGACACTCGACGAGATTGTCTGCGTCAATGATGGTGACGGGATTATTATGGCGCAAAAATTAAGCGCGGATTTGGGCTTGGCCGTTGGTATTTCCTCAGGTGCGAACCTCATTGCCGCCTTGAAAGTCCAACAAAACATGGCCGCTAAAGGTCAAACAGATGCAAAGATTGTCACCATTTTCTGTGACGATAACAAGAAATATCTTTCGACAGACCTCACCAAAGTGGAACCGGTCAATGCGGGTTATTTAAGCACAGATGTGAAGCTGGTCGGTTATCGGGTCGTTTAGGCATGTTATTTTCTGAAAGGCTTATCTGTCGATAAGTTCTTTTTCATTGTATTTTGATTGAAGAGAATATTGCTCGGTGACCGTAAGCTATACCTTAAAATCAGGCCGAGAAACACGACGCTTATCAAGAGCCATAGCCCGCCCCAAAACAGGGTGGGTCCGCCGACGCTCTCTGCAATAATTCGCGCATCAGACCGCAGGTAAGACCTCGCCAGCGTATCGCTGAAAATATCAAACGGCACATAGATCATACTGGTCAGCCCAATGACGCGCAGGATGAAATCATTCACAGATCGTGGCAAGAAACGCGCACTAACCAAAAGTGTTAAGCCGCCAACCACGCAAAACATAATCGGAAAAGGTTCTCTGATATAAAGTAAAGTCAGCAGTAGCATAGCCACCCCTAAAACACCGACAACAATCCGATCAGCTTTTGTCCGCAGTGCAAATAGAAACAAAATAGCACCGAGTAAAAGCGAGCCTAAATACCCCGCCGATGCAATTAAAAACAAATTTCCGCCACGCGATAAAACACTGCCGCCTTGTTGCGGAGAAAATGTCAGCTTCAACACATCTCCGCCCGTTAACAGTGTTATAAACGCATGTGACGCCTCATGCAAAAACACGACGAATATCTTAAGCGGCAAAATGAAGACATAATCCCAAACCGCAAAAATTGCAGCAATGAGAGCAATTAATTGCCAATGCCCTTTAAGATAATCGAAAATTTTCATGCCTTCGCGATAAAGCGCATTATCGAACCGCGCAAGCCAAAGGGAGATTCTATAAAATAGCTTTCATCACCATCCAAGTACCCATGCCCATCATGGCGATATTTTCGCTCAGGGAAACAAATCCCAATGGCACATTAGATCCGCCACCGACGCAGGCACATTTTAAGTCCCGCTTGTCAATATAAACGGCCTTGATGACAGACACAGCACCGATCGTACCAATAAACAATGCAATCGGGGCGGCAATCAATCCGAATATGCCACCTGCCACCATCAAAATTGCGGCCAGTGCTTCCGCAAAAGGATAGATATAGGCATATCGCACGACCTTGCGAGCCAAAATATCATAGCCGACAAACATGTTAGAAAAGGCCTCTATGTCGCGCAGCTTCAACATGGCCAGCATCGCCATTGAAAAAGCGACGAACCATTCGGCTGATTTAATACTTAGCAGGCTTGAATAGTTGGCCCAGTGAACAGCGCCTGACAGCAAGAGCGCGATAATAAATATAACAAGAACAGGTGTGTAGCTTGTCGCATCTTTATCTTTGACATCATATCCAAAATGCCGGCGCAGGGCGTCAAATCCACCAATACGTGCGCCATTTATAAAAGTTTGGGGCGTTGTTTCGACATTATGTTTATTTTTAAATGCATCTGTTTCCGCGCGGTTGGTCAACCAATTATCATCGACGGTAAATCCTTTGCGCTCCAGTAAATCTACAGTTTTTATCCCGAAGGGACAAATATGATCTTCCATGACCATACGATACACAACAGCTTTTTTGTCCGTCGTAACACTTTCTACGAATAGCTCTTCGGATATGCTCATAACTTGGCCTTTATTTAATTCAACATAGAATTAACGACCCCAATTCATCATGGTTCCGACGAAAGACTTATGAATTTAACCGTCAGGCTAATATTTTCGGCAAGACAAAGGCTGAAAAAGCCCCCACAGCCCAAACACCAAAGCCAGTATAAAGCACCCATCCGCCAATTGCGCGCAAGCGGGAGCAGAGCTTGGCTTGAGCTGGGTCCGCCGGGCATGGCATATTCCGGGTTAAGTAACGCACTAGCCACGCCAGAGATAAAAGAACAAGCGAGACACCAAAGACCAAGGCTTTGCGCTCTGACAACCAGATGAGTTGCGGCACATTTGAGGTGAGTGATGACAGAGCAGCGCCCATACCTAGCGTGATCATGACTGCGGGCAATGTGCAACAAATGAGTGTCGAGAGGCTCGTTACTAACGCGACGGCAGGCGCCGCCGTTTCGCGAAAGGCAAGGCGTGTTTTACTCACTATCAGAACCTATGTTTTTGTTGGTGGTGTATATTCGCTACCGTCTTTGCGGGTGATTTTCGTCGCCGTATAGCCCGCTTTTTTTACAAGGTTCACAATATCCTCATTCGACAATGTTTCGCCTTTAGTCAGGACAATGGAGAGAAGCTTTGTGTCAAGGTCGACATAAGTGCCACGCACTTCGTCGCGTTTTTTAAAAGTCTTATTGAGCGCGATGGAACAAAAGTCACAAACCAAGCCATTGAGGCCCACAGACACGTCCGCGATTTCGACAATCTCAGGCCCTTCCATTTTTTTGTCTTTGGCAAAGACATAATTCGGCGCGAGGCTGAATAGGGCCGCGAACGCAATAATAAATAACTGTCTCATATCAGTCTCCTAATATCTGTGAATGTAATTTAGCAAGGGTTGGCCTTGGTCGTCCATACCGACTTCCAGTAAGGCGGGACCTTTAAAAAACCGAACCACGGCAGAGGCACCAAGCTTGTCGCGACTCTCGGGACGGTGATGCCCCTCCACCATAAACCAAGTATGCAATGCCCCCGTATTGGCGACATAAGGCGCTACGCCGAGACGTCCATGATAGGCAGAAAAATCACCAAAACGGCCATTATCCCAATATTCAGCTGCACCCGATACAAAATAACGCCGCGTTTCCCAATCACCGGAGACGCCCAAGAATAGTGCTTCATCACTTTCGCGCTTATCCCGCATTTCCGCATCGTCCAAATCGTCAAAGACTTTGCCGATGGCGATATGCCCATAAATATTGGCTTGGCTGTCAGGTGCATTCCAACGCTTCATGAGGCGGTTTAGTTGGGCTCCCGTAAATATGAAATCTTCCTCTCGGTCATAGCGTACCCGCAGTCCGATACTGTGCTGTGTATCAACGGTATAATGAAGATGCGCACTGTTTTGGTCGGCATCATTGCGTATCATCAGAGTCCACGCCTCCGGATAGGATACGGGACGCGCCTGAGCTACACGGGTCAAGCCCAAGAGGATTAAAATTGATATTGCCAATACGCGCATACCCCCCTATGGTATATTCGCTATTAGCAATCAACTCTCAAAAGTGTAATTTATGCAGAAAGATCGAAAATCACGGCGCAGTAAAAGCCTGACGCGATTATCCCGCATTGAAGGCCAAGTGCGCGGCCTGCAAAAAATGATTGAGGATGACCGCTACTGCGTCGATATTCTCGTGCAGATTAAAGCCGTGACAGCAGCGCTAAAAAGAGTCGAGGGCGAACTCCTAAAAGATCATGTTGATCACTGCCTCGCAGCAGCCATTGCCAGTGGCGACCTTGCTGACCGTCAGGAAAAAGTAAATGAGTTGGTCGATTTACTGTCCAAGCGTTAGTGATAGGTCTTTGGCAAACCTGCATTAGGCATGAAGCCATAAATCGGTTCACCCGGTAGGCCTTCAGTCAGATATTTCCGACACGCCGTCAAAGCTTCCAGGTCTATGCCCGTATCGACACCCATGGCTTCGAACATATAGACCATATCTTCGGTCACAATATTACCGCTCGCCCCTGGTGAGGCCGGACAGCCGCCGAGGCCGCCTTGGGAACTATCAAAGACCGTAATGCCTTCTTCAAAAGCGGCAAAGGCATTGGTTAATCCGAGTCCATAAGTATTATGCAAATGGACGGACTTTACACGTTCTGTCCCTGCGACTTCGCGGACTTTGCGTATCAGGCGCCTGACCTGCAGGGGTTGCGCATAACCGACCGTGTCGGACAAGCCGAGCTCATCGACGCCGGCTTGAACTAAGCGCTCTGACAGTTCGAGAACTTTTGCTTCGGGTACGACGCCCTCAATAGAGCAGCCAAAGGCTGTGCTGACGCCGGCTTCAAATCTAGGCCGACTTTCTTTGGGCGCAGAATCAAACAGCTCGCGAATAGCTTTCACATTCTCAATCACTTGTTCATGGCTTTGGCGCATATTTTTAAGGCTATGCGTTTCTGAGGCTGACAGAGGGAGCGTGACGGCGTCAACGCCTGCACTTAAGGCCGCCTGCGCCCCGCGTACATTCGGGATGAGCGCCAAAACAGTTAAACCTTTTAAAGTTTTGGCAAATGATACAATCTCGGCCGTATCGGCAAGTTGTGGGAACAGCTTGGGCGGGACAAAAGAGCCAACTTCGATTTCGCGCACGCCTGCGTCATACAAGCCCTGTATCCAGCGTTTTTTAACGTCGGTCGGCATCACGCCTTTGCAGTTTTGCAACCCGTCTCTCGGGCCGACCTCGGATATCAATATTTTTTTCTGCATGGCGTTTCCTATTCAACGTAAATAGGATGCGAGTTGAGGTGCATCAAGCCACAGAATGATGCAGTATCGGATATAGACGCGTCCGGATAAGAGGAAAACTATGTCACACCCATCGACAATGGAATTATCGAACAAGACAGCGCGGGAAATTTTCGACGACATCCGCGCCAATCCGGCCCGTAAGCGTTTTGGCTTTGGTGAGCGTCTGGCGGTTGTGAATGTGGACCCGCAAAAGGCCTATACACGGCCTGATCTGTTCAAGACGGGCTATGTCACCAACCCAGATCAAATGAAACATATCAATACGCTGTCCGCGATGGCGCGCGACAAAGGTTTGCCCGTGATTTGGACCCACGTCGCCTATATGGAGAACGCCGCCGATTGCGGTATTTGGGGCACGCGCACCGATACGCCCGACAGCCTGCAAAATATTAAGTTCGGCAGCCAGCGCGCAGAATTTGATGACCGACTCGATATCGACCGTTCTGTTGATGCGGTCTATACCAAGCGCATGCCGAGCGCCTTTTTCGAAACGCCGCTCAACAGCTTTCTGCGGTTTCATGAAATCGATACTGTCGTTGTGACGGGCGGCAGCACATCAGGTTGTGTCCGCGCGACTACCGTGGACAGCCTGTCCTACGGTTTCCGCACCATCGTGCCGATTGAAACCACCGCCGATAAGCATGAGAGCTATCACTTCGCCAATTTGACAGACTTGCTTATCAAATATGCCGACGTGGTAGATGTGCAGGAAGTGTATGATTGGTTGGAGAAATTTAGGGCTTAATCATGCACACGACACCCAACCTTTATGATTATTGGCCCTATGCGGGGCGGCCCAAAATTGAATGGCCCGGCGGAAAGAAGCTCGCTTTCTGGATTGCGCCCAATATTGAGTTTTACGAATTCATGCCGCCCAATAACCCGAAGCGGCAACCTTGGCCGAATACCATCCCGAATGTACAGCAATATAGTCAGCGCGATTTCGGCAATCGGGTCGGGCATTTACGTCTGATGGAGTTACTCGACAAATATAATTTGCGCGGCTCGGTCAGTTTGAATGTGGCGCTTTGCGATCATCATCCTGAAATCATCGAGGATTGCATCAAACGCGATTGGGAGTTTTTCAGTCACGGCATTTATAACACGCGCTATTCCTACGGCCTATCGCCGGAACAGGAACAGGCTGTTCTGAATGACAGTATCAAGACGGTGGAAAAAGCCAGCGGGCAACGCATTCGCGGCTATCTCGCGCCTGCTTTGACTCACACGGAACACACGCTCGACTTGATTGCTGAAAACGACTTTTGGTATTCCTGCGACCTGTTCCAGGACGACCAACCGCAACCGCTGAAGACGAAAACAGGTAAGCTCGTCTCCATGCCTTATTCGCTCGAAGTGAATGACGTGATTACCTATTCCGTGATGGGGTTTGACCCGCAACGCTATACCGATATTTTGAAACGGCATTTCGACCAACTTTTAAAAGAAGGCGAGCGCAGCGGTACGGTCATGTGTATCCCGCTTCATGCCTATCTGGTCGCGCAACCGCACCGCATCCGCCCCTTTGAAGAGGCGCTTAAACATATCTGTGCCCACAAAGATGACGTCTGGTTCGCCACTGGCAAAGAAATCGCGAAGCATTTCATTGACAATTATTGGGATCAGTCGATTGAGGATATTCAAGCACGTGGCGTAGTGACAGGCGGGACGGGGTTTAATCCCATCAAGGGAGGCGAATAATGGATAAGTCCTACCTCACCTATCCCAAGCGCAAATATGGCCAAGACCATGCGTTTTATGAGTGGCGGCAGGCGAAAGACCGTCCCCCTTTAAAATGGGACGGCGGGGCGAAACTCGCCGTGAACCTGATCGTACCACTGGAATTTTTCCCGATTAATCCAAGTGGCAAACCGTTTAAACATCCCGGCGCGATGGTCACGCCCTATCCTGATCTGCGTCACTTCACTGTGCGGGATTACGGCAATCGCGTTGGCGTTTATCGGATATTGGAAGCCTTAGAAGAGGCTGGCGTTAAAGCAACTTTTGCCATCAATGGTGAAATCGCCAAGCGCTACCCCCCTTTAGTAGACGCCATAAATAATAGCCAAAACGACATCTTAGCTCATGGGCTTTCAACAGATCACATCCATCACGAGGGTCTGAGTGAAAAAGAAGAAGCTGACCTTATTCAAAAAGCTTTGGACTATTTCGATGGCAGCTCAAAAGGTTGGATGTCCCCTGCACGCTCCCAATCTTCGCGCACATTGGATTTACTCGCGCAAACGGGACTGAGCTATTGCCTCGATTGGGAAATGGAAAATGCCCCTGTTTTGGCCAAGACGGCGAATGGCCCAATCACTCTTCTGCCGAATAATTATGAACTGTCTGACTTCACTTTACTCCATAGCCGCAAACAAACAGAAGAGAGCTGGCTTGCCCAATTAAAAGAGGCCTGCGAATATCTCATTGCCGAGCATGAGAGGTTTGGCGCGCAATCCATTGGCCTGACCTTGACGCCTTATATTATCGGGCAACCTTTCCGTATCTGGGCGCTTCGTGAGTTTTTGACTTATGTCGCAAAGCATCCCGATATTGCCGTTATGACGGCGGGTGAAACGACACAACAATTCCGAGATCAACTCTAATGAAAAAACCGCTTTCCGGCCTAAAGGTCATTGAATTTTCTCACATGGTGATGGGCCCAGCAGCGGGGTTGATGCTCGCCGACATGGGTGCAGAAGTCATCAAGGTCGAGCCCATTGGCGGCGATAAAACGCGCCGCTTGCGCGGCGCAGGTGCAGGTTATTTCCCCATGTATAACCGCAATAAAAAATCGATTTGCGTGAACCTGAAATCATCCGAAGGCAAAGCGGCTGTGTTGGAACTCATCGCCAAAGCTGATGTCTTTATTGAAAACTTTCGGCCCGGAGCCTTAGACAAATTAGGTTTTGGATATGATGTTTTAAAGAAACTAAATCCCGCACTGATTTATTGTTCTGAAAAAGGTTTCCTCGACGGCCCTTACGCGCACCGCACAGCGCTTGATGAAGTCACACAAATGATGGGCGGCCTTGCTTATATGACAGGGCCACCCGGACGGCCGCTACGCGCAGGCTCATCTGTGATTGACGTGACGGGCGGTATGTTTGGCGCCATGGGCGTACTCGCAGCACTTTATGAAAGACATACTACAAGACGCGGAAAACATGTTTCTGCCTCGCTCTTTGAAACAACCGTTTTCCTTGTTGGGCAACACATGGCGCAGAAAGCGGTCACAGGCGAAGCCGCCGCACCTATGCCCGCGCGTGTATCGAGTTGGGCGATTTATCAGCTCTTTGATACGAAAGATAATGAGCAGGTTTTCATCGGTGTGGTCTCTGACGGACAGTGGAAGATATTATGCAAAGCTTTTGATTTACAACACTTATTGGAAGACCCAAAGCTGAAAGAGAACCGCGACCGCGTCATTCACAAAGATAAATTCCTCCCGCAAATCATCAAGAAATTTAAATCCCTGACCAAAGCGGAATTAATGGAAAAGATAGAAAATCTCGGCCTGCCATTTGCCCCCATCGGGAAACCCGAAGAGATGTTTGACGATCCACATCTCAATGCAGGCGGCGGACTTTTGGATATGGAAATGGAAGATGGCGGGCGCTGCAAACTCCCTGCCTTACCGATCAGCCTCGACGGCGAACGTTTGGGTTTAGACCTCGACCCGCCGAAAGCCGGGGAACATACGGAAGAAATTCTGGGGGAATTAGGTTTGGATATTGAGGCGTTGAAAGAAGCAGGCGTTATTTAATAATCTCTTTTCTCCCCATTAGGGTGAGGTGTCGAGCGAAGCGGTGACGGAGGCGTTCTTGACACAATTGCATGTAGGCCCCCGCCCGGGGTCGCCGGTGGCGCGTGGGGCGCCGGCGGGGGCGGGGGGCGGGGGGGGGGGGGCGGGGGCGGGG
>CAYGTR010000065.1:0-10629 GCA_964352855.1 uncultured Algimonas sp. | reverse complement strand
TTAAGACAGGTTTGAGAGATGAGGATCAGATTTTGAAAATGGGCGGGATAACGGGGTAAGAGACACCTAAAACCGTGGACGAAAACTTGGCTAAATAACGGTTTCATCTCTCAACTTCGGGGGCATTGCGGACCTTAGGTCAAGTGTTGTTTCTACACTGATACTGGCATACTAATAGCTTTATGAAGAAACTAGTCGTTCCCATCTTACTGACAATACTTGCCGCATGTAGTCCAACATCAACTCGTTCTCAAACAGTAACCGTTAATGATGTAACTCTGAATTATATCATTCAGGGGAATGGGCCTCCATTGTACCTCTTGCATGGTGGTATGGAATCTCGTGATAGTTTCGAAAAGCAAATCCCTGAGTTTTCAAAACATTTCACGGTTGTTGCTCTCGACAGTCGAGAACAAGGGCGTAGCGGACAAGCCGATGCTCAAATATCCTATGAGCTTATGTCGAAAGATGTGGCCGCTCTTGCGCAGCATTTGGGGCATGATCGAATTTCAATAATGGGGCTAAGTGATGGTGGAGTAACAGCGCTTACGACAACTATCAACATGCCTGAAATCGTTGATAAAGTAATTTTGCTTGGCGCTAATTATCATTACGATTCTTATCCTGCTGAAACGAGAGAGTATCTCGCGAACTATATATGGGACGGGAGTACTGACCCGAACAACTATCCTGGCAACTTCATCAAACATTACATGACAGGTCATAGTGACCTTTTAAAATTTGGAGACTTGCTGGAAGAAATGTCAGCAATGTGGACGACAAGTCCCTCATTCACTATTTCTGACATAGCACGTATTGAAGCCAAAACACTTGTTATTGCAGGGGATCATGAGGATATGGATTTAGGCCATACGTTATCACTATATAAAGCCATTCCTAATGCTCAGCTATTCATTGTTCCAAATGCGACCCACTACTCTTTGCAAGAAAGACCAGAACTTATAAATGCCGTAGCCATTCAATTTTTGAATGAAAAATAGTTAAGGCACCAACGTCCGCAATGAGGATCGTGCTACATTTTTAGAAAACCTGTCTAACGTCCCCTTCGCCCCTAAAATACGCCCAACAAAAACTATCCACACGCCGCCCACAAGAAATATTCGCTTTTGTGGATAGAAAGGCCCGCTTCGGTGGATAACCCTTCCTTTTGAAATTGAAAATTTCACCTGCTATGCTAATAAATAATTGCACGAAGAGGAGCTGCACTGATGCGGTGAAACGGACGATAGCTACGCTGCTAGAGAACGGGACGCACAAATCAGGTAAGGTGAAGAGACTTTCGTGACAGAGCCCGCCGATTTAATCTGTGAGCGCAGACTTAAAGACAAGCAATTGTAAGTGAGACTGTGGAACATATTAGATCGCGGGCTTTCTGCTATTTGGCTGCTATCTGCGGCTCTATTCAGCTCTCTCTCAATATAAATAGATTTACGCCGCGATTTCTTTGATAATTTCGACCGAGCGATTGGCCTTGATGGCCTTTTGGATGTTTATGTCCACCCCCCATTGACCCTGTAGCCGCCAACTGGCTTCGCGACTGTCATCCAGCGGGGCGCTGATTTGGATAAAGCCCGCATTTTGAAAAGGCGCGTTTTTAAGCTGGGCCAAGAGCTTTTCCAGACCGTCTAATGTCTCCACCGTGGCATTACGCAGGCGAATATCGAGACCTATGATTTTTGTCTCTGCAGGTTTCACATCCAGCGGCGCCACAGAGTCGGCAAATAATCGCACCTCTCCGTCGCCGCCTTCGGCTTTGACGGTTACGCGTATCAGATTGCCGGGAGTCAAATTATCGCGATTGGCCGAGAGAATATTCTCCGAGAACAGGACCTCATATTCACCCGTCGGATCAGAGAGCGCGACAAAGGCGAATTTCTTTCCGCGTTTGGACAGGCGTTCTTGTTTGCGCAGCACAACCCCCGCCAAGCGCAGCGTGCAGTCTTTGCCGCTCCGGGCATAGGCCAAATCAATATCGGCCGCATTGGTGCATTTATCGAGGGCGCCTTTTTCAATATGGTCATCTAGGGGATGGCCGCCGAGATAAAACCCAACGGCTGCGAGCTCATTATTCAAGCTTTCAATGGCGCTCCATGTGGGGGCATATTGCAGGTCGGGGTTTTCCATCTCGACCTTATCGCCGAATAGACTGACCTGTGCGCTGGCCCGCTCACGCGCCGCCAATGTGCCGATATCTTGGAGAATCGACGCAGAGGCGAGCACCGTTGCGCGGTTAGGCTCCAAGCAATCAAAGGCGCCCGACCGCGCCAAATTTTCAATGGCGCGCTTATTGACCAAACGCATGTCCACGCGATGCGCGAAATCATAGAGATCTTTGAACGGCCCGCCTTCGCTCCGCACGTCCACCACATGGCGCATTGCGTCGACGCCGACATTCTTTAGCGCACCGAGGGCATAAAGCACCTTACCCTCTGCCACGTCGAAATCTGCCATAGAGCGGTTCACACAAGGCGGTTCGATATCGAGGCCCATGCGTTGGCCCTCTTGATAAAATTGGGCGAGCTTTTCGACATTGGCAATATCAAGCGACATGATCGCAGCGATAAATTCGACCGGGTGCAGCGCCTTAAGATAAGCCGTCTGAAACGAGATCATCGCATAGGCGGCGGCGTGGGATTTGTTAAAACCATAGCCCGCAAATTCATTGACCAGATCAAAAATTCCGGAGGCTTGTTTTGCATCCACACCCCGCTCAACGGCACCGTCGATAAATTTGGACTTTTGCCTGTCCATCTCGGCCTGATCTTTTTTACCCATCGCGCGGCGTAGCAAATCCGCATCACCGAGCGAAAACCCCGACAGGACTTTGGCAATTTCCATCACCTGTTCCTGATAGATGATGATGCCGTAGGTCTCTTTCAGAATGGGTTCGAGCTTGGGATGCGGATAGGTGATCTCTTGGCGTTCAAACTTTCGGTCAATATAATCCGGAATATTCTTCATCGGGCCGGGACGGTAGAGCGAGATCAAAGCGGTCAATTCTTCGATCGAACTGGGTGCCATTTTCCTCAGCACATCGCGCATGCCCGAGCTTTCCAACTGGAACACCCCCGCTGAGAGCGCGTCTGCCAAAGGCGCATAAGCCTCGGGCGTGTCGGTGCTGACGGTCGACAGATCCAATATGATGCCCTGTTTGGCGAGGTATTTGAGACAGCGGTCAATGACAGTCAGCGTTTTGAGCCCCAAAAAGTCGAATTTCACCAAGCCGGCTTTTTCCGCCCATTTCATCGTGAACTGCGTCGCGGGAATATCAGAGCGTGGATCGCGGTAAAGCGGGACCAGTTGTTGCAGTGGACGATCCCCGATCACCACACCCGCCGCATGGGTCGAAGCGTTGCGGTATAAGCCTTCGAGCTGCAACGCCGTGTCGAGCAAGGCCCGCACTGACGGTTCGGACTTGCGCGCCTCTTGCAGGGCCGGTTCCATGTTAATTGCCTGCGCCAAAGTCACGGGATTGGCCGGGTTGGACGGTACGAGTTTCGCAAGACGGTCGACCTGCCCCAATGGCATTTGCATAACGCGACCGACATCCCGCACAACAGCGCGGGCTTGTAAGGTGCCGAAGGTAATGATCTGCGCAACCTGCCCGTCGCCATATTTACGGCGGACATAATCAATCACTTCGCCGCGGCGTTCCTGACAGAAGTCAATATCGAAATCAGGCATAGAGACCCGTTCGGGGTTCAAAAACCGTTCAAACAGCAGGCCATAACGCAGCGGGTCCAAATCAGTAATCGTCAGCGCCCAAGCGACAACAGAGCCTGCCCCTGAGCCGCGTCCCGGCCCCACAGGAATGCCTTGATCCTTGGCCCATTTAATAAAATCCGCAACGATGAGGAAGTAACCGGGAAATCCCATATTGGCGATAATGCCGAGCTCAAAATCCAAACGATCAAAATAGGCCTGTTCTGTATCAGCAGGTTCAATCGCGTCTAGCCGCGCACGCAACCCATCTTTAGCTTGCTGTGCGAGAATGTCGGCTTCGGATAATGACCCGTCACCAAAGTTGGGTAGAATAGGATCGTGCTTTTCGGATTTATAAGCGCAACGCTGCGCGATGACGAGCGTGTTCTCTATTGCTTCAGGCAGGTCGGCAAACAGCTCCAACATCTGTTCGGGCGATTTCAGGTAATGATGCCCTGTGACCTTACGTCGGTTTTTCTCCAGCACATAAGAGCCTTCGGACATGGCGAGCAAAACGTCATGAGCTTTGTGCATTTCGGGGTCGAGATAATAGGGCTCATTGGTGGCGACGAGTGGCAGCGCCTTCTCATAAGCCAAATCAATAAGGATGGGTTCAGCTTTTTCCTCTTGTGGCGTATGGTGGCGTTGCAGCTCAATATAAAGCCTATTCGGAAACCAGGTCATCAGACAGGAAAGCCACGCCTCGGCCTCCCCCATACGGTCTTCGACAATCAAGCGATTGAGAACACCATCAGGCCCGCCCGTCAAAGCGATTACGCCTTCCGTGCGACCGTCGAGTCCAGACGCTTTCACATGCGGCAGATCTGTTGGCTCGACATCCAAAAAGGCCGAAGACGACAAGGCCATCAAGTTTTGATAACCTATCTCATTCTGCGCGAATAAAACGAGCGTGCCATCTGGATCACGCCGTATCTGACCGGGCTGCATCGGCAGGCCAATATCCATCGACAGGGTCACACCAATAATGGGCTGGAGGCCGAAACCTGCGAGCGTATCGGAGAACTCAAGCGCCCCGCACATATTATTGGTATCCGCCAAACCTACGGCGGGGAAACACCACTCTGCGCACCGCGCGGCAAGCGGCTTCATCTTAAGTGCGCCCTCCAACATGGAATAGGGAGAGCGTGTTCGAAGAGGCACATAATCTAGACGTCGAACGGCCATGCCCTCTCCCTTAAGTTTGAGCCGACTTTAACCGCCAAGCACCATCATCCACATTGTCATAACACCGACAAACCCTGCCAGAACGGCACCGGAAATCACATCCATTGCAAGTTGTTTTACCATTTTTATCCCCAATAAAACTATTAATGTTCTATCTTTGTTCTACACTAGTTTACAGCTAAGTCAAACTGATTCTGGGGATATAGTCCTATCGCCTGTGGATAAGCGCGAGATTCGTGGGTAGGATGAGGGCTCTAGATTTTAACCCCACATCGTGAGAGTCTTAAATGCCGCGATTTAAAGCTGCCTACTAAATGGTGAAATATCTCCACACAGGACGTTGGAATAGAATTGCAAAAAAGTATCAAATTTTGATAATCATCCCGTCGCTCTCATACAGGATTGACTAGCTGTAAAACTGCTATGTTTTTAGACGTTCTTAAGTGGTCGCTATAGCTCAATAAACCCGTTGCATAGCCAGTCATGGCGATAACATTCAAGCAGACGTCAGCTGAATTATAGAGTTCTGACTATATCTGGATTTTCACAATCAAGAAGGAGAAAATCGTGAATATTAAAGTCACGTGTTGCGCGCCCTTGCAGGTCTCAATGGTTTAGTAGCAGGTTATTCCGGCATTTCTGCCTCAACTTGTGCCCAAGCGATAAGGGCAAATAGGCCTGTTCCGCCGACGATATTACCTATCAAAGTGGGGAGCAAATTGCCGACCAGCAGATCAGGGAAGCGCGACATGTCGCCAAAGCCAACGTAAAACAACTCAACAGATCCCGCGATAACATGGGTGAAATCACCTATGGCAATTAGATAGGTCATAAAGACAATAACTAAAAATTCTGAACCTTTGGAACTGGGTAGCATCCAGACGAGGGCCGCGATAAGAAAGCCGGCTGGAATACCTCGGGCCAGACTGTCACTAGTGCTAATGGCGGCGACATGGTCAGCAAGAGATGTAACGGCCAACTTGGTGTCCTCATCAATGACCGGAAGGTAGAAAAGCGCAGCGGCAATGGCGAAAGTACCGATCATATTTCCGCTAAAACATACTCCCCACAGACGCAGGGTTTTCATAAATATTGTGCGGTTCCTGCGTTTTAAAACTGGCAAAACAGGCGTGATGGTATTTTCCGTGAACAGTTGCAAACGGCATAAAATGACGATCACGAAACCACTTGTATACCCCAAACTTTCGATCAGGTGACGGTAGGGCGCATCCGGCAAATGGGCGCGTAAGGCGGCTTCTATAATGACAGAGAAAGCAATCGCGAGGCCTGCCGCTATTGAAGACCAAAAGATAGATTGATTAGGTCGCGCAAGTTCGTTCAGACCCTCTTGAGATATAACTCTATAAACAGCCAAACTATCAAGATGTTGTCCGTTTTCGGATATATTGCTCATGGAGGGTCGCCTTTATTGATTGCACTCCTACATTACGCGAGCCGAACCAATGCGTTCCCGGCTTAAAGAAAGAAGGCAATAAAATGAAAAGCAAGTTGTTGTACGATTAACGCAACAAGGCCAACTCGATAAGAAGTGGAAAATGATCTGACCCATCTGCATCTAATCGCGACATTTTTTTGAGTGCGAAATGCTTTGAATGAAAAACATGATCCAGTGGCCATCGAACAAGCGGATTCTTGGCATTGTAACTATTATATAATCCCCGCCCGCGGCGCGGATCAAGCAACCCGCTGACGCGCAAGAAACGCCGCGTTGTGGATGACCATCCAACGTCGTTAAGATCACCTGTGACAATGACTGGTGTAAGGTGGTGGCCAGCTTCATTTGCAAAAAATAAAAGTTCATCATCAAGATGCTGCGTTTTATCTTCAGGGCGTGGGGGGCGTGGATGGACTCCGTAAAACCGTAATGGATCTTTTTCGCCAACGTTTAAATTGATTGTTAGTGAAGGGATGTGGTCTTGAACCAGATACCGTTCTTGAACGTCTAGAATTGGGAATTTCGAAAAGAACAACATGCCATTATAATTTTCCAGCGGCAGAAGATGGTAATGCGAATATGTATCCTTCAAAGACGAAAGATTGTCCGCCCATGTTTGATTAGTTTCAACAAGAAAAACAATGTCGGGATCATGTTTAAGGATTTTCTTTATCATGGCTGAATAGTTGTCATTATCCATCAACACATTACCAACCAGCATATGCAGTGCAACATGCGGCTGTCCAGGCTTCAACGATTTAACGTGCTTTCGGGCAATCCGCGTGAACGGATAAATGTCATAAAGACAAAGCGTTGCTCCGATCCCCATAGCAGCAAGCGCTATGCCGTCTGCATAGCCCTCTACGCCGAGCACGAACAATAGAATCAAAACACTTAGTGTGATCATCACAAACATTTGTAATCGCGCATAGGTCCAAGCGCGCAACCAATAGGTCTGCTCGTGTAAAAGCGGAATAAGCGTGCCAGTCAGAAGAGCCGCCGTCCAAACATAAAAAATGAATTTGATCCAGTCCATATCTTATCCTGACACAAAAATAGCCGCCCACAAGAGCGACTATTATGAAATGTCGAAATAACTTATTGGTTATCAGGATAACTTATTGAGTATCAGGATCGTTATTTGGTGAGTCAGCTTCCGGACGCTCGACATCGAGACTTGGCACGGTCACGGTTTCTGTTTTTTTGCCGGCCTCTACGTCGACAGGCACTTCAATTTCGATTGTTTTTGTTTCGGTTTGAACATCCATTGTTGGTACGTCAACGTCAACCTCGACCTCTTCTTGGGTCATATTGACTTCAGCCACATCGACATCATAGGCGGGCATTTGACCCTTTTCCACACTTACATCAACATTGGGTAGGCGCGCTTCTTTCGTTTGATCAACATCCACGAGGTAAAAGCCTGCGGCTGCAACGCCAACAATTAAAATTGCGGCGAAGGCGATACCGACCGCTTTTCCGCTACCGCTCTTGTTATCTTGTGTCTCGTGACGATTACCATGGCGGTTGTAGGGATCGTTTGAATTATAGTTTGACATAATATTTCCTTCTCTTTTTCTGAGGTGATGAATAACGTGACAGGCTCTATGCGAGGCGTGAACCTGATTTTGGTCCGGCAAAGAACCAAACGATGAGACCGATAAGTGGGAACAGCAGCACAAACAGTGTCCAGAGTACTTTACTAAGTGTTGATGTGCCAGAACCGACAATATTAATGATCGCCCAAACAGCTACAATTAAATGTAATAAACCAAGTAAACCTTCTAACATATTTTTTCTCCTGTAATGTCTGCGGCCAAATCGACCAGTTGCATGAAGAACGGCTCACCGCCTCGATATGTTCCAAAATTAAATAAGGGAACTTCTGCTCGTTTGCTGCGTTTAAAATTGCCTGACCGAAAGGCTTTGCGTGACTTTACCGATAAATATGCCTGAGGGCCTACGTTACAGCCGCGACACTGAACCCGGCATAAAACGCCTCCAAAATGGTGATAACTTCAGCTATGTTGTTGATGATAAACTGCTGACCGAGTCAGAAAGCCTTGAACGCATCAAAGCGCTTGGCTTGCCACCGGCTTATGTGAATGTCTGGATATGTGCCGATGCGCATGGTCATTTGCAGGCAACGGGTTATGACGAGAAAGGGCGTAAACAATATCGGTATCACACGGACTGGACGGACTATCGTAGCCGTCAGAAATTCTCTCAACTCAGCGCCTTTGGAGAGGCGCTGCCATCTATTCGTCGTCGAGTGACACGACACCTGAGAAGCGGTAGCGCGGACAAGAATTTTGTAAGCGCAGCCCTTTTGCGCCTCATTGATCAAGCGGCCCTACGTTCGGGAAGTGTCGCGTATGAAGCTACAGGCGCGACGACCCTTAAGCGGAGACACGTTAGGATTTCGAAGAACTCACTGCGGCTGGACTTCACATCGAAAGGCGGAAAACGCACTCGAAAAGTCATTAAAGATCGAACACTTGCCAAAGTCCTGCAAGAGATTGATGATTTGCCCGGGCGAGATTTGTTTCAATACATTGGTGAGGACGGCGAGATTTATAATCTTGATAGCGCCGATGCCAATGGCTATCTCAAAGATGGCTTTACTTTAAAAACGTTTCGCACATGGCACGGTAGCCTCGCCGCTTTCAGCTATGCATTATCCAAACCAAAACCAAGCATAAAAGCCATGAGCGAAGCCGCCGCAAAACGTCTCCATAATACGCCGTCGATATGCCGCAGCAGCTATATTCATCCTGATATTATTTTACTTTCCGAGGGTCATGATACGTCCCGACATGTAGATATAAAAAAACGTGGCCTGCGGAAGGACGAACGTTTAATGTTAAGTTTTCTAACGCGTCAAGGTCAGGCCTGATAAGACTTGATCAATGCGTCTGCATCGACATCGCCCACGCCACCCAAAATGGTGACATCATCAATACCGATAAAGTTCATAATGTGGACGAGATAAGGACTCGCAAAATCAATATCAGAGCCGACTTCTGTCCCGCTTGAGGCAAAGAGTATAACAGCCCGCTTGCCTGAAAGGAGGCCCTCAAATCCGTCGTCCGTCACTTTTACAGTGCGTTGTGGCAGCACAACCAAATCGATCCACGCCTTAAGGCACGCCGGGATTTGGTAGTTGTAAATCGGGCTTGTGATAAGGATAGTATCATTGTCTTTGAGCTCATTAATTAATTCATAGGACAAAGATAATGTCTGACGCTGTGCCGACTTCAGTTCATCTTTGGGAACCCCTTTAGCGGCAACCCACTGATAATCCACAAAGGGCAGGCCTTTGGCGAGGTCGCGTACGGTGACTTGAATGTCACCATAGTTTTTAGATAAATGCTTAAGCAGTATATCGGCACGCTCGCGACTTTTTGAATTACTGTAGCGCGCACTGGAATCAATGCGTAAAATACGATGGGGCATAAGGGCTCCTTCTCAATTTCAATGTTAAATACCAAAAGCCAAAAGTGCATCTGACACTTTAGTAAAGGCGGCGCGGTTGGCACCGCGGACGTAATCGATATGGTCATCGACCTTGCCATATGTTTTGCAGCTTTCATGTATGCGGGTCATAATGGTCTTAAGGTGCGTGTTGAGCGTGTCGAAATCCCCCCGCTCAAAAGCCGCGTTTTGGCTCATTTCAAGGCCGCTTAAGGCGACGCCCCCGGCGTTAGAGGCCTTACCAGGCACGTAGATAATACCCTTATCACGGATAGTTTCCGTTGCCTTAGCGGTGCAAGGCATATTCGCGCCCTCAGCCAGATATTTGATCCCATTATTGACTAACGCTTTTGCATCATCTGCATCAATTTCATTTTGCGTGGCGCAAGGAAGAGCAATATCGGCTTTGATTGACCACGGTGTCGCGTCCGCTTTGAATTTGCCGCCGCGCTGATCTGTGAACGCTTTTAGGCTGGCTCCTGATTGCGCTTTATGGTCTTTGATCCAAGCGATGTCGTCGCCTGTGAAACCGTCATCGTTAATCAGCGTTCCGTTGCTGTCAGATAATGTTATAACTTTCGCTCCAACCGCCACGGCTTTTTCTGCTGCGTGGAGCGCAACATTGCCTGCGCCCGAAATGAGAATAGTTTTGTTTTTTATATCATCTAAATGCGCTTCGAGCACATTCTGTAAAAAATATATAAGTCCATAGCCCGTGGCCTCGACCCTTGCGGGGCTTCCGCCATAGGCTAGGCCTTTGCCTGTCATTGCGCCTGAAAAGCGGTTGGTCA
>CAYGTR010000064.1:0-10651 GCA_964352855.1 uncultured Algimonas sp. | reverse complement strand
ACGGATTTTAATAGTTGTTGGCTTCGCCATGACGCAAGCGCCTTTCTTCTAGAATTCGAAGCGCGGCAATTAGGGCGGATTCGGAGCAATGTCAACCGCGCTATTGCAGAGTTTTCCTTGACTATTCAGGAAATCTTGAGGCCCGCATTTGTCCGTACTCGGCCTTTGATTGGAAAATATCCAGAGTTGGGCGGTCTGTTGCAAGATAATCCTTGAAAACACGCAGCATCATCGTTGTAGCGCGTTGTTGCTCCAGCTCCTTTATCTCTTTGAAGGTAAACCACCCGACATTCAAAAGCTCCGCACTGTCTCCGATTTTCGGCGGGGCGATATCGCCGAGATGTTTGTGAAAAAACCACGCGTCAAAACGTTTGTGGCGGTGAGGGGGGGTAATCGCGCGGCCAAAGACTTCGACGCCGGAAATATCAGGGCGCTGCCCCGTTTCGCGAAAGGCATCATAGCTTGGGTGGTTAAGATTGCGCTCTTGGTCTTTTATCGGTTGCCCGAGGACAAGACGTGTTTCTTCCCAAGTTTCTCTGATGGCAGCCAGAACAATAGCTCGCGCTTTACGTGGGCTAAAAGCAGCCTCTAGGATGCGTTCAGTGCGCGGGCTAAGCTCACCTGCATATTTCGCGTAACTATCGGCGCGGTCAACGCGCCCTCCCGGAAAGACATAGACGCTGGGCATGAAATCATGACGTTTTGAACGCTGTCCCATCAGGATTTTGGGGTCTTTTTCATCTCCGATTGTCAGAACAATGGTGGAGGCTAAACGCGGACGAGGTGCGCGGGAAAGTTCGGCACGGCGGTCGACTTCACCTTTGGTCATTTGGATTTTGCCGATCGGGACGTTATGTTCTTCGTCTCGGTTCACCGTCTGCGTCTCTTGTGCTTTGCTCCGCGCGAGTGATTACCTCTGTCCCGTGGATTTCTTTTAGGCGCTTTGCCGGGTTCGCCTTTGGATAACATGTCAAAGACAAGACCACCTGTCACAGGTGTGGCTTCTTTCAGGCGTACTTTTACCTGACGCCCAAAGCGGAAGGTTTGACCGCTTTCAACACTTGTCAGCGCTTTTTTCTTCTCATCAAAAGCGAAATATTCTTGGCCCAAGCTTCGTGCAGGGATGAGGCCGTCTGCGCCGGTTTCGTCCAAAGTGATAAACAGTCCAAATTTCGTCACACCCGTGATCCGCGCATCGAAATCTGCGCCGATATGCTTCTCCAGGTAAGCAGCAATGTAACGGTCTTTCGCATCACGTTCAGCCACCATAGCACGTCGTTCTGTGGCAGAGATATGCTCGGCAATTTCTTTTAGACGCGAGGCTTCTTCAGATGACGTGCCGTCATCCCCAAGATTAAATGTCTTTATCAGGGCGCGGTGCACGACCAAATCCGCATAGCGTCGAATAGGAGAGGTGAAATGCGCATAGTGATAGAGGTTTAAGCCAAAATGCCCGGAAGACCCATCTGCCGAATACACGGCTTGGGATTGAGAGCGCAAAACGGCCATGCCGACAGTCTCTGAGAGGTCTTTGTCTTCGGCTTGTTTCAAAAGACGGTTAAATCGTTTCGGCGTCACTTTTTCTGACAGAGTGAATTTCAAGTCTAGCGCAGGCAGGAAGTCTATAAGGCCTTGTAGCTTGTCCCTGTCAGGGGCTTCGTGCAATCGGACGATCGTTGTGACGTTTTTCTGGGAGAGGGCCTCGGCGGCGGCGACATTGGCCTGCACCATAAATTCTTCGATCAGCTTATGTGCGTCAAAACGGTCGCGAATGGTGATTTTGGTCACTTCGCCAGCCTCATTCACATGGACGCGGCGTTCCGGCAGATCAATGGCGAGAGGTTCACGCTCGGTCCGAGCCAGTTTTAACACGGCATAAGCCGCATAGAGATTTTGAAGAATATCTAAAACGGGTTCTGCCGCTTTGCCTGCGCTGCCCGTAAAACCCTCTTGGGCTTCGGCGTAAGTAAGCCGCGCATGAGACCGCATCAGGCCGCGATGGAATTTGTGACTGAGCTTATAGCCCTTTTTATCAAACACCATACGCACGGACATACAGGCGCGGTCTTCATGCGGACGGAGAGAGCAGAGGTCGGAAGACAGCTCATGCGGTAACATAGGTTCGACTTGATCGGGCAAATAAACGGAATTGCCTTTATCCCGTGCCGCCAGATCAAGCGCAGACCCCGGCGTTACAAAAGCTGCGACATCGGCAATCGCCACCCATACGACCCAACCGCCTTTATTTTTGGGATTTTCATCCGGATGGGCCAAAACGGCATCATCAAAATCTTTGGCGTCAACAGGATCAATTGTGAGGAGGGGAAGATGGCGCAGGTCTTCACGTGCGCCCTCAAGCTTGGGTAGTTTGAGCGATTTTGCTTCTTCAATCACCTCATCACTAAATCCGATTTGGATTTCGTTTTCATGCAGCGAGATAAGTGACGCAGATTTTCCGCCTTCCGCAGAGCCTATAATTCGCGTGATTTCGGCCAATCGCAGGTCGCCCTTGTTACGGCGTGTGGAGCGGAAGAACACCAGATCATTATTCTCGGCACCTTCGGGGGTTTTGACAGGTTTATACTCGTCACGGGCCTTCTTGCTTACAGGCTTAATGCGCCAGCCGCGTCCACCTTGATACAGCACGCCGAGATGCTCTGACGGGCCGGAGCCGAGCTTTTTCATCACTTGAGCAATGATGGTGCCGTCGTCTTTCTTTTTAATACGGCACAGGGCGCGTCCGCCGACACTCATTTCAGCTGTGCCGTGACCTTTGGATTTTTTGGAGACAGGGCCCTCTCGGACAATCACTTGGGGTGGATTGCCTTCGCCTTTGAAGCTCTCGGGCACACCAATCATATCGCCATGCGTGTCGATTTTCAGGACTTGAATTACCATCACGCCGGGGAGGGCATCGGCCTCTCGATATGTTTTACGATCAGTTTTTACGATTAGCCCGTCCTCTTCAAGCTCACGCAGAAAGGCCCGCAAAGCCCGACGGTCTTCGCCTTTGACGCTTAGGTGGCGCGCGAGGGCTTTATTGTCAAAACGGTCAGGCTGCGCCGCTATCGCTTGCAGTATAGAGTGTCGGGAAAGTGTCATCTGAGCGCACATAGCAGGGAAGTTGTGCGATGTCATTCGGGGAATGTAGTGATGGAGTCAGACATCACTATTGCAATTTTGAATTATTCCCAACCCATTCAAAAGCACTTTTCTTGTGTCTGCTCATCCCGTTCTTTTGCAGCAAGTTAAGAGGTTGAAGAGATAGACTCCGTGTTCCGTGTTTTTATAAAACGCTCTATAAGGGTGAACCGAGAAACGAATGCTACTTCTTCGCGACAGGCTTTTTCTTTGCAGCAGGTTTTTTCTTCGGAGCGGGTTTTTTCTTTGCAGCCGGTTTCTTTTTCGCCGGAGCCTTGGCTTCTTTTTCTGCGATATATTCTAGGGCCATGTCGATGTTGACTTCTTTAGGGTCTTGGCCTTTGGGGATGGTGGCGTTGATTTTTTCGTATTTCACATAGGCGCCGTAGCGGCCTTCCATGATCTGAATTGGTTTTTCAGAGGTCGGATGCTTGCCTAAATCTTTTAGCACTGTGCCGCCACGCCCACGCCCCGGGTTGGCACGCTTTTCGGCGAGCATTTCGACAGCGCGGTTCATGCCGACTTCGAACATATCTTCCGGATCCTTCAGGCTGACATAAGTGGTGTTATGTTTGATATAAGGCCCAAATCGTCCTAAAGCCGTGATGATTTGATTGCCGTCTTCGGGGTGTGAGCCGATTTTCCGGGGCAGGTTAATCAGGCGCAGGCCTTTTTCGAGGTCCATGGCGTCATAATCCCAAGTTTTGGGAAGACTTGTGCGTTTGGGCTTCTTCTCGGTTTCCATTTCGACATAGGGGCCGAAACGTCCTGTTTTGAGGACGACATCTTCGCCTGTGTCTGGATGCTTACCTAGTATTTTGTCTTCGGCACTTTCATCCATGCCTGCGCTTTGACCGAATGGGCGTGTCATTTTGCAGTCCGGGTAATTGGAACAGCCTACAAAAGCCCCGAATTTTCCGAGTTTGAGCGATAATTCACCGTCATCGCATTGCGGACATTTGCGCGGATCAGAGCCGTCTTCTTTGTCAGGGAAAACAATCGGGCGCAGGGCGTCATTTAAAGCGTCCAGAACATGCGTCACGCGCAGGTCTTTGGTTTCGTCGATGCTGGCGGAAAATTCTTTCCAGAAATTCGCGAGCAGTGTTTTATAATCCAACTCTCCCGCCGAGACGAGGTCGAGACGTTCTTCGAGGTCCGCCGTATAATTATACTGCACATATTTACCAAAAAAGTTTTCGAGGAAAGAGGTGAGCAAACGCCCTTTATCGGCAGGGGTGAAGCGCCGCTTGTCGAGTTCGACATAGCCGCGGTCTTGGAGGACTTTCAGAATAGAGGCATAAGTTGAGGGGCGCCCGATGCCGGCTTCTTCCATCCTTTTCACCAAAGAGGCCTCTGAATAGCGCGGCGGCGGTTGTGTAAAATGCTGATCCGCTGTGATGTCGGATGCAGTGGCGCTATCCCCCGCTTTGACAGGCGGAAGGGTTGTGTCCCCATCTTCATCGTCATCTGCTGTTTTGGGTTTGGTTTCTTCATAGAGTTTCAAGAAGCCATCGAAACGTATAACTTGTCCCGTGGCGCGAAGCTCAACAGTTTTGCCGTCAGAAATGGTGATTGTGGTGCGTTCCAGCTTGGCTGACTCCATTTGGCTGGACATGGCGCGTTTCCAAATGAGCTCATAAAGCTTTTTCTGATCTCCTTGCAGACGAAGGCTATCGGGGGTGCGGGCAAAACTGGTTGGCCGAATGGCTTCATGGGCCTCTTGTGCATTTTTGGCCTTGGATGTGTAAACACGGTGCTGTCCGGGCAGGTATTTGTCGCCATATTCGCTGGCAATCGTCCCGCGACAATCGCTGATCGCTTCGCCGATCATAGAGACGCCGTCCGTTCGCATATAGGTAATGAGACCTGTTGTCTCGCCGCCAATATCGATGCCTTCGTAAAGACGCTGGGCAGTTTGCATCGTTTGACTGGCGGAAAAGCCGAGCTTGCGAGAGGCTTCTTGTTGTAGGGTCGATGTCGTGAAGGGCGCTTGTGGATTTCGCGTGACGGGTTTGGCTTCGACTTTTTCGATAGAAAGCGTAGCAGCCTCTACAGCAGCTTTCGCTTTTAACGCCAATTCTTCATTATTAAGTGAGAATTTGTCGAGCTTGTCACCGTGCAAGGTTACAAGGCGGGCAGGGAACTGACCGTCATTTGATTTGACCAGGCCTGCAACGGTCCAATATTCTTGAGGATTGAACGCCTCAATTTCCGTTTCGCGTTCACAAATCATGCGAAGAGCGACAGACTGCACGCGGCCCGCAGAGCGGGAGCCGGGGAGTTTCCGCCATAAAACCGGCGAAAGCGTAAAGCCGACAAGGTAATCCAAGGCGCGTCGGGCAAGATAGGCTTCGACGAGTTCCATGTCCAATTTACGCGGCTTGGCAATAGCCTCAGTAACAGATTTTTTAGTGATCGCGTTAAAGGCGACACGCTCAACTTCTTTGCCTTTAAAGGCTTTTTTCTTTGAGAGGACTTCGAGCAAATGCCAAGAAATCGCTTCACCTTCTCTATCCGGGTCGGTCGCAAGAATGAGTTTGTCAGATTTTTCGAGTGCGTTCTCGATGTCTTTAATGCGTTTTTTGGATTGCGTATCGACAGCCCAAGACATTGCAAAATCATTGTCAGGATCAACAGACCCGTTTTTGGACGGCAGATCACGTATGTGACCAAAGCTTGCCAAGACTTTGTAATCTTTACCTAAATACTTTTCGATTGTCTTGGCTTTAGCCGGTGACTCAACGATGACAAGATTCATTTTCCGCATACCTTTTGACCTGACAGCCAGCAAATCAAGGCCCGTCAGCGGCGCTCATTTGGTCTGTGAACATTATAATGTCAACTGAGTCCCCTGTGATGATATTAAGATACATCTTAAGGTGTAGTATTTACATTAAGCATCTTATAGTTTACTTCGTAATATATACACTTGATCACAAAAGGCACAGAAATGGTCATTTCGCCAAAAATAGTGAGAGAAAATTCAACCCTTACACTGGAGCAAATAAAGCTTCTGGATTACCTGCGAGATATATTGCAGGAGCTCTCCGATCTATCAGAGGCTGGGGGATTTCCGGAGATTAGTGCACCGCTTCGCGACGCTGTGACTGAGGTGAAAGCCAGAATTTAAAAGGCAGCCGAAATACGTCCGTCTAATTCTACATTAATTTCTGCGTTAAGCTCCATTTCCAAAAGAGCCGCATTTATAATCGGTGTCGGTAGGCCGCTCGCGCGGATGATATCATCGCGCTGTGTCGGGGTCGGGGAGAGGAGCCGCGATAAAGTCTGTTTGGCGCTTTCAATATCTTGTGCCGCATTCTTCCAATCAAAAGCGGGGCCTTTATAATATTCATCCGGTTCCGACACGATATGGCTCGGTAGATCATTCAAGCAGTCAAGCACGTCCTGCGCGTTTTCAATGAGCGCCGCACCTTGGCGTATAAGCCTGTTGCAGCCTTTGGTACGCGGGTCGAGTGGGGAGCCGGGTGCTGCCATGACTTCGCGGTTCTGCTCTGCCGCATATCTTGCGGTGATGAGTGTCCCCGAGCGTTCTGCGGCTTCTATGACGACCACGCCTCGACTGAGGCCGGAGATGATACGGTTGCGGCGTGGAAAATCTCTTGCTGTGGCGCGGTAGCCCAGCGGGCTCTCACTGACTAAAGTGCCTTGCTCTCGCATTGCCAGGTGTAAGTCTTGATTTTGTCGGGGATAAATATGGTCCACGCCGCCGCCTAAAACGCCGATCGTTCCCGCCTCTAATGCTGCCCTATGCGCGCAGGCGTCGATACCCCGCGCTAAACCGGACACAATCACAAGACCTTCTTCGCTAAGTTCCGCCGCAATTTGAGCGGCAAATCTTTGTCCATTGGCAGAGGCATTACGCGACCCGATAATGGCGACAGAGGGTTGGTTCAAAAGCGCGATTTTGCCCCAAACGCTGATAATCGGCGGGGGCGGGTTTATCGCGCGAAGATAAACAGGATAATCCGGCTCACAGGCAGCAATAAGGTTTATGCCTAATTGATCAGACGCCTCCATTTCGGCTTCGACTTGTTCAAGGCTAGGTGGGCGAATATCTTTTTTACGTATCAGGGACGGAAACGCCTCTATGGCTGCGCCAGCACTGCCGTAACGGGCGAGCAAGTCTCGAAAGGCGACGGGGCCAACTGTATGCGTTCTGGTCAGGCGTAACCAATCACGTTTTTCTGCAAAGCTTAAAATCCGAGCTGACATTATTTCTTTTGGCCGATTTTGCTTTCTTGGCCTTTGACCAATCGCTTAATATTGTCTTGGTGCCGTATAAGGATTATCGCAGCCATAAAGCTCACCATAACGGCCGCCGCAAAAGGTGAAATAAACCAGGCCAAGATTGATGATAAGACACAAGCGAGTAACGCCCCCAGAGACGAGAGGCGCGTGATAAAGGCTGTCGCGAGCCAGACGATAGCGGCGAAAATGCCAATCTGCCAAGTAAGCGCAAAGAGCCCGCCAAAGAATGTCGCCACGCCTTTGCCACCTTTAAACCCGAGCCACACCGGGTAACAGTGCCCAATCAGCGCAGCGCCAGCGGCGATATAACCATAAGGCTGACCGAAAAAAAACACGATAATGAGACCCGCGCCTCCGGCTTTAGCGGCATCGAGTAAAAGCGTGAGGGCCGCAATGTCTTTACGCCCCGTGCGCAGCACATTGGTTGCCCCGATATTTCCGGATCCAATTTGGCGGATATCTCCTTGCCCTGACCCTTTGGCGAGGAGGAGCCCAAAGGGAATAGCCCCCAGAAAATACCCTACGCCAAGCGCAATCAATGTGGGAAAAATATCCATCTATGAAACGTGCCTAAACCTAAGCTTGCTGTAAAGCAAAAAGCGTGGGCAGACAGAAGACACGAAGGGCGTGTTCACATATTTATCAATAAGAGTGACCTTGGAGGTACCACCCGGAATCGAACCGGGGTACACGGATTTGCAATCCGGTGCGTCACCACTCCGCCATGGTACCGTCGCAAGGAGCGTCTACATAACGAGGGGTAGGGCATCCTGCAAGCTTGATTTCGCGTGATTTGCATAGAACTTATGCGAAATCTGCAATTGCCGTGATTTGTTCTGGCAGTCTAAGTCGTAGAGGCTTATGAAGCTTTAAATTCGATCTGAGTCCGTCCGAACTGCTTTTGGGCGAAGAGTATAACGAGGAAATACCAATGTTCGATTTCGCCAAAGCGCGTGACCACATGGTGGAAAGTCAAATCCGGACAAATGATGTCACTGAGCCGGCTATTTTAAAAGCTTTCAGAACAACTGCCCGTGAGCGTTTCGTGCCCAAGGCGAAAATGGCTCTGGCTTACGGAGATGCCCATATCGAAATGGATGAGGGGCGTGTGATGTTGCGCCCACGTGATTTTGCAAAGCTCGTTGACGCCGCTGATATTCGACCGACTGATGTTGTTTTAGATATTGCATGCGGACGTGGATATTCGACAGCGATAATGGCGCGTCTGGCCGATACGGTTGTCGGGTTGGAAACAACAGAAGAGGCCGTCAATCGTGCAACAGATTTGCTTGTGGGCGCTGATATTTCGAACGCAGCAATTGTTCAGGGTGACTTTAAAGTCGGTGCATCTGAGCATGGGCCATTTGATGTTATTTTTATAAATGGCGCTGTTTCGGAAATACCCAAGGCTTGGATATCGCAACTCGCCAATAAAGGGCGTCTTGTGTGTATTATGCAAAAAGGGCCGATGGGACATGCGACGGTTTACACGAAATCAGGAAACGCTATCGGGGAGCGGGTGGAATTTGATGCCTCTGCACCTTATCTGCCCGGTTTTGCGCCAAAACCAAGTTTTGTTTTTTAACGCTCTAATTCGAGTTGCTGCGTATAGAGTTTCGAAACAAGGGCATTTAACGAATTGAATATTGGATATATGGCCCGCAAGAACACCAAATCATTTTTATTATGCGTCGCAATGATGTTTGCGACTGTCAGCGTGCCGTCTGATTCCTCAGCTGAGACGTTGTCCGAGGCGCTGATCGCTGTTTACAACAAGAATCCACGTTTACAGGCAGAACGGGCGCGCCTTCGCGAAGTCGATGAGACCTATATTCAAGCCCGTGCGCAAGGACGTTTCACGGTCAACGCCAGTGGTCAGTACAGTCGTACGGTTTTAAGTGGTGAGGGAGAGTTGATCCAACTGGGGCCGGGGCCAACACCGGGCGAAGGGTCTGATCTGACATTTTTCTACGGGCCGCGTTCAGGACAAGTTCAGGTCATCCAGCCGCTATACCAAGGCGGTCGGGTGAAGGCGCTAAAAGAGCAAGCCAAATCAGGCATTTTGGCACAAAGAGAGAGTCTGCGGGCGACCGAGAACCAATTATTTCTGTCTGCATCGAACGCTTATGTTGATGTGCAACTCGCCGAAGAGGCCGCGATTATTCGGCGTAACAATGTCAGAGTCCTCTCGCGCCAGTTAGACGCCGCCAATGAGCGGTTTAATGTCGGCGAAGGCACTCGGACAGACATCGCGCAATCTGAGTCGCGTTTAGCTCTTGCCGAGTCGGGCTTGGCGCAGGCGGATTCAGATTTACAGAGTGCGAGAGCCACTTATCAGCGGATTGTTGGACGCGTGCCTGCGGATTTGCAGCCAACCCCGGAATTTGCTGTACCGCCGACATTAGAAGAGTCCATCAGACGCGCCAGAGAAAATAACCCTGAACTTATCGCTGCGTATTTCAGTGAAGACGCGGGCGCGGCGGCCATTGACGTTGCCAAAGCCGCAGGGCGTCCAACGCTCTCATTAAACGGCAGCGTTGGAGAGCAGCGGGGCGAGTTGTTCAGTTTCGACAGAGCTCAAACAGCCGCTATTACTGCGCAGGTCAATATTCCTATTTTTTCAGGTGGATTGAACAGCTCCCGCGTGAGGCAAGCGAAACATGCCAAAACACGTCTGGCGTTTGAATCGCGGGATCGGGAACTCATCGTTGATCAAGCGATCAGACAGATTTGGGCGCAACGCGACGCCGCACAACGCACGCTTGTCGCGAGCCAAAAACAAGTTCGCTCGGCTGAGATTGCTTTTGAAGGCGTCACACTGGAGCAAGAGGTCGGCACACGCACCCAACTTGATGTTTTGGATGCCGAGCAAGAACTGCTTAACGCAAAGCTGTCTGTCATTAATGCGGAACGCAACGTGAATGCTGCGACGTTCCAGCTTTTGGCGACAATCGGTGTGTTTGATGCAGAGGGTATTCAATTGCCGGTCGATACGCCATACAATCCGAATGCGAATTTTGAGTCCGTAAGATATGATGCGTTGACCGAGCTTGTGGACACCACGATTGCAGAGCCTGTTCAAGCGCTTGCAAGAGGCGGTGCGGCTATCGCTTCGAATGTGGTCGAAGGGGCGGAAACGATTTTGCAAAATCCACCTGTGTCGACTGCCGCGAAATTGCCGCTGGAAGGCGTCGCGACTGTTTTTTCAGGCGGCAAAAGTTTGATCGATAAAGCATCAGGG
>CAYGTR010000063.1:0-10777 GCA_964352855.1 uncultured Algimonas sp. | reverse complement strand
AGATATAATTCAAACTAAGGAGGCAGTAGAGAAATCAAATGGGATGCTTGAAGCTAATATTCATCAGTTAAAAGGTGAAATATCGGAAGTAAGAAATCAAAAAGAAAGTTTACAACAAGAATTCAAAACAACTGAAGACGTCTTTTATTCGAAAAACAAAGAGTTATTAAAAGTAATTTCTGATCTTGAAAATTCAAAAAGAACCTTAAACGATGAAATAAATCAGTTACAAAATGACTTCGTAGAAATTAAGGTTGGAAACGACGCCTTAAAACAAGATTTAAAAATATCACATGAGACATTTCAAGCAGCCAAAACAGATTTTTCAAATGCCCTTAACAGAATTGAAGACGCCAAGAACCAGGAAATAAAAGACCTACAAAATTTCTACGAGAATAGTTTGTCCTGGAAATTACTTTCCATTTTCAGGCGTAAAAAAAAAGTCACAAAGTCGGATTAGTCCATTGTCATCCTACTAAATTATATGCGAATGAGAATATGAAAAACCAGAAAAATAAAAATATATCTAAACCACAAAAGATCATTGCATCAGTCATTATTCCTACCAAAAACGGTCTCCCTGAATTTGAGGATGTCATTAAAATGCTTCAAAAGCAGGTTTTAAGAGAAGGGACATTTGAAGTTATTATCATAGACTCAGGTTCTGCAGATGGAACTTTAGAGGCCATTCCACAAAAAGATGAGAGATTTAGATTGATACAAATTTCATCTAAAGAGTTTGGTCATGGTAAAACACGAAACTTTGGTGTTTCTGAGTCAAAGGGTGAGTTCTGTGCGTTCTTAACGCATGATGCCATTCCTGACGATGAGTTTTGGCTACAAAGCTTAATCACGCCTATGCTAAAAGATGACGAAGTTGCGGGTGTTTTCGGTAGGCATATTGCACATTATGGTGCAAACCCTTTTACGCGCTGGGAGTTAGAGACTCATTTTTCAGGGCTCAAGGCTTTCGAAATAGTTAAATTGACTGATGCTCGCCGATACGTGTCTGATATTGGGTTGCGGCAGGTCTATCATTTTTACTCGGACAATTCCTCATGTATGCGAAAGTCTGTATGGTATGACTACCCTTATCCAGACGTTGATTTTGCTGAAGATCAACTTTGGGCCAAGAAGATTGTTGAAGCGGGATATAAGAAGGTTTTTGCATGGGACTCTATTGTGCGACATTCGCATGAGTTCTCACCTATGGAAACAATGAGAAGGAGTTATGACGAAGCAAGGGCTTTTCATCAACTCTTTGGTTACAAACTGGGCGCCGATAAAAAGTCAGGGCTAAAGCACGTTTGGGGCTTGACGGTCAGAGATTACACATTAGCTCTTAAACATGGCTGGTGGTGGAGGAATCCAATACATACCTTCATGAGGCCATTTCATCACTTGGCGCAGCAGATTGGATATGCAAAAGGGTGTGAGTCCCTCGGTGAGAAATCAAAGCTCTTGTCTCGGGATGCACGTTTGCAAGAATCATAAAATATAATTTGGTGAAGACAATGACTAATTTGGTGGGATCATTTTTTCGGGAAGCGAAATCGAAAGGCCTCAAATCTGCTCTGCAGAAGGCCGGTAACTATGTGGCCCAACCTCACGCACCTGTTGCAATAGGTGCGAATAGGAATGATGTTTTAGGTTTTTATAAAAATATTTTATCGGAAGAGCGTGGCTTCGGTTTAAAGCTTTCAAGTGAAAATCTTCCGAAAGGTACGATGACTTGGGTTATTCCAGATTTTAGCGCTAATTCAGGCGGCCATATTAATCTCGCTCGTATGAGTAAGCTTCTGCAAAAACAGGAGGATTTTCAAAATCAACATGTTGTGATTGTTGAACCGCACCGTTGGAAGACTGCAGAAGAGGCGCAGGGACATTTTAGGAAAGCCTTCGATTACCCAAATATTACAGTCTCTCTTGGAGCAGACAGCCTTGAACCTACTGAGTATCTTTTTGCTACTGGTTGGCAAACGGCTTATGTGGTTGCAAAATATAAAGATGCGATTTATAAATTGTATTTTGTTCAAGATTTTGAGCCTTATTTTTATTCTAGTGGATCGGAGTATTTTCTTGCAGAAAACACTTATAAATTGGGATTAACAGGTGTTACGGCCGGGGATTGGCTGGCAAATAAGTTGTCTAAAGAATATGGCATGAAAACCAAAGCATATGATTTTGCTTGTGACTTAGATATTTATTATCCGAGAGAAAAAAAACAGCACAGTAATCGCAATATATTTTTCTATGCCCGCCCCGTTACACCGCGGCGCTGTTTTGAACTTGGTTTACTCGCTTTGGAGAGGGTATGTAGTAAATATGATGATGTTGCCGTGATCTTTGGTGGGTGGGATGTTGGAAATTATGAGATACCGTTTAAACATTTAAATGGTGGTGAAATCGCTATTAGTGAACTTCCCGAATTATACACACAATGCGAAGCTTCTCTTGTTTTATCGGCAACAAATTTATCGTTATTACCGCTGGAGTTGGCGGCCTGTGGGTGCCCATTAATTATCAATAGGTTGGAAAATGCTTCTTGGCTCTTAAGTGAAAATGAAGCCGAATATTGCGAAATGACGGTCGATAGTATTACTGACGCTCTTGAAGCTGTTTTAACAAAGCCAGATGTTGCAAAAAAGAAAGCAAAGAAGGCTCTGACAAAAGCAAGAAAGTCTAATTGGGCAAAAGAAGCAGAGAAAGTAGGGAGCTTTCTTAAGTCCCTATCGCAAAAATAATGATTGGTATTTTTGGTGGCTCAGGTTTTATTGGGCGTAATTTTTTAGATAAACTATCTGAGTCTAAGCTTGGTTACATTAATTTTGATCGCATCATAGCCAAAGGCCATGAAGACCATAGTATTGTAATTGATTATAAAGACCCCTCGACTTATCTAAAGTATCTGCCGCGTCTCTCTAAAGTTGTTATGCTAATTTCAGCCTCTGGTCCCAGTACATTCTCACAAAATATATCTTTGGAAATTGAAAATAATGTATGGCCTTTTTCACAACTTTTAAATGCTCTGTCGCATGAAGCTGAAATTGGTAAAATAATTTACCTCTCCTCTGGGGGAACTGTTTACGGTATCCCAAAAACTGATCCTATCCTTGAAAACCACTCGACACAACCAATCAGCAATTATGGATGCGGTAAACTTCTTATGGAAGATATGCTGCTTTCTATGTCCCATCAAAATCAATGGAAATATTCGATTCTACGGCCTTCTAATCCAATTGGCCGCTTCCAAAAACCTGGAGGGCAGGGTTTGGTTGCCGTTGCCGTTGATTGTGCGTTAAACGATAAACATCTCACAATTTGGGGTGATGGTGGCATCATAAGAGATTATTTTGACGTGCAGGATCTTGCGGATGCAATATATTTATCTTTGGATCCAACCATTGAATCAGGAAGGTTTAATGTTGGCTCAAACATAGGGCGCTCGATCGTTGATATAGTCGAGATTGTGTCTGAAACATTAAAAAAAGAAATACATATTGAGCATGTACAAGCCCGTCGAGTAGATATACCTAAAAATATATTATCGTATGGAAAACTCAACGATATGTGCGGATGGAAACCTGTGAGAGATATTCGGGACAGTATACAAGATATTGCTCGTAGTCTTTAATTGGAAAAGGGTTAATTCTTAAAATGTTTAACTGGTCCCTTTTAATTTCGCTTACTCAGCGCGATGTAATTGCACGTTATAAGAGTTCCATTCTTGGCATTTTTTGGTCATTAATTACGCCGCTACTAATGTTGGGAGTTTACACGTTTATCTTCGGTAGCGTCTTTCAGGCTAAATGGTCATCACCTAAAACGGGGGAAACTGTAGAATCATTTGCCGTAACATTATTTTCCGGTCTAATAATCTTCCAATTGTTTGCCGATGTTATTAGTCGCTGCCCAAACTTAATTGTTGATAATAAAAACCTTGTGACAAAAATAGTCTTCCCGGTTGAGATTTTGATGCCGTCAATCGTTTTGTCGGCCCTGTTTCACTTTCTCGTTAACTTGATTGTTTTGTGCGTATTTCAAATACTACTTCTGGGGTATATACCATTAGAGTCTTTATTACTTCCAATTATCGTCTTTCCGGTATGTTTACTAATGCTTGGCTTGGGGTGGTTTTTATCCTCAATCGGTGTTTTCTTAAGGGATATAAATCAATTTATTGGAACTCTTCTGACAGCTATGCTATTTTTATCCCCTATATTTTATCCTTTATCAGCGTTACCAGAATGGTTGCAGCCTTGGTTGTTATTGAATCCATTGTCAGTACCCGTTGAAGCAGCCAGAAATATTTTGATTTTTAGTACTTTCCCTGACTTTACTGCCTTACTGATTTATTGGGCCATATCTATTGCTATAGCATTTTTCGGATATTTTGTTTTTATGAGAGCAAGAAAAGGATTTTCTGATGTCCTCTGATATACCTGTTATCCAAATACAAAATTTATCAAAGAATTATCTTTTGTTCAATCGGCCTGAAGATAGATTAAAACAAATGATCGTGCCAAAGCTACAAAGAATGGCTTTATTAAAACCTAACAGATATTATGATGAATATGCGGCGGTGAACAATGTTTCTTTTGACGTGTTCAGAGGTCAAACTGTAGGAATTATAGGGAAAAACGGTTCTGGTAAATCTACACTTCTTCAGATGATTTGCGGAACATTGACGCCATCACTCGGAAATGTTTCTGTGAACGGGCGTATTGCGGCGTTGTTAGAACTAGGTGCTGGTTTTAATCCCGATTTTTCAGGACGTGAAAATGTTTACTTAAATGCGGCGATTTTAGGTCTTTCTAAAAAAGAAACAGACGCCCGTTTTGGATCTATTGAGAGATTTGCCGATATAGGTGTGTTTATAGATCAGCCTGTGAAAACTTACTCTTCAGGCATGTATATCCGACTGGCATTTGCTGTTGCTATTAATGTTGATCCAGATATTCTTGTTGTTGATGAAGCTTTAGCTGTTGGAGATGAGGCTTTTCAAAGAAAGTGTTTTGCGAGGATTGAACAAATAAAAAAAATGGGTGCGACGATTTTGTTTGTTTCGCACAGTGCACAATCCATTGTTCAGCTTTGTGACAGAGCTGTTTTCTTAGATCGCGGGGAGTTATTACTACAAGGTGAACCCAAAGAAGTGATCGGCCAATATCAGAAATTTAGTAATTTGACAGGAGAACAAGCTAGTAAATACCGCGAGGAAATAAAAGCTTTGGACCTTGAGGTCGAAACTGAAATTGATATAAAAAGTTCTCAGTCAATAGTTGCAGAGAAAGCAGCCTCTTCGGAGTCAGAAGATACCTTTAAAGAAAAAGATGAGAGCTGGTATGACGAGTCATTGATTTCAAAATCGGCCATTACTTATGATATGAAGCATGGAGAGATCAGCGATTATGACTTATTTAATGTTTCCGGTTGTCGAGTGAATAACCTTTATACGGGGTACGAGTATTCTTTAGAGTTTGATGTTAATTTTAAATCACAAGCGAAAAATATTATTTGCGGCATGCTCATAAAAGCATTGAACGGAGTCGAGTTATGCGGTGTTAATACGCAAAAGAAAACAAAAGAGCGTATTGAAGTGGCACAACAGAATGAAACCCACCGAATAAAAATTTCATTCACCAATAATTTAACTGCCGGAACATATCTTCTGAATATGGGAGTTATGGGGCAAATTGGTGATGATTATATTTTTGTCCATCGCATATTGGATGCCGTTATGTTCAAGGTGCATGAGGCGAAACCTTCACTGTCATCAGGTTTTTTTGATTTATCAGGGAAGATAGAGCAGTCTTTAAAAGTTATCACTTAGTTTTTATTGTGAGCCCATTCTCTTATCGCGTCTACTAAACCTATCTGCCAACCCGGCAATAAATAGTCAAAGTGATCGTGGAATTTTGAAATGTCTAAAGCTGAATATGCAGGCCGTTTAGCTAGGGTTGGGTATTCAAAAGACGGGATTCCTTTCACATCGACTTTATGCGGTAATTTGTTCTCTGCCTGTTCAAAGATGGACCTCGCAAAATGCGCCCAACTGATAACAGGTCCGGTATTGCTGACATGATAGATACCGGAGTTTTTTTCACCATCTTGCAAGAGACCAAGAGCGCACGAAAGGCAAGCCCGCGCCAAATGCTTTGCGTAAGTTGGACGTCCAAATTGATCTTCGACAACAGATAAAATAGTTCGATCTTGAGCCAGACGCAACATGGTTGTCATAAAGTTTTTGCCAATGCCGTCATAAACCCAAGATGTTCTCAGAATTGCAAAATTTCCTCCGACATCTTTCACATGGTTTTCTCCAAGAAATTTTGTTCGACCATAAACGCCAAGCGGCGCAGTTGGGGAGTCAACCTGATAAGGAGTTGGACTGTTCCCGTCAAAAACATAGTCAGTTGAAATATGTATGAAAGGAATATCTCTCCTCTTGCAATAAATTGCGAATAATTCAGGCGCTTCAGCATTCACGCGGGTGGCTATAATTTCATCGTTCTCAGCAGCGTCGACGGCAGTATAGGCTGCGGCATTGATAACAGCGTCAACATTTTTAAATTTCAACAAATTACTTTGAATATCTATTTTGGATGCTGATAGGTCGAGTGATTGACGATTTAATACAATAAGATCAATGGCTTTTCCGCGGCAGATTTCTGTTAAGGCGCGTGCTAATTGCCCTGTTTCACCAATGATTCCTAAACGAGTGAGTGTCATAAGATCGCTGGCTTAAGAGGTCGGTTTAGGATCGTTTCCCAATCTTTGACCAAACATACCAGCCTTTAAAAGGGGGCGCCACCAATCTTCATTATCTAAATACCATTGAATTGTTTGCTCAAAACCTTCATCCCATTGGATTGAAGGTGTCCACCCTAAATCATTATCAATTTTGGTGGCGTTGATAGCATAACGGTTATCATGTCCGGGACGATCTGTTACGAATTCAATAAGACTTTCCGCCGGTCGGACAGAGCCCAAATTTTTAGCGTCGATAATCTTGCAAATGGTTTTAACAAGTTCTAAATTGCTGCGTTCATTATTCCCACCAATATTGTAAGTTTCCCCTAATTTTCCTTTTTGCAAGACAGTCAGAAGGGCATTAGCGTGATCATCCACAAAGAGCCAGTCACGGATATTGTCACCTTTTCCATAAACAGGAATAGTCTGACCATGTAGAGCCTTTAAAATAACAACAGGAATGAGTTTTTCAGGAAACTGATAGGGGCCATAATTGTTCGAACAATTCGTTATCAGAACAGGTAGGCCATAGGTTCTAGCCCATGCGCGAACTAGATGATCAGATGCCGCTTTAGATGCAGAATAAGGCGAACTTGGGTCGTAAGGATTTTCTTCAGTAAAAGCGGGGTCGTTTATTTTGAGGTCCCCATAAACTTCGTCTGTTGAAACATGATGGAAGCGAAAACTAGCTTTCTTTTCCCCAGTTAAGCCGTCCCAATACTTTCGGCTTTCCTGCAATAAACTAAAAGTTCCAACGACGTTTGTTTGAATAAATGCATCAGGGCCGTCAATAGAACGGTCAACATGAGATTCTGCCGCCAAGTGCATTATTGCATTCGGTTGATGTTTGCTCAGACAGTTTCTGATTGCGACGCTATCAGTTATGTTAATCTCGTCAAAAGTGTAATTTCTTGATGTCTCAATACTATTCAAATTTTCTTGGTTAGCTGCATAAGTGAGACAGTCAACGTTTACGATATTAAAACCTTGTTTGATCGCAAGTCTTATAACAGCAGACCCTATAAAGCCTGAGCCACCTGTTACTAAAATTTTCATAAAGCCTCTAATCGAATTTTTGCTCCGTCTAATTGAATTGAATCAGTTTGCCAAGTCACTATTGACGATATAATCCTTGGTAGGACTTTTTTGCTCGTTACATAACAATTAGCTTCTATGTGTTTTCCAAATACGAAATTCTCCTATCAAACGGATTGATTTCTAAAAAAAGTTAAGTTAGATTAAATAATTGTAAATGAAAACGACTGAATTGTAGATTTGTCTGAATTTGACTGCCTTTTGTCGTTTTATTCTAAATGGGGTCGCCATCATGACAAAATCCAAAATGATAAGATTAGCTTCAGGTATTGCGTCATGTGCAGTTTCAGTCGTTTTTTCAAATGTTGCCATCGCTCAGGCACCACAAGGCCCAACACTACAGCTTCAAAGTAGTGCACAAGTTTTATCGAATATTCCGTCCGAAACATTCCAAATTTCAACGCTCGAAGACAAAGGTCTGGAGACTTCGGTCACAACATCCTCAGAGTTGTCTGCTTTTCTATCAGACTCGATAGGTACTTTAACTGGGGAGCCGGGGACAGGGCCTGAGCTTGTTGTGGACACAGTTTCTGAGAGTGAAAATGGCCGGACTTATTTGCGCCTGCATCAATCTTACAATGGTCTGCGCATCTATGGTTCAGAAGTTAAAGCGGTTCTAAATGATGATCGTCTAATGCATTTGACAATGAGGACAGTAAAGAAACCTCAATTGTCTGCGTCAGCAAGCATTAGTGAAAGTGAGGCCATTTCCAAGGCTGTGATTTTCCATTATGAAGAGAACAAGGTTGAAAGTTTCTGGCATGTCGCGCCATCAAGCGAACGGATTATGGTTCCGGTTGGAGATGATGTGATCGAAGCAGGCTTCTTGGTGCAAACATGGTCAAGCGAAGGTAACCAGCTTCATTACACATTAGTGAATTCGAGGGGCGAGGTCATCGGCTCCGAGCTCCGCACTTCGAATGATTCTTACAGGGTGTATCCTGTTTCCCCTATTAATAGTAATCAGGTAGTTCGGAGTGGCCCAGGTGTTGGAAACTCACAATCTCCTGCGGGTTGGATCTCCGGCGATCAAACAACTCGGTTGATCCGAGGCAACAATGTCTCCGCCTATCTTGATCGAGATAATAATGGGCAGCCTGATACAGGCGACTCAGAAGACGTAACGAATGGAGATTTCTTGGCGATGTATAGTGATTTTGATGAGCCAACAACGTCGGAGAATCAGGACTTTGCGGTTCAAAACCTATTCTATCTGAATAACATCATTCACGATGATCTTTATGATCATGGTTTCAATGAGGGCGCTCGCAACTTCCAAGAAGACAATTTCGAGAAGGGCGGCCTTGGATCTGACTCAGTAAATGCAGAAGCTCAGGATGGCGGCTCAACCAATAATGCGAATTTTGCAACGCCGGGAGATGGTGCCAATCCGCGGATGCAGATGTATATCTGGACCTTCACAAATCCTTCCCGTGATAGTGGACTTGATTCCGATATTGTCTGGCATGAATACGGTCACGGTCTGACATGGCGAATGATAGGCAATATGAGCGGTGCTATTTCTGGTGCCATTGGCGAAGGCATGAGTGACGTGTTGGCGATTCTACACAATAATGATGATGTTGTCGGTGAGTACTCAATTGATAGAGCTGTAGGAATTCGGTCGGCGCCCTACACTAATTACCCGCGCACGATAGGTGATTTCACAGGGACCTCCGTACATTTTGATGGTGAAATTTATGCAGCTACAATGTGGCGTGCCGGAGAATTATATCGTGCGTCCGGTCTAAATAATGAGAATCTTTTAGATACGGCTATTGATGGTATGAATTTTACACCGTCAGCTCCTACCTATCTTGATATGCGAGATGGTATCCTAGCTGCTGCCCCAAATAGTCGAGAAGGGTGTATGATCTGGCAGGCCTTTGCGGATTATGGCATGGGTGAAGGGGCAGAATTCGAAGTCGATTTTATTGGTCGATTAAATATTACTGAGTCTTACACAATTCCGGATTCGTGCTCTGTTACAGAGCCTGAGGTTCCGGCAATTGTTTGGTTAAGGGGCGATACAAGACCTGCCAGCAATCCGGACAAATGGAAGCCAAGAGTGAGAGTGAAACTGGAAAAGCCGGATCGCGAGGGTCGTCTAGTTGAGGGAATTTGGAGTAATGGTAAGGTCAAATCCTGTACAACAAATAAAAGAGGCGTTTGTGCTTTTACGGTGACGGTTAATAAACAATCGCGGCCTTCCATGACTTTTACTGTGCAGACAATTGATGGCTCTCCAGCCACTGAAGGGCCTCTTACAATCACTGTTGATTTACCTGAAGAATAGGCTTTAGTAGATATAATAATAAGCTATATTATATTTTGAAAACCCGCATCTTGCGGGTTTTTTATATGGTTGTTACAAGTAATCTTGAAGTGATAATAATTTCAAATATTTCCAATAGATAGGAAGCCTATTGAAATGATTATTTTTGCCTTCTCAATAATACTCATTACAGCTCTCTTAGCGTTGAGTTTTATTGATGTTAAATATTTTCGATTGCCCGATAGTCTGACTTTTCCATTAATAGGATTGGGTATTGCCTATAGTTGGATTGTTTTGGGAGAGCCACTCAATGCCGTGATGGGGGCCGGTTTAGGTTATTTTGCATTCGTCGGTCTGGCTTATCTTTTCAAAATCTTCCGAGGTGTGGATGGATTGGGGCGCGGAGATGCGAAAATATTTGCCGTTGGAGGAGCATGGTGTGGATGGGTAAGTTTACCGACGATTGCCTTGATTGCGAGTCTTATCGGTATTGTGTTTGCTTTTCTCCCTTTAATCAGGAAGCGAAATGAGAAAGGATGGATACCGTTCGGGCCGTTCCTTGCTGTTGGAATAATCATTTGTCATATTATTTCTATTTATAGATAATACGTTTGACCTGCGCCCCAACTTCCTACCATTTTCTGGTAGAGTCAT
>CAYGTR010000062.1:0-10873 GCA_964352855.1 uncultured Algimonas sp. | reverse complement strand
GCGAAAATATTTCGCGGCCCATTTTCTGTCTCGGCTTCACCATACATATGCGCGGTGCTGTTATGTTTCGTTGTCTCCAGATCATAGGCATCAATCCAAAGTGTTGATAAACCGAATAAAATGGCTTCGGCCTCATCGCCCCTGGACTCGGCTTGCAGGTCACAAGAACAAGAGGCTTCGATTTCTGACTCACGAATAACGCGGATAATGGGCGCGTCGTCACTGGCGCTTTGGCGATAGATAACGCCATCATCATTGCCGAGCTCTTCCTTGACCCAATCTTGGGCCCAAGTGGGCCCGCTTAAAACAATAAGACTTGCCGAAAGCATAATAGAAAACGCATAAAAACTCCCACACTCTTCATTTGCGCTATTCTAAGACTATGTCAAAAAAACGATGCCTAAAATGAGAAATCATGTGTAAATCCGCTGTTAATAAACCGCATTATGCCTCTCGCCTTTTGTCTCAAGCTTGCTATGGGTAAAATATGAGCAAACAAACAGATATCCTTGAATTTGATGATGCCGATTTGGTGCGACGACTTTGCGGGCCTAACCATGCGAATTTAGCGCTGATTGAAGAAGCCTTTGGCGTTTACATCGAAGCGCCGGGTGCGTCCGTGCATGTCAACGGCGACACGCCGAGCCGCGCGCGCTCAGGTGAACTCATTAAAGAAATCTATCAGCGATTGGAACGCGGCTGGCCTTGCGGACCGTCAGATATTCGGGCCCTTATTCGTGCTATGGGCAAAGGCAAGGTCAAAGCCGCGAGTGTTGAAGCGATTATCCCCTTTCCGCGCCGCAGCCCTATCGTGCCGAAAACGCCCCGTCAGGAAAAATTCATCCACGCTATGCGCGATGATACGATTATTTTCGGCGTCGGCCCAGCGGGGACAGGTAAGACATTTTTGGCGACCGCTTATGGGGCGTCATTATTAGCACGGGGCGAAGTCGCACGGTTCATCGCCTGTCGCCCAGCGGTCGAAGCCGGTGAGCGTCTTGGCTTCCTGCCCGGTGATTTGAACGAAAAAGTGGACCCTTATATGCAACCTATTTGGGATGCGCTGCATATGGTTCTGGGTCGGGATGAAGTTGACCGTCGCAAAGCGGCAGGGGACATTGAAGTCGCGCCCCTCGCATTTATGCGTGGACGCACGCTCTCTGATGCATTTGTTGTTATCGACGAAGCCCAGAACGCGACGATCCCCCAAATGAAAATGGTGCTGACAAGATTAGGCGAGCGGGCGAAATATGCCGTGACCGGCGATCCAAGCCAATCGGACCTACCTCATCATCAGACATCTGGCCTCGCTCATGCTCTTTCGATTTTAGAAGATATTAAAGGCATCTCGCAAATTAAGTTTCTGGCGTCTGATGTTGTGCGACATCCGCTCGTCGGGAAAATCGTCAATGCTTATGAGAAAGATGCGAAAGCGGCCAGCAAGTCATAACAAAGATGTCGTCCCTTCCCTTTGATATTGATATTGCCGTTCAATCCAAAGAGTGGTCAGAGAATAAAGCTCTTATCCATCGCGCCATTGGTGCGATATGGGATATATTAGACGCGCCACGTGAGGGTGAGCTTTCGATTGCGCTTTCTGATGATTCTCAAATACAAATTCTTAATCGGGATTACCGCAACAAAGACAAGCCCACGAATGTTCTGTCTTTTCCAATTGCACCGCCCGCCCATATGCTAGGTGATATTGTTTTGGCGTATCAAACCGTTACACGTGAAGCGGAGGAAAAATCCGTTCCATTTGAAAATCACATGACCCATCTCCTGATTCACGGTTTTTTACATCTTCAGGGTTATGACCACCGGAATGACGCGGAAGCCGCAGAAATGGAGGCTTTGGAAATAAAGGCTTTAGCGACTTTGAATATTGACAATCCTTATAAAAGTGACGAGTTTTAAAACGCTATGAGCGATGTTTCTTCTGAACCCGGGTTTCTGGGAAAATTATTTGGCCGGTCTTCTGATAATCCGCCACAATCCGACATAAGTGAGACACTTTCCGAGCAGGCCACTGCAGCGCAAGAAATGATGATGAGTGCGGCTGAGCGTTTCCATCTTTTGCGTGTCGATGACGTAATGGTGCCCCGGGCCAATATTGTTGCCATTGATAATGGTGCGGCCCTCACAGAATTATCAGCAGCCTTTAAAGAAGCGGGTCATTCGCGTTTACCCGTTTACAAAGATAGCCTCGATGACCCCGTTGGGATGGTACATATCAAAGATGTGCTGCCTTATCTCATGCTCGATGCCAAAGGGCGACACGGAAAAACCTACCCAAATAAAAAGGTGCTACAATATATTCGTCGCGAAGTCCTGTTCGTGCCGCCGTCAATGCTTGCACAAGATCTTCTGCGTCGTATGCAAATCCGTCGTATCCATATGGCCATTGTTGTTGACGAATATGGTGGAACAGACGGCCTTGTGACTATTGAAGACCTGATTGAACCCATCGTGGGTGATATTGATGATGAGCATGACGAATTGATACCCGAAGTGCAAATTGTGACCGGCAAAAGCGGCCGTTCCGTTTGGGAAGCAGATGCGCGTGTTTCCATCGAAGATTTTGAGAAAACTTTAGGACGTGAATTTGCAACACCAGATCAGGAAGAAGATGTCGATACGCTTGGCGGCCTCATCTTTATGATGGCCGGACGTGTGCCTGATCGTGGGGAAATTATCAAACACGCTGATGGGTTAGAGTTTGAAATAATCGACGCGGATCCGCGGCGGGTAAAACGTTTGCGAATTGCAGACTCTCGTGGCGTAAAATCTTCTGCCGCGGATGAAGATACACCTGCGCCCATCCTACCGCAGACATAATCATTTCATGACAATCGCTCCTACCCCCCTCTTGCTCCGCAGTGAAGGCTGGTCAGGTCGACTTATTGGCTTTGCACTAGGCGGGCTGTGTGTTTTAGGACAAGCCCCCCTTCATTTATGGTCAATCTCTTTGATAGGGTTGGCGTTTTTATTCATGCGCTTGCAATGGGCGAGCACATCAACGCAGCCCATGAGAGCGGGTTTTGGCTCTGCCTTTTGGTTCGCTTTGGGTTATTTTGGATTAGGTGTGTTTTGGGTCGGCTCCGCCTTTATTGAGCGTGGGCCTGAATTCATCCCAATTATGCCGCCTATGGTTTTAGGCCTCGCGGCTATTTTGGCCCTGTTTTGGGGATTAGCCGGCATGGCCATGGCAAAAGCCCGGCTTCGACCCGGTTGGGCACAACTTGGGTTTGTTTCACTCTTTACCGTTGCAGAATTTTCGCGCGGTCATGCCTTTGGCGGACTACCCTGGAATTTGCCGGGCTATATATTCCCTGCGGGTGGGCATTTTTCTCAAGCGGCCTCGCTTTGGACGATATATGGTCAAACAGCGCTTGTCTTCGCCATCAGCGCCGCCCTCGCCAGCGGGCTATTTTCGCAACGTAAAATTATATCAGGCCTTATCGTAGTGGGAAGCCTAGCTCTCCTTTACGGCTTTGGTGTTTGGCGTCTCTCGGGCGCCGAGGTCACCCCGCAAGAGAACATCAAACTACGCATCGTATCTATCCCGTTTGATCAAGCCGATAAATTTGATCCCGAAAAAAGCGTCGACATCGTCAATCAATTCATTGCGGAGAGTGTTCGGGACACCGTGCCAAACGAATTTTCATCTGAAACAAGCGGAGGGCGCTTCTCTGACGTTACCCATATTATCTGGCCCGAAGGCGCTGTCTCGGGGCTTGCCATGGATAATGAGTTTTTACTTGGCGCGATGGGATTTGAGCTCGCTATGCGCCTTGATGGTAACTTACCCGTTTGGGTGTTTAATTCTTTACGTCAAGAGCAGCGGCCAAATCCGAAAGGAGGTGCGCCCATTGATGACTATTATAACAGCTCAGTGGCTGTCACTTTTGACAATAATGGCATTCCGGCCATCGCAGGCTTTAATGACAAAGCCCGCCTAGTCCCATTTGGTGAATTCATTCCCTTTGGCAAATGGATGGAGTCCAAAAATGTCCCTGTGATTTCAACATCCTTATTATCTATCTCGCCAGCCAAGGAGAAAACGCTGGCGCAATTCCCCGGCTTGCCTTTAGGCAGTCCACAAATATGTTATGAAGTCGTTTTTCCTGGTTTCACACCAAAGCCTTCAAGCGGAGAGCGCGCCGAGTTTATTCTCAATCAATCCAACGATGCGTGGTTTGGAAAAAGCTGGGGCCCGGCACAACATGCGAATATTGCGCGCTATCGTGCGATAGAAGAAGGGCTCCCACTTGTGCGGGCCGCGTCCAATGGAGAAAGCGCCGTTATTGACCCCTATGGCCGGATCTTTGCTGAGACAAATGATAGCCTTCCTTCTCATATAGACACGGCCCTCCCCAAACCTCTCACTAAATCAATTAACTCCCGGCAATTCATTTTGCTCCTCTTCTTGATAAATCTTGGAATTGCTATATTGTGTTTGATCTTAGGGCGCGGCAGAAAAGCTCGTGCAATTATATAAAATCGTTCGATCCGTTAACGGTGGGGGCACCTAGGCACCGAACTAACAAGGGATGACTATTGTGAAAGATCCAAAACACGCGCCGCGCGCTGCCAACCCGGTGGACGTGCATGTCGGCACACGCGTTAGATTACGCAGACAAGTTTTAAAAATGAGCCAAGAGAAATTAGGCGACCAGTTGGGCGTTACATTTCAACAAGTTCAAAAATATGAGCGCGGGTCAAACCGTATTGGCGCAAGCCGGCTTTGGAAGATTTCCGAAGTCATGGATGTACCGGTCAATTTCTTTTTCGATGGCTTATCTGAAAATTATGCCAGAGGTGAATTTGCAGAAGATGATCAAATGCCGATTGTCTATGAATTTATCAACAGCACGGATGGTGTGGCGCTGGCCAAGGCCGTCAGCCAAATCAAATCCAAAGCTGTGCGCCGACAATTGCTAGAACTTGCCCGCGCAATGGCCAAGCAAAGCGCTGATGGCGACGACGCTTAAATCGACCTTAAAATATGATAGCAAAATCAATGGCGGGCCGCTAAAGGGCCGCCATGCCGGATTCCAACCCAGATAACATTCATTTTCGCGACAAAGATCGTTTCCGGACATTCGGACGCGCTAAAGGTCGTAAGCTAAGTCCCACGCAATCCGCTTTGATGGACGCACATTTCTCCCGCTTGTCCTGGGATGTGCGGGATGGGATTTCGACACACGCCAAGCCGCTCTGGCTGGAAATCGGATTTGGTGGCGCTGAGCATCTGCTGCATCAAGCAAAAAACAATCCGGACATCCATGTCTTGGGTGCAGAGCCGTTTTTAAACGGCGCTGTCAAAGCCGTTCAGGGCGCAGTCAACTCAAAGCTTACAAATGTCAGCCTTCATCACGGCGATGTGCGCGATGTGCTCAAAGCCCTGCCTGATGAATCTCTAGACCGCATCTTTGTTTTATTCCCTGACCCATGGCGTAAATCACGGCATCACAAACGTCGTTTGATTAATGAAGGGTTTCTGGATGAAATTCACCGTGTTCTAAAACCCGGTCACGAATTTCGGTTTGCCAGCGATATTATTCATTACGTCGATTGGACAATCACTCGCATTCACAAACATGGTGGCTTTGACTGGCCGGCAAGTGATGTCAGCGATTGGCGAACAGCTCCGCATGATTGGTGCAACACGCGCTATGAAGCCAAAGCCAAACGCGAAGGCCGCGAATGTCATTATTTTCGGTTTGTGCGCAAGCCTGATTAATATCCACATTAGCGGCAACGAATTGGCGCGTTATGTGTTAGAGTGACATAATTCGCATAAGGCAATCATATGAAGACTCTTATCAAATATTTAGGCTTTATTCTTATTATTTCAGCCTTGGGTTTTTCTTTGCTCTTCGGAGATGCGGCCTTCGCGCAAGTGCCGACAGAACAACCTGTTACAGACCCTGAACCCGTCATTGAAGTTTCCCCAAGAGACGAGATGGACGCGGCTATTCAGGCCCGTATTGCAAATATTTTCGATAAGATTGACTCAGTCAGTGCCGTTGAGGTTTCAGTCAGTGCAGGCGTTGTGAGCTTGTCAGGCGATGTGGCAAATGAACTGGCGGCACAAGACGCCAAAGACATAGCTATCCGGACAGCAGGGGTGGTGACCGTCAAAGACGGCATGAACAGAACTCTAGACGTCGGTGACAACGTAGAGCCAATTATCCAAGATTTCTTGGATAATATCAGGAAGTTTTATCGTGCCTTCCCGCTGATTTTGCTCTCACTGCTTGTGTTTATTCTCTTCGTTGTTTTGGGCGGTTTTTTGGCGCGCCGGGACAGGCTTTGGCAGAAAATCGCACCCAATCCTTTTTTAGCAGAAATTCTCTCTCAGGCCACGCGCCTTCTGTTTTGGGCTATCGGCGCTATCGTTGCACTGAACCTCTTAGGGGCATCGAGCCTTGTAACGACAATTTTGGGCGGGGCGGGCGTTCTAGGTATTGCTATAGGTTTTGCTGTTCGGGACTCGTTAGAAAATTATATCTCCTCTATAATGTTAAGCCTACGCCAACCCTTCCGCGCGAAAGACCATGTTATTATTAATGACAAGGAAGGGATTGTCGTTCGCCTCACCTCCCGCGCAACCATCTTGATGACGATTGACGGCAATCACTTACGTATTCCTAATTCGGTCGTGTTTAAAGGGACGATTTTAAACTATACGACGAATCCTGAACGCCGTTTTGAATTTGCATTGGGCGTCGATGCCGAAGACGATCCGATTGCCGGAATGAACATTGGCATTGAAGCCATGCAAACCCATGACTTTATTCTCAAGGATCCGGAGCCTTTTGCGCTTATAGATACGGTTGGGGACTCCAATATTGTGCTGACTTTTTTCGGGTGGGTGGATCAAACGCATACAAATTTTGGCAAGGCCCGCAGTCTCGCTATTCGTTCTGTGAAAGACGCACTTGAAGAAAATGGCTTTACCTTGCCCGAGCCCATCTATCGCCTTCGCTTTGACGGCGGATTGCCCGATGTAGCTGTGAAACAATCCGATTCCGGCATAAGTCAAAATAAGAAAACACCATCAAGGCCAGCCGCAAAGTCGGATGAAATGGATGTCACCAAAGACACGCATTTGGAAGACAAGGTCAATGAAGAACGCGAAAATGATGGCAACTCGGACTTATTGGATCATGATCGTCCGGTCGAGTAGACCGTAAAATGGAATTAAACATAAAAAGGCCGACGCTTCTAATCGAGTGGGGTGAAGCATCGGCAAGGTTTTCGAAGGGTTATTATTCAGGCAGCAATTGGCACATAACCGCCTTTTATGGGTCTTAAGTTTTGGGTTGGGTTTTGCCTGTTTTATAATCAATACAGGTTTGCAAGTCATCCGCCCCTTTTTTCTGGCAAAGCTCCATGGCCTCGTCAAAGCTGTAGGTCTTTTTCGTTTTCGCTTCGGTTTTCGTAACGCCGTGCTCTGTCACGGATAACACTTCAGTTGGCGTTGTTATTGTGACACCCGCTTCTGTCTTCTTAGCTGTCTTTTTATCCTGACAGCCCGCCTTGTCACCGGCCAGAGCGGTACCGGTGGCAAAGGCCAAAGTCAAAATTGAAATACACGCGAATTTAAGGGGTTTGGTACTCATCTCTATCTCCTTTAGAATGATGTTATAATGTTAAACGACGTTTGTCGGAATCAAAAGGAAATAAACGACAAATGTCGTAATTGTAAGAATGTGGTTAGGTTCACGATACACATATCTCCTCTTGCGCATTCCCCTGACTTCCCCTACATAGCGCCTAAGAAAAAGACGCCAACTGCACGGGATGCAGAACAGGCGGCCCCGCGGGGCCGTTTTTTTTATGTCTTAAGACGGTTGGCAAATAGAAGTTTTATATGAAAACAAAAACACATACAGATGAGCGCGTCCTCGCCCTCGCGGAGCCCATCGCCGAAGACCTCGGCCTGCGGATTGTACGTGTGCGCGTCATGGCAGGTAAACGCAAAACCGTTCAGATCATGGCAGAACGTATCAGTGACGGCTTGATGGCCGTTGAGAATTGTGAAGCTCTCTCGCGCGAGCTCTCTGCCCTAATGGAGGTCGAAGACCCTATTTCGGATGCCTATATATTAGAAGTCAGCTCTCCCGGTCTTGATCGCCCCCTCACGGATATTGAAGACTTCACCACCTATGAGGGTTATCAGGTTAAGCTCGAACTTGACCGTATGGTTGAAGGACGCAAGCGCTTTCGCGGCACCCTTGCAGGTGTTGAGGAGGGAAATATCGATATTAATCTGGACGGTGAAGACGACAGCACCGCCTCTATTCCTTTTGATTGGCTCTCAGAAGCGAAACTCTTGATTACCGACGAACTGATTGAAGCGGGTCAAAAAGCCAAAGACGCCGCCAAACTTATTGAAAATTCTAAACCTGCAAATGGAGACGCCTCATGACCACAAATGGTATTGCAGCGAACAAACTCGAACTTCTGATGATCGCCAAAGCGGTTGCAGATGAGAAATCCATCGATCCCGCCATCGTCTTAGAAGCGATCGAAGAGTCGATCCAAAAAGCCGCCCGCCTGCGTTACGGTGCCGAGCTTGATATTCGCGCGAAACTCGATCCCAATACGGGTGAGCAAACACTGCGCCGCGTCATTACGGTTGTCGAAGATGAAGCCTTGGAAAACGACTCGACAGAAGTCTCGCTCTCTGCCGCACAAATGGACAATCCAAGCGCAATTGTCGGTGACCTCATTACAACTGATCTACCGCCATTGGAATTTGGGCGTGTTCAGGCACAAATGTCTAAGCAAATCATTATGGGTAAAATCCGTGATGCCGAGCGGGCCCGTCAATATGCTGAATTTAAAGATCGTGTCGGCGAGATCATCAATGGTATCGTTAAGCGCGTTGAATATGGCCACATCATTGTGGATTTGGGCCGTGCCGAGGGCGTTATTCGTCGCGATCAAGCTTTACCACGTGAAAATGTGAAATCCGGTGACCGTATCCGCGCCTATATTATGGATGTGCGTGAAGAACCCCGTGGCTCGCAGATATTCCTGTCTCGGGCGCATCCGCAATTTATGGCGCAACTCTTTGCTCAAGAAGTACCGGAAGTTTACGAAGGCGTTATCCAAATCGTTTCTGTCGCTCGCGATCCCGGATCGCGTGCGAAAATTGCCGTTTACTCATCTGACAGCTCCATCGATCCCGTTGGTGCCTGTGTTGGTATGCGCGGTTCACGCGTTCAAGCCGTTGTGAACGAATTACAGGGCGAGCGTATCGATATCATTCCTTATACAGAAGATATGGGTACCTTTATCGTCAATGCGCTTCAGCCTGCCGAAGTCACGAAAGTTGTTATTGATGAAAATGATGGCCGAATTGAAGTCGTTGTTCCCGAAGATCAACTCTCCCTTGCCATTGGTCGTCGCGGCCAAAATGTGCGCCTCGCCTCGCAACTTTCAGGCTGGGCCTTGGATATCTTGACAGAAGCGCAAGAGTCCGAGCGTCGTCAGAAAGAATTCGCAGAACGCTCTGCCCTCTTTATGGAAGGCCTTGATGTTGATGAAATGGTTGCACAACTCCTCGTGTCCGAAGGTTTCGAGACTATGGAAGAGGTAGGTTATGTTGCCCTTGAAGATCTGACATCAATTGATGGTTTCGATGATGAAACAGCCGAAGAGCTTCAGGCACGTGCGCGTGAATATCTCGACCGTATTGCCGAAGAGCAAAACCAAGCCCGTATTGCGGCCGGCGTTGAAGATGGTGTGTTGGAAATCGAAGGTGTAACACTGCCGATGGCGGTTATCTTCGGTAATAATGACATCAAAACTGTTGAAGACGTTGCGGGCCTCGTGCCTGATGATCTGAACGGTTATACCGAGTTTAAAGATGGTGAACGCATTCATGAAGACGGCATGATTGAACATTTGGGTCTGTCCAATGAAGAGGCGACAAACCTTATCATGCAAGCCCGTGTGAAAGCAGGCTGGATTGACGCGTCTGCGCTTGAGGCCGAAGAAGAGGCTGAATTGGATGAAGACGGCAATCCTGTCATCACCGCCGAGTCGCTTTTTGAGGGCGCGTAACGCGTCACTTTAGGGCCACTATGACCATGCCCGCCGACAACGTGAATGAAGATCACGCATATGGCCCCGATAAAAGGGGTCATAAATCGCGTGAACGCAAATGCGTTGCTTTAAATGAGGTCCGTGACCCGCGCGATATGGTAAGATTTGTTCTCAGCCCGGACAATGCCGTAGTGCCGGATATAACGGGTAAATTGCCGGGGCGTGGCGTTTGGGTCAGCGCAGATCTTGAATTATTACAAAAGGCCCTTAAATCAGGAGCATTCTCAAGGGGGTTTAAAGCCAAGGCGCGCGTGCCGGACGACTTAGCCCTGCAAGTTGAAACAGGTTTGCGACGCTCTGTTTCGGGTCTTTTAGCTATGACGAAGAAATCTGGGCAAATCGCGATTGGTTATGACCAAACAATTGGCATGGCCCGCGAAGGTGTTTTGGGATTGCGGATTGAGGCCAGAGACGGATCAGCAGACGGCCGCGGCAAAATCCGCACCTTATCTCGCGCTGTTGCAAGGGAATTAGAATTAAGTGATCCAACAATAATTGGGTGTTTCACAGCCAATGAACTTGGTGATATAATGGGTCGAGAAAAGCTCGTCCACGCCGGCGTAAAGCGTGGCAAGATTTGCAAGCGATTATCGGAAGAAGCAAGACGGCTTTCAGGCTTTGTCCCGCTTATTCCTGCTGATTGGGCCGATTACGCCCATGAAGTGAAGTTAAAAGACGCATAAAGCAGCGAATCAGCCGCTTTTGAGTGTTGAAATAGTGGGCGCGAACGTTAGGTTACGCGCTCTAA
>CAYGTR010000061.1:0-11057 GCA_964352855.1 uncultured Algimonas sp. | reverse complement strand
GACGGGCAAGTCCCTTCTCCACATCAATCGTGACATTGGCATCCGAATAAGGGCCAGAGGTGTCATAGACCGGCACATCCGGCTCATTCGCACTTGGGTGGAGATGCACCAAACGATGCGGCACGCGCAATGTGGGGTCGGCGGCAGGGGCTGTATAGACTTTGGAGGAGGACGGCAGCGGGCCGCTCGTGACTTCGGGCGTTTGAAATTCGGATTGATTAACGGGCTTGTTCATGAGACTAGTCCTTTTCTAGGAAGGTTTTGTGAATGAGATTTTCGACTTCGCGAGGGTTTTTAATTCTATGAAAGGCACCTAAGTCGCTTTTTTGCCAAGCATCGAAAGCGTCCCAATATTTTTTATGTCCCGCATAAACAAAAACAGGGATTTTGATTTTAGGGAAGATGACTGTTCCTAACGTATCACTTCCTTTTACAAGAACATCAGCCATATCATCGGAGTTTATACTAGCCTTCTCAAGTCGCCAGTATGGGCTTATAATTATGGCGCGTTTATCTGTTATCGCATAAACTTCATATGCAGGCCCAAAGAGATGTTTGAAAGGTTGTTTCCGCATCCCAATAGCAAATAATGCGAAAATTAAACCTACTGAAATGAATACGATTTTTAAAGCTAAGTTCGCTACCTCGGTGAAGAGAACAACTAGTAACCAAAAACAAATAAAAACCATCCCAAAAATATGAATACCACCTCTTAAAACGCCAATTCCTGTGATAGGTCGCTTTACTGGTTTATCTGCCCACAACAACACCTCCCCCTCACGGAGTTCGGCCTCAATAATATGTCGAATATCTTCGTTAATCACGTCTCGTGTTCCGTCCTTCCGCCCACTTCACGTGGTATCAAGTTCAAAGGGTACGTCTCGACCGCGTGGTGGGAGTTTCGGAACCGTGATCTTACGATCACGGCACCTTCGCTATTTTTGATTGGTAATCAAAAATTCCGGCAAAGCCGGACCGCTACGGTGCCCCTCGGATAATCATTATTGATGCACCGAAATGTCGCGTGGCGCAAGATGTAAGAGACAGTAAGACAATACAAACTATTTTAGATTTATGACGTATTATGAATATGACTTACCGTTTGATATATCGTTCGCGTGCCAATGGCGAGATGAGTGACGCCGAATGGCGGAGTATTGCCATGTTCTCGGCCTTGAAAAACAAGCAGCTTGGGATTGCGGGGCTATTGCTTCACCATGATGGTCATATCATGCAAGTGTTGGAAGGACCTAAAGGTGCTGTGAAAGCGTTGTTTGAGCGGATCAAACAAGACCCGCGCCATGAAGGCATTGAATGCGTCTATGCCCAAGCCTGCTCACATCCCGCCTTTAAAACATGGTCGATGGGCTTTCGCCCTGTGGAATCCGTAGAAGACATGGATGTGTTTTTCGCTCTCTCTAAAGAGAGCCTCGACGCCATCGTCGCGGGAACGCAGGCAGACGCCGTGCGCGACACGATTGAGAATTATGCCGACAATGCGGGTCTGGCGGAGTAATCCGCCCCTAAGCGGTTATTCCCCAAATCGTAAGAGCGTGGTTTGCGCATTCCCGATTGAATCAATCGTGACGATGTAAAGCCTGTTATATTCCGTTGCCTCAACAATCGGCATTCCGCCCTTCCCGCCAAGCAGCTCCGTCAGTTGTGGCGTTGTATTACTGTGTCCTACAACAAGATGCCGCCCGCCCGCCGCTTTGAGTTTCGCGGCCATAGCCGGCATGTCGCGCGCATCATATAACTCCACCTCCAAGCCGAGCTTGTCAGCCAGTGGGGCCGCCGTCTGGCGTGTGCGTTTATAATCACTGCTATGGATATGATCAATTTCGGCGTCAGTTAGCATATCCGCAAGGATAACCGCCCGCACCTGTCCCGATGGAGTTAAGTTCGGATCTTGGGGATCTTTGGTTTTTTCTGCATGGCGAACAAGAAATACAGTCGTCGGGTCTTGGCCTTCAGCTGTGCTTTGACACGCCGTTAGCAGAAAGCCGCCCGACAGTAGACAGCCGCTAAGACAAGCCGCCATTATTGTGCGTCGTGTTATCTTTATTGTCATAACCATCCTTAGCGGGCGCGTTTTCAGCAAAGACCCGGGGAAAAATTTTATTTGATCAGTTTCGCATCCTTCGCATGTTTTTGAAATATGTTAATATGCTTATTCAAATAGCTTTATCAAATACCTCATAGAAGATTATGAATACACTTATTTGGTTTTTGATTTTTTTATCATTCAAAATTACACTTGATTTACATTTTATATGTAACACGTTTTTTGTCTGGTGGGGACGCATTACTGAAAGTTGAAAAATGCTGCACCAAGTCATATTCTCAGGAAATATCAAAAAAGGAAACTCCCCGATCATCTCGCAGGATGACGCGCAAAGAGTTTGTGGTCATGCGGCAGAATGTGATTACACGGGCTTCACTGTTTACATAGATGGCAATTACATTACCTTATATGAAGGCAATAAAGACAATATCCAAAAATCCATAGATTATTATGCAAATTCAAAACGTTATAGTAAAATTATAACCATGCTTTCGCGTCCGGTTAGTCAAAGGGATTTTCCGGACTTTAAATTGGGGCTGCGTAAAATTGATTGTAAAAATGTATTTGGAAAGGTCGAGCATTGCTTCCTTCTAACCCCCGAGTGTTTTGCGGCCATCTTACCAAAATCTTTCCCTCAGGACTATAAAACGCTGCTTCGCACATTTGCCCGCGTTAACAATATGGCGGTTTTAGAAAGTCGTGTGTGAAGACTTCTTTCATACATTTATTATACACACCATATGATTGTATTTATTATTTATCAGAGATTATCCTATGGTTTACCAACTTATTTACATCAGCTCTGTCGCACCAGGCATCAACGACCAAGCTCTGGCAAGCTTGGCGAAAAAGGCATGTGCTTCTAACGAAAGACTAGATGTTACAGGCGTCATGCTGGTTCATAATGGATCCATCATGCAGGTGCTTGAAGGTAATGAATTGGTTGTGGAATCCCTTTACAAAAAAATCTCTTATGACAAGCGGCATACACAATGCCTTGTGATGATTAGGCGCGACGCGCCTGAACGCGAATTCAAAGATTGGCGGATGGGTTTCAAATATATTGAAAACGGCACAAATGAAGCCGCTGTCTTCAAACTGACAAAGGACGCTTTGCAGAACATGATCCCTGCCAATGCCAGTGATGAATTGCAATCAATAGGACGAAGCTACGCCCGGGTCAGCGGACTTTAACTTGCTCGCCTTCCGATGATGCAAAAGATGCATTCACTAAAATCAAAGATGATTATTAGCGGCAATAGCCTTGTTCGCCTTTTGACGGCAATGTCGTCGCAAAACTGATAATATCATCCTTGAGGCCGGCATCACCGTCAAAATGGCGAGACAGGACTTTCACGGCGTCAGTATGGTTCATATCTGCATAAATTTTGACATTGGCTATGCCGCCACGCGCCGTGATTTTCTCGGCTAACGCTTCGGAATTTTGCGGATAAACGGTTTTGTCATCCACACCATGCCCGAAAAACATCGGCGGCGTCGAACCAGTGACATTGTTGAGGGGCGCATCCCCTTTAGTGAAACGATCGGGAAAGATTGTGATAAAAGGCTCTTCTGTCAGCGGTATAATCCCTGTCGGGCCTGAAAGGCTCACGATGCCCGCGACGCTTTGACAAAGGTCAGCCCCCTCAGCAGAGAGATAGCTCTTATCCAAGCCCAGCATCAATGCATTATAAGCCCCCGCAGAATGCCCCATCACAACTATCGGGCGGTCTGGATATTGCTTTACAATATAGGCCGCGGCTTTTGCGCTATCCTCTATCATTTCAGGATAAACAGCATCGGGATAGAGGCGGTAATTCGGCACAACCACGTCAAACCCTTCGGAGGTAAAGCCTTCGGCCAAGAATTTATAAATATCCTTACTGCCGTCCGTCCAACTGCCGCCATGAATGAAAACTATGACAGGTGCATTGGCGCGGGGATTCTCAGTGCGATAAATATCAAGTTTTTGACGCTCTAATTCGCCATAGCTGATATTTTTCGCCTTTTCGAAACTACCCGATGGCGTGATCGTGTTCAAGAAAGTGACAGGTGCGCACGCCACGGTGCCAAAGACAAGCGCCATTGACGATGCTGTAATTGCTAATCCAAATTTCATAACGCGGCCAAATGTCATAACTCTCATCTTTTCTCTTACCCTTCAGGGCAACATTGGCAGCTTGAAAAGCCCTGCCGGACATTGACCCCGTAAATCTTTTCAAGCTCCTAAACCAAGTCGGCCCAAATTCAATTAACGGATACGTAACATCTCACACTTCAATAAAAAAGCCACTTCTAATTGAAGCGGCTTTTTTGTCTCACACGTGGAAACAAACGAAAGGCATATGAATTTGCTTTAGAATTTACGCGTCACGCCCAATGAAATAACGGGATAATATTTAAAGTTCTCGGCATCATCCTCGATATTTTGAACTTCAGCGCGAAGTTCATTCAGAAGGATCGGATCCTGGCTCAATGTACCATTCGCGGAAACAAGCTCAACATCTGGAGAACCCGTAAACATAACGCCGGCGCGGGCATTAAAAGACCAATCGCTGCGGGATGTCGCGAAACTATCAAAACCAATGCCAACATAAGGCGCCACAGAGTTTAATTCTGCCTCACCTGTTAGCGTGCCGACCTGCTCAGGCGTAAAGACCTGACCGCCAATCGTCACGTCAGAAGACGGCGTCGCCAAAAGATCGAGTGTTTTATTGCCAAAATAGGCGCCCCAGGACAGAACAAACGCATTTCCAAAAGGCGCGACATCCACAAAGCCACCAAAAGTCGTTAGGTTCAGATCACCGTCATAATCAATGCCGTCATAGTCCTGATCCGTATTGAATTCTAAATAGTTGAAATTACCGCGCAGCATAATCCGGTCATTTGGCGCGAATTTCGCTTCCAATGTTGCGCCTGTTGTTCCGACAGAAGCCCCAACGCCGAAGCCGTTCGCAACAGCAGATGACGGCATGAGCATAAGCGCAGCCAACAAACTTGCGGCAGAGATAAGAGAGTTTTTTGAAAATGACATGAAGAGCGTTCCTTGGAAAAACGCTTATATGTCACATGCCGCTTATAACTCTGTTAAAACCTAGCTTTAAAAGTGTGTTAATGCTTCGGTCGTTCGGCCTTAACATAAAGCCAAGCTGTCCGACCGGAGGCTAATTTGACTGAGACCCGAGTGTAATCGTCGACTTCATAAGCATCCGCCTTCAAAAGCTCTGCATCCGAAACCTCAAATACTGTCCCCTCAACGCGGTCATTTAAATTGTCTGAGCGCGAAACAATGGGATGGAACCGCTCACCGCTCGTCGCGAGCACAGCAGGGTCTGTGATTTCGACATTACCCTTGCGAAAGCCAATCAAAGCATCAGCCCTCCCCTCCAGCAAACGTCCAAATATATCCAATTGAACTGGAGAGAGCTGTAAGGTTCCGTAAGAAAAAAGACGTGGCATTTTAGAAAACTTCAAACAGGATCATAGCTAAACCAGTGTATATGGTTAAGGCCAAGGGTGTATAAAGCAAAACTAATAACCAAGTAAAAATCGAAAACCTCGAATGTTTTGCAACATATTCTGGCTTATCTATATTATAGCGATTAACTTGCATAACAACCGGGATGGCTATGAACAGTGCAATAATTGTTATGAAAGAAGTCCATTCCGGAATGTTGTCCATCCTAGAAATAACCCGATCCGCCCCCGTAGCCATAAGGTATAAAAAAGCCAAAGGTAAAGCTACAGCCCCATACCAACCATAACCAACCTTACTCTTTTCAGAGCCCACTTCCGCAATCTTTCGGAACAAGACAAAATTCATAATACTTGCAAAAAAACTACGTGCGACGGGCCATAAATCTTCTCTACCGACCGTCTTGACCCACTGCCAATTCTTATAAAACCAATAGATTTGATAATGACCAATCGTTAGCAAAGAGAGAAAGATAAATTTCTTCAAACTGACCGGGTGTAAAACAACGTGTTCTCTCCAAGTTTTGTCATAATTATTTTGTAGAGCTGCACCGATTGCGGCGAACATCCCTGATAAAAAGAATAAAGCGACAAAGACTTGCCCCCATGTCTCTTCTGACCAGGCTTCCCAACCAGTTGAAGGGGTAATTGGCATTGTAATCACAGAGCCATAATCATCCCGAATTTGCTCTATTTCTTTCATTATCTCGGCAAAACCTTCAGACGGTAGATGGTCTCGTTGCGTTACAAATGAATATTCTTCTTGGTAGACTTTTCCGTCGAATGTTTCTTTCCTGAGGTATGAAATATAGTCGTTATCGAGCTTGGTATCGGTTGTTGAAAATTCCCATGTATCATCCACCAAATATTGAATCCGTTGTCTCGTTTTCACAGGATATTCCAGCGCAAAAGGAAGTGTTCTTTTTGCTCCCGAAAATTCAGGCATATCCGCTTTTACTTCATAAGGAATAGCCCAGAACGTTTTGCTGTTAGAATCTTCATCTTTGTCCCAAGCATTTTTGATAATATAATATAGTGTAACGGAAAAACTGCCCTTAGTTTCGTTTGCAGTGACCTCTGTTGGCTTGGTCCGTTCAATCGTCGGATAGAAATCAGCGAAATAGTCCAGATAATCTTTCTCAACGGATTGCAACCCATTCGATTCATGCCAATCTCTGTTTGAGTCAGCATCCTCGCCGAAATAATTAAGCTGAATTTTGAGAGCGATATCATCAGAGTGACCAACAAGATCATACTCATCAATAAAGTCTTTTCTCCAGGCAAAATTGGTTTTGGCAGCGTCGACAATGAAAGAGTCATTCCCAGTCAAAACAAGACCTCGCCCAAAACTACCTTGGTCTAAACTATCAATATCTCCTAATTGCTTCCCACGTGTCGCATCCAGATAGTAATCTTCTCCGTCAATGGTAGCTCGAACAAGTACGTGATTAAAGAGCGAGAGACCCGGCAAGGACTGTATAAATTCACCACGTTCCAGCGTGTTCACAAGAATGGGATCAGCCTTAACACCAAGGCCCTTTAATAGAGTTAGCAGCAAAAAGGTGACATCCTTACAATCCCCAAAGCGCCTTTCCAAGACAAGCTCAGGAGACCTAGGAATGAAGCCGCCTTCTCCCAACTCAATGCCAAGATAGCGAATATTGGATTGAACGAAATCAAGCGCCTCACGTGCCCTTCGTTTGGGGTCATCACTCCGAGCAGAAATTTCATCTATAACTTGTTGAATTCCTGAAGGTATGGGTAACGTCACATTATAATAAGGCGAAAAATGCGCCCCCACATAAGACCAATCTTTCACACTGGATGTCTCATAAACGGGTCGTGTATATTGCCAGTAAGGAACATTATCATCCGTATCGACCGCTTCAATATTCGTCTTCTGCCATTCAAGCGTATTATATCTTCCAGATTTGCCACGTTCAGGCTCTTCAGATTGATTGTGATTTTTTGAGTAAATATCAAATGATGGGTCAATCAAAAGTCGTTTGCGTAATAATCTTACAGGGATTGAAAAAGCAAATGACTGTCGATCATAAAACGCGCCACGAAGAGCAGGATTTACACCTGATAAAGTATAAGCGTAATCAAGCCTGTCACCTTCTGCCAAGCCCGGCACAGCAAACCCAATTTGTAAGTCACCATTATACAGTAGTTTGTCTCTGTCAGTCTCAACGCGATAGATTTCAACCTTCTCTAAATCTAAAACCGGGAGCCTTTTACCATCACGAATGATATCAACATGATGAAATATGATTGTTTGAAAGCTTGGATCAAAAGTAACTGTTATTGTTCCATTGTCCTCAACGCCACTTTGAGTTTGTAAATCCAAAACAAAACGTCTGTATCGATGTTTGTCATCAAGCAAAATTTTGGATTGATAAGACAAAAGTTGATAACCCACCTGCATGTCTTGGGCTAATTCGAATTGGCTTGCAGGTATTTTATCCAAGACCACCCAAGACTCTGCCGGAGACACGCTAACGTAATCGGTGATAAGCTGCGCTTGCACGGCTAGAGGAAAATAGGTCAAGAAAACAACCAAAACGGCGCACAAAAATCTCATCAGTCTCTCCAATAGGTAAAGTGTTTAATGAGAACTTTGCACCTTACAAGTGCGTCAGAGAGTATTCCCATATTTATCACGAATAAATTGACGTTTACAAATATTTCTCACAACACAGATGTATGACCACAATACAATCCCTCAAACTTTACCATTATCCGCTTTCGCGTTCGGCGCGGGTGAAGTGGCTGCTTCATGAATTGCTGGATGAAGGATTTGAGACGGAACGCGTCGCTCTTTTGCAGGGGCAGCAATTCAGCTCTGATTTTATTGCGAAAAATCCTAATCACGGCGTCCCGGTTTTGGATGTTACCTATTCAGATGGTGGTGAACAGACGGTTTATGAGTCCATTGCGATCATGATATTCTTGGCTGACGCTTATGCAGATAAAGGCCTAGCCCCTGAAGCCAAAGATTTACAAAAACGATCCGATTACCTTCAAATGATGGCTTTTGGAGGGTCTTGGATGGATATGATGTTGTGGCAGATCCGCCTGAATGAAGACCTCCTGCCGCGTAGTGTGCGCTCCGACGCCCTAGCCAAATATAATCGCGATAAGTTTGAGAATGAGGTCGAGCCTCAATTACTGGCTCGCCTCTCAAAACAGGACTTTATCTGCGGCGAGAATTTCTCAGCCGTTGATTGTATGATTGGACAGAACATCAACTGGGCGCGGGCCTATAAGCTTTGCCAAGACGATGTCTTCTACGCTTATATGAAACGCATGAAACAGCGTCCCGCGTTTCAAAAAGCTTTTGCCGATGCGCATGAGTTTAATGCTTAGGCGCCAAGTTTTTATTTACGGGGCCTTTATTTAATGATCTCATCAGCACGCATGATGAGGGTTGTCCCATCAGAGGAAAGCTCACCGTTTTTATCTATGGACTTCTTGGCAGTCGCTTTAGAAATATCGCCTACGTCAACACGCGCCGCAAAAGCGCGGCCTGTTTCCCGGCCGTCAGGCAAGTTAACAGAGGCGAGAACATTTACATAATAAATGCCGTCTTGAGTGGCCGTAACGTCCAACTCCCACTCATGTGGGTCATTACCCGCCATCGAGAACTCTTTTTCCATGACTTCAGAAACAAAGCGAAGACCGGGTTCAGGCGTGACCGTCAATTTCATTGTCCCGGAGTCGTATCCCTCCGTAAAAGACAGGGCGAGCACGCCATATTGAGACGGTTCCAGTGCATTAGGAGCCTTAAAGGACATCTCAATAGCTGCGCCGGGTTTAACGGTCGTCATAATTTGCGCCTCATCATTCGCAGTCATGTCTTGAGCCATAGGATGAGCGGCACAAGCGCTTAAACTCACAAAGGCACCCCACAATGAGGCGCGGCTCAGCTTAGATAGAGTAGACATAAGAACGCCTATTGAACCGTGAAGTCGTAACAACTATCCGCACCTGTACCTTGCGCATTCGCGAAATCACGTGCTGTGATTGAATAATCCCGGGCTGTCAGATTCACTGTAATTGTTTCGGAATCGACAACCGCGCTGTCCGCTGCAAAACGGAAGCCATTATCCGTATAGATGAAGAAGTCAGGATCATTTGGGGATGCGCCCGATGTGCGCGTCATCGTAAACGTATAATTGCCGTCAGATGGAATAGTCACATAGATAAAATCAAAATTATTCAACTTGTTGGACACCATCGCGTCATTGGTAGAGCACACTGTCACAGCGGGCCCACCAACGGTAACTGATTTATAAACAGGAAGTGAGGTAGGAATACCGCCATCATTCGTTTCTCCAACGCCAAGCTGCCCTGCTCCGTTAATCAATTGGTCCGCTTTAAGGGTCGTAATATCAGCAGCATTTACACTAGCTTGACCTTCTAGCGCGTCCAGAAATGAGAATATTGTCGTGAAAGGACGCGCATCTTTATAAGCATCACTTGTCAGAACATTATATAGTGGAGCGAGCCCTAAGGTTACAGTGTCAACACCGTCATCAGTCGCATCAAAAAGGTCATATAGAATCTCTTGCACCGACGCTTCATTAAACCAGCCTCTGTTTGGCGCATTATCCCCTTCAACATTGATATCAAAACCACGGGCTTGGTTTGCCCCAAAACTATCACGATAGAACGGATCATCTAATATCATGCCGGATAGCGCATTACCGAAGCCTTCCCCAAATGCGACACGCGGATCCAGTCTGTCTGATAGACTATGCGCCCCACCGATAGAGTCAGATCGAGAAAGCTGATCCTCAAAATAATGACCAAACTCGTGAACAATTACATGCTTATCAAATTCGTCCGTATCATTATTCACGGCTCCCAAAATCAGCAGCGTAGGTTGATCCCTGGTGCCATCGCCATCCGGATCCAGCCGTGTATATGATGACGTTCCGATTTCCCCTAAAGTAACATCTCCGCCGACAGGTCTATTTTGCGGGCTCCAATAAACATTCAGCTTTGGAAAATCGACATCTGCATCAACAGCTTGGAAGTCCAATACCGCCTCATAAATGGAGTCCATTATTGCAAAAGGCGCAGCTGCACGGGGACCGGCGTAACTGGTGCCATTCCATCCTGAATTAACATTCAAATCCCGCGTTTGATTGGCTGTGCCCACAGAGGCAACACTACCGACGGCTGCGTAAATCGCGTCATTGGACGTGTTATCGACGACATTGATATCATAAGAAGACGCAGCTGTGCTGAACAAGCGGGATTTCACACTCACTTGAGCCTGCGTGTTCGCCGCTATATTTGCAAAACTATAAGACCCGGTATTGGTCGTTGTTGTTGTTGCCAGAACGCCTCCGGACGAGTCTAAAAGCTCAATAACAGCAGCACGAATGGGACGCTGTTGTGGATTATTAAGATCAAGGCCATTCGTCACCGTATTAAACGGGATAAAATCATAGGTCACTGTCCCGGACACTGTCACCGAAGACCCCGCAGGCGGCGGAGGAGGTGGCGG
>CAYGTR010000060.1:0-11168 GCA_964352855.1 uncultured Algimonas sp. | reverse complement strand
CTTACTGATCCACATTGACAACTACCCATATGGTTTTTCGACTCCATAAGTGTTTTTATTCAAAATTATCAAATTAAGAAACAGAAAGCTGAAGTCACGATGATCCCTTTAGCGGACAAAAGGGGTAATATGTAGTTTTAAAGTAAGCGTTTACTTGGAGTGAAAAATGAAGGCTAAAGATCTAGTACCACTTGAGGAAAGTTATGCCGCAGCATTAGGTCGTGCGGTGTTCATTTTTTCGCGGCTAGAATGGCAAGCTGTATGGTGTTGTGAAAAAATCAACCCTGGCTGTATTGCCCCTCTTTCAAAACGGACAGCAGGTGGAGTTTCAAAAGCGCTAATTAAAGCTGTTGAAGACGCTCCAGATGCCGCGAAGCAATTACTGGAAGACGCAGCTATAAACTTTGCCGCATTGGTCGAAGAACGAAATGGCTTAGCACACGGAAGACCATGTACGGCTCCTAGTGGGGACCAAAGACTGTCACGTCACGGGAAGATTTGGACTCACGAGTTGATTGATAAAGCTGCTGACGAATTTGCCTTATGTAGCCAGAACCTTAATACAATATTTTATGAGTACCTACACGCGCTCTGAATAAAAGTTTAATGGGTGATCCCTCTCTATTGCATACAATGCAGGGGACATCTTCACCGTCCGGTGTCTGCTTCTCTTACAAATTCTATGATTGTGCTTGGGGGGATAGCCATATGATATACACTTCGATATGTACCAGCTGTCGTGTCTGCTGTACCAAATTCACCAATGCCTGATTGAGCTATCAAACCAACAATTTCTCCTTTCTCATTTAAAATAGGACCACCACTATTACCCGGACCGACATGATTGGAAATTGTAAGAAATTTACGTCCTTTTTGATCAACCAATGTTCCGTTAATTTCCCCCTTGTGAGCAAGCGCATATTGATCTGATGCCGTTGCCACCAAAGGGTATCCAATGGAAACAACTGCTTCAAGCACCTTGGGATCATGTGTCATTGATAACACGTGAACGTTCGGTGGCCCATTCACTGGCAATAATGCTAAATCTGCAAAATCACATAAAATAGGCTCTCCTAAAATATTATAATTAACTTCGCCCGCCTTTACGTTTTCTATAGTATTATTTTCAACAACGTGACGATTTGTAAGAATATTGTAGCCAGAGGGTAATTTTACTAAAACTCCAGTGCCGCAATTCATGTCTAAATTTTTAGTTTTAATGTTGATAGCTGGTATGGAAAATTTTGTTTTCTCAATAATGTATTTGAGACCAAAAACTGAGAACTCAAGTATCCGGGCAACGCGATGCGTTTTAAACATATCATCTTGGAGCTGATATTCTGGCCCATTCCTAGAATACCAAGTGTTAATCACTAAACCATGGTGTGCTAATTGTTTTAGCAAAGCTAACCATACGCTGGAGCTGTTCGATTTATTTTCATAGTTCTGATTTTGAATGTCTTTCTCAAAGAGTAAAATGAAATTTTCTATATCAAACCATCCGTTATTCAGTCTTTTCAACCTGTCTGAATAAGCAGTCATTGCCAAATATGGGCATTGCTCCACAAGTTGTAGAACCCGCTCTTTCCGAAAAGTGGGTTCCGTCAATCTCTCCAAGAGAGCTACCATGCGCATAACCTGAACTCGATCTGTGTTTAGCAACAGTTCATGAAACGCCATTTAGTCTATCTCGCTATGAATTATCAACCCTTTGTATAGTTGAAAAAGACCTCATCGCAAATCAAACGAAGGGTTCAATCTTGGTACTTTATGCTCTCTAAGGTCCGGTTTGCCCCCGTTCGAGAATAAAGGATGTCCTATTTTGGGCGGTTTTAGGCGCTTAATTATTTTGGTTTCTTCACAGCCAGACTTATTCATCCCCGTTTATGAGTTTGAAAATTTGTTCCCAAACGCCGTGAGGCTTGATGATTTTTATCTCTCTGCTCTGAAATCATCCCCGCCTTTAAAACCTCGCGTAAACTCAGCTCATGAAGTTTGCGGATCATATTTTGTATTATTTTGGGTCGTCTTATGATCACGCTGCGGCGCAGCGGCGGATTAATGGGTTTTGTGCTGTTTTGATACAATGCATGACGGGGGCGGCGATGTTGGCGGCGGCGACCGCGCTCCGTCATGAGGTGAGACGGGCAGTCACAGACGCGCTGCAAGCCCATCGCTATGCCGTGAAATTAAACATGCTGCGCACCCCGTCTTGGCTCTTGCGGGTGGTCAAAGATTTAGGCGGGATTGAGGCTTTGCTTGCATGGTCTCACAAAGCATCCCCGTCTCAAAATCAAGCGCTTCGAAAACGCACACCGCTCTCACCTCAAGAGATCGCCCGCCGCGCCCATGCGCGGCTATGTGCCAAAGCCTGCGCCCATCCCAATATCCGCCGCGACCCGTTCCGCGTGGATCTGTCAGGCGAGTTTCGTCTGGCGCCACGTGGGCGCGCATTCAACCCGCATGCCACGCCGCGTGATTATGAATATAAATATGATGCGCGCCCGCTCAATGATTTCAAAGGGATGAACCAACCCATTATGATTTGGCCGGACGAGGTCTTTGTCTTTATGTCTTGGCATCATGATAAAGACACGGCCGCGGAGGTTGCGTGCAAAACCGTGGCCAAAACCGTGGAAAAAGCGGAGGTCAAACGGTGGCTTGCACATTTCGTCACAGACGTCAAAGTCCTGCCGCAAGCGGTTAGGGAAGACGCAAGTTTTAAACCTCCCTAATTGTCCCAGACGTTTCAAAATAAAGCATGTCTAAATCAAAAACGCCCCGTCCTGTGTGGGGCGCTAGGGGTGCTTCTATAGGCTTTGAAAAGGATAAGAGGATAAAGTTTCATTAAAAATCAATGAGATAAATAAAATCAATCATCAAAACACTTGCTATCATACAAAATGATATCATATTGTAGACAGGAAAAGGAGGGCTCACATATGAGTGAAATTAGAGAGAGAAATGTTAAGTCGATCAGCGGCATTCCGTTTTTGATTATCATGATTGCTGTTTTGGCGGCCGGGATTTATTTGGTCGCTGTTCAAATGGGGTTAGCTGACAGCAAAGGCGTACGGGTGGGTTGGTTTTTTGGCGGCGTCGTCGCCTTCCTTGTTTGGATTACTCTTTTAAGTGGTCTTTATAAGGTTGAACCTAATCAATCGGCGGTTTTGAGTTTGTTCGGTAAATATGTCGGCACGGTCAGAGAACCTGGGCTGCGCTTAAATAATCCATTTTATACGAAAAAGAAAATTAGCCTTCGCGTGAGGAACTTTGAAAGTGGCAAACTAAAGGTCAATGAACTGGATGGCTCACCGATTGAAATTGCCGCCATCGTGGTCTGGGAAGTTAACGACTCCGCCGAGGCTGTGTTTAATGTCGATAATTATGAGAGCTTTGTTCAAATTCAAAGCGAAGCCGCTATTCGGGCGATGGCAACGAGCTATCCTTATGATCAGCACAGCGATGGTGAAATTTCCCTTCGCTCGCATCCGGCTGAAATCTCGGAGCGTCTACGCAATGAAATTCAAGATCGTTTGTCCAAAGCCGGTATTCATGTGATTGAAGCGCGGATTTCGCATCTGGCTTATTCGCCGGAAATCGCAGGTGCCATGCTGCAGCGTCAACAAGCCGGTGCCATCATCGCCGCACGTAAGAAAATCGTCGAAGGCGCGGTCGGTATGGTCGAAGATGCCCTCGAAGCTCTTGAGAAAAAAGACATTGTTGAGCTGGATCCGGAACGTCGTGCTGCGATGGTCTCAAACCTTTTGGTGGTCTTATGTTCCGATAAAGCGACGCAGCCTGTCGTGAATACCGGCTCCATTTATTAATTGCAGTGGCCGCGAAGAAGCAAAATAAAAAATCTTTCCCTCTGCGTGTCAACGCAGAGGTTTTGGACGCGATGAAGCGCTGGTCCGATGATGAACTGCGCTCTCTGAACGGCCAGATTGAATATGTAATGCGAGAGGCCTTGCGAAAACAAGGTCGCCTCAAACGTAAAGGAGACGAAGATGAGTGAACGCTGGGAATATAAAATTTTATCACCCTCCATCAAAGGTATGGGGGTTTTCGGTACGTCAGTCGAAAAATATATTGCGCATTATGAGCATGAATTAAATGAGCTGGGACGAATTGGTTGGAACTGTTACCATGTCAAAACCGATACGCATCCTCCTGTTTTTTATCTTAAGCGCAAAATTTAAGAGGCTGATATGCATGATCGGAAATGGCAGTATAAAGTTGAAACAATAAAGCCGAGTGCTTTCTCTAAAGCTGAAAAGCAGGACGAAATTATTCAAGACCGATTAGCGCGTTTAGGTATGGAAGGTTGGGAACTGGTATCCGTCATTGTCTATGGGCATTATCGTCAACTCTATTTGAAACGCTAATTATAATAGAGCGCGTAAAGTCTTTGCGGATCTTCGCCCCGAAAATATCGCCAGAGTATTTTTGCGTTCAAGAACTGTGTTTTCACAACGCCGTGTTTTTTAAACCGCCGCGCAGATGTGATAATAGGCAAGTCGGACCGCATAAGACGGCCTTTGCGCTTCAAAGCGTGTCTCAGTGCGACATCCTCCAAAAGTGGATAATGATCGAGGTCAAGCGACAGCGCTTCATAATCGGAACGTCGAAAGGCATAACCTTGATCCCCAAATGTCGTAAGCGGACTTTCCCATTTTGACAGCCAAGAGAAGAGGGATAATAGGGGTGTGGTGTCATCAAATTTTAAAGAAAAAAGAGTTAGGACGATATTCGGGTTTTTGAACGCCTCACATATAAATTCCGGCCCCTTTTTATGAGGAATGGAATCCGCGTGAAGCACCCAAACTATGTTAGATCCTACATGTTTCAGACCCGATTTGATTTGGGGTCCGCGCCCGGGTTTAGATATGATATGCCGCACTTTGAGGTCATGAGGCATCATAGTATTCGGGAGTTTCCCCTGCTCCTCTGCGTCCGAAATAACAATCTCTGATATGTTCATATCAGATAAGTGCAATAGTAATTTTGAAAGGATTTCATCATCGCGAAGAACCGGAATGATGACAGAAATCGCGCTCACGGTAGCGAGTCTTCTGAGCGAGCCTCGGCTTTGCGTCTGAGGTTGATTAGAATGAGGGGCATATCTTTACGCACGGCTTTTCGGATAAAACGCGCAGGAACAGGTAGTCTAGATTTCATACGTGCCTGATAAGCAATGCGTGTTTGCCCTGAGGGTAAAGGTTCGAGTATCCATTCGCCATCCAAGACAGATAGATCGCCACCCGACCGCGTAATTTTGATAGATTGAAAAGGCGTATAATCAGACCGAAATTCTGAACGAACCGCAGGTAATGGAAATCCGATTATGATTTTCTGTTCCCGCCTATCCCAAGTTTTATCGAGGGAGCTTTCCAAAACTGAGCAGGATTTTAAATTGGGAACAATATTCAGCTGCGCAGAACAATCTGTCATAATGGCCCAAAGCGTTTCAGGAGGCGCTTTTACATCTACGGCACCAAAAACATAGGTGAGGCCGTTTTCCCCTTTGCTGATGTCTGAAAAAGTGTTTCCACGTTCTAATTGTTCTACGGCGTCAACGCTTAGATTATAATCCGGCAAAGGATTCGCGTTGCTGTTTAGGGCAAGGGAAAATAGGAATAATAATGTGAGATTAAAAAGCTTCATCACTACATTATCGCCTTTCCTGAACTCACAAACAATTCAAAGAGCTGTGATTTTAAGGTACAGGTTTCCCGCGAAGAATGCGCCAGAAACGCCGTAAAGTGACTTTTATCAAGTGAAAGGGGTTGCTCGCGATGCGCCCCAGGCGTCTGATACGCCGCCATCTTTTTCGTGCCTTGGGGGTATATTCAGGTGTCAGGTAGTTAAAGAAAACCTCTGAAACGGCGTCCCAACTATAATTCTGAGCATGTTTGACACAGTCTTCACGTTTCATATCCAAAGCCTCAAAACAGGCGGTTCTGAGATCCTCGTTCACCGCGCCGGCTTTCGAACCCGGAATAATATCAATAGGCCCCGAAACAGGATAACCCGCAACAGGTGTTCCGGTCGCCATGGCTTCTATTATCACAAGGCCAAATGTATCGGTTTTTGATGGGAAGACAAAGACATCTGCATCCGCAAAATAACGTGCGAGCTCTTCGCCGAATTTGGCGCCTGTAAATCGTATAGCAGGATATTTCTTTTTTAATTGCTCCAGTTGAGGGCCGTCGCCGACCACCACTTTTGATCCCGGCAGGTCCAGTTCCAAAAAGGTTTCTATATTTTTCTCAACCGCCACACGACCGACATTCACCCAAATCGGGCGTGGCAGATCGGCATAAACATCTTCAGGGCTATCACGGCAAGCAGGATTGAAAATGTCCATATCTACACCCCTCGCCCAAGGCGCCAAATTGGTAAAGCCACGGGCATCAAGGAAGTTCACCATGGAGGGTGTTGTCACCATCGTGCGTCCGCCGGAATTATGAAAGTCACGGACGAATTTATAGGACCAAGAGAGCGGGATAAACGGAAAGCGTGCTTTAATATATTCAGGGAATTTAGTGTGATAGCTCGTCGTAAACGGCATTCCCCATTTCAAACACAGGCTGCGCGCCATTTGTCCAAGCGGCCCTTCGGTCGCGATATGAATGGCTTCGGGTGCAAACGCGGTAATCCTTTTTTTGACGCTACTATAAGCAAAAGGTGCAAGGCGAATATCGGGATAAGTCGGTAAGGGTAGAGTAAAATACCCATCAGATGGTGCGATAACTTCAACCTCATGTCCGCGTGCACGCAAGGAGTCTGAGGTTTGAGTGAGGGTCCGGACAACGCCGTTCACTTGTGGATGCCATGCATCGGTAATGATCAGAATTCTCATTCGGTGAGGTCTCCAAGTGCGTCGAGAAGCCCATCGAGCTTATCGCCGTATTTCTTCCAACGCCCTATGGATCCCGAATATAGAGGCTGTCTCACCTGAACAGAACTGGCGGTCGAAACGGGGGCCTCATTCTCGTGAAATCGCATGCAGGCCTCATTCCAATCTAAATCACAAAAAGCCAATAAACGTCGCGTTTGCGTGTCTTGGTCAAAAACAATATCTTCATAGTGCACTTGCATAAAACGGTCAGAGGGTATCGCTTCACTCCAATAATTCATGAGGGCATCAAATCGGTGATAATAGGCTGCCGTGTCTTTAAGTGATAAAGTGTAATTATAATAAGAATATGACGTCGAAAACAGCTGTCGATAATTAGAAAGGCAGCTATCCATAGCCCCGCGTCGTAAACAAATAATACGCGCATTGGGGAAGGCGCGATGAATGATCCCGACATAAAAAAAATTAAGTGGCATCTTATCCGTCATCCGCTCATAGCCCTGTCGCAACGCCTGCGTTTCATTCCAATAGTTATTCCCAATTTTGGCCAAATCTATCTCAGTAGCCGCAAAAAGTGTTTCGCCGTCCATGACGAATTGAGATGTTGTTTGTGTTGCCTTTTTTACCAAAGCCGCAATTGCGTTTAATTCACCGCAAGAGATCACATCCGGATGGCTAGAAATAATACGGTCAACTAAGGTTGTTCCGGTTCGAGGCAATCCGATAACAAAGATAGGTGCTTCTGTTGAAGCATTCTCAAAGGAAGGTAAATTTTCAAAGCTTTTTCGCGCAGCCTCAAAAATATCGAAATATACATTCATATCATAATTGAGGTCTGCGCGTTTTTTTGCTTTTGCCTTTTCAAGCCAATCTAAACTTTCAGGGTGTCGGCCTAAATCTTCTAGTGTTTTAGCAATGGCGTGACCAATATGCAGACGGTTTTCGGCGCTATCCGTATGACGTTCAAACAGAGCGTAAAGCGCGTTTAATTCATTCTTATCTTCTGTTTGTTTTTGGAGGCTTATAAGCGATGAATAAGCGCGCACATTATCGGCATTGCGGTTGATGGCCTCACGATATGATTTGGCGGCGTCTTCAAATTGTCCGAGGAAACGCAAAGAGGCGGCGAGATTAAAATGAAAATTATCAGGTTGGGGTTTGAGTGATATGGCCAATTTATAAAAGGGTATAGCCTTTTGGTGAAACCCAGTGCGGCTAAAGACAACGCCGATTGTATCCGCGACATGCGCGTCATCTATAGTCTGTTCGGCTGCGTGTTCATTATACCGACGTGCGGCCTCTTGATTGCCGCGTAAGGATAAAACCTTAGCAAAGGCGGAGAGGTAACGTGGATCATTGGGCTCTAAACTGACGGCCTGTTGGAATAATTCTTCTGATTTCTTACTATTGCCATGATCGAGTGCTATGTGAGCGAGAAGGTAGAAAGGTGCGGGATCGGATAGATTCTCTGCAAGACGTGTCATAGCAATCTTATGAACTGCCTTGTAATCATGCACAGCTAGGGCGTTTTGCCCTATTTTTAAGCATTTCTGAGATTTATCAGTATCGGTCATAGAGAATAATCAGTGAAAATTGAGGCTCGGAATTGGACGTGACATATATGCCTCACATTTGAATAAAGCCAGCAATATGGCAAGAACGGTATGGAGCTGAACTTCTACACCGTGGTAATGACAATCATAACCGCTCTTATAAAAGTGTGGAAAGAATTTATACAAAACGAGGATTATAATGCTTTCACGGACTTCAACTTTATCGGCTTTAGTGTCGACAACTAGCCTTTTCGCTATCTGCGCAGTCGGCACATTTTCAGCAGCCCCTGCTTTTGCCCAGAGTGCAGCAGATGACGAAATCATCGTTACGGCGACACGTCGGGCGGAATCTATTCAAGACATTCCGTTCAACATTGCAGCCGTTGGCGGCGAGCAAATCGAAAAACAAGGCTTTGATGAGATTGCTCAACTTATTGATTATGTTCCTGGCATAAATATTGTCGACCAAGGTGGACGTGACGGCAATCGGATTGTCGTTCGCGGATTGAATGCTGACCCTATTTCAGGTGGTGGCGGTGGTGCCGGTTCCGATGGCGGAGATACTGTCTCACCCTATATCGGAGAAATACCTCTTTTTGTTGATTTGCGTTTGAACGACCTAGAGCGCGTTGAGGTTCTGCTTGGCCCACAAGGCACACTTTATGGCGCAGGCACGATGGGCGGTGCAATACGCTATATTCCTAAAAAACCTGATTTTGATGGGTTCTATGCAGAAGCCCGTGCTGATGCATATTCTTATAAAGAGGGTAGCGGTATTTCGACTGATATTGGGGGTACAGTTAATTATGCTCTTTCTGACCATTTTGCGCTTCGGGCCTCTTTTGATTACCTTGATGACCAAGGCTTTATTGATTATCCATTTGTTGTTCAAACCATTGGCGTTTCGAATCCAGATCCTGACTTTAGTGATCCTGCCGATGTTGCTGCTAATCTGCGTCGTGTTGAAGATGCAGACTCGGAAGAAACAATGTCAGGCCGTGTCGCTTTGCGTTTTCAACCAAATGATCGGTTAGACGCAAACCTTACCTATTATTTTCAGAATCGTAAAAATGGCGGACGCACTGCATCAGGATTGCGCGGGCCATTAAACACGGGCCAATACGAGGCTCCTTTTAGAGTTGAAGAGCCCGCTAAATTGGACACGCGTCTTCTGGCGCTCGAAGTCACAGCGGATTTAGGATTTGCTGAGTTAACATCTGCAACTGGTGCGTCGTTGGAGAAGTTCTTAGGGCAGCGTGACCAAACTGATTTGCTACTTAATTTACCCTATACATATGATACTTTTCCTAGCTTTACGGGCTTTACTCAAGAGGTTGAGCGTAGTGAACGCTTTAACCAAGAGCTTCGTCTTGTTTCCCAAAATGAAGGGCCGTTAAATTGGATTGTTGGTGCTTTTTATAATAAGCGTGATGATTCAGGTATCTCTTCAGAATTCACACCGGGCTTTGGTGATTTCGCTGGTGGGCGGCCTAGTAGTGAACTTAATGATCTAGAATATTATGCTGTTGGTATATCTGAAACAATTGAAAAAGCCGTTTTTGGTGAAATTGGCTATAATATTACTGATGCTTGGCAAATCACTCTGGGTGCACGGGCTTATGAATATGATCTTGATACCGCAGATGCGGTTGATGGCCAACGAACTGTCTTCTTCCCTGTCTTTGGCTCTTGTCCGCAAGACTCTTGTGGCTTGAGTCTTGGTGAGGCTGAAGATGTATTTTCCCTTGCTAGAAATCAAAGCTTTTCAGGTGAACTTTTCAAGGTCAACACGTCCTACAGATTTGAAAACGGCAATTCTGTTTATGCAACATTTAGTCAAGGCTACCGCATTGGGGCCTCAAATGGCCTTGAAGACTGCCCAGACATCTTTACGCCGGGCGCTCAAGATCAATGTGGGCTCGTTCCAGGGCAACAATTCAATGCCAACGGAGATTTGGCTCAACTCAATGAGCAAGCTTATTTCCCTGACACAGTAGATAATTTTGAAATTGGGGCAAAAACGCGATGGCTTGATGGCGCTTTAACGCTAAATGGTGCTGCGTATTATATACAATGGGATGCCCCTCAAGTTGCCACTGCATCTGTGTTTGCTCAATTGCCTATCCGCGTGAATGCGGGTGCCGCAGAGTCAATTGGTTTTGAATTGTCAGGCGATTGGAGAGTTACGGATAACTTCAGGCTACGTGGCAATTATAGTTTTACAAAAGCTGAGCTGACTGAAGATGTCCCTTCTCTTATCCGAGCGAGAGATCCAAATACTTTCGCCAGAGCTTTTGAAGATGGTCAAAAGGGTGACCGTTTGCCAGGCTCCCCTGAGAGCCAGTTCTCGGTATTTGGGAGTTATGAGCAACCTATTTATAACGGTGATGTATTCGTCAATGCGGGATACTCATGGCAAAGTGAGGTTCTGTCACTAACAGGTGGTCGGGGGTCGAGTTTGACTCTTGATAGTTTTGGTCGTGCAAACGCTTCGGTAGGTTATGAACAGGATAGTTGGTCTATTACGGCCTATGTAGAAAACCTTTTCAATGATTATTCAGAGTCGAGTGTTGTGGCGACTGAATTGTCTAATGCTGGTGTGAACTTATCCCCCCGTCCGTTGGAAAATAACTTCACGTTGCGGTCCTTCCGCACAAATGTTCTTCCGCCACGCGTAGTCGGAGCGCGATTAACTTATAAATTTGGCGGCTAAGTCCTCTAAGCCTTTGAAAGAATTAAACCCGCTTCGGCGG
>CAYGTR010000059.1:0-11659 GCA_964352855.1 uncultured Algimonas sp. | reverse complement strand
ATTCTAGAAGAAAGGCGCTTGCGTCATGGCGAAGCCAACAACTATTAAAATCCGTCTGAACTCAACAGCAGATACGGGGTATTTCTACGTTACGAAGAAAAACTCACGCACGATGACCGAGAAAATGGTCAAGCGTAAGTATGACCCCGTTGTCCGTAAACACGTTGATTTCAAAGAAGGCAAGATTAAGTAATCTGCCCTTAAAGTTATATTTGAAAGCCGCTCTTGAAGGGCGGTTTTTTTATGTCGGGGATTTAGGCAGCTGTTTTCAAAGCGGCCGGCAAAACCTGATTACGTCCGGCTTGTTTGGCTTTATAAAGTGCGTCATCGGCACGTTTAAAGACATCGCGTAAGACTTCGCCCTTAATCACCTGCGCCACCCCTGCACTTGTGGTAATATGAAGTGCTTGACCATCCACATAAATCGGCGTGCCTGCGATCAGGGCGCGAATACGGTCTGCAGCTTGTAAGGCCGCGTCTTGATCCGTTGCCGGCATGGCAATCATAAATTCTTCGCCGCCATAACGGCTGACAATGTCAACAGCGCGCATATTGGTCACCAGACGGGTCGCGACTTCCTTCAGGATTTGATCGCCCATATCATGGCCCAAAATATCATTCACGCGTTTGAAATAATCAATATCGAACACCATAATCGAAAAGGGTTCATCCTGTGTTTCCAAGGCATCGAAAAGCGGATGGATTGCCCGATCAAAGAATCGTCGATTCCCTAATCCAGTCAAAGGGTCTGAGACAACCATTTCGAGGTTTTCGTTAAAATTATCGCGTAAGCTGTCGGCATAAAATTTCCGCCGCATGAGCGTATTCACACGCGCCAACATCTCTTGCTTTTCAATTGGTCGCATCAATGTATCATTCACCCCGATATCATAAGCGCGAACCAAGCGGGCTTCGTCTTCGGGGTCACCCACGGCGAGAATCGGCGTCTCACGATTTTCTTCAGTAAAGCGTAAACTGGCACACACACGAAGGCCATCAAAATTAGTGGAGACAAGACTGACCACAACCATATCGACGCCTGATTTTGCACGGCGAATAGCGGCAACGGGATCAGTTTCAACGACAATATTATGAATTTTTTCAAGAGGCTCGATAATTTTCTTCGCACGAAGTTCATTGTCTTCGACCAGAAGTAATGTGCCCATACGCTTATTAATACGCTCTAAGACAATACGCGAATCCTGCAGCGTTTCCGTGCTATGACTGAGTAGCTGATCCGTCACCATTTTCAAACGCAACAAAGACCGTACGCGCGCCATAAGGTTAAAATCATCAATCGGCTTGGTGATAAAATCATCGGCTCCAGCTTCGAGCCCTGCAATTCGGTCTTTAGTTTCTTCCAGAGCTGTCACCATAATGACGGGAATGTGCCATGTTCTTGGGTCTTCTTTTAAACGTCGGCAGGCCTCAAACCCATTAATCCCGGGCATCATGGCATCCATGAGGATAAGGTCGAGACGTTCTTTTGATGCCACGTCTAAGGCCTCTTCACCGCTCCGCGCGGTCAAGACGTCATAATACTCGGCCTGAAGCTTAACTTCGAGAAGATTTAGATTCGGCGCAAGATCATCAACAACAAGGATGCGTGCAGACATAGCCCGCTCCTCTTATGCGGGCTCGACAAATTTACGGATTGTCGCCAAGAAAGACGACACGGTAATAGGTTTGGCGATATAAGCTTCACAACCGCCATCGCGTATGCGCTTTTCATCACCTTTCATGGCAAAGGCTGTGACAGCAATAACAGGAATATCTGCCAAAGCTGCATCATCTTTAAGCCATTTAGTGACTTCAAGACCTGAAACTTCCGGTAATTGAATGTCCATTAGGATGAGATCCGGCTTGAATGCCCGTGCCATGGAAATGGCTTTCAACCCCTCCCGTGTCTGCTGGGTCTCATACCCATGCGCACCCAAAAGATCAGCGAACAATTTCATGTTCAGCTCGTTATCTTCAACAATGAGGACTTTTTTTGACATGATTTTCAGCATCGTTCCCAGTTCACCAGTTTTGCAGGACTAACGCCCGCTTTATTTGTTTTGTTGGCACTTTTATGGCACACTATCCTTAATTAACCGTAGCCCACGTCTTAGGAGTGGATTAACCATAAGCCCTTCTGTATAGTAAGAACATAACACGAACATTCTAAGGATTAGTAAAGAGTGGCTCTTAATAATAACAGCCCTGTTTTGCCGCCAACTTCAACACTTTGCCGAGATTGCGGCGAGGCAGTTGAGCTATACGGCAGGCTATGCAAAGCCTGTGGTGGAGAGCGACTTTTAAGGCATCCTGAACTTTCTATACTATCCATTGCCCATGTCGATTGTGATGCGTTTTATTGCTCAGTTGAAAAACGCGATAATCCGGAATTGCAAGACAAGCCGGTTATTGTAGGTGGCGGACAACGTGGTGTCGTGTCTGCCGCCTGTTATCACGCGCGCATATATGGTGTGCGCTCTGCCATGCCGATGTTCAAAGCTCTCAAGCTTTGTCCTGAGGCTGTCGTCGTGCGCGGCAGTATGGATAAATATGCCTATGAAGGGGCACGCATCAGAAGAATGATGCAAGACCTCACCCCTTTGGTTGAACCGCTTTCTATTGATGAGGCCTTTTTGGATTTGAACGGGACGGAACGCCTACACGGCATCACGCCCGCGCAAAGCCTCATAAAGCTACAAAAACGGATTCTAATCGAAGTTGGTGTGACGGTCTCTGTTGGTCTGTCTTATAACAAATTCCTCGCAAAGACCGCTTCCGATTTGGACAAGCCAAATGGATTTGCGGTTTTAGGTCGGGACGATGCGCAAGAATTTCTGCGTGACAAACCTGTTGATTTCATATTTGGCATAGGCCCAGCTTTTGCGGCCAAACTCGCCCGCGGCGGTTTGCGTACAATTGCTGATGTTCGAAAGCTGTCAGATAAAGAAATGGCATTACGTTATGGCGATAATGGTCTGCGATTGGCACGGCTGGCCCGTGCCGAAGATTTCCGGAAGGTAGAGCCCCGTTCAGATCGTAAATCTGTTTCCGCAGAGACAACTTTCAATACAGATATTAGCAATATTGAAGAGCTGAAAGATAAACTCTGGCAAGTCTGTTTGAAAACCGCTGACAGATCAAAAGCAAAGGAGCTTGCAGGACGCACGGTTACGCTCAAGCTGAAAACGGCTGACTTTAAATCCATTACACGGCGGCGCACATTGGAACATCCCGTTCAGCTCGCCGATATAATATTCCATGCCTTAGAACCGCTTTTGGAGGCAGAAGCAAAAGGTAAGGCCTATCGCTTGATTGGAGCAGGTATTTCAGGGCTCAGTGCCCCTATGGGGGATTATGCGGACCTTCTTGATCCACAATCTGCCAAAAGAGGAAAAGCGGAACGGGCCACAGACCGTGCGCGGGAAAAATTTGGTGCGAATGCAATTGTTACAGGGCGAGGGTTTCGACTAAATAAAGCCAGAGAGCAAAAAGCGCCTGAGGCTGAAAGCCTACCTGCTAAAATTCAAGTGGATGATGACAAGGCATAATTTGACGGACGACCACGCTCGATAAGACCAATAAGCAGTGCTAGTAATCCAAAGACGAAAAGTGCTGAAACACCTAAAAACGCCCCTTGCGGCTGCGCGCTTGGATCAAATATTCCCCTTTGAAGCTGCAAACCCGGCAGCGTAATAAACGCGAATTGCAACGCCACCATAAAAGCGTAAAGACCCCAAGGGGCTATGTTATAAAAGCTATTTTTAGCGCGCGTGACACGCACCCAATAAAAAAGCCCAATAAACAAGAGTCCTATTTCCAAAATGAAAGAAGGAACGACGTAATTCCAAAAGCCAAAGCCGAACAGCTGTGACCCGCCAGGATAAATCGATAAGTCAGGACGATGCACAACTAAATCCAACAACCAATGCGAAAAAGCCAAAGCGGCAATAATCCAAAAGCCTTTCATTCCGGATTGCGGTTTAAAATGACGAAAAACCGCGCCTGCCGCCAGAGAAATGACAATTGCGCTCAAAAGGGAATGTGACCATGGAATATCAAAAAACGGTAGTCCGTTTTTCATAACCGTGCCTTCGATCCCCAATATCGCTAAAACCGCAAAGATGATATCAACGGCTTGAACAGCCAAAAAGGCTTGCCACAAAGAGATAAGCGGAACTGTTTTACCGCGCCTTGAGTCCCAAACCGCAGGACCATAATGCCCCATAAACATTAGGGTTGGCTCCGGTTATGCGCATAGGCTCTGAAATACTCATAAATATCCTCTTCATCCCGGCTCGCCGCATTCCGCCAGGTTGGCGCGGTTTCCAGATTACGCACCTGACCTGTCCCGTCGACAATAAAAACGGTGGGTGTGCCCTTGGTGCCGTCGACTCCAAAGCTATTTGCGATGTCCTGATTTTTATTCTTCCGCGCCACATCAATATATTCAAGCACATAATGGGAGCGCAACATGGATTTAAAGCGTGGTGTTTCAAAATGTGTCGCAAGCGCACGGCTATCATGGCACCAATTTGCACCCATCACGATAAGCGCGTCCTTATTCTCAGCCGCCGCCTTGATAATCGCAGCATCAACTGCTTGGCGAGCCGCCTTGTCCGCGACAAAAGGCATAACCTCGCCGTGATGATCACGCGGATAGACGACATCACCTGTTGCTTTATCGGTCGACATAATAGGCGGGGCAGCCATCGTTGAGCAGGCTATCAATAGGAACGGTAAAGCCAAGAAAGATACATATTTCATAATGCCTTATAGCACGACAGACTTGCCCGACCAATGATTCTGGAACACAAAGCGCTTATGTCTATTTTCTCTTTCTGGCGAAAAACAGCCAAACCCCAAAATGACCATAAGGCAGATAGCGGAAGGCCAAAGGATACGAACCCAAAGATCATCTCGCCATTAGTCATCGAAACGATTGCAGACGTTCACTCAGTCAATGGGGTTGAGATAAGGCGTTATTTTCATAATCAACACGGATTCCAATGCTACACGACATGGTTTCGGCACTGGAACGGCTGGATAAGCGCAGGACACTGCGTAACAGAAGCGATGGATCATACACCGGATTTTGTGACACAAAACTGCGTGACCTGGCCTGATGGACTGGATGCCGCTTTGGCGGGATGTATTTTACCTAAGACCAAGCCCGCTGCGCCGATAATTGGGAGGGACGTGATTTTGCAAGGTTATCCCGCAGGTTGTCGTACTTTGGAAACACGTAAAGGTCTTGTGTATTTTGAGCGCGGTGCCGGACAATGGATCGCGCATATCAAAAACCCTGATGAACCCGTTGTCACAGGCATGAGCGGCGGACCCGTTTTAGATGCAAAAAGTGGTGAGCCGATTGGGATTATAATCACGCGCAACAGCCCAGCAGATCTCAATAATGATCGAGACCCGGATGAAAGCGCAGACTTTATTGCACTCTCTGAGGTTTGGGAGGCCTTAAATAAGGGCTAAAACGGCTATGCCCATTAACACCCCTGTCGATAGGGCAAAAATTATAAATCGCACCATAACAGGGCCTGTATTTACTTGAATAAAACTGTGAATGACCCGTAAGCCGACGTAGCCCCAAGCAAGATAATGTAGAATGGGTGACGTCTGAGCTATCACGACGAGATAAAACATCAAAGCATAAAAGATCGTCGGTTGTTCCAATAGGTGATTATAATTATGCGCTGGCGCCTCAGCCCTTAAGGGCATTTTTTGCTTCCAGTCTCCATTTGGTGATTTTGCAGTGTCAGGCGCAATTTTAGCTTTTTGCATAGCTGGAATACGACGCAAATACATCAAAACCCAGATCAACAAAGTCCAAATAATTAATGCCAACACAGGTGCTAGAAAAGCTTCGGCAGTCATAATATTCCCCTTAATTCTTTCAGGTCTTATGCCGCACAAAAAAAGGCTCCACAAGGGAGCCTTCAATATTCAATTTTGGCTTAAGCCTTAGGCCATTGAAATGTTCTCAACGGCTGTTTTGCCTGTGCGCTCGTTTTTCGCTGTATCGAACTGTACTTTATCACCTTCGTTGAGACCTTGTAGGCCGCCACGTTGAAGCGCAGTAATGTGAACGAAGATATCGTCGCCACCGGCGTCTGGTTGAATAAAGCCGAAGCCTTTTGTTGTGTTAAAAAACTTAACTGTTCCTGCTTGCATTGCGTCTGACATGGTATTTCCTTTCACGTCAATTATTCGGATTCCCACTGTGGGAAACCTATTTGTCGAGGAAGGATATTACTGCGTACTCACAATAGCACCCAAAACGTAGAGGTTAGGTGCGCCATTAATAGCCGGGTAGTCTGGCCGTCTTCGATAAACGCCATATGGAGGCGCATCCGAAAAAAAGCAAGTAAATGTTTCATGACAGCCTTTTGGTCACTCGAACAGGTCGCCTTGCCCACTTACAGAAGTTGGCACACGGAATTGAGAGCAATCTAAAGGCCCCATTGCCTGTCCATGCGGCCCAATGCGATCAAGACCTGTGCGTTTTTGCGCCGCACGATAACGTTGACCGATAAGCTGTGCAAAAGGCGTGTTCACTTCGCCGCTTCGTGACCAATGTGGATCATAATCCCGTCCACCGTTCATGGTGCGGATATGGTGCATGATACGTTTGGCACGATGAGGCGCAAAAACTTCCAGCCACTCTTGAAACAATGGTGAAACCTCAAGCGGTAAGCGCAATATCGTGTAAGCTGAATAACTTGCGCCCAATTCAGCCGCTTTTTCCATAATACTCTCCAGTTCACTATCATTAAGGCCCGGTATCATCGGGCCGAGCATAACACCCGTGCGGATACCCGCATCCGCCAATTGTTTGAGCGCATCAAAGCGCCGCTCAGGCGTTGGGCAACGTGGCTCCATAGCTCTGGCAAGTGCGCGATCTTGTGTCGTGATGGATATCATACAGCGCGTCAGGTTCTTCGCGCCCATGGGGGCAAGAATATCAAGATCGCGCACGATTAGATTAGATTTTGTCAAAAGCGAAACAGGGTGATAAAAGTCCGACAGCACTTGAAGGACTTGACGAATGATGCGGTATTCACGCTCAATCGGCTGATAGGCATCCATATTTGTGCCAATGGCAATCGAGCGCACGCGATAACGCGGATTAGATAATTCTTTGACAAGCATTTTAGGCGCATCAGGCTTTGCAAAAAGGCGAGTTTCAAAATCCAGTCCGGGTGATAAACCGTGATAAGCATGGGTCGGACGGGCAAAACAGTAAATACAACCATGCTCGCACCCTCGATAAGGATTTATAGAGCGATCAAAACCCACATAGGGCGAATTGACCTTGTTTATAATTGTCTTGGGGCGTTCAATTGTGACAGTTGTTTTTCGGCCGACTTTATCATCATCAGCCAAGCTCCCCCATTCATCGTCAAAGCGCTCGCGTTGATCCGTTTCATATCGTCCACTCACATTGGTGCGAGCGGCGCGCCCTTTTTCCAAATCAGGACGGACAGGTTTGAACGGTATAAGATGTGGTTTTGCCATAAAAGTGTATAGGATTTTATTCCTCTAAAAGCAAGAACATAAAGTGAACGATTTGCCCGTAAGTCAATTAAGACCAAAAACTTTGTTTAAAATCTTCGATGCTAAGAAGTATTAGATTTGATGGGAATACAACGAACTGTATCAGTCGTAATTAGTCATGATTGTTTGCGCTTGAGCCCCGCGTGAATGGGCTTTAGCTTCAGCCCATGACATATATTGATATTCTCGGCTATATCGCGGCTTGTTTGACGACTTTGTCTTTTGTGCCGCAAGCTTGGCTTGTGATACGCACAAAGAGAACGGGCGGTATTTCTCTGCTTATGTATTCGCTTTTTGTTTTGGGAGTCGCGCTTTGGCTGGCTTATGGGATTGCGACGAACGCGATGCCTATCATTTTGGCCAATGCGATTACTCTTGGCTTAGCAGGCACTATTCTCTTCATTGCCGCAAAGGCACGTTTTGGCCGCCGAGGGACTTTAAAAGCGCGGGCACCCGGAGAGCTTCTGCCGCCGGATCTCAACCCCGACATTGTTTCGCAAAGAAAGCAACTTTGACTACACAAAAATTTTGCGGGTCAATCGGAGCAGCTGCTTTTCGATGGTACGATGTGCTAAGGCCGAAAACACAACACTGGCGACAATACAGATCGCCCAGAATGCTAAATTATCAATCCAGCCCTCTGCCTGGAAACGCAATGCTTCCGGTAGATAAGGGTCCAGAAACTGATTGATCCGCTTGATAGTTAAAATCACGAGCACATGGGCAAGATAAAGCACGTAAGACCAGTCCCCTAATCGACTGAGCCATTGATTGATTTTGAGCTGCCCCGTGCGTTCTAATGACACCAACCCCGAGATAATGGCCAATACAGGTACGGTATAGATGACCACCCTGCCCCACATCAACATATCGCGCGAGCGGTCCGTATAAAATACCAAGGCTAAAGCCATAAGCACGGCGCCGCCAAAGAGCAAAAACCACCCCCCCTTTATATTGCGCTTTAAAAGAATACAGGCGAGCAGCGCCCCTGCAATAAATTCCAATGTCAGGAGAGATGCGGCCAATGATCCAAAACCCGAGGCCATCGGCTTTGCCATGCCCATAAAATATCCCGCAAGCGTCAAAGCCGCCCACACCAGTAAATAAATAGGTAAATTTTTTTTCGGGAACAGCAAAAGCACCGCGAAGATGAGATAGAAAAAGACCTCGTGGATCAATGTCCACCCAACCACTAAAACAGGTACGCCCTCTTGGGGTATAAGGAACATTGACTTTACGAAATAGGTCACGCTGTTTTCAACGCCGTAGCGATCAGGCGGAGCGAGTTGCCCGTAAGACGCCAAATAATAAAGCCCCGCAATCGTCGCAAAAATCCACCATAACGGATAAATCCGTGTCACACGATTATAGACGAATTTTCCAATATCCTGACGCGTATATTTATGACTAACCCAAACCATGACGAAACCGGATATGACGAAAAATAAGTCAACCCCCGCATAGCCTTGATCCCAAAAGCCCGACAATAAATTGCGTTCGGCCTCTCTCTCCACGCCTAATCCTTCGCGTTGAATCTCGGCACAATGAAACAGCACGACCAAAAACGCCGCAATGCCGCGCAAAGCCTGGATAGAGTGGAGCTTTCCGATTTTCATATGGCCTGCAACCGTCATCGCCGCGATCACTCACATCCTGAGACAATATCAATGCGCATCATCTCGACATCCATTTTACGACCATCCCCCAAAACACCCGGCCAAATGCCGAAATAGTCCAAATCGACAGTGCCGTCATAGGGCCGAAGCGTGTGTTCGAAACTATAATCCGCAAAATCAGGCGTCAGTGTAAATCGCTGCCACCCCGTTGAACCAGACGTCTGGGAAAAATAAGCCGTTTCAAATTCATCCAGCGCGATTTGCCTGTTTTGCCGCGCGCGAACCGTCATTTTAATCGTCTTGCCGTTAAAAATATTGGCGTAGCTTTCCGTCACAGACATAAAAATTCCGGCCGAGGGGGGCGCAAGGTCGCGTGAGACTTGGGCATACATCACCATATGCGCGGGGTCGTTTTCAGTTTCCTCGACGAACCCGATGGACGTCCCATTGGCTTGCTCAAGGCGGTTGAGATCATCACCGGACAGGACGTAGCCACGCTCACAAATCTCTTGGATGATGACCCTCGGAGAGTCTCCCAATGACAGGGCTAGTGCAACAATCCCCGCCGCAACGGCTATAGAGGCACTGAAAAAGAGCCCGTCCTTCATCTTTAAAATCCCTATCTGCGTAAGGGCGTCTATTTACCATCTCTTGGACGGGGGCAAGTTTAAATGCTATGAACATGCGGTGCCGCTGGCAAAACTCTTCTTCAAAAGCAAAAAACGCGCCAACTCCTGAAACAGAAGCAGCGCGCTTTTCAATCTCATGAGAGCCAAAATATCAGCTCTCAAATGTTTAGATGGCTTAAGCCATTGAAATGCTGTCCACGGATGATTTGCCGGAACGCTCATCAATGGCGGTATTGAAGGAGACTTTGTCGCCTTCTTGTAAGCCGTCAAGACCGGCACGCTGGAGAGCTGTAACATGTACAAACACATCGTCGCCGCTCGCAGGTTGAATGAAGCCGAAGCCTTTAGTTGTATTGAAGAACTTAACGGTTCCAGTTTGCATATCTGACATGGGTATTTCCTTTCACGTCATATTTTGCCGAAGCTCCAACATGGAGCTGTGGCGTTCGTCGATGTCGGGAAGAGTAAAACACATAATTACCGCGTCATTGCCCCCTTTGGACGGGGATATTCAGCGGTTAGTAAGCCAGATTGTTCGGCCGTTTATCGATGAGCCCTATGTCGGCGCTATTGGTTGCGATTGCAAGTGTTTTATCTTTATTCTTTTGGGGTGTTTTGCACCGCGTTTCGTGGAGTGCCATTGATTTTGCGCCCATTGATTTTTTGTGGGGGCTCTGCCATTTATATATCATGTCAATCCCCTTCTCTATCCTCGACCTTGCCCGCGTGAATGAGGGCGGCGATATTGCGCAAAGCTTTACCCAATGCGTTAGCACCGCGCAGACCGCCGAGGCCCTCGGCTATAACCGCGTCTGGTATGCCGAACATCACAATATGATATCTGTGGCGAGTTCCGCCACCTCTGTGCTGATCGCGCATATCGCGGCGCAGACGCGCTCCATCCGCCTTGGCTCTGGCGGGATTATGCTGCCCAATCATTCGCCGTTGAGTATAGCCGAGCAATTTGGCACGCTCGCGACGCTGCATCCGGGGCGCATAGATTTAGGCCTTGGCCGCACGCCAGGCGGGGACCGGAACGTCATTCGCGCGCTGCGCAGAGATGCCGAGCTGTCCGCCAAACGCTTTCCGCAAGATGTGATGGAGTTGATACAGCTTCTGGCGAAACCCGACGCCGACGCGCCCCTGCCCGTGCGCGCGATCCCCGGAGAGGGCACAGAAGTTCCCGTCTGGATACTCGGCTCCTCGCTTTTTGGCGCGCAGCTCGCCGCGCATTTGGGGCTGCCTTATGCTTTTGCGTCCCACTTCGCGCCGCAGCATTTACTTGAAGCCGCAGAGACCTATCGCCGTGAGTTTCAGCCCTCCGCTTTTTTAGACACACCCTATTTCATAATGGCGTGTAATGTCTTTGCCGCCGAGACCGAGGCCGAGGCGCAATTTCATTTCTCCTCGCTCGTGCAATCTTTTGTCGGCATGGTGACAGGCAAGCGCGGCCTCGTCCCCGCCCCTATCGTGGATTTGAAAGTCCCGCCGCATATCGCAGGCCATGTCGAGGCTATGTTGTCAGGCAGCGCAGTCGGGACGCCAGAGCAAGTCGCTACGCGCCTCGCCAGTTTCCAAGCGGAGTTGCAGCCCGATGAATTTATTATGTCTATGCCGTTTTATGATCACGCCGCGCGGCTGCGGAGTATGGATTTGGTGATGGGCATTCAAACGCGCGTCACGACCCTCGCCGACGCGGCGTAGACATAAGTCCGCTTAGTTTTAAATCTTTGAAAAAACGACAATACTATTCACCAACATGCCGAGGGCAATACAAAGGGGCGAATAAAACTGTTTGTTCCAAGTCCGAAAAGGCTCTTCGGGCGTGATCTGCGCCCAGAACGGCGT
>CAYGTR010000058.1:0-11944 GCA_964352855.1 uncultured Algimonas sp. | reverse complement strand
AATCATCAATCAAATAATCCTTGCAAAGTGGGAGCCATCCACACAGGACATTAGAGAGTGCTAAATCTCAAACATTACCAGCGGCCGTTATGAAGCTGCGGATTCAAGCGGTCGCCGCAACACATTGGCTGAACCGTTCAGCCGGTGTCTCGTACTCGAGGGTCTTTCGAGGTCGCTCGTTGAGCTGCCTTGCTACCGCATCTAACTTTGCTTGGCTATGGACAGATAGGTCTGTGCCTTTGGGGAAGTATTGGCGGAGCAATCCGTTTGTGTTCTCATTGAAGCCTCTCTGCCATGGGCTTTGCGGGTCGCAGAAGTAGACATCAACATTGGTTTTTACGGTGAACCGTTTGTGCTCTGCAAGCTCATGACCCCGGTCCCAGGTCAATGATTTATAAAGCTCATCGGGTAGTCTCTTAGAATGCTTGATCAGAGCATTTACAACGGTTTCTGTCTTTCGGTCTGAAAGCTTCATCAGCATGACATAACGCGAGTGCCGCTCCACGAGTGTCCCAATGAAGCTATGGTTTGGACCGCAGATAAGGTCGCCTTCCCAATGCCCCGGCACAGCGCGGTCTTCGACCTCAGGCGGGCGTTCACTGATAGAGATGGCATCGGGAATACTGCCTCGCCGATCCTTACCTTTCTGCGTATGACGCGAGCCGCGCAGCTGCCGCTTTCTCCGTAGGTATTGGATCAATTCCTTCTTTAAAGCCCCGCGCGCCTGTACATATAAGGTCTTATAGAGCGTTTCATGTGACACGTGCATCGCCTCGCAGTCAGGATAGTTGCGCTTGAGCCAACCCGCAATTTGTTGGGGTGACCAATGATGTTCAAGCTTAACGGTAACAGCTTTGCGCAGCTTTGTCTCCAAAGCCAGCTTGCAGGGTTTAGGGCGAAGCGCTTGCTTCCAAGCCCGTTTCTCCGCCGCGACAGCCCGGTAACGAGAGCTGCCGCCATTGCGGGCAATCTCTCGGCTGACTGTGGAGGCCGCACGCCCAAGACGGCGCGCAATCATGCGGACCGAAAGGCCTGCAACAAGCCCGCGAGATATATCTTCCCGCTCAGCCATACTTAACGCTAGCCGCGAGCGCTTGCGCACAGGCGGCGTAAAACCGCCCGTCGATCTAATATGACTGAATATACTCGACGAGCGCTTTCCGAGCTCTCGCCCAATGGACTTCATCTGTTCGCCGCGCCGCCATCTCCCCCAGAGTTCGGTTTTCTGCGCAGCCGTAAACCCAACCCGTACATATTTCTTTGTCATAATCATCACTCCACATACTCAGTTTACAATATGTGTTGCGACGACCACTTGAATCCGCACCCAATAACGGCCGCTGGTAATATTTGTAGAGACGGTGCTATCTGCCCAAAATAAGCTGCTGTCTTCACTTACTTAACTCTTGATTTCTAGTCTAAACTAACTTCGTATTTGCAGCACTGATATATAAGGTTCTGATACCAATAGGTTGAATGTGTTGAATTAAGGCTATTGGACGAGCTGTGGATAATGCGACGAAGTGAAAGACACTCATGTCTTCCTCTAAGCATCTAATCGAGGCCAATGATATCACCTATCGAATATGGCGTTGCTCTTCCGGTAAATGCGACTCGATCACCATTCACATGGCAATGAATGAACCCACCGCGGCTAGACAATTGATATCCCATTAAACTGTCACGCCCAAGCTCATCAGCCCAAAATTTTGACAAGATGCAATGGGCAGAGCCTGTCACCGGGTCTTCATCGACACCCACACCTGGAGCAAAAAATCTGGAGACAAAATCGTAATCTTTCCCTGGGTCAGCGGGTGCGGTTATGACCACAGCCCCAGGTCTTTTCGCATGACAGCAATTGGCAATTTCATTTATATTTGGCCGCAAATTGATAATGTCAGACTCTCGATCATAAACTGCGACGGAATATCGTGCCCGCAATAAGCGTGAGGGTTTTTGACCAAGCGCTGAAGCAACAGTTTGATTAATATCGGTCTCTTCATATGGATCAATAGGAAAATCCATCTTGAATTCGCCAGATGATAATCGTTGAATCGCCAAGTCGCCAGCAAGTGTTTCAAAAACAAATTTTGAGGTTTCCCATTTAAGCCCCTCACAAATAACCCATGCTGCCGCAATAGAGCCATGCGCACACAACGGTATTTCCGCAGTAGGTGTAAACCAACGCAATTCATACTTTTGATCAGAGGAGCCCTGTTTAAAAAAGGCTGTCGCAGCAACATTATTCTCAGATGCAATCTTTTGCAAAACTTCGTCTTCGAGCCATGACTCTAAGGGAACAACCCCGGCAGGATTGCCTGTAAACATTTGAGTAGCAAAGGAATCTATTTGGTACAATCGTAAGTTCATTTGGGCTTTCCTATGCAGTTTTTTAATTTTGCAAATGTTCCAAAGGGTCTATATTCATCCCCATTAAATCTTTCCTCGCAAGAATGGTCGGATCCATATGTATTGAAAGAGCCAATTTGATATAATTCAACAATCCAATTTTGTTAGGTGACTCTCCATTGTTGTTAATCCTAACTCTTGCTCCAACAGATGAAGTCACAATAATCCCTTCGCTGAAATTAGCCCAGCGGCTTAGATCGCTTAACGAAGAACGTTGGTGAGCTTTGCAAATCTTCTTGAGCACGCATCACATTTTGATAGTAGACATAGATATAAACGAAGTGATTTTTGCGATTTCCGGGATTGCTGCCAGTCGATCTGCATGGAAGTCTTCATATGCCGATATGTCTGCGACGGCCACTTTTAAGAAATAGTCATATTCGCCAGCAATGTGGTAGACGTCCTTCACCATTGGCAGTCTGACAATAGCTCTTTGGAAGGACTGAATTGCCTCGCGCGAGTGATTTTTCAGGTTGATGCCGACAAGCACAATTTGCTTCTCTCCCAAATAAATAGGTGCGATCTTCGCTCCGTATCCTACGATAATGCCATTTGCTTCAAGTTCTTTTACACGGCGTTGACAAGCCGATAGAGACAGGCCGACTCGCTGCGCAATATTCGCGTGGGTGGCTTTCCCGTCTTTGGAAAGTATTTGAATTATTTTCTCGTCTTTGACATCCATGCGCGAAATTTTCCGAATTATTTCTTACATAATGAGTTTCTTTGGGAGATATTTCAACTTATTTATGGGTAAGTTGTCCATATGATAAACACTCAAAAAGCTTCTTCGTGGAAAGGGCGATTTCCAGAGAACGACATTATCTCGCTCCTTAAGGTTAATCGCCGTTTCAATCTTGCTGAAAGCACAGCACAAGACTTCTCTTTTCATGAGATCATTGATTTGGTGGGGTATGAGACCGTTCGCGACTTGAGGCTCGGCTATGGGGCGGATCAAGGCCTTGAGCAGTTACGAAAAGGAGTGGCGGCTTTGTGCCAATTACCCGATGACAATATTCTTAGCACGACTGGAACTGCACTTGCCTTATATTTGCTTGCCATAGAACTATGTCGCCCAGGCGACGACGTCATCATCTTTACGCCCTGTTTCCCACCATCCCGAGACGCTCTTTTAGGAAGTGGGTTGAATGTAAAGGAGATTCCGCTTCTATTTGATGAGCGGTATAAAGTAAATCTTTCCAGATTTGAGAAAGCACTATCCCCAAGAACAAAACTCGTAAGTTTGGCCACCCCTCAAAATCCAAGCGGTATTATCACGTCGCATGAAACGATTCAGGCCATGTTAGATATAATGGACAGGATAGCACCCGATGCGTGGCTATTTATCGATGAGACTTACCTACACGCAACATACGGAGATAATCAAGCTCCCAAAAGTGCTGCTATGATGCATCCAAAAGTAATGACAGGCGCTTCAATATCAAAATCTCTCGGTGCGCCTGGCTTGCGGGTAGGTTGGATAACAGTCAGAGACCCTGAATTGTTACAGAGGCTGCTGGTCGCGAAAATGAATATCGTATTGTCAGGCTCTCCGCTCGACGAGACCTTAGCCGCCCATTTGATTCTTAAACGTGACGATGTACTTAAACCGCGTAGTGAAATGTTAAAAACCGCACTTGAAACTCTTGAAATATGGCAAAAGAGAAACTCTGATTTAATTGCATACATACGCCCTGATGGCGGTGCAATGTGTTGTATGAAGTTACGCGAAACGGTTTTTGATAATGCGGGTGTTGAAAAATTTTGGGCGTCGCTTGAAAGCCATGACCTTCAATTAGCATCTGGGACTTGGTTTGGCGAAAGCGATCGTATATTTCGTCTTGGATTTGGTTATTTACCCATAGAAGAATTCAAGGCTGCGTTATCAAAATTAGAGAAAGTGCTTCGCACTGGGTATAAATAGAATCTTATGGTGAAGTCTAAAAATACCCCATTGAACCCTTGTGCATCTATTTTAATCGACCACGACAGCAATATGTCTGCATATTCGCAGGTCATTGACCAAATTAGACAAAAAATTATCAGTGGGGAAATCCGAAAAGGCGATCGATTACCCGCTAGCCGGCAATTGGCGAAGAGTTTAGGGATATCACGACGCATGATCGTAGTCGCCTATGAAAATCTGGTGGCTGAGAGATTATTGGAAACACGTCAAGGTGATGGCACTTACTCTGTTTTTGATAGCCAAGCCTCTGCAGGGCTTCATACACGCAACTTAAGAAAGGAAAAATCAGGGCTACGCCAACAAAGTCATCTCGAGAAGACTTATTCTATACTCCCCCTATCGCCAAATGGAATAGATGCTGGCGCTCTCTCTCTTAAAGCGTGGAGTGCTTCGGCTGCTCGGGCCCAAAGAAAGCTATCAGTCTCTCACCTATTCGATCGTTTGCCAGGGGGCCTACCAAGTTTAAAGGAAGGCATAGCAAAGCATCTCTTGTCACTGCGTGGTTTGTCTGTCGAGCCTAGCCAAATTATTATAACGGCTGGAATACGAGAATCTCTAGACCTTGTTATGGAGGTCTTTGAAAGCTTTAGTGAAGTGGCGGTTGAAGATCCTTGCAACCAACGCATTCGGAATTTGTTACGCCTTACGAATAAGCGTGGAACTGTCGAATTTACAGGATTACCCGTCGATTTGTCTGGAGCCAACTTTGATAAACTCAAAAACAAGTTGTCTTTGGATGCTGTGCATGTGACTCCCTCTCATCAATATCCCATGGGCGTTACACTATCTTTCAACCGAAGAATGGAGTTGATAGAACTAGCAGAAAGTAAAGATTTCTGGATATTGGAGGATGATTACGGTGCAGCTGTTCGTTACAGCGGAGTAAATATAAAATCACTTTTCGAGCTGGATAGAAGAAAACGAACGCTTTATTTTGGAACGCTTTCCAACATTGTGTTCGCCAACCTTCACCTGAGCTTTATTCTAGTGCCAGATAAGTACGTTGGCCAATTCGTTCGCGCTCAAGAAGAGAAATGCAGTTTTGCTTCTATCTTGGCTCAAGCTGCCTTGTCCGAATTCATTGAAAGCGGTGCTTTTGCCAAACATATTCTTGAACTTCGTAGGCTCAGCAAGGCTAATTATACTAAAATGTTTTCCCAGGTTCAGGAAAAACTCGGATACTGGCTTGATCCTATCCCAATTCATGGCGGTATGAACTTTGCGGCTTTTGCAAAAGATACGAGTTTTCAAGATCAAGCCATTGTATTAGCGGCTAGAAATCGCGGCATTTCCCCGACTTCAATGTCACCTCTGTTTATGAGTTCGAAAAACAAGGCACCAGGATTGTTATTTGGATTCATGGGAACGCCAGTATCCAATACAGAAGCAGCCATCGACATTCTTCGGGATGTCATTGAGGAATTTCATCCCTAAAATTGGTTTGCAATAAGATAAGAATTTGGACCATTACTTTTCGACAATTTATGGCAATAATTAATCCGCATTTGGGAATGAGTGACTAAGTACTACAAGGTTCGGAATTCATAATGTCTACTGAAATACTGCTTACATTTATCATCTTTTCTTTCACAGCCTCAATAACGCCTGGACCAAACAACTTGATGATGATGGCTTCAGGAGGCGTATTTGGACTGAAACGAACAATCCCCCATATCATAGGTGTTGTTTTGGGTTTCGGGGTACTTCTCGGAGCAATGATACTGGGTCTGGGTTTGCTTATGGAACGCGCCCCCGGACTGACACTTGCAGTTCAAATCGCTGGTGCTTCTTGGCTTGCTTGGCTTGGACTTAAACTTTGTTGGTCCGCACTTCATTACGAAAAGAAGAACAATGAGAACAGTAGAAAATCACAAGCACGCCCCCTAAAATTCTCGGAGGCCGCACTCTTTCAATGGGCGAACCCTAAAGCGCTCGTTATGACGACATCCTGCGCAGCAGCCTTTACGGGTCTATCGGACATTGTATGGGTTCGCTTGATAGTCATGACAACTATATTTTCGTTTATAGGACTAGGCACAAGCCTTTTGTGGACGATAATGGGGAGCTCATTATCGCGTTGGTTAGAGACGGGGCGTAAAGCTGCGATCAGCCAATTTCTAATGGGACTCTTATTTGTTATGACTGCCATTGGCTTAATGTTTGTCTGAAATAATCCGCTTCTTGGTAAAAGCGATACATAACTCGAACTGGTCGGTAGCGCGATGAAACTTATCTCGACACTCTGGATTGCAAAAGCCTACAACGTAATTTTTATAAACTACCAAAGCATCTGGAGACACTAATTCACCAGACCACGGGCAGGTTGGGTTAACACATTGATCAATGGTAAAAGAAAAAGGCGCTCATTTAGCGAGTTAGCTCAAGGTGTTGTTATGGGCATGTCCAAATGAGGTGTGAAGGCAATTTCGAACGTAGGATATAAAGCTACGATTATAGACAAAAATGATGCGATTAGGACTACTATCATAAGTAAAAACGCGATGAGTGTGGAGCGTCCTAATTGCCCGCTTTTACTCAACTTAATATCCGCATATGCCCCACGATAAGCTGTCACAAAATAAAGTAACATCATAATCAACAATCCAACATTCATGAAAGCCTGAAAAAACGGGCCATCAAGTAACTTATTAAAGACGTTTGTGACCAACCCAAAGAAGGATGATGGAATTAGTATTGCAAATATGAAACGGACTCGTGAAACATAGCTTAGTTTTCGTCCCCAAGCTTGAAAGACTAAAGCAAATAATGCGACGAATACAATCATCACGAAGGGCAGGAAAATCATATACCACTTAAGCAGCGTTGTTGCAGCGAAATCAGGATCAAAAGTTTCTAAATTAAGAATACGCCCACTTCTAGTTTCAATCGTTGATAGGTGTGTCCCTATTTGCGTCATAAGATCGGAATAAAGCGTATGCATCGGCGTATCTTTACCCGCCCAGAGGAATTGCAGAGCGGCAGTGAGTGCCGATAAAGCAAACCAAATACGAATTGAAGGTCGAAATTCATTATTCCAATTTTTATCAAGTGCGGCTTTGAAATAATTCGCGGGCTTTGTGAAAAGTTGCAGGATTGTTTTGAAAGCATCAATATTAAGACCAATGGCATCTTCGGCCAAGGTTCCAAAACCAAAGGCATCTGATGTGATCGACTTAATTGTTTCTTTTGGCATTTATTCACCTTTAACGTAACCGTTTAACCTTCCTCAACATAGTTCCATGGCAAGAGTTTGTCGAAGTCTGAGAGTTTGGTGTCTTGGATGTTGGCCAGAGCATGTGTCAGCCAGCTTTGCAAGTTTTGACACATTGATCAATGGTAATAAGGCGTGTCATCTTTTGAAATCTCCCATAATTTCTTAAATTGAAGTTCCCGTTAGCTCGGCAATGTTCTTTGGAATATCGATATTATTATCTGTCTGCTTCACACCAATGGGGGCCATAAAATGCTGCCTAACTGGGACAACACCAGTCCAGATCGGCCAATCGTTATCATCTTGATCTTCAACTGGCGGACCGGATCTTATCTTGGCGGACACATGATCAATCGGAATACGTAGCAATCTTGTGGCTTTTAATTCTTTGTCCTTTACAGGCCGTAATTCTGCATCTCGGCCAAGCGCTATCCGTTCCATAAAATTCTTTAACCGAGTAAGTTTTTCATTGTCAGGTACGACTTCCGCAACTCCGAAAACCATCACCGAACGGTAGTTAGCAGAATGATGGAAAGCCGATTTTGCAAATACAAGTCCGTCGAAATGAGTAATAGTTAGACAAACAGAATCGCCAGCGCTTGCAAGAACTGCACGGCTTTTCGTCGAACCATGCCAATAAATATAATCCTCTTCACGCCAGTATACCATTGGTATGTTTACTGGGTACCCGTTATGAACAAAGGCAATGTGCGCTACATAACCTGAATCAATAATCTTCTTTATTGTCGGAGTATCGTAACAGGCCCGCTCACGGCTTTGTCGAATATGGATCTTATCTGTAACCTTATTTTGTTCGCTCACAATAAAGACCTCCAGCAATCAATCAATACGACAATATAGCCATCCTTAAAATGGGCGGCAGGTCCAATCAGTTTCTATTTTTTGATCCAATATAATAATTGGTTCCTATAATTCTTGAAAATTGGAACTCTTCATCGCGGGCAAATACACTAAAGTGTCAGAGCCAAACGTAGACGAGGAAGCTAATCACTACACATATGATAAAATGTGAGGTCTATATTCCATCGATCACTTTCTAATATGCGGATTTCTAGAACCGCTAAGTTATGCTGTTCATCTAACGGGGAAACTAAATCATGGAAATACTTAGCGCATCTATGAACGATAATCGTCTTCTTGAATTGATTGGAACACATAAACAGTTTTGTGAAGAAAACACCCCCATAGGAAGTGGGCATGCCGTTACAACCAACGAGATAGAGGTCAATAAAATTCAATATTGGCTATCAATAATTGATGATGTGGCTCTTGGCTGTGTGGGGTTGCAAGCGATTGATGAAAATCATGCCGAGATCAAAACGCTTCACGTTTTGCAAAGTGTTAGAGGAAAAGGCATAGGCACTGCCCTGATGGAAAGACTGCTTAAATTCGCAGTAGAGCATAATTACAAAAGAATTAGCCTTGAGACCGGCAAGTCAGACGGTTTCGAACCATCACGACGCCTTTATCAAAGCATGGGTTTTTCCCAATGTGAAGCATTTGGTGCATACGTCAATGATCCTTTCAGTTTCTGCATGACAAAAGAGATTTAAAACGATGCAATATCTAGTCATACCCAATGAAGCCTTTTCAAACCAAACTAGAGCAACAATTTGCGCCATAGGTATCAATGGTGATATTTTAACTGGGAGGCCGGTCTGTGGAATTCAGCTTTCTCAGAAGCTCAGGGCAAGCCAAATATCAAGTATAGACGGAATGATTGATGATTTAAGTAAGGCTCAAAAATGAACTTTACAGCACGGGATCGTTTGAAATTACTAACAGGGGCTGTGGCATTGGCCATAAGCAGCTGTGGAGGTGGATCTATTGTGCCTCCAGTCCAACCTCCTCCTCCTCCTCCTCCTCCTCCGGCAACTAGTTTCGTGCCAGTAGATGGACAATTTAGAGATAACTTTCGCAATAATTTTTTAGTTGGGGCCGCTGTTTTCCCTGAACAAGTTTTTGGCACACTCAGAGTAGAGGGTATTCTGAAAGGGCAATTTAATTCAATCACAGCCGAAAATGTTATGAAGCCTGAAAATCTAGCTCCAACGGAAGGCGGCTATACATTTGATGAAGCAGACAAATTAATTAGTTACGCAGAAGCCAATAATACCTCTGTTCGTGGACATACCCTATTGTGGCATCGTGCGACACCAGATTACTTCTTCCAAGGAACGCCTGCTGAGGTTAGAGCTCGGCTCGAAGCTTATGTCACAGCTGTTATCACACATTTTAAAGGTAAAATTTATGCTTGGGATGTCGTGAACGAAGTTATCAGTGATTTTGGCGGGCCAACTTCACCTTACCGTAATTCAAATTGGTATCAGGCAGCGGGTGGTCCTGAGTATATAGATTGGGCCTTCCAAGCGGCTCGAGCTGCCGACCCTGACGTTCTCTTATTTATTAATGACTACAGCACAGAAATTAGCAGTAAGCGTGAACGCTTATTACAAGTCGTCAAGGACTTGCGAGACAGGGGCGTCCCAATTGATGGAGTTGGTCATCAAGCCCATATACAAATTTCTACACCAGCCACAGATGTCCTGGACGTAATTGACGATGTCGATGCTCAATTCATGGGATTAGAAAATCATATAACCGAACTTGATATCTCTATTTATAGTGACCCGTTGTCTTGTTTCACGACGCAGACAGGTTGTGCATCTGATTATGGAAGCGATGTGCCACAAGCCGTAATCGATAAGCAGGCACAGCAATACCGTGACCTTTATAGTGGTTTTGCTACTCGCCCTAGCGTAACGTCTGTAACGACTTGGGGTGTGGACGACAGACAAAGTTGGTTAAATGATTGGCCTGTTCTGCGAAATAATTACCCCCTTTTATTTGACCGAAATTACGCAGCAAAAAAGGCATTGCAAGCCGTGTTAGACCCAAATTTTGTAATTTAAGAAACGCAATAGCTTTTTGATAGTTTTGCTCTTTTGTAAGAGGAAATAATAACTCAAAGCAGGCCGTTCACAATCATTCTGCCAATCCAACTGCGAAGCCGATAACTCTATATAACCGATTAAAGGCTTAGGTAGTCCTTGTAATGTTAGGGCCTGATTACGATTTTTCCCCTGACTTCTCCGTGTCCTGTTCGCAACAATGCTTCGGGAACTGATGACAATGGGAGCACCGCTTCTAGGTGCGGAATGATCATGTTCTCAACAGCCAAGTGAGCCACATGCTCAGTTAATTCTCGCCCGGACGGAACCAACAGCATTCCAATAGATTGTTTTTTGGACCTCAACCACCCGCCGACGACAAGTGAAAGGAGGATAAGAACGCTTCCACCCAATGCCTTGTAGACTCCGTCGATTGCTAATGCCTGAGATATTTCTTTAGGTCCACGCGTCGCCACCATATCCAGAATTCGATCCCATTTCTGTCCTGATTTGGTAAAGTTGAGTCGGCGATAATCTATGACTTCGTCTGCTTCCAGTGTTTTGAGCCAATCAGTCTTCTTTTCATTGTCCACTGCAGTCACATGCACCCCTTTGGCCTTAGCCAGTTGGAGCGCCATCGTGCCGGAGCCTCCACCAGCACCGTTGATCAGCAGCCGATTAGACTGCCCTAAATCGGCAGTTCCTGTTACCGCGATCCCACCTGCCTGTGGCAGACACGCCGCGACCTCGTCGCTCAGACCATCGGGGACTAGCACTGCATGGTTGGCAGGCACGCAGGCATATTCGGCGAACCCGCCACGCGTCATGACAAAATCACCCATTATACGCTGCCCCACCTCCAAGTCAGAGACATTTGCGCCCACCTTGTCGATCACGCCAACAATATCGGATCCCAACACTGGTACTTTTGGGCGAAACAGCCCACAAACCAACCGGGCATATAATGGTGAACCTATTAGGTATTCCCAGTCAGACAGATTGACCGCACAGGTCAATACTTTCACACGAATCTGATCATTTTTTGGCTCCGGTATCTCGACATCGGAAATCCGGAGCTGTTCTGTGCCACCGTAGCGACTATAGACGACTGCTTTCATGGTTGCTTTCCTAATTTGGATTGTCCGTTTTCATTTTTTCAATAAGAATCTAACAGATAAGGTTTAAACCTACACCTACAAACCTAACCAGCTGCGAGGCATTGAGGCGCGGTGCTTTGTTTTTATGGAACAGTCTTGCTAATATTTTATTGCGCCATTCTCCATTGCCATGAAAGGTGGGTTACATAATAAACTGAGCGGCTCAAATTCGCGCCATAACAGCCGCTGGTAATGGTTGAGATTGCGGCTGTATTCGCTAAACATCGAACACTCGTTATGTCCTGTGTGGATGGCTCCCACTTTGCAAGGATTATTTGATTGATGATTACCT
>CAYGTR010000057.1:0-12085 GCA_964352855.1 uncultured Algimonas sp. | reverse complement strand
CGATTTGCCTCACTTCTTGCCTTACAAAAGGCTACACAGGAGATGGCAGGATGAAGGCGATTAGAAGACCCGACCAATACCTACGGCTACGCGGTGATATATGGCATTATGTAAGGCGCGTGCCCAAGGCCGTTAGCCATATAGACGACCGCACATTGATATACCGTTCCCTCGATACAGATAGCCGAAAGGTCGCCCGTCAGCGGCGAGACATATGCGCCGATGCGGACGAACAACGCTGGCACGGGATAGTGCCGAGCCGTTTCCAATCCACTCCAAGAGAAGTCAGCTTCCGCGATGTGAGTCATCACGCCCGCTCGCTAGGCTTTAACTATGAGCCAATGGACGGCTTGATTTCACGCGATACGGTTACCGATTTACTACACCGCTTGCAGGCCTTGGGGCCGTTGAAGGACGCCCCGCAGCCAAAGGAAGAGAAGGACGCGGACGCATTGCTTGGCACGGCCAAGACACCCTCGGCCACCATCACGCAGGCAATGAAGCTTTACCTATCCGAGATCGTGGCTGACGAATTGTCCAGTAAATCACCGGAGCAAATACAGAATTTTTCTAAGATTAAGCGCCGCGCTGTGGCTAATTTCGTCAATCTAAACGGCGATATCGAGATGCGGTGCATTACCCGCGAACATGCCCACGCCGTGCGTAAATTCTGGCATGAACGCATCCATCCAAAGGATGGCAGCAAGCCCATGAGCGGGAGCAGCGGGAACAAAGACTTGGGCAGTTTGCGTAAACTCTACCGCCGTTACTTTGAGCATATAGGCGAAGAAGAGCGCGAGAACCCGTTTCGCAATATGCGGTTCAAAGACAAAATTCTAACGAAGGTCATGCCCTTTAAGGATGATTGGGTTAGGTCACGCATACTCGCGCCCGATGTATTTGAAGGTCTTAATCGACAAGGCGCGTTGCTTTGTATGGCACTGATTGAGACAGGATGTAGACCAAGTGAGTTGGCTAATATCAAACCAGAAAATATAAGGCTGGACGCCGAGGTTCCGCATATTCGCATCCGTCCAACGAAAGACAGAGAGCTAAAATCAGGCGCATCCGTTCGTGATATTCCGCTTGTCGGCGTTGCATTAGAAGCTATGCGGCAAGCTCCAAACGGCTTTCCGCACTACCGAGATAGAAGCTATTTGTTGAGCGCATCACTTACCAAAGCGTTCAAAGCGAGAGAGTTATTCCCGACAAATCAGCACCGCATATATAGCTTTAGGCATAGCTTTGAGAATAGAATGCTGGAGGCCGGATTGGACTTTGGATTGCGCTGCACATTGATGGGACACCGTAACCCGCGTCCTGAATATGGGGATGGAGGCTCGCTTACCTACCGCCGAGAGGAGCTTATGAAAATAGCCCATCCTGTCAGTGACGCGCTATTGCAAAGCTATCCCTTTAAGGACTGAATATATTGGTTTATGCAGCTTTGTCAGCGTCAGTTAGGAGCGAGGCAAGCAGCGTCTCACGGTCATCCAACGCGTCATATTCTTGCTTTAAGCGCTCCAAAACAGGCCAGTATTTTGGGCCATATCTCTGAACCAACTGCGCAGCGATGGTCATGCCACGCTTAATATCAGCGCGAGATGGCGCTTCTATTGGAGTGTTTGATGACATATTTCGTGCTTCATTCACATATGAACTTTAGCACATTCGGCACTATTATTTGTGAAGTAAAGAGTTGGGTAATTAAAGGCTTGCGGGCTAAAACGGGTGCCAAATAGATTTATTTTCACAGAAATCTTACTCCCGTGACAGTCATCTAGTGTCGAATTATTACGATTTTTAAGCCGCCAATCCGCTTGTAGACTCCTTAATCAGGAGACTAATTGAACCTTGCCTGAGAGTAGGAAACATCGGAGAGTATCATTAAACGAAGTATCTAAAGAGAACTAAATATGACCAAGACAAATTTTGTATCTTGTGCACTAGGCGCCATACTCCTGATGGGTTGCGAGAATGCAGTGATCGAAGATGACGATGTTAAACCGAAGACTGTTGAAGCCGTTGAAACGAGTGCAACACCACAGCCCCCTAAAGAGAAGGTTGTGGAAACCCTTTTGCCAGATGCAGAATATGAGATTCAGATTTCTGCTGTTGAGTTAGGTCCAACTAAGGTCGAAATTACCACAACAACAAACTTGCCTTTGCCTGTTCAAGTGATGGCAGGGGTTTCTTTACAAGGTCAAAAACCTGACGACACATGGATAGGATTCAATCAAAAAATAACGCTCAAAACTGATAACCAGACCTTTGTTTTGGACTTCCCAAAGAAGCCCTTGCCTACCGGTATTTACGACGTGGAAGCAACTTTTTATCCTCGATGGGGAGCGAAAAACGGTAATTCGATTGCCTCTCAAATAGGCAAAAATATTGAAGGGGTAAACCAGATTAGATTAACTGGTGATGGTCAACGGGCTGCTGACAGAATGGAAAAAGACAAAATGCAGCTATGGATTATGGAAAATGTTAATCCAGCTACTGCTTATAGCTAATCTACTATGCGTGCCAAATTAGGCGCATCGGAACCCGTAGCTGTCACAAAAATGAACCCTAATATTATAAAAGGTCATTACTTCCCCAAAGCGGATATGACGATTTATGTGAACACGCTAAAGAATGAGTATGTCACTTTCCGCAAGGGAAGAGATACAAATGGCATGTAAAATACCCTCTCTTAAGGGTCAGAAACGCGCGAGTGTTTGCGCGGATTTCATGTCTATCAGTCGGGGTCTGGCTTTGCTGCAATCTTATGAGCTCAGCCATTCCTTCGCCGCCCTGCGGCGAGTCCAACGCCCCTGCCTCCACTCGTGTGGGCGGCTCCGGCAGGCGCGTCGGCCCTTCAACATTCTTTGGATTTTTCGATGATTATGTGCTTAGGTGCAAGAAGTCATAAGGAGTATAAAATGGCATTTATTGAACGTTCCAACAAACTCGACACGGGTAACGAAATTGACCAAATGAAGGTTGTTTCGGAAGGCTTCGTTCTATTTCGCCTCTTGAAATCCGACGACAGATACGTGCTAATGACGGCTACGGCTGATGAAGACGATAAAAGCTATCGATGCTACAATAATTTGGAAAAACTTGTTGCAGAGACCTCCAAAGTTTTTGGTCGAGGCGAACATAAAACTGACAAAAATGGCCGTCCATACTTTGAAATTAAAAATGTTACGCACCCCGCAACCGTGCGCAATTTATCAAATAGGGTATGTCAAAACTTAAACCTTGAGCCTTGCGAAACTATGTGGGCTGACGAAGAAATGCGTCAATTATACGAAGACTTTAGCATTGGCGATGGAGAGAAGGTATATCTGAGCGACGGTATGTATATTGATCAAAATGGCAATCTTTCCGATGGGTGATTTTGAAGATGTCTTCGGCGCGGGCGCAGATGCAGACAGTATTATTGACGGCTATAGCAACGACTATAATCGGGCAAGCCACGTCGAGAAAGCAAATTGGTTTGGCAGCGCATCTGCTGAAAAAAATGAGATTGCTATTGCAATGGATGAATTTGATATCTGGTGTAAAAAAATCACCCAGCAAGGTGGCAAACGGGGTCCTCGTTTTTCGAGCTATTCAGAACTTGGGATTTGGGACAAGACCAACAAACGAGAGCATGTTAGACGCCGAACACCAACTGGCGGTTTTCAAGTTTTTTATTTCGATTAGAAATGAAGAGATTAAGAAAGAAAAGAGCTTTAGCAAGATAAAGCGAACTACCCTTTTGGGGGCACTTCGACGCTAAAGCTCTGTTTTTGCTACGCGATTCGTGGTGGCACTTTTTGAGTAACTCATGTGCGATGCCCCCAAAGTAGCTCTATCCCGCAAACTCCTAGAAACTCCCTTTTCCCTGTAATTTCCAATCGGCTTCCTTCGAGACAAAAGCCCCTATTTTGCCCAATTATAAGGCATGTCAGATGAAGATGATTTCAGGTTAAAAGCCAAAGCCCGCAAATCCAGCAGCCGAAGTTCCGAGGTGAGTATCCCCGCTAGTTACAAGGGGTTTTTCCAAGAGGCTCGTATTGGACTTGTGAGAGGCAAAGCTGTCTCTGGGCGACGCACACTTACAAAACCCGCCACACCCCGCACAGGACGGTTCAACGCAAGAGGCAGAGGCCGTGCCGCCTTGGAGCGCGGCATTGGGCCGAAGCAAGGCTGGCGCATCCATAAGGCTACGGGAGACCGCTACCGCGCTCGCCGCGCGATTGTGAAAGTGCGGGTGGTGAAGTTGCGCAATGCGAAGTCCTCTGTCTCGCGAGGACACTTGGCTTACCTCCAGCGCGAAGGCGCAGGTGTGGAGCGAGCCGAGGGGCTGGAAGGCTCGGCGGAATTGACACCAACGCGCGGCCAGCTCTACGGCCCGAAGGACGGCATTGAGATTGACGGGCGGGATTTTGTCGCCCGCTCCCAAGAGAGCTTTGACGGACGCGGCGACCCGCACCAGTTTCGGATTATGATCTCGCCCGAAGACGGCGCAGAACTTGCCCGCGTGAACGGCGACGGAACGCCAAACCTGAAAGAGACAACACGAGCGCTGATGGCGCAGATGGAAAAGGACTTAGGCACGCGGCTGGATTGGGTGGCCGTTGACCATTTTGATACCGCTCATCCCCACACGCATATCATCGCGCGGGGCGTGACCCATGACGGCAAAGGATTGAACATTGCGGGCGAGTATATCTCGCGCGGCATACGCGGAAGGCTGGAGGAAGAACTGACCCGTGAGCTAGGCTGGAAATCAGAGCTTGCTATCCAGCAAGAGATGAAGCGCGAAGTTGACGCCATGCGCGTCACAACAGCGGACAGACATATCGCAGACGGCATGGACAAACTGACCAACGTCATAGACCTCCGTGCGGGTTCAGCCGCAAGCACCTTTGGTCAGCACTCACCCTTGAACAGGCACATCCTAATCGGGCGGATGAACCACCTTGAGAAAATGGGCTTGGCACAGCCCACGGACAAAGGCCGCTGGCAGGTGGGTAAAGACGCCTTCAAGACCCTCGGACAGATTGAGCAACGCGAGCAGCTCAACAAAGACATTCATGCCGCTATGGAGCGAGCAAACATAAAACGCCCTGTCCGCTTAAATGATGGCCGCACTGACTATGATGGAAACTTATCGGGTCGCCGTGTCATTGGCCGCGTGATTGCCAAGACTCTTGGCCGTGATGAAGGCATGAACACAGACGCCAAAGGCGGCGGCAAAGTGCGGTTTATCATCGACGGCACGGACGGCTATGTCAGCACTGTTGAAACGGGCATGGACACGCGGGCGGGTGAAGCCGCCAAGGTCGGCTCTATCATCGAAGTCTCACCGCCGAGCTTACGGACAGTTGACCGCAACATACAGGCCCTTGCGACGGGTAAGGATTACCACGGCAAGCCTCGTAACGGACTTGTCGGAAATTACGCGATAGCAACGAGCGGCCCAGAAGATTGGATAGACGGCAGTGGTAGCAGAAGTGCGGCCCACATGCGGGCGCACAGGTTGCGGCTCGCAACGCTTGTTAAGGCGGGCGTGGTGCAAGTCGCGAGCATGGATAAGGACGGCGACCCTAATGATTGGCGCGTGCCAGATGATTTTGAGAAGCGGGCTATCTCGCTGGACTTGAAGCAAGGCCGCGCGTCTGGCGTGAAGCTACTCTCGCGCCAAGACTTGGAGGCACAGCTGGATAGCCCCGGTGCGACTTGGCTTGATCGCGCACAGGTAAGCTGGGGTAGAGGCGGTATTGCAGGCATAAGCACAAGTTCGAGTGCATTCGCGAACGAGCTGGACACGGCGTTCCAGCAGCGCCGCACATGGCTCATTGAGCGGGGATATGCACAGCTACGCCAAGACGCGCAGAAGACCTCTATCATCTACAAGCGCGGCTATATGAAAGCCCTAGAGACGGAAGGGTTTAATGCTGCAACCGAGAAGCTGGAGAGCATGACGGGCAAGGCGCATGTTTCCGCGCAGACGGGGCGATTGATTGAAGGCAAAGTCTCGCAGAAATACGAACTCCCCCACGGCCCCCACGCGATGATTGAGACGCAGCGTGCTTTCTACCTTGTCCCATGGGAAAGTCATCACGCCCAGAAATGGGGCAAGCGCATCAAAGGCCGTGTGCTTGGCGGCGGCGGCATTGATTGGGATGTGGGGCGTAGCCGTGGGATTGGGCGGTGACGGAAGACATATTCAAAAAACCTAAGCTTCAGGCCAAATAATCAATGAACAAGCTTGACTGTGTTGATTTTTTATCCCACAAGTGAGGGGAAGAAAATCAACAAGGTGAGAATTATGAAGCTTGCGACTCCTCTTATTCGCGAAGAAATAGCAGAAATTCATCCATGGTTGCAAGACATGGGTCTTGCCGATGTGAATTTTGAATCTGTGGCTAAGGCAATGATGGGCGAATATGCTGATGACAATCCGTTTTACAGTAGGGCAAAGGCTGGGACATATGCTTTTCATCAGGGCTTATATTCCATTCGGCAGGAGGTTGTTGGGCAGGATGATTGGGTGATTTTCAAATCTTCAAAAAACTTAGAAGGCGTTCGCAGTGATAGTCGTAAGACAGTTATTCTCATTGCAGGTGTGACTTCAGCTTGTTCTGACCGTGATCCTATCAAGCGGACAAAGTGCGGAAGTGCCACCGAGGAAGTCGGCGGTCAACAAGGTATGCTTTTTGAAGATCTACCTTTATCCGTTCCATTATCTAAGGGCGACGATACGCATTATTGGTTTATGGCAGACGAGGATGGAAACGCTGAAATTTCAAGGCCAATTATCAAAAAAGGCGTCTATGTAGGCTTCATCGAGCGAAACAAAATTGTCTTTGCCGACGGAGATGATTTCGACGAAACTGCATTCGGTACGGATGATGCAGTTAACGACTTTGATATTGATGTAGTCCGAAAAGCATCATGACCGCTCTGCAAGGAAGCCGCTTGGCCCTTGCTCGACGCCGCCGAAAAATGACAGCAAAGTCTCTAGCCGAAAAGGCTGGAGTCGCGCCTTATACAATAACGCGTCTTGAAAAAGGTCGGCATGAGCCAGAGCTAGAAACCATTACGGCTCTCGCAACAGCCTTAAATTACCCTGTTGCGTTCTTTTCTTTGGACGAGCCAGAAACGCTTGAAGTCGGTACGGTAAGTTTCCGTAGCCTTAAAAGCATGACGGCTCGCGTAAGGGACGCTGCGATTACTGGCGGTCAAATCGGCTTAGACCTAAATGATTGGATGGAGAAAAAATTCACTTTTCCCACTGTTGATCTTGTTGATTTAGGCCAAGGTTTAAGCCCTGAAATTGCAGCGGCGGAACTAAGAAGGCATTGGGCAATAGGTCAACGTCCCGTTGGGCATATGATTGGGTTGTTAGAAAGTAAGGGCATCCGTGTTTATTCGCTTTCAGAAGAAGTTAAATCTGTAAATGCCTTCTCATTCTGGAAAGGCGAGACGCCATTTATTTTCCTTAATTTGTTTAAGACACCTGAGAGTAGCATCTTTGATTGTGCTCATGAATTGGGCCATTTGGTAATGCACAGACATGCTGGACGAAAGTCTTCGCCTAACGCAGAAAGAGAAGCGGATGCTTTTGCTTCTGAGTTTTTAATGCCCCGTGAGGATGTTATATCCCGTGTTCCTAGGAGTGCTAACATTGAACTAATCTTAAAAGCCAAACGAAGATGGCGTGTTTCAGCGATGGCAATGGCTTACAGACTTCACAAGCTGGGCAGATTAACTGATTGGCAATATCGTACTATGTGTATCAACTTGACCAAACGTGGATATAGAACTTCCGAGCCAAATGGCATTGAACGTGAAAAATCTATTATTTGGCCGAAAGTATTCCGTACATTATGGCGTGAAAAAATTACTAAGTCAGATGTTGCAGAAGCCTTATCTATACCATTTGAAGAGTTAGAGGCACTATTTTGGAAGTTGTCGGAGACTGAGTCAAACAATAAAGAACTTGAGCGAGGAATTCGTTTAGTTGAGTAAGAGTTTTTTATCTTCCACGTTGCCGCGTCAACTAGACATATGCTTTAAGTAATTATGAAATCAACTTTAAATTCAGTCACTTCGTTTTTTCGACCAACTTTACGGGCACATCGTCCTGAAGCTGCACAATATACGAAATTTTACCGTGCTTTAAAAGAATATAGAGAACGCATTTCTGAAGGTGCTACTGAAGAGAATCTCAAATTTCACATAATGAGTTTGCTGAAAGGGCTATATCCAGACCAAGTCATAGAGCAACAAGGTGCAATCGACTTTGTCATACGAATTGGCAAGTCGGTATCGCCTGCTGGAGTTCTTGTTGAGGCAAAGCGCAGTTCTAATAAGCAAGAGATGGTACGGGAAGATGATCTCAATAGAAAAGCGCTGCATGAGCTTGTTCTTTATTTCATGCGAGAGCGCAAGGCTGGAAACACTAATTTATTGAGTCTGATAATTTGCTCTGAGCGTGAATTTTTTATTTTCCGTGCCTCTGAATTTGAGAAGGTCTTTTGGGATAATAGAAAGTTTCGAAAAGTATTTTTAGATTGGGAAGCAGGCCGACTGACTTCCAGTGATACATCCTTCTTCTATTCTGACGTCGCCAAGCCTTTTATTAAAAACTCTGATGCGACGCTAGAAGTAGCTCATATAGATATATCAAAGTTCTTAGATAACGACACCTACGATATGCCTACCAAATCAGGCATTGTGCTAATGAAGGGTTTAGGTCCTCACTGTCTCCTACAAAGCCCGCTGCAAAATGACAGTAATTCTCTAAATAAGAGCTTCTACACAGAACTCCTTCACATAATTGGTTTGCAAGAGGAAAAGCGCGTAATTAAACGAGCCAACAACCCAGAACCTGGGTCACTCTTAGAAAATACGTTGCGTAGCCTCGATTACATAGATGCTGTAAACTCAAAAGAAGCAATTCTTCGGTTTGGTTCGAATGTACCGAAGAGAAAATTTTCCATCGCTTTAGACCTGTGTCTTACATGGGTGAACAGAATTTTATTTCTCAAACTTCTTGAAGCACAGGTCTCAGCTTTTAATGGCGACTCTTTAGATTACTTGTTTTTGAATGATAAACAATTCCGTCAGTACTCGGGCATGAATGAACTCTTTTTTCGTATTCTAGCCTTACCGCAAGAAAATCGCCCTAACGATTTGAAAAGTAAATTTGAACATGTGCCTTACCTCAACAGTTCACTCTTTGAGCCAACTGACCTTGAAATCGAGTTTTTACAGATTGACGGCCTCAAAACAGATTTAGATATAAGCTATTTTAAAAGGACTGTTTTACGTGACGAGAACGGGAAACCGCTCACCGGTAAAAGTCACGGACTAGATTATCTGCTTAGCTTTCTGAGCGCATTTGACTTTGGCTCACCGAATGGCGGCGACTTAAGACCAGATGACCGCTCAATTATTAATGCTGCCGTATTAGGGCTAATTTTTGAGAAGATAAATGGTTATCAGGATGGCGCGATTTTTACACCGGGTTTCATAACCATGCACATGGCTCAGACAATTGTTGAGACCACTGTATTGCAAAAGTTCAAAAGCCTTAATCCAAATTGGACGTTGAACACGATAACTGACCTTAAAAACAATATTACTGACAGGTCATCGGAATCATTAAAACGTTTAAATGCCATTATAGACGCTGTCACTATTTGCGACCCCGCCGTGGGATCGGGGCATTTCTTAGTTTCTTGTCTTAATGAACTTCTCGCCCTGAAATCCCGTTTGGGAATTCTAACAAATGACAGTGGTGCCGTTTTAAATGAATACATGATTGAGGTCGATAACGATGAATTGGTAATCTCAAACTCTGCTAATGGCGAACCATTCCGATATCTTCGCCATGAAGATTTTGTAAATCCTACTATTCAGCGCGCTCAAGAAACATTGTTTGAACAAAAAAGACGTTTAATCGAAGGAAGTCTATTTGGTGTTGATATAAACTCCAACTCGGTAAAAATCTGCAGACTGCGACTGTGGATTGAATTGCTTAAAAGCGCTTTCTACACAAATAATGGAGTCGGTCCGTTAGAAACGCTACCCAATATTGACATCAACATTCGCGAAGGAAATGCGGTTCTCCAAAGGTTCCAATTGGATGCAAACCTTTCTCAGGTTTTCAACACTCCAAAAATGAATGTTGGAGCATACAAAGCTCTTGCAAACGAGTATCGATCGACAAGAGATAAATCGGCGAAGTCAAAAATTGAACAACGCATTGAAGCAATAAAGTCAAGATTCCAAGCTGAAGGAAAGTCGAAGCAAGTAATCGAACTTCAAACATTGGTGCGAGAGCTTGAAGCTGAGGAAGGGCAGTCATCACTCTTCGTGAGTCATGGTGAAGATGAAAAAAAACTTGATAAGCTGAGAACGCAAATTACTAAAGCTAGGGCGCAACTTGAGCAAATCGAACAAAGTGAAACATTTCGCTCCGCATTTGAGTGGCGATTTGAGTTTCCCAATGCTCTGGATGAAGCCGGAAAGTTTCACGGATTTGATATCGTTATTGCGAATCCACCATATATTCGAATTCAAGGAATCGCAGGCGAACAAGAGTTACAAAAGTCTCATTACGAAAATCAATTTAATGTTGCGCGTGGGAATTATGAGTTCGCCAACCTTTTCTTTGAACTGGCTGTACGGTTACTTAAAAAAGATGGAAACGGCATTTTCATTTTCCCGCACAAAATGTTTAACAGTAAAAACGGGGAGGCTTTGCGAGAGTACTTATTTAACGAGCGCCTCATGCGAAAAGTTTGGCATTTTGGGGCATCGCAAATATTTGACGGTGTAACGACTTACACTTGCATAGCTATGTTTGGCAAAACTTCAGGTCTGAACTTTGTATTTGAAAGCTATCCATTGGGTGACGATGTTCCAAAAACCTTGGGCAACGATGACAGAGCATCAATCGTGGAATACGAACAAATCGAAATCGCTTCTAAGCTATACGGTGAAAACAATTGGATATTTTTTAACGATCCTAAGGGATATGAAATATTCGAGGCAATCTACGAAGACTCCATAAGGCTTGAAGAGGTAATGTCTGTTTATGTGGGGTTACAAACCAGTCGTGACCCAATTTATGTAGCCGACGTGATTGACGAAACAGAGACGACTTATCAAATTTTCTTCAAAGGGAAGAGTGGTGTCAGTCCTATTCCATCGGCAGAGTTTACCGTTGAAAAACGTTTCTTCAAACCCTTCCTACTTGGACGGGATGTGCATCGGTATGCCAAGCTTAACAAAAAGCGAGTGGTTTTCTTTCCGTATGAAAGAGGTGAAGAAGGTGTTGAACTTGTAAGTCTTGCAAAGATTGAGAGTGATTGCCCTAAAACAGCTGAATATCTTAGGTTTTACGAGGCTTACTTTAAGGCACGGGAAAGTGGCAAGTTAAGTAAAAGGAGTGATTGGCATAAATATATTTACGAGAAAAATCTTGATAAATTTGACCAGCCGAAACTAGTTGGAATGGAAATTTGTACAAACAAACCTAATCTTACTATAGATGTCGCTAATTTTACTCATACTACTAAGGTCTACGGATATGTTCCCATAAGTGAGAAAATTTCTTTAGAAGCTGCGTGCGCAATTCTTAACTCTTCAATCATGTGGTGGTACCTAAAGAGAACAAGCGACACACTATCGTCAGACTCGAGAACCATGAAAACTGAATATTTAAAGCCTTTTCCAATTCCGATGAACCCCGATTCCAAATCGCTTAAAGAACTTGAAAGCCTTTCTAAAGAGATGCTTGATAACGCAGGCGGCAACAGCAAATTGGCAATCAGAATAGATGATGCTGTCGGAAAGTTGTATAAACTAACGCAAGAGCAAATGAATTATATACGAGAAGATTCTGGTTTTGTTATCCATACTTTGTGAGGTAGTTGAACTGCCTCACAAATACCCTAACTTCTTGCCTCACAAACGACTTGCGCGAACAGCTAAATCATTGTAATAATTAGTTTATCAGGACAATGGGCACCCCGTGTGGGGGCACCATTTTTCTTAATAAATACAATAAGTTACATAAATTCAGCGAATTTGC
>CAYGTR010000056.1:6191-13315 GCA_964352855.1 uncultured Algimonas sp. | reverse complement strand
GCGGCAACTTTATCCGCGTCGGCATGATAGTAGCCCCCCATATCTGCGGGTGAGCCCTCATCTGCTTTTAGCTCGCTCAAGATAACCTCTTCATTCTCCACGAGGCTTTTGACTATTTTGGCAAAATGCGTCTTCAGCTCTTGATCTTCGTGTTGTAAGGAGAGCGCCTCTGCCCAATAACGTGCAAACCAGTAATGGGACGAGCGATTATCATTATCACCGACTTTACGTCCCGGAGAATGACCCTCGACCAACAAAATCTCTGTCGCGCGTTCTACGGCCTCGCCAAGAATAGCTGCCTTGGAGCGGCCTTTTGCGCCAAGGAAATTAAAGCTCTCACCTAACGCGCAAAACTCGCCCAGACTGTCCCAACGAAGATGGTTTTCCTGTTGGAGTTGTTCAACGTGCTTAGGCGCTGACCCCCCCGCGCCCGTTTCAAACAAGCCGCCACCATTCATGAGTTTTACAATGGACAGCATCTTGGCCGATGTGCCGAGTTCCAGAATTGGGAAGAGGTCTGTCAAATAATCCCGCAAGACATTACCCGTAATCGTGACAACATCATGGCCCTTGGTCATTTCCTCTAACGTGTAGCGCGTGGCCTCGCGTGGTGCCAAGATTGGGATGTCTTTGCCTGCCTTGACTAAAGCAGGCTTAATATATTTGATGAGCTCCGCGTCATGGGCGCGGGTTTCGTCCAACCAAAAGGCCGCCAAACCTGTCGCATCAAAGCGTTCAATACCCAATTTGATCCAATCTAAAATCGGCGCCTTTTTAGCCGTGCAGGAGCGCCAGATATCACCCTCTTCCACGTCATGGCTGATGAGGGTTTCGCCGCTATCCAAAACAATAGAGATCGTCCCGTTAGAACCGGCCGTAAAGGTCGTCGGGTGAGAGCCGTATTCTTCGGCTTTTTGCGCCATCAAGCCGACATTAGAGACAGCGCCGCATGTCGTGACATCGAGCTTTCCGTTTTGTTTGAAAAACGCGATGGTCTCATCATAGACGGATGCGTAGCAATTATCCGGAATACAGCATTTCGTATTCGCAGGCTCCCCATCTGGCCCCCAACCAATGCCACCGGCCTTGATAACAGCGGGCATAGAGGCATCAATGATGACGTCGGAGGACACATGAAGATTGGTGATACCTTTATCAGAGTTGACCATATAGAGCGGCGGTTTACCGGCGAGCGCGGCTTTCAAATCCGCTTGCATTTCAGCATTGCCCGCAATCAATTTTTCGAGCGTACCGATGCCGGAATTGGGATTAAAGTCGAGTGAGTTGCCATGTTTGGCGAGGAAATCTTCGAGATAAACCGAAACAAAATGCCCGAAAATGATCGGGTCAGAAACCTTCATCATCGTTGCTTTAAGGTGAACAGAGAATAAGACGCCCGGCTCCATAGAGGCCACTTCTTCCTTGATATAGGCGCGCAAGGCTTTGGCCGACATGAATGTGCCGTCGACGATTGTCCCTTCCTCATAGGACAGACCGTCTTTGAGAACTGTTTCTTTTCCGCTTTTGTCTTTAAACAGTATTTTCGCGCCGCCCGTTTGCGCGTTTGAAATAGTGACTGACTTTTCATTAGCGAAGAAATCATCGCCCGGCATGGACGCAACAGTGGTTTTATTCTCTGCCATCCACTCCCCCATGCGATGCGGATTAAGTTTGGCATAAGCTTTAACAGCTTTGGCAGACCTGCGGTCAGAATTACCCTCACGCAAAACGGGGTTCACGGCAGAGCCTTTAATCTTGTCATATTTGGCACGCACAGCTTTGTCCCCGTCTGACTGCGGATCAGTGGGATAATCCGGAATCGGATACCCTTGAGATTGGAGCTCTTTGATCGCGGCTTGAAGCTGCGGGACTGACGCCGAAATATTCGGCAATTTAATAACATTGGCGTCGGGCGTTTTGACAAGCTCTCCGAGCTCCGCCAGATCATCCGAAACGCGCTGATCGTCCGATAAGAGGTCAGGAAATAAGGACAAAATCCGTCCCGCCAAAGAAATATCACGGGTTTCAACTTTAATATCGGCGGCTTCGGCAAAGGCCGTAATGATAGGTAGCAGAGAATTACGGGCCAATTCAGGCGCCTCGTCAACGATGGTATAGATTATATCAGCTGTGGTCTTTGTCATGTTACTCATTCTTTTTGGGTATTCTCTGTGGGATGTTTAGCAAAGCTCTCTCTATAGAAGTGATTGGGCTTTTTAAAGCATAATCAAAAGCTTCAAGAAGATTTATGATTTATGCTGATGACAGCGAGATCTCATTAGGCTCACGTTGCACCGCCGCGACCAAGACGAAACTGATGAGCATTAATAAATACCAACTGCCGAGCTTGGCGAAGCTGACCATGTGCCAACCGTCTTTTTGTGACGGATAAGCCCAAGCATGGGTGAATGTACCAATATTTTCAGCAAACCAGATAAAGAGCGCGACCAAAAACAACCCGACAATCAAGGGCATAGGACGGTGCGCTTCATCCGGTCTGAACCAGATAAGGCAAGGCCCATAAAGAAGAGCTGACGCTGCAAACAACACAAGGCGGATATCCGGGCCGAAATGATGGGTGAAGAAATTCACATAAATCAACACGGCCAAAAAGACTTGCCATTTTAGGGGTGGGAATCGGTCAAACCGGAAGTCAAATATCCGCCAGACTCGCGCCATATAGCTGCCGACACAGGCATACATAAACCCCGAGAAAAGCGGGACACCCGCAATATTCAAAACACTCGCTTCGGGGTAAATCCACGAGCCGACATGCACTTTAAATATTTCCATCACCGTACCGACGATATGAAAAATCAGGATAACCCTGGCTTCCTCCCATGTTTCGAGTTTGAACAAAAGCATCAAAGCTTGGATGCAAATAGCTGAAATCGTTATAAAATCATAACGTTTGAGAAGAGCATCATCAGGATAAAACAGGAATGTCCCGATTAAAAGCGCAATCATAAGACCGCCAAATAAACACGCCCAAGCCTGCTTGATCCCAAAGCTGATAAATTCAAACAGCGCTTGGCTTCTCCAGCCTTTCACATATCTTTTATGCAGGGCTGTGCGTTGAGCATGTAAAAAAGTTTTGGGATCAAAGCGCATAATTCGCCATAGCCGCAATTCAGACAGGCAAAAAGGCAAAATCGGGGTATTCTGAGGGCGTCAAATAGAGCAGTGTCGAAATATGATTATCAAAGGCGAATTTGTCGAGGCTTACAGCGTCCTGCCCATCGGGGACTTCTATGGGCGTTATAATAATCGCCGCTATATCGCGACCCGTACAGAATCAGAGGATGGAAAGCGCGGCTGGATCTATGCGCATGAAATGGGCGGCAATGATTTCATCAGTTTCAATTTCTATCGACTCTCCAACAGCAACCGTCTCAAACCCTGCGAAATGCCTGCCGAGAAGGTGATAAGTTTTATATTGGGGTTAGAGGTTGAGAAAGGCGTTAGAGTTAACCGTCAAACCACACCTCTGATAATAAAGTAAATTTGAAAGATTCCGCTACATATCAAGTTTAATGGAACCTGTTATGTATCAAACTAATCCGTATGACTCTTCGTTTACGGGCTCCGGGACACTTGCAACGACATCTTGGTCATGAACAAGTTCAGCAGCCTCTTCGCTATAGCGGTCTTCCGTCATGCGTAAGGCCGCATTGGCGACTTCGGGGTCGCCTCCCGCTTCCACAAAGTCCTTATATTCTGTCAACGTCTCTTGGAGGCTTGAAACTTGCTGACTCTCAAATAGCATTTCTGGGCCCTCAGATCCAAATTCACGTTCATCCTCACTAATTTGACCATAGGGGTTACGGATAATATTCCATCCGTCTGCTTGCGCGGGATATCCATAAACTTCCGGTAAGACATAATCCGGGAACTGTTGTGTGGCGGGGACAAGCCCTTGTTCCGCTTGGAGTTGACCATTGGCTTCCGGGTCTTTGATCAGTGTTCCAAGCTCGACAAATCCGCCTAACCCGTGAAGTCCGGCGGGCGTTTTCCCTGTCAAAGCCACAACATCCGCGAGTTCCGCCATCGGCCCATAACCATTTGACCCAATAAAATGATCCGCATCGTGCGGAATACCCACTTCTGATAATTGTCCGCCTTGTCCGCCTCCATCAAGAATATCAGAGCCTGCGCCAGCTCCACCAATAGAAGGGTTCGCAGCCCAAGCTTCAGGCGGGATTTGGCCGTCTGTACGTAACGCCCCTGCAACAACGGCGACATTGTGAAGACTTGATTCGGCAAAATCCGGGTCAAACGCATCTAGCTTGGACTGCCCCCCACCTTCCCGAAAAGAAGCAGCCTGCATGGCAGTAAAATCTGCCACATCATTGCCGGTGAGGTCGACACCTAAAGCTTCTGCAAAATTCGCATCGGGACGAATATCATCTTGGAGAATATTACCGGAAACCTGATAGGTTGTCGCAGATTTATCCCAAGGTTGGGTCACAGAGCTGATAAGATTTTCAGGAGGTTCGTAGATTGATTGAACAGTGAAACGTCCTGTCTCCGGAGAGTAACGTATATCAACGTCATAGGTTTCTTCCCACTGTGTGATGGTCTCTTCGGATATCGACTTAATCTCTCTCCAGTTTATGAACTTATAGCGTTGTTCTAAAAATATGGCCAAATATTGAGAGAAAAGTGGCAGCTCTATGACCGATGATTAAACTCGGCTGACAAAAGCCAGACAATGTTAGGCTTTAGGCCGTCTATTCAATCAAACGAAATTCGGATTTCACTCCTCCACAATCGTCCAAACGCCCAGCTCATTCCCGCTTGGGTCTTTGAAATGGAATCGTCTGCCGCCAGGGAAGCTGAAAATTGGAACGGTGATGTGACCGCCTGCCGCTTTTACGGCTTCCTCAGATGCTTCTAAATCTTTGGAGTAAATAATGACGAGCGCCCCTTGATCACTGGGTTTGCGGTCGCTGGCCATATCAAAACCGCCATCGACGTTGGCCCCCTGAATGGCCACATAGGTCTCACCCCAATCTTGAAATGTCCAGCCGAAAACCGGGCCATAAAACGCCTTCATGGCGGCATTATCAATAGAAGGCAGCTCGATATAATGGAAACTGTGATGCTGGATATCGCTCATTTTGGCCCCTAAAGTGTCCGTGATTTCCCCGGCTCTATCATATCAAGGCCCATATCCAAAGGCATAGGCATTAGCGTTTCCTCGGTAATGACAGAACGGGCTTTGGAAAAGCGCATTAATTGCTCATCCACGACGGCGATCATCTCTCCCCCCGGGGCGAGTTGCTCCAAGAGCATGGGCGGCGCAGCGCGAGTGGCGCAACCCAGTATGATACGGTCAAATGGTGCTTGTCCTGCCCATCCATATCGCCCGTCCCCATGACGAATGACAACATTTACAATATCCAAAGCGGATAAACGCGCTTCAGCCATTTTTATCAAAAGCTGATACCTTTCAACAGCATAAACCCGTTTACAAAGACGAGACAGAATAGCCGTTTGATAACCGCTCCCCAGTCCGATCTCCAAGACTTTATGCTCTTTGGAGAGTCGCAGCGATTGTAACATTAAACCCACAATCCACGGGGCCGTTATGGTTTGCCCACAATCAATCGGCAGGGCCTGTTCGTCATAGGCTTTATCAATGGCTTTACGCGATACAAACCTCTGGCGCGGAGTTTGTTCAATCGCGCGAAGGACGGCATTATCCGAAATGCCCTTCCCGCGAAGGCGCATCACCATGTCAATCAAACCTGGATCAAACATAACAACGACCCAACATCAGTCACCTATCACGCGAGACATCTCGTCGAGCGTCTCAAAATGCGTCAAATCCGTGTGGAGCGGCGTGACTGAAATATACCCGTCATAAATTGCGCGCAAATCTGTTCCCGCAGGCGGATTAGATTTCTTCGCGCCGTAAGTGAGCCAAAAATAATGCCCGCCGCGCGGGTAATCACGTTTCTCAACCCCTGTCATTTGAAAATCACGATGACCTTGGCGGGTGATTTGAATGCCTTTCACACCGTCAACAGGGACATCGGGAATATTCACATTGGGCACGACGGCTTTCGGCCAACCCGACTTAAGGAGTTTACGTACAACATCGGGGCTATGCGCCTCTGCCGTGTCCCAAGGGAGGCTTGCTGCCCCCTGAAATCCACGCGCGAGTGAAATGGCAATAGACGGGATCCCCATTTGCATGCCTTGCAATGCCCCTGCAACCGTACCGGAAAACGTAATATCTTCTGCAAGATTCTGACCGCGGTTCACACCCGACAAAATCAAGTCCGGCGGATTGTCCACGAGCAAATCTTTCAGACCCAAAATGACGCTATCGGTCGGTGTCCCCGAAACGGAATACACTCTTTCGTCTATCTCGCGCAATCTGACCGGATTGTGGAGCGAGACTCCCCGTGATGCCGCCGATTGTTCCGTATCCGGCGCACACACCCATACATCATCAGATAATTTCGCCGCAATACGGCGCAAAACAACCATACCCTGCGCCGACACACCATCATCGTTAGTAAGGAGAATTCTCACCCAATCTTCTCCATACCGCCCATATAAGGCACGAGCGCTTTTGGCACTGTAATCGTTCCGTCTTCATTTTGGTAATTTTCCAAGACGGCGACGAGCGTACGCCCGACGGCGAGGCCTGACCCGTTCAGCGTATGGACGAAGCGGTTGTCTTTTTCGGCGTGTTTATAGCGAGCTTGCATTCGGCGGGCTTGGAAATCGCCGCAATTGGAGATGGAGCTGATTTCACGGTAGGTATTTTGGCTCGGTAACCAGACTTCGATGTCATAGGTCTTACGCGCGCCAAAACCTAAATCGCCCGTGCACAGCTCGACCACGCGATAAGGCAGTTCCAGTTTTTGTAGAACTGCTTCGGCACAACGCAACATATTCTTATGTTCGGCTTCAGACTCATCGGGATGGCAAATAGAGACAAGCTCGACTTTGTTGAATTGATGCTGACGGATCATGCCTTTGGTGTCGCGACCCGCACTGCCCGCTTCAGAACGGAAACACGGCGTATGCGCAGTCATGCGTTTGGGGAGCATGTCGGTGTCGAGAATGGATTCGCGCACGATATTGGTTAGGGAGACTTCAGCGGTTGG
>CAYGTR010000056.1:0-6091 GCA_964352855.1 uncultured Algimonas sp. | reverse complement strand
ACCAAAAATGGCGGCGTTGTTTCTTCAAACCCTTCCGCCGTTTGCATATCAAGCATAAGCGCGGCAAGTGCGCGGTCCATTCTGGATAACGCGCCGCTTAAGACAACAAAGCGGCTCCCGCTCATTTTGGCAGCGGTTTCAAAATCCATCATGCCGAGCGCTTCACCCAAATCCGCATGATCTTTTGGTTCAAATCCAAGTTTTGTTGGCTCACCCCATTTGGCAAGTTCGACATTATCCTCTTCGCTTGCGCCTTCGGGTGTTTCAGGAAAGGGTAAGTTAGGTAGGCTGGACAGAAGATTGTCGAGTTGCGCTTTCTCGCTCTCAACTTGGGCGCCCATCGCCGCAATCACGTTCTTCGCTCCTGCGACTTCGGTCTTTAGTCTCTCAGCTTCCTCTTTATCGCCTTTGGCCATCGCCTGCCCGATCAGCTTGGAGCTTTTATTTCGCGCGGCTTCGGCCTCTTGCACGACCTGTTGCGCTTTGCGGATCAGTTTATCCTGATCAAGGATTTTTTTCGTCTGCGGCTCTAATCCCCGCTTGGCCCAAAGGGCGTCATAGGTTTCTGGGTTTTCGCGTATAGCTTTTATATCGTGCATGATGATCTGCTCAGTTAAATTTGGCTTGCTATAGTCTGTGTCTCTATCTGCGTAAACCGAATGAAGACGGCATTACAAATATTTCTCATTCATACATCATTCACCCTATTTTACTAAAGGGCGCGCAGGATACATTACAACCCACAGGAGTTTATTGTGAGATACTTAGTAGCAACGAGCGCACTTGCGCTGACACTAATTTCCGGACAGGCCCACGCCCAAGTTTGGGACGGATGGCTCGGCGAAGCCTCGCTCTCCGGTTCAAAAACGACCGGTAACACAGATACAACGGATATTGGCTTTGGCCTCAAGCTCGACAAAGTCGGCGAGACTTGGACTCATAAAATTACAGCTTCGGCTGATCTCGGCGAAGCAGAAGACGTCACAAACAAAAAACGTTATAATCTTGGCTATCAAATCGACCGTGAATTGAACGAACGCACATATGTGTTCGGTGCTGCAGATTATTTCAGTGACGATTTTGGAGCTTTCCAAGAGGGGTATTACCTTGGGACGGGTATCGGTTACAAAGCTATTATTTCCGAGCCAATCACTTGGAACCTCGAAGGTGGCGGCGGTTATCGCGAACAACAAGCCCAAGGCGCGGATGGTGAGCGCTTTGACGAAGTCGCAGCCCGTGCATTTTCTGATTTCGATTGGACGTTCAATGATAATGTGTCTCTCTATAATGATACAGAAGTGACTTATGCCTCTAGCAATACCAATATCTGGAACGAAATCGGTATCACAGCACAAATCGTCGGCAATCTGGCCGCCCGCACATCTTTTCGTATTGATCACAATACAGATGTTGGTCCTGGCATTGAAAAGACAGATACAATTACCCGTGTGGGTATCGCCTACACAATGAAGTAGAAACCTCGGTTTGTTCGGGGTAGAGTTTCTTCATGAGCTCTGCCCCGCTTTATCTTTGCCTTATGCGCCATGCGAAATCGTCATGGAGTGACGGGTCATTATCAGACCATCAACGCCCATTAAATGAACGCGGCCAAAAAGCAGCCACTTTAATCGGCGAAGTTCTCACCGCTCGGGGATATGCCCCCGATATTATTTGGAGTTCTGACTCTAAACGCACACGGGAAACAGCGATGCGCCTCATCAGGGCCATACCCGGTGCACAGCAGGTCCATTATAATCCTGATTTCTATCATGCCAGTCCGGATATCGTAATTAAGGCCTGTGATAACTCACCAGCCCCCACGCAAAATCTCATGCTCCTAGGGCACAATCCGGGATGGGGCGGGCTTTATTACTTTTTATCGGGGCAAGAGCATGATTTCCCGACAGCGGCCTGTGCTGTTTTTAAGGCAATAAAACCTTTGAAAGACCTATGGTTAGAACCAGAGAATTGGAAGCTTGTCGATCTGTTATTGCCAAGAGATTTAGCATGAAAACCTTGAAAGCGATCTTACAGGTCTATTGGAACTTCCTGTTTTATCCCTTTCTTTTTGCTTTGTTTATTTGGTTGTGGATCAAAGGCGCGCATTGGGGATGGGGGCTTTTGGTTGTAATTGCCATGTTAATCTTTGATCCTGTTTGGAGACATCTCTTTTTTAAACGCTAAAAAAAAAGCGCCACCGGTTTTTGCCGGGGCGCCTTAGTCAAAAAAGGGATCATCTTAAGGGGATAAGACATCCGGGTTACAGGCTCAGGGACCGTGAGCGCTTGTAACATTGTAGATACGCAACTTAAATCAAACCGGATTGATCGTTTTTGCAAAAAAAATGAATTTAGTCGGAAACTGCAGAAATTATAAAATACACTTATTTGGTGTTTTTATAATGACAAAGCCAGACTTACTGACTAAAAGAGTGATGTCGCGAGTTTATGACTAAACCTTTATAGCGACATCGATAATAGACCCACGTTTATTGTCATATATCCGTTGGTTCATAAGCCTCTGCTCCCACATCCAGAGGTTTATGGATCAACACTTTTATCCCAATTTACCTCTGAAACTCAGTAGTGTGTCTTCATCTCTTAAGACATAAAGCAAAGCCATTGCGCCTATTGTTGGAACAGCCGCTAAGAACAACTGATTATAAGTCTCAAGACCCGGAATATAGTGGTTGAAAGTGAAGACAACTGCACCCCCATGAAGTATCAACACCAACAAATAGCTGATAGATTTCTTAAATCCGGATAAAAAGGCAACGAGTAAAATCATCCAAAAAACGCCAATGACAAGACCAAGACTGTCGGGCAAGTTAGAAACGTTATAATATTTGGCTGCAATACCTTTGGCTGACTCAGGGCTTGTAAAACGCATCAACTGCCATGGCAGTAAAAAATAGAAAATTGCCAAACGGGTAAACAGCAATGTCGGCTTAAGTAACTTTGGCATAATGCCCTCCGTGAAATTTGAGCGGCAGTATCGTCAATGACATGACAAACCAACACACAGTTCTGTGAAGGGTTTGAGACAAATATGTGATTAGCCTGTCTCACCCTTTAGCCTGGCTCTTGCCTTTTCCGCCCCCATCAAAGCCAAGAGCGGCCCCATTTCCGGGCCGTGATCACGGCCTGTTAATGCACGGCGTAGCGGCATGAAGAGGTCTTTGCCTTTGCGGCCGGTCGCCTCTTTGATCGCCGCGAGCCACGGCCCCCAACTGCCTTGATCGACTTCGGCAGGCAAAAGCTTGGCCGCTGTGGCGCAGAATTCTTTGTCTGCATCTTGGATAATACCGGGCGCAGGAGCGAATAATGTTGTTGACCAAACCGCCGCATCGGAAATTTTCTCGATATTTCCGCGAATGGCATACCAAAAGGACTCGCCGCCCGCGACGCCCATATGCTCCAAATGATCTTTCACAGCCGCATAGTCGGTTTCGTGTAACAAACGCCCATTGACCAAGAGTAATTCAGCTTCGTCAAAGCGTGCAGGCGCCCGACCAATTTTGTCAAAACTAAATTCCTCGACCAAAACATGCAGAGACGGACGTGCTTCAATCGGGTCAGAAGTGCCGATTTTACCCAATAACGAACATATCGCGAGAGGTTCGATAAATTGCTCACGCAGTTGATCCATAGAGAGCGACCCAAGACGCTTAGACAGCCCCTTCCCGTCTTTACCGACCAAAAGCGGTGTATGCGCGAATTTTGGCAGATGATTGGACAGTGCTTGGAAAACCTCAATCTGCGCCCCTGAATTAGTCACATGATCCTCGCCACGAATGACATGGGTGATTTTGGCATCAATATCATCGACGACACTCGGAAGCGTATAGAGAAACGACCCATCCGCGCGAATAAGCACAGGATCAGAGATCGACGCCGTATCAATGCTTTGCTCGCCGCGCACGACATCATGCCAAACAACAGGATTGCCGGAGAGTTTGAAACGCCAATGAGGCTGTCGCCCCGTGGATTCCAATTTTTCTCTATCCGCGTCAGTGAGTGCTAAGGCTCCGCGATTATAAACGGGTGGTTTGCCTTGAACCCGCTGCAATTTGCGCTGACGGTCAAGCTCCTCTGCCGTTTCATAACAGGGATATAAAAGACCTTTTTCTTTCAAGTCCTTAGCGGCGGCTTCATAAAGCGGAAAACGATGCGATTGATTAAAGGTCTCGCCCCATTCCATGCCGAGCCACGTCAGGTCTTCGCGAATACCGTTCTCAAAATCATTTGTGCTGCGCTCCAAATCCGTATCATCAATGCGCAGGATGAATATGCCGCCTTCTTTCTTGGCAAACAACCAATTCATCAGAGCGGTGCGAACATTCCCGACATGGAGCTTTCCCGTGGGAGAAGGAGCAAATCTTACGCGTACGGACATAGTAACTGACTTATTTTTGTGTCGGGACTTTATCCCGATAGTGGTTTGTTATGGGGTAGCGACGATCGCGACCGAAATTCTTCGTGCCAATTTTTACGCCGGGCGGCGCCTGTCGGCGTTTATATTCAGCGATATAGAGCAGATGTTGGATGCGCGAAACATCTTTTACGGTGTGACCACGGTCTAATAGGGTTTCAACGGAACACTCTTCATCAATGAGGCCATGCAAAATATCGTCCAGCACATTATATTCCGGCAGGCTATCGCTGTCTTTCTGGTCATCGCGCAGTTCAGCCGAAGGTGGCTTCGTGATAATCCTCTGCGGGATGGGCGCTTCCGGCCCTAACAAGTCATCAGGATTATGTGAATTGCGCCAATCAGCGAGCGCGAAGACTTCGGTCTTATAGAGATCTTTCAGCGGGTTATAACCGCCGCACATATCACCATAAAGCGTGGCATACCCCACAGCCATTTCCGATTTATTACCCGTCGTCACTAACATTGGGCCAAATTTATTGGATAGCGCCATGAGCGTCAGCGCCCTCGCCCGCGATTGGATGTTTTCTTCTGTCGTATCGGGTTTGGTTTCAGCAAAAAATGGGTTCAGCATCTCATGGAACGCATCAATGGCGGGTTTTATGGGTATCACATCATAGCGACAGCCCAAACGCTTGGCACAGGCTTTGGCGTCTTCGACCGACTCAGGACTCGTATATTTTGTCGGCATCATCACGCACCAGACACGGTCTGCGCCCAAAGCGTCCACGGCAAAGGTCGCAGCCATGGCGCTGTCGATACCGCCGGACATGCCTAACACGACTTGTTTGAAACCGTTTTTATTGACGTAATCGCCAAGACCTAAACACACGGCACGCCAATCGGCTTCATACCCCGTTAGTTGCTGTTCAATTTTTGCTTTTTTACAAACCCATTTATGCGCTTCTTTATGCCATGTGGAGACATCATAATCCGGCACGAAACTCTTAAGGGATTGCACGATAGCCCCCGCCGCACTCATGGCAAAACTGGAACCATCAAAAACCAACTCATCCTGTCCGCCGACTTGGTTGACATAAATAAGCGGCAGGCCTTCATTAAAGACTTTCTCACCTAAGGCTTCACTCCGCTCTGAGAGCGCTGTGCGCCGCCAAGGCGACCCATTGGGTGAAATCATGATTTCTGCACCTTGGTCTTTAAGATGCGCCGCCACGCCCTCTTGCCAAAGGTCTTCGCAAATCGGCAGACCGATCTTCACACCTTTGAAATCTATGGGCTCTGGTAAAGGGCCGCGTGTAAAAATACGCGCTTCATCAAACACGCCGTAATTGGGCAAATGATGTTTTTTGCGAACATCTGTAATCTTGCCGTCACGCATAAACAGAGCCGCATTGTAAAGCTTGTGGCCCTCCATCCAAGGCAGGTTAAACACAACCGCAGGGCCGTCCTTGGTCAGGGTCGCAAACTCTTCCGCCAGAACACGGCAATCTTCAACTGCCGCAGGCTTTAAAACAAGGTCTTCGGCCGGATAACCGATGATAAGCTGTTCCGGTAGAACCAGAATATCCGCGCCATCCGCTTTCGCCCGCGTAAACGCCTCTTTGGCAAGGCCAATATTAGCCTCCAAAGCGCCCACGATCGGGTTCAATTGCGCCGAAGCGATTTTAAGGGTTGTTGTCATGAGTGTGGTTTAGCCTTG
>CAYGTR010000055.1:0-13705 GCA_964352855.1 uncultured Algimonas sp. | reverse complement strand
TCCTACTTTACTTTTTCAACAAAAAATATATAATAAAAACATATAGATGAGGCATATACGCCGAGACCATATGTGTTACACAACTATTACACACTTTTCCGTTTCTGCGTCCCAGCGCCTTTTCTATGTGAAAGGTGGGCGATATGACGGCAAAACACACAACAATGGGCGGGAATGTAAACCTCTATAAACGGCCCGGGTCAGACTATTGGCAATGTGCCACTTATTTAGAAGGTCGGAACTGGCGCAAGTCCACGAAAGAGTCTGATGTTCGCAGAGCCAAAGACTTTGCAGAAGGCTGGTATCTCGACCTCAGACTCGGAGCCCGACGAAAAACGCTTCGGACTGAGAAGACGTTCGCGCGTGCAGCGGCCCAATTCAAAAAAGAATATATCATCATTACCGATGGTGATCGAAACGAGGGTTATGTTGATTCAATTATGAGGCGGTTGGATAACTACCTAATTCCTTTCTTTGGTGAGAAAGGGTTGTCGGAAATTACACCGGGATTAGTGCAGGAATACCGTATTCATAGGCAAGGCTATTCCGTCCCTCGTCACAACAAAGCGGGGGAGCATGTTCACACCCCGCCATCCCGTAGCACAATGCACAAAGACATTTGTGCATTAAGACAAGTTTTAAAAACCGCCGCCCGGCATGGGTGGCTCACTCACCTTCCTGACGTTTCTCTACCTTATAAGTCAGCAGGTAAGATTGTGCGCAGAGCTTGGTTTTCGCCCGAGGAATATAAAAGGCTTTACACAGCGACTCGAAACAACATCGAAACGGCTTACAATCTGCGTCACAAGAGGAACGCTCAACAATTACATGATCTCGTTTTATTCATGGCGAACACTGGATTGAGGCCAGATGAAATTCTTCGGATTGAATATAGAGACATTACAATTGTCGATGATTTAGATAGTGGAGAGACAATTCTAGAAATCGAAGTTCGGGGTAAGCGTGGAGGCGGTTACTGTAAGAGCACGGCGAACGCCGTGCATACATTTGAGCGTTTGGTCGAACGACACAAACCTCAACCAACAGATAAGATTTTTCCTTCCTTGCATAGGGCTTTGTTCAATCGAATACTTGAAGAAGAAAATCTTAAAATAGACTGCGAAGGTCAACGCCGAACGGCGTACAGCCTTCGACATACTTATATTTGTTTGCGGCTCATGGAGGGCGCGGACATATATCAGATTGCTAAGAACTGCCGCACATCAGTTTAGATGATAGAAACCTACTACGCGGCGCATATCAAAAATATGATCAATGCCGCCAAAGTAAATGTCAGAAGGCGAAAACCGTCCGCAGTGAAATCTAGCAAAAATAAGAAAAATTCAGTATAGATGAAATCAGGTGTAGCCATCTGAATTAGACTGCTTTATATGTCCAAAATCTTCGATGCGGGTGTGGCGGAACTGGTAGACGCGCAGGATTCAAAATCCTGTTCCATTGGAGTGTCGGTTCGATTCCGACCACCCGTACCATCGAAAAATATCAATTAATTTCAATAATTTAAGGCAATATTTCTTGTGACTTAACGGAAATTAGTTTGATGTTTGAATTAGTTTTTTTGGTCTCTTTTAACTTCATATTAGAATTGTCAAAACACGACAGAGACGATTGACCTTCACGTCAAAGTGGTGATTATCTGCCTTATGACTCCCGAGGATAAGGCCAGAGAAAAAATCGATGCGTTGCTCACTGCGGCGGGATGGGTTTTACAGGATAAAGATGCGCTAAATCTCGGCGCGGGCCTAGGCGTTATCGTGCGTCATTTTCAGCTCGGAAAAGACGAAGCTGACTACATCATGTTTATTGATAGGAAAGCGGCGGGTATTATTGAAGCCAAAGCCGAAGGCATCACACTCTCGGGCGTCGCGGAGCAGTCTGATAAATATATGGGCGCATTGCCAGACCACATTCCCAAATGGAAAGACAATCTCCTTTTCAGCTACGAGAGCACAGGCGTCGAAACAAATTTCAAAGACATGCGCGACCCCAAACCGCATTCGCGGCGACTCTTTGCATTTCATAAACCCGAAACTTTGCATGAATGGCTTAAAGCGGGTGCATCCTTGCGAACTAAGCTCGCGTCAATGCCCGCGCTGGATCAACCCGGACTGCGAGATTGCCAGATTGATGCCATAACAGGCCTTGAGAAATCACTTGCGGAAGACCGCCCCAAATCGCTCATTCAAATGGCAACAGGCGCAGGCAAAACTTTTACAGCCTGTTCATTCTCATGGCGGCTTTTGAAACACGCCAATGCCAAGCGCATTTTGTTCCTTGTTGACCGCTCAAACCTTGGCTCGTAAACGCTCAAAGAATTTCAGAACTTCGACCCGCCCGGCGCAAACCAAAAATTCACCGATATCTATATTACACAGCAGCTAAAATCTGCCCATATCGACACGGACGCCAAAGTCGTCATCACGACAATTCAGCGCCTTTATTCGATGCTGAAAGGCAAGGAGCTGGACGAAGAAAATGAAGAGAAATCCGCCTTTGAAGTCTGGGAGAAAAAAGACGGCGAGATTGAGCCGCTCGACTATAATGCCGACCTACCGATTGAAACTTTTGACTTCATTGTCACGGATGAATGCCACCGCTCTATCTATGGCTTGTGGCGGCAAGTGCTGGATTATTTCGACGCGCATCTTATTGGCCTCACGGCCACACCGACCAAACATACGCTAGGTTTCTTTCAGCAGAACCTTGTGGCGGAATACCCTTATGAGCGCTCCGTCGCCGACGGTGTGAATGTCGGCTATGAAGTCTTCCGTATTCGCACTGAGGTTGGCGAAGGGGGAGGCCTAATTGAAGAAGGCTATCACGTTCCCATCATGGACAAGCGCTCGCGCAAAGAACGCTATGAAGCGCTGGACGCTGACCTCGACTACCAAGCGAGTGAACTTGACCGTTCCGTTATGTCCAAAGCGCAAATCCGCACCGTCCTGCAATCCTTTAAGGACAATCTCTTCACCGAGCTATTTCCCGGGCGCACAGGCGATTGGGTACCCAAGACTCTTATTTTTTCCAAGGACGACAACCACGCCGAAGAAATCGTCATCGCCGCCCGCGAAGTCTTTGGCGAAGGCAATGATTTTGCCAAAAAGATCACCTATAAAGTCAGCGGCGAAAAACCCGCCGCGCGCATCAAAGGTTTTCGCGTTGATAAAAATCCGCGCATAGCTGTGACCGTCGACATGATTGCGACAGGCACGGACATTAAACCCGTCGAAGCGATTATCTTTATGCGCGACGTAAAATCCGAAGGCTATTACGAGCAGATGAAAGGGCGCGGCGTGCGCACGATTGACGATAGCGAACTGGCCAAAGTCACGCCAGATGCCCGCACGAAAACCCGCTTTGTTTTGATTGACGCCGTGGGCGTAACCGAAGGCAAGAAAAACGTCTCGCAGCCGCTGGAACGTCAACGTCATCTTGGCTTTGAAAAACTGATTGAACAAATCGCCCAAGGCCGCCGCGACGAAGACGGGCTAATCTCACTGGCGGGTCGTTTGGCCAAACTGGAAACACAGCTCGGCAAAGAGGATATGGCCCGTATCCGCGATGTAGCGGGCATATCCCTGCGCGAAATGGCCAATGCCTTGCTGGATGCCACTGATGCCGATTTGATTGAGGCCGAAGCCAAAGCGGAATTCGGCCCGCTGGCGAGTGTTGAGCAAGAAGCCGAAATCGCGGCGCGTAAAAAAGACGAAGCCTGCCGCGTCTTTGACGCCCCTGCCGTGCGCAAGCTCTTGGTCGATATGAAATCCCGTGCCGATATTGTGATTGATGACATCAACGCCGATACGGTTATTCAGGCTGAATTTGATATTCAAAAGTCAGAAGAAACCATCAGCAGCTTTAAGCAGTTCATGGCAGATAACCGCAACGAAATCACCGCCCTGCAAATCCTCTATGAACAGCCCGTGGGACAGCAACGCTTGACCTATGCCCAAATCAAAGAGCTAACCGTTAAACTCTCTGACCCGCCGCAATATCTGACCACGGCCACCGTCTGGCAGGCTTATAAGCGTGTGAACGAGGCCGCCGTGCGCGGCGCGCCTGCGGACAAGCTTTTGACCGAAATTATTGCGCTGGTGCGCTTTGCGCTTGGCCAGAGCGAGTTTTTGGAACCCATCAGCGCAGATGTCACCCGCCGTTTTAACCTCTGGATTGGGCGGCAGAAAAAGGCGGGCACACAATACAGCGCCGATCAAATGCGGTGGCTGGAAAATATCCGAGACCACATTGCGGCCAATGCCGAAATATCCGCGCGCGATTTGATGGAAATGGCGGAGTTCGCCGATGCGGGCGGATTGATACGGGCGCGGGCGCTTTTTGGTGAGGGGCTGAACGGCCTGCTTGATGACCTCTCAATCGCTTTGGTCGCCTAATGCAAATCGGGGAGTATCAATTCACGCGTATAGGCGCAATAGAGCCCGAGCGTTTAGAAGACGGCAGCGTCAAGCCCTTCCATCCGCAGGCGCGATTTGACAATCAACGCGGCATAGCCCTGCATAATTATGGCGCAGGCCCGTTTTGCAAATTCCGTATTGCACGCGGGATAAAGGCGGCAGGTATCTATACCCTCACTCAAGACGAAGTGCCCGTTTATGTCGGCCAAGCCATAAATTTGGACAAACGCTGGAGCAGTAATGGCTATGGCGGTATATCTCCGCGAAATTGTTTTCACGGCGGACAGCAAACAAATTGCCGGCTGAACAATTTAATTTGTGACGCAAAAATACAAGGAAGCGACCTCACTTTATGGTTTCATGAAACCGCGAATAATAAGACAGTCTTGGATAGTATTGAGCGGCACGTCATGGCATTGGCGCAGCCCATTTGGAATAAAGCAGGGATGGCCTAAGGCATGAGTGAGGGGGAAAAAGAATTGCCGCAGGGTTGGGTAGAGGGCGTTTTTTCCGATATTTGTGTTCTGAGAAATGGATTTGCTGTCAAAAGCAAATTTTATACCGAGGAAGGGTTTCCAGTATTACGGCAGTCAAACCTTACTGGTCATATCGTTGATATGAGCAATTGCAAATTTGTTTCAAACGAGACTGCTGAGCCATTAGAAAACTATTATGTGGGCAAAGGTGACATTATTATTGGATTGTCTGGTTCGATTGGCGAGCCATCCAAATACCTTGAAACTTATCCATCTATTCAAAATCAACGCACTGGTTTGCTTCAATCGAAGATAGGTGAAGTGGGCAAACAATTCAGCGCTTTGTTTCTTGAGCATGCGCATTCGCGTTTAATGTCAAATGCCAAAGGTATGGCAGTACAAAATATCAGCTCTAAAGATATTCATGAGTTCGAACTCAATATTCCACCTCTCGCGGAGCAAAGCCGCATTGTTGATAAAATTGATGAATTATTCTCATCCATAGAGGCGGGGGAGCGGGCGATTGCGCGGGCGCGTACGGCCCTGACCCGCTACCGCAAAGCCGTCCTCAAAGCCGCCGTGACAGGCGAGCTCACCGCCGATTGGCGTGCCAAAAACCCTCCCACCGAAACGGCCGAAGCCCTGCTAAAGCGCATCCTCAAAGCCCGCTACGCAGCATGGGAAAAAACCGAACTGGAAAAACTCGACGCCAAAGGCAAAGCTCGCCCGAAGACGGAGAAGGAATGGGTGAAGTTTAGGGCGCGGTATAAAGCGCCTGTTGAGGCTGACACCGAGGGATTACCAGATTTACCAGAGGGGTGGGTTTGGGCATCACTAGCCGGACTTTGTGAAATTAAGGGAGGGGTTACCGTAAACCGTAAAAGAGAAGCAGAAAATCCAGTGGAAATTCCGTACCTTCGTGTGGCCAATGTTCAGGCAGGACACATTGACTTAACGACTGTTAAGAACATTATTGTGGACGCTAAGAAGGCTAAAGAAAAGTATCTTCAAACTGGGGATATTCTTATGAACGAAGGCGGAGATCTTGATAAATTAGGTCGAGGTTGGGTTTGGTACGGACAAATTCACCCGTGCATACATCAAAATCATGTTTTTAGAGCTAGGCCATATATTGCTGAACTTAGCGTCGATTAGCCTTACATCAATTTGTAAATTTCCTACGCCTCTACAGCCACTCGCTGAACAAGCCGAAATCGTCTCGCGCGTTGAGGAAGCTCTGTCCAAAGCCGATAAGGCCGAGGCCACATTAGACGCCCAAGCCCGCAGCGCCCGCGCCCTCAAACAAGCCGTCCTAAAAACCGCCTTCGAAGGGCGGCTCGTCCCCCAAGACCCCAACGATGAACCGGCGAGTGAACTCCTCAAACGCATCAAGGCCGGGTCATGAATTGGCCAACCCTCCAAGAACAGATTGACATTGATCCAACCAATGTTTGGCTCACCTCATTTTGGGGATGGTCTCCCGAAGCGTGGGGCTGTGTTGGATTTGATGAAGCAGGACGGTTAGCAAATGTAATGCGGGACGCAGGGCCAGGCAGTTTTTGGGTCTGTTATGTCACAAAAACTGCCCCTGATGCCCCTGAAGACATGAAGGGGAAAGTCGTCGGCTTCTACCAGTTAGGAAATGAGACAGGTCACTCGTCACAATTTATCGAGCCAGAAGTCTATGAACGTTTTCCAGACCGCTGGAATAATGCGGCCCGCGCTGTCGGTGCTTGGACGATTGATAAAAAAGATTGGCAGCTCATCGACGACTTCGCCCCTGAAAGCTATTTTACGCCCGCAGGAAACGATAGAGGCTCAACAATAGGTAAGTCTGGTCGGCGATTAAAAAAAAATGAAGCTGAAAAACTACTCGACATGCGGTTTAAATTTGTCGAACCGTATTCAGGTTCGACACCTACAAACTTGAATAATGAGGAAGCGGAAAAGCAAAAAACACGTGCTCCGTCGCGCCCCGGCCCTGCGGTTGATGGACTATGTTTGGTCGACCGCTCCAAAAATACCGCCAAGAGCCTTTATGTTCTAGAGCTAATGGGCGGAGGTGAAGCTTTTCTAGGACGTAATTTAAACGGCCATAAAATCATAAAAATTGGCCTGTCACATATGCCTGAAATTAGGTGTGCTGCTTATAATGCCAGCCTTCCCACCGGGCGCTTTCGATGGAAACTCGTAAGGTCAACCGCGATGGACGGCGATACAAGATATAAAAATCACGATATCGCTGTTGTAGGAGAACAAGCCATGAAAGATTATTTCATGTTATCGTCGAATACAGCCGAGTCGCTGGAACGTGAGTTCTTTCTTGCGGATGATACAACGATTGAAGAGGCGTGGCGAATTGGCCGTCAAGCAGCCTTGAGGAAAGCCGCAGAATGATAGATTTCGCTACACTTATGCGCGTTGATGCACCGGCCGACTCCGGCCGTAATCGCCCTATTCGCGGGGGCATTATTGCCGTTACCGATGATAGAGCAGAGGTTTATATCAAACCGTCCGGATGGAAAGAGCTCAATGATTTATCAGTTGTTAGAGAATACATCGCTGTCTGTATTGCCGGATTGCTAGGCTTACCGGTTTGCAAACCCTTTTGGGTTGAATGTCCAGCCGCGTTGCGCGATGCCCAACCTCTCGAGGGTTATCAGAAAACATTAGGAGAGTGCACTTGGCCCGCATTTGCAACAGAACATGCTGGGACTCAATGGGGTAACTGGCTCGCGAGGCAAGCAATCGACCCTGATTGCCTTCAGATTGCTTTGGCGATTTTCGCGTTCGATGCATTTTTGGATAATCCAGACCGACGCTGAGCGAATCCAAATTTATTGATCAAAGGCAAAGAAATACGCATAATTGACCATGAATTGACCTTTGCGTTTACATCACCTTTATTGCTCTTTCATCCTGCGCCTCCTTGGGAAGCTAATAGTTTAGATTGGATAACAAACGGCGATCGACAGCATATTCTTTACCCGTCTTTAAGAGCTTCCAATGATATTAACCTTGAAAACGTGAGGCAGACTTGGGCAGGCCTCAAAAATGACGAAATTGACGCGATACTGGCTGGATTGCCTACGACCTTTGGTTCTGTCATAACCCCTGCAACCCGAGCTATCCAACGTGTTAAGGATATAAGGGATAACATTGATGGCTGCATTGTCGAATTAGAAAGGATACTGTCATGAGTAAAACTCAACATTATACCTACGCTATTTTACGCTATCGTCATGATGCAATGATCGGCGAGAGCTTGAATGTCGGCGTCGCGCTTTTTTCTCAGCATATGGGACGGTTTGAATATCGTTTCAGCACGAAATTTAGCCGTTTAAAAGCTGCATTTCCTACTCTTGATGGTGACGCCTATCGCTCAACAATAAATGCCATCGCAAGTGGACTAAAACAGATTGAAGGCTTTTCACCTTCAATGGTAAGTCCATCTGCAAATGGTGTCAGAGAAATCGTAGAACAGGTCTTACGACAAGATGATTCATCTTTTCACTGGAGCGAGATAGGTGAAGGCGTTTCTATCGATATTGAAGATGAAATAGAGTATTTGTTTCGCAGGTTCGTAACATGGCACGAGGAAATTAACCCATCACGTAGAACAGATAGCGATATTTGGCGTCCAGTTCGCGAGGCTCTTCGGAAGCGAAAATTAAGCCGTCATTTCACAACGACTACAATTGAGTCTGCATCCACTCATGTTGATGTAAAATTTCAAAATGCGTGGAAAAATGGTCGCTGGCATGTCTTTCAGCCCTTGTCTTTGGATTTGAAAACGGAGGAAGGCATACAAGACAAAGTCATGAAGTGGTCAGGATATCTTCTCAATCTCGAAGACCAGAAAAATGAGTTTAAACCCTATTTTCTGCTTGGGAAACCCACTTCCCAAAAGTTAGAATCTGTCTACCAAGAGATGATCCAAGTTTTGGAAAGAAGTCCCTGTGACCCTGTAGTCTATACAGAGGAGAGCACTCAAGACCTCATCGATTACATTGAGGGTGAGATTAATACTCACGAGAATAAACGCCGCATGCCGGGACTTTCGTGACTCGCGAAGACCTTGTCGCAAAAGTCTGGAATATGGCGCATGTCCTTCGGGAAGAAGGCATTAGCTATGGCGACTATTTAGAGCAAATCACCTATCTGCTTTTCCTTAAAATGGATGAGGAGCGCGAGAGCCTTTTAGGTGAGCCATCGCGTGTGCCAAAGGGTTGTCGCTGGGCGGACTTTGCGTATCTGACAGGTGAAGCCTTAGAGAGCCGCTATAACGATATTCTCAAAGAGCTGGTTAAAACATCCGGCTTTATGGGCACAATTTTTAAAGGGGCACAGAACAAGTTTAACAACCCCGCGCGCCTGACTAAGGTCATATCTCTGATAGGGGCCGAGGATTGGCTTGGCCTTAAAGTTGATGTCAAAGGCGAAATTTATGAGGGGCTGCTGGAGAAGAACGCTTCCGAGGTCGCGTCTGGCGCGGGGCAGTATTTTACGCCGCGCCCCTTGATTGATGCCATTGTCGAAGTCGTTGACCCGCCCTTGGGTAAGACCGTGCATGATCCCGCTTGCGGCACATCTGGGTTTCTACTCTCTGCTTATGAGCACATGAAAACTAAAGTTTCGGGCGACAAGGAACAGGCTCGGCAACTGCGCGAAGAGACGTTTTCGGGCACAGATATCGTTCAAGACGTTGTGCGGTTATCGTCTATGAATATGTATCTGCACGGCATTGGCGGTGACGAGTCTCCCGTTACGCGCGCCGACGCCTTATCAAAACGTGGCACGAGTTATGGCACGATCTTGACCAATCCGCCTTTCGGTAAAAAGTCGAGCTTTAAAGACATCGGTGCAGACGGTGAAGTTGTGACCGAAACAGAGAGTTATGAGCGCGAGGATTTCAAATATACGACGTCAAACAAGCAGCTCAATTTCCTGCAACATATCATGTCGACCTTGGAAACCAATGGTGAGGCAGGCGTCGTTTTGCCTGACAATGTGCTTTTTGAAGCGGGAAATGCAGGCGAAGGTATTCGCAAACGCCTGTTAGAACAATTCGACTTTCATACGCTTCTAAGACTTCCAACGGGGATATTTTACAAACCCGGCGTGAAGGCGAATGTCTTATTTTTCACGGCGAAAGCGGCGTCAAAAACGGCCCAAACGGAGAAGCTCTGGATATATGATTTCCGCACGAATAAGCATTTTACACTTAAGAAAAACGGCCTTCGCCGCACTGATTTAGATGATTTTGTGAACTGCTATAAGTCAGGTGAACGGCATAAACGCGTAGAGAGTGAACGCTTTAAAGCCTTCAACTACGATGATCTTATTGCGCGTGATAAAACCAATTTGGATATATTCTGGCTAAAAGATGATAGCCTCGAAGATGTAGATGCTCTGCCGCCGCCAGACATTATTGCTGCTGATATCGTTGAAAATCTGAGGGAGGCCTTGGAGCATTTTACAGAAGTTGAAGACGCTCTCGACCTTTAAATTGTTCTATATATCAGTGAAACATCTCCCCAGACTTTGATCAAAAGTTTAGTTTGCCTTATAAATATACAATGAAATAAGTCCCCATTCCCTTCAAAATAACGAGCTTTTTCTAATATAATACCATCACATAACCTTTAAGAGACTATGTTTTTTCAAGCTTCTAACGCACTTATCATCGCTAAAAATTTTATATTTTTGAACAATAAGGATTGGTAATTTGTTTTGTGTAAATGTGCGCAGACGCCCTCAAAATAAGGAAATTGTGACGTAGGTGAAATCGAGGAAAAGGGGCGATTTGGGAGTGATTTCCTTAGGGCAAGATAAAGGGCACGGGCCAAAACCCGCTAAGCCATTGTCTGCACATCGTTTTTTCCGGGACATGCGAGTTTTGCGCTGGGACACGGAATCGGCGGGATTGCCCATGCCAGCTGAGAAAAGTGCCGGGACACGACCCCAAAACGGCCACTTTTAGGAATTTAAGCCTATTTCAATTTTGATAATTTTGGGCTCAGTTTTTTGACCACAAAATGCTGACGGGTAGCGCAAAAATTCTGTCACCAAATGTGAGCTTGTGTTCGCCGAGGTAAAACACAATTCCCGTAAACTGTTTTGATTTACCGGGGCCAATTTTTGCGAAGTCTTTTAACGCCTTTAAACTTTCATCATTCACCGTGCTTGCGGCTTTGATTTCTATGCCGACTAACCGCGTGGCGCTTTCAGCGAGAATGTCGATTTCTTTCTGCCGCTCATTTCGCCAATGATAGAGTCGGAAATCATGTTGCTGATAGGGCAGTGATTTTTGCAACTCACCATGAACAAATGTTTCAAGCATTGTGCCAAGCGCGGTCGGGTTTGCATCAATGCCAAAGCTATCGGGTGTTATTTCGCGCAGGGCAGCAGCTATGCCTGTATCTGCAAAATGATATTTAGGTTGCTTGATGTCACGCTTGCTCTCGCTTGACGTCCAAGCACGAAGCTTAATGATCATAGAAAGTCTAAACAGAACGTCCATATATTCGTCTACAGTTTTTCGGTCTGTTGCAATCAGACGTGAGAGCGTAGTCGTATTGGTTTCGCAAGCTGTTCTGGCGGCGAGTTGTTCAATTAGCTGCCGTAAGGCATCCGTTTTTCGCACACGTAAAATATCCGCAACATCTCTATCAACAACCGAGGCCACGTAATCCCTGTATTGCCGCCCACGATCTCGGGTCTCAAGTTCTCGTATTTCAGGGAAGCCTCCACGAAGGATAAAGTCGATATATTCGGCACGGGAAAGTTTATCTGGGGTTCCCAAATCCGCTAAGTTTGGGGATTTGGCTATCCCCCAATCCAAAATGTGAGAAGGCTTGCGGCGTAAGGTTTCCGCAATTGACATCGGCCAGAGTTTTATTGTGCGCATTCGTCCGGCAAGCGAATCTGCGATTTCCAGTGACGTAAAGACGTTTGATGAACCTGTGAGTATGAATTGTCCTTTACGGCGGTCTTCATCCACGATCTTTTTAATCGCTAAAGCCATTGTTTTTGAGCGTTGAGCCTCGTCAATGATCAAAGGGTTGTCGCCTATATCGGCCATAAGCGCCCGTATCTGGCTCTCTGGGTCGCTTTCTATGGCTTTGAGCAGGACTTGGTCGTCTAGGGTCACAAAACGCGCTCCTGAGCGTTCTGAGGCGAATATATCGCGCACAAAGGTTGTTTTCCCCGCTTGCCGAGGGCCAATAATATTGACAATGCGGCTCGCCGTTAATGCGGCTTCCAATTCAGCCCGTAAATGCCGTGGAGCTAAGGTGTCATTGTTTGTCATATGTGAATCTCACTTGTTTGCGTGAGATGGGTAACACAAAGTGCGTGAGTTGGGTAGTAGAATGTGCGTGAGATGAGGAGTAGATATTGCGTGAAGTGAGGAATAGATTAAGCGTGAGATGGTTAATTAACGTCAAAGTTTATATCTCTTGTGGTTGACAGGTTTAAAATTTCAACTTGAGTTACTATGTGCAAAGTTAGATTTAATGTGGCGGAGAGACGTGGAAACAAATGTAAGAGAAATCCAAGGAAACTGGGTCTCTGGAGTTGTTTTAGATAAACATACTATAAGAAGCATTCCTATCGGGGAGAACCAATATGGACATATGCAGTTTGATACAACGCGTACAGAGGTGGGAGAAGCATTGTTTCAACTCAAAAATAGAAATGATTGGACTCAAATAGAGCCATTAGCGGACGAATTGTATAATGTCGCATTTCGAAGGTTTGCGAATGTTGGGCTAATCGTGCCAGTTCCAGCCTCAAAAACTAGGGCTAGACAACCTGTGTTCGAATTAGCTAGCGCGTTAGCTCGAAAAACAAAATTAACGTCGTTTGAGGATATCGTACGGAAGGCTCCAGCTGCAACAGGGACCTCACAACTCAAGGACTTGAATACAAAAACGGAAAAAATAGACGCTCTTGCTGGTCGTTTTTCCATAAATGATCAAATTAATGGAACGGGCTGCTGGAATGCCCTAGTAATTGATGATATTTATCACACGGGAGCCTCTATGGAGGCCGTTTGTGGTGCCTTGGCAACATACCCTAAAATAAATAAAATTTATGTCGCAGCCCTCACTTGGAGATAATTTATGACTACAGTCTTCCTAGCGGGTTCAATGAAAATCAAGAATTTGCACCCTCATTTTGTTGAACGAATAAGCAACATTGTTGCAGATGAAATGCAAATAGTGGTGGGCGATGCGAATGGTGCGGATACATCAATCCAAAAAGAACTCCACCGCCAGCGAGCAGAAAAAGTAACAGTCTATTGTTCGAGTGATATACCCAGAAACAATGTTGGAAATTGGAAAGTCAATCGTGTTTATGCTTCTGCTGACCCGGGAACCAGAGCCTTCTTTACTGCAAAAGATATTATGATGGCTGATGTTGCTGATTTCGGTCTTATGCTTTGGGATACCGCCAGCACTGGAACTCTGAGCAATGTGTTCGAACTGATAAAGGGAGAAAAAAAATGCGTGGTGTTTGTCAATAAAGAGCAAAGATTTATCAATGTGAAGGCGCCCAACGACATCTTGAGTTTAGTGGCTACAATGTCCGAAGGGGCAAAAGCACAAGCCGATCGGAAGATTGGCCTTCGGTCGAAGGTTCTTCAGCTGAGAAACGAACAATTTGGTTTGCCTTTATAATCGCTTTATCGTGTTATTATTAATACCTATATTTTGAAATTTTTTTAAAAAACATGGGGGCTTTGCCCCCAGCGTCGTAAACCGCGAAAACCGACTCCCCCTAAAGGTCGCC
>CAYGTR010000054.1:0-13920 GCA_964352855.1 uncultured Algimonas sp. | reverse complement strand
GGAATGACTCCGACGTCGCTTGCGCCTGAACAGGCCGCCTATGTCGGAATAAATTTTGAACAGCTTTGCCGCTGGTTGGTTGAGGACGCTACATGGCCAAGATAAAGAGTAATCCGTCCTATAAGAACGGTCCCGTGACACGGGTTTCCCCGCTGAAACCTGGTTTGCGGGGAGCGAAAAATTGGACAGCCTCCAAAGTAAGGGCGGCGGGACATTCTAAGAAAAGCTTTATCCAATTTTGCTTAGGCGTGTTGGCCGTTTTTTTGGCGATTACAGTCTTTGCACTATGGTTAGGTGGTTTTTGGCCGCAAATCATTCAGAATGGACAGATATATAAGCAAAACCGTTTGATGGATATGGGATTCGTCGTCGAGCGTGTTGATGTGATGGGAGAAGGGCGATTGAATGAACAAGATGTCTTGCGCGCAGTTAATATTCGTCCCGGTGATTATTTTTTTGGCGTCGATCTGAAAGAAGCGCAAATTCGGACCGAAAGCTTGCCTTGGGTTGATCGTGCTGTTGTACGTCGCCTTTGGCCTAATCGCATCGTTGTCCAATTAGTAGAAAATCAGCCTTACGCCATTTGGCAAAAAGAGGGGCAGCTGGCTTTAGTTGATTATGCAGGAGAGGTGATCGCGCCTGTCTTATCAGGGACGGTTCTGCCGAGAGACCTTCTTCATGTTGTTGGAAAAGGGGCCGAGACAAATGTAGCGAGCCTTGAGGCGGCTCTGTCTGAGTGGCCTGATATTCGTCCGCGTATTACCTCAGCCGTCTATGTGTCTGAGCAGCGTTGGGATATTATTCTTGAGGGTAAAGTTACGGTAAAACTACCAAGAGAAGGCCTTTCCGGCGCTTTGAAAAACTTGAATGACTTACACGCGCACACAAAACTTTTAGATCGCACGGTCAGTGCGATTGACTTGCGCCTTGCGGACAGAATCTCCATTCGCCCTTCAGAGCCACAGCGGGCATAGCTCTGTAAAATGTACGGACGTCCTAAACAAAAATCTGCTGAGACTGTTGCCGTTCTTGATATTGGCTCGAGTAAGGTCGTTTGCCTTATTGGACGCGAAGAGCCCGGTATGGGTGTGCGTTTGATTGGGACAGGGTTTGGCGTTAGTGCGGGCGTAAAGAACGGGGCGGTCATAGATTTGGAAGCCGCAGAAACCGGTATTCGGTCAGCGGTTGAGAAGGCAGAACGCGCTGCAGGTGTGACGGTTCAAGGCGTCAACGTAAACGTCGCTTTGCGATCATTGCGCTCAGAACATCTAAGGGTCCAAACTGAATTTGCGAGTGGTGAAGTTGCGGACCGCGACTTAAAGCGTGTCTTAAATAGCAGCCTGTCGGAACTCTCACAGCCTGATTATGCCATTCTTCACGCGATCCCTATGAATTGGAGTGTTGACGGCGAAACAGGTATTAATGATCCGCGCGGTATGTTCGGCAAGAGCCTCGGTGTTGACATGCATTTCGTCTTAGGTGGAATTGGCCCGTTGCGTAATTTGGCACATTGTATCGAGCGCTGTCATCTTCAAATCCGATCGGTGACAGCGTCTCCTTATGCCTCAGCTATGTCCGTACTAACTGAGGATGAGCGTGACTTGGGTGTGACCGTGATTGATATGGGGTCAGGTGTGACCTCTGTTGCCGTGTTCCGCGATAATGTATTGGTGCATGTTGATGCCTTGGGTGTTGGCGGGCGAAACGTAACACATGATATTGCCCGGGGCTTGGCGACGCCTCCCGAAGCAGCAGAGCGCATCAAAACGATTTATGGGTCTGCTTTGCACGGTGCGGATGATAATCATGTGATGGTACCATGTCCGCCCGTTGGGGCACAAGACCGTTTACAGCATCACCCGCGTGCGCTTGTAACCGAGATTATTCGCTCCCGTATCGAAGAGACCTTTGAGATGGTGAGTGAGCGTCTTCACAATTCATCCATGGACGGGATTGCAGGTCGGCAAATTGTTTTGACGGGCGGCGGCGCACAATTAAGTGGCGTCAGAGAATTGGCAGAGCTTATCTTCAACAAGCGTGTGCGAATTGGGCAACCTCACGGTATTTTCGGCTTAGATGAAATGCTGACATCATCAGACTTTGCGGTCGCGACGGGTATGCTGAAACAGGCTTATAATCATACAGGTGAGGCCATATCAGGCCCACCCGATCTGTCCGGTCGGCGTTTTAAAGAGCGCAGATATTCCGGTCATCCCTTGGGGCGGTCTTTCCAATGGCTTCGGGAAAATTTCTAGTCAGGCGTAACCTGCCACGAAATAGCCTCATTTTAACAACACCACATATTTAGATGTTTTGTGATAGGTCGCAAAATCTAGTGGACATTGACAACTCTAAGTTTTTGCGATTAATCTTGTACTAAGGTTTGAGGAGGTTCGCTATGTCTCTGGAAACATATAGTGAGGGTTTGAAACCCTATCCTTTAGAAGATGCGGCACGTTTTTTATCTGATGCACAGTCTCAGCTGTGCACAACCATAAACGGGGTAAATGTTTCGCAAGAGGATCATGCCTTTTCGGAACTTATTAATTCCCCCGCAGGTTACGCTATGATTCACACGCTGGATCACCACGGCATCAATACGATTAACATGCCGGAATTTGACGTCAGTAATCCAAGAGAAGCACTTGTCACCGTTTTCGAAGCGGGTCAGACGGCCCTAAACGATAATGCCATACCTCCACCAGATCTGCGTCTCTACGAAAATGCTTTTGAAACAGCCGCTGCCCATGGCATTCCCTCAGAAGACGTTTTGTCTGATATGGAAGGTCGGATGCCCTTTGGTATGCAAAGAGATTTATTACCTGACACGAGCATAGCCAAAATCGAGGGTTGGAGAACCTTTTATTGTTTACAAGATGTGGGCCGTGAATGGATCCGTTGTTCAAATCGATGGTTTTTATAGAAAAAATGAAGCGTCTATAAAGTTTCAGGAAGAGAAAAGGCGACGTGAACAAGGCGAAACCGAGTAATCATTATTGTAGCTAAGTGGTTCATTACAATTTGCTTGGCGGACTTGGGTGCTTTGTAGTTAGCGGGCCAGTTTATCAAAACAAAATAAAAACGGGCACATTATTTATAGCTTTGTGTTCCACCTTTCTAGCATCAGCCTGCTAGGCTAAAATGTATGAAGCCAATACAGGATCCCTATTTAATGGCGACGTTAGGCTCTGCTATAGTCAATTTTTCGCAGATTATGCAAAGGACAATCAGACAGGCTTTCTGGAGATTGATAATTTTTCATCTTCTAACTTAAATGAGATGAATACTTTGCTAGAAGGCTATAAGCATATCATTACTCCTGCGCCGAAACCGAAATGGTCTGACTTTATAACGGGAGCTGATTTGCGTTGGAAACGATTGTGAGACACAGATTTACCTGAAAATGCAACCTCCTATTATCGGACGGGGCGATGGATGATTGATCCGGACTATGACAATACGAACGTGGAGGGCTATCCTAAGCATGCTTTGGCCGAAGATTATCGCGTTTAAAGCCGTTACTGGTTTGTGGGCGATAAATTGGCACATGTCGAAATTAAAGTTTCAGACAAGAAGTAGTGTAAGTTTTAGCGGGCTAATTATAGCTAATAAAAAGTCTTATGGGTTTTTTCGACTCTCTTTGCTTTGAGTAATGATGTTCTTGGTGAGTGAAATAATAGTTTGTGCCTTGCTGACTTAATCTATTTTTTTTCTCCTAAAAAACAGGCCAAAAGGTTAAAATTTACTGCGAGGTTAATCACCCTTTAACGCTTTCCGCGCATCACTGTCTTAACCAAACATTGACCATAATTCGGGATTCGTCATGCCAATCAATCTTTCCTTACCAAAGGCTGTAGAACTTAAACCACGCATCGTTGTTATTGGTGTCGGCGGGGCTGGCGGTAATGCCGTCAATAACATGATTGCGGCAGGTCTCGATGGTGTTGAATTCGTTGTTGCCAATACCGATGCGCAAGCCTTGGCTTTGTCACGTGCGGATCGCCGTGTTCAAATGGGTGGCGGCATCACACAAGGTCTTGGTGCCGGCATGCGCCCAGAGGTTGGTGAAGAATCTGCTCTGGATAGTCTTGAAGAAATTATGGAACACCTCGATGGTGCCCATATGCTATTTGTCGCTGCGGGTATGGGGGGCGGAACAGGGACGGGTGCCGCGCCTGTGATCGCGAGAGCCGCGCGTGAACGCGGAATATTGACGGTTGGTATTGTGACGAAACCTTTCATGTTTGAGGGCTCGCGTCGCATGAAGTTAGCAGAGCAAGGTATTGAAAACCTTTATGCTTGTGTCGACACGATGATTACAATTCCAAACCAAAACCTTTTCCGTGTTGCGACTGAAAACACAACAATGTCAGATGCTTTCTCTATGGCGGATGAAGTCCTTTACAGTGGTGTCCGCGGCGTGACAGATTTGATGGTTGTGCCGGGTTTGATTAATCTCGATTTCAACGATGTGCGCACTGTCATGGATGAGATGGGCAAAGCCATGATGGGGACAGGCGAGGCCACCGGCGAACGTCGCGCCGTTGAAGCGGCAGAAGCCGCAATTAATAATCCACTCCTTGATGATGTCTCTCTCAAAGGGGCCAAGGGCGTTCTGATTAATATCACAGGTGGTTCTGATCTAACGCTTTACGAAGTAGATGAAGCCGCTTCTCTTATTCGGGGTCAAGTAGATGAAGATGCGAATATTATTGTTGGCTCTGCGTTGGACGATGATTTGGATGGTATTATTCGTGTGTCTGTAGTTGCAACGGGTGTAGATTCACAAGCGCGGGCAGAAGCACCACCCGCACCCTTTGTTGCTAAAACAGCTCGTTATCAAGCCCCTATTGTGACAGCAGTTGAACATGAAGACACATATGAGGGAGAAGAAACGGCCTCTGAGGATCATTTTGAAGCCTATAATCCTGTGGCCGACATGCAGAATAAAGTGGCCCAGAAATTTGCACCGGAAGCACCCACACCGCCGCCTTATGCCGCGCCGCGTCCTTATCCGCCACAAGTCGAAGCTCCTGTTCAACAAGCGCGCCCAACACCAACACCGCCCGCGCCGTCACCGATTCCTGAACCTGCTTTACAAAATTCAACCAAACCTGCTTTTGGTTTCTTCGGCTTGCGCAAGAAGTCAACGCCTATGCCAGCGCAGGTTACGCAAACAACAAAAGCGCCCATTGGAGATTTATTTAGCGACGATATGGAAGACGAATTGGAAATCCCAAGTTTTTTGCGACGCCAGAGTCGATAGTCAGCGTTTAAACCTCTTACAAATCAGTTAGATTCATTAAAAACCCAACGGTTTCGTTGGGTTTTTTTGTATCTGTAACACGCTGTAACATGAGGTTTGTTGTGGGGGTTCAAACACTCGGATTAGTGAATTATCAGAGTTATGACAAATGTAAGACGACAATCCACATTGAGTGCCCCCGCAGTTTGCGCAGGGATTGAGTTGCATGGCGGAAACCATACGCGACTCGTTATGCGTCCCGCATCTATTGATGCAGGGCTTGTTTTTATCCGCACAGACATCGTCGACCGAGACAACCGAATTCATGTAACCCCCGACGCTGTATCAGATGTTAAAAATTGTACGACCCTCCAAAATGCCGCCGGTGTAAAAGTATCAACCATTGAACATTTATTGGCGGCTTTGGCAGCGACAGGCATTGATAACCTTTACATGGAACTTGATGGGCAAGAGTTGCCGGCCTTAGACGGGTCTGCAGAACCCTTCTTAAAATTGATCGAGCAAGTGGGACTAACTCAACAAAATGCACCGCGACGCTATGTCGAAGTCTTGAAACCGATTGAAGTCAAAAAAGAGAGTTCTTTTGCACGCATCCTGCCGGCTCCTCAGCTTTCCTTGACCGTTTCAATCGATTTTGAAGATGAAGCGATCGGCCAACAAAAGGTCGACATTATTCCTGATGTCAGAGCTTTTCGGGATCGCCTGGCCTCCGCGCGAACATTTGCGCGTTTGCATGAGGTCGCGGCGTTGCAAGCCGCCGGGCTCTCTAAAGGTGGTTCTTTGGATAATGCCGTTGTCGTAGATGGAGCAAAAGTGCTGAATCCCGAGGGCCTGAGGTTTGCCGATGAATTTGTTCGGCACAAAGCTTTAGATCTTATGGGCGATCTCTATCTCGGGGGGCCAATATTGGGTAAAGTTGAAACTCATGCGTCGGGTCACGGATTGAATCATAACCTTCTTATGGCGCTTTATGGCAATGCTGACGCTTGGCGTTTCGTGTCTTTGGACGAAAATGGGGCGTATCCGCATTCAAAACGCCTTTCTTCGCTGCAAACGGTTCGCGCATAACAGTTTTCTCACTTTCCGCGACGCAGTGCATCCTTTAAGAGACTTTGGAAACAAAAGGGATGTGATCAGAATCACGCCCTATAAGCGGACAGGCTCTATGGCTTTTGATGAATTTTATAAGCGTGCAGCAAGGTTAGTTGTTATTGGTGTTTTAGGACTGACAATATCGGCATGCTCGATTTTGGGCGGTTCTGATAAGAAAGAGCGCTTGGCATATGTTGAGCGCCCTGCCGAGCTTATTTACAATCAAGCCTTTGAACGGATTGAGCGGAATGATTGGGAGAGGGCCAATCTGCTGTTCCAAGAAGTTGAGCGCCAGCACCCCTTTTCCAGATGGGCCCGCCGCGCAATGTTAATGAGTGCTTACGCGCATTACCGCACCGCTGATTACGAGGAGAGTGTTGCGACGGCACAACGTTTCATCAGCCTTCACCCCGGTAATGAGAGCACGCCCTATGCTTATTATCTCATCGCCATCAACTATTACGACCAAATCTATGATGTGGGCCGGGATCAAGCGACGACTGTGAGTGCCGAAGCGGCTTTGCAGCAGATCGTCCGTCGTTACCCTGAGAGCGATTATGCTCGTGATGCACGCCTGAAGCTCGAACTGACGCGTGATCACTTAGCGGGTAAAGAAATGAGCATTGGTCGGTATTATTTGAAACAAAACCAACAATTGGCGGCGATTGGACGGTTTAAAAATGTTGTTAAAAATTACGAAACAACCTCTCAAACTGAGGAAGCCTTACACAGACTCGTTGAATCCTATGTCTCACTTGGTATTATAAATGAAGCCAAACTCGTTGGCTCTGTGCTTGGTTATAACTATCCGAGCAGTGAATGGTATGCAGATAGTTATGAGCTTCTGGAGGGCTATGGCATCGACCTAGAAGCTGAGGTCAAAAAGAACCGCAGAGACGGATATTGGCGTCGCCTCAGAGAACGTTTGTTCTAAACGGTTATGTTATCTGGGCTATCTGTTCGCAACGTTGTTTTAATTGAGCAGTTGAACCTTGAGTTCAACGACGGCCTGAGTGCGTTAACTGGTGAAACCGGCGCAGGTAAATCTATCATCCTTGATGCGTTGGGTATGGCGACGGGGGCGCGCTCTGATCGTGGGCTCATACGTTCAGGCGCAGAGAAAGCCGAAAGCACGGCGTCGTTCTATTTGCCGCAAAATCATCCTGTCATGGGGCTTCTCGCAGAACATGATATAGACTTTGATATGAGTGAAGGCCTTACATTACGACGTGTTATTCGTGAGGATGGGCGCAGCAAAGCCTATATTAATGACGCACCGGTGAGCGTGAAATTATTGTCCGAAGTGGGCAGTCTCCTTCTGGAGGTGCATGGGCAGCATGACGGGCGCGGTTTGCTTGACCCAACAACACATATCAAACTTCTGGACATATTTGGCGGGCACTTGGCTGAGTTATCCAATGTCGCAACAGCTTATAAGCAATACAGGCAATCCGAAGCCGCTTTAAAGTCTTTGCTGGCGTTACAAGCCAAAGCTGGGGATGACCGGGAGTATTTGGAACACGCCATTGCAGAGCTAGACCGTCTGGACGCCCAAGCGGGAGAGGACGAAACTTTGGCAGCTGAACGGCGCTTTTTACAAGGCGCGGAGGGCGCTTTATCCGAGTTGACGGCGGCGCAAGATACTTTGGGCGAAGACGGTGCTTTTGAAGAGCGTTTGTCTATGGCTTTGGCAGGGATTGAGCGCGTGAATGCAAAATTCGGAGCGACTGATCTTCCTGCATCTAGGGCTTTGGGTGCCGCGGCCAAGGCGCTTGAGCGGGCATTATTGGAAACAGAAGAAGCCCGAAATGCTGTCAATATTGCTGCGCAAAGCTTCGATGTCGAGCCGGGCCGTCTTGATGACGTGGAGAAGCGTTTATTTGCCTTGAGAGCTGCCGCTCGGAAATATAATTGCGACCTGTCCGGCTTGATTGATGTGCGGGAGAAATTTGCCAATGAACTCTCGGCTATTGAAACCGTCAGTATTGATATTAAAAAAATTAGGAAGCAGGCAGAAGAGGCGAAGCTTGCTTATGATATGGCATGCGCGGCTCTAACTTCGGCGCGCAAAAAAGCAGCAAAGGCATTGGATGCGTCTGTTGCGCAAGAGCTCCCGCCGTTGAAAATGGAGCGGGCAACATTTGAGACGCATTTTGAACAGGCGTCCGAAAGTGCCAATGGTCAAGACCTTGTCCGTTTTCGTGTTTCGACCAATCCGGGCACCCCTTTGGGCGCGTTGGATAAAATTGCCTCGGGTGGTGAGATGGCTCGATTTGCGCTGGCCATTAAGGTGGCTTTGGCAGGTAAAAATGATGCCGTGATGGTCTTTGATGAGGTTGACCAAGGGGTTGGCGGGGCCGTAGCAAATGCCGTTGGAAAACGCCTGTCTAAGCTCGCTAAGAGCGCGCAGGTTTTCGTCGTCACGCATAGTCCACAGGTCGCGGCGGCAGCAGATCATCAATTCCGTATCGAGAAATCTTCAACAGGATCGACAACGACAACCCATGTACAGGCAGTCGCAGACGAAGCGCGAGAAGAAGAAATCGCCCGGATGCTGGCCGGAGAAACCATCACACAAGAAGCCCGCGCTGCGGCACGGCAATTAATGGCCTCATGACTGAAAAAGACGCGAAAAAACGTATGGCGGCGCTCAGTATGGAAATCCGTGCGGCCGATGAGCAATATTATAATGAGGATGCGCCGTCCTTATCAGACGCTGCCTATGATGCCCTGCGCAAAGAGTTAATCGCCTTAGAAACTGAGTTCCCTCATCTTGTTGCGAAAAATAGCCCAACGCAAAAAGTGGGCGTTAAACCCTCGGGCCGGTTTGGCAAAATCAAACATAGCGTGCCGATGCTGTCGCTTGATAATGCGTTTAATGACGATGACGTCGTCGACTTTGTGGCTCGTGTGAAACGGTTTTTGAGCTTACCAAGCGAGGCAGCTTTAGACTTCACCGCAGAGCCCAAGATTGACGGTCTCTCGGCGTCGCTCCGTTATGAAAATGGGAAACTGGTGACGGGGGCCACGCGTGGCGATGGTCAAACGGGTGAAGATGTCACGCGTAATCTGATGACGTTAGAACAAGATATTCCGCATCACCTAAAAGGAGAGGGCTGGCCGGACATCCTCGAAGTGCGCGGCGAAGTCTATATCGAACATAATGCCTTTGACGCCATGAATTTGGAACAGCAGGCCGCAGGCAAACCCGAATATAAAAATCCACGTAATGCGGCGGCTGGCTCGCTTCGTCAAATTGACCCCGCTATCACGGCTACACGACCGCTCCGCTTTTTTGCTTATGCATGGGGGCAGGTGAGTGACGCCATTTCGGACTCTCAAATGGGCGCTGTTGATAAACTTGCCGCATGGGGGTTTTCAACCAACCCTGATATGCGGGTCCATCATGACGCCGCGTCTATGATTGCGCATTACCATCAAATTGAAGAGAAGAGATCTGACCTCGGATATGATATTGATGGTGTGGTTTATAAGGTCAATGATCTGGCACTGCAGGACCGTTTGGGCTTTGTGTCCCGTGCGCCTCGTTGGGCAATAGCGCATAAATTCCCCGCTGAGAAAGCTTTTACAACCGTTGAAGCGATTGATGTTCAGGTCGGACGTACAGGGGCATTGACTCCCGTTGCGCGTCTGACACCAATCACGGTTGGTGGCGTTGTCGTGTCGAACGCGACGCTTCATAATGAAGATGAAATTGCGCGCCTGGGCATAAAAACAGGCGATAAAGTTGAAATTCAACGCGCAGGAGACGTCATTCCGCAGGTTTTACGTGTCGTCGAAGACGCGGGCGAGACGCCTTACAGCTTGCCCAAAAACTGCCCTGTCTGCGGCGCCGAAGCCATTCGTGACATTGATGAGAAAACAGGTCGGCAAGATGTCGTGCGGCGTTGCACCAATGGTTTGGCGTGTCCGGCGCAAGCCAAAGAGGGGCTGAAGCATTTCGTCTCGCGCCGCGCTTTTGATATTGATGGTCTGGGTGAAAAGCAAATTGCGCTCTTCTTTGATCTGGGTCTTGTGCGCGAACCATCTGATATTTTTGTGTTAAATGAAAAACGCGCGGAGTTGGAAAAACTCGAGGGCTTTGGCCAAATCAGCATTGATAATTTGTTTGCAGCAATTGATGCCCGCCGCATGATCAGCTTCCAACGCTTTTTATATTCTCTTGGTATCCGGCATATCGGGCAAGGCAATGCAGGTCTTTTGGCGAGTCATTTCCAAAGCCAGGCAAAGCTCGCGCAACACATTGATCAGTTGGATAACAGAGCCAGCACAGCCTATCTTTCCTTACTCGGCATAGACGGCGTCGGTGAGGCCGCAGCGAATGCGTTCAGTCAATTTATGACATCACCAGAAAATCGCGCCGTGGTCGACCGTCTGCTGTCTCATGTCACGATTGAACCCGTGGAGGCCGTGGCGTCTGACAGCTCCGTATCGGGCAAAACAGTCGTATTTACGGGTAAGCTAGAGAAATTTTCACGCGATGAGGCGAAAGCGCAAGCGCAACGTTTAGGCGCGAAAGTCAGCGGCAGTATTTCTGCCAAAACAGATTTCTTGATCGCCGGGCCAGGCGCAGGGTCAAAACTCACCAAAGCTCAAGGCTTAGGCGTGGCAGTTCTGACCGAAGACGAATGGTTGGCTTTGATTTCCTAAAGCGGGGCACAGGCTTTCTTTAGCCAGTCTCTTACGTCACCCTCTACCCGTGGGCTGATCTCTTCCCAAACCTTGGCATGATAAGTGTTGATGTAGTCTCTTTCCGCGCGAGAGAGCAGGTCTTTATCAATCAAGTCGTGATGTATGGGAGCGAGCGTCAATGTCTTGAAACCCATCATCGGGCGCTCGCCACCGGTAATGTCTTCGGCGGGTGTCACATATTGTAGGTTTTCAATACGGATACCATATTCTCCGGTTTTATAATAACCGGGTTCGTTCGATACGATCATGCCGGGCTGAAGGGCGACCGTATTCGGCGCTTTGGATATGCGTTGCGGCCCTTCGTGGACACCTAGGAAAGCGCCAACGCCGTGACCCGTGCCGTGATCATAATCTAATCCAACGGCCCATAGCGGCGCACGCGCAAACCCATCAAGGGCAGAGCCCGTTGTCCCTTCGGGGAAACGAATGGTCGCGAGGGCAATGTGGCCTTGTAAAACCCGCGTGAAACGATCTCGCATTTCATCCGTGGGATCGCCTATGGGCACGGTGCGCGTAATGTCGGTTGTGCCATCTTGATATTGTCCGCCGCTGTCGATGAGGAAGAGAGACCCTTTTTCTAACATTAAGGTCGTGTCCGTATTGACGCGGTAATGAACGACCGCACCGTTTGCCCCCGCACCTGAAATACTTTCAAAGCTAAGATCTTTTAAGCCCTCATTTTCATGCCGGAAAAGCTCGAGCCGTGTCGCGGCCGCAATTTCATCATAGGTACCGGATTGCGCCTCTGTGTCGAGCCAGTGCAGGAATTTTACTATAGCGACGGCGTCGCGCTTATGCGCTTCCTCTGTGCCTTTGAGTTCAGCATCACTCTTGCAGGCTTTTGGCAAAGCAACAGGATCCATGGCTTTTTTGACCTTAGCGCCTACGCTTTCCGCTGTGTTAAAATGCCAAGCTGAGGCGGTGTTCGGGTCTATTATAATCGTGCGGCCCGATAATTTGCCAAGAGCGCTTTCCAGTGCGTTTTCATCATGGATAGAAACTTCATTGCCCAGGTGTTGACTGACTTCGCTTGAAAGCTTTTCCGGCCTGACAAAGAAATCGACATGTCCGTCTTTATGAATAATGGCTGTGGAAAGCGGTAGAGGGGTGCATTGCACATCACCGCCGCGAATATTCAGCAGCCATGCCACAGAGGCAGGGGCCGTGATAAGGGCGCAATCTGCATTTTGTTCAGCGATGGCTTCGGCAATCTCGGCGCGTTTTTCTCCGTGGCTTTTTCCCGCTAATGACAGAGGTTGAACTGATATGGCCTCAAGCGGTGCGGCGGGTCTATCCGTCCAAGCGACATCAATCGGATTGGCTGACAGGGCTAAAGCCTCAGCTCCGGCATTTTCAATAGCAGATATTAATTGTGCCAATGAGGCAGGGCTATGAAGGCGCGGGTCATAACCGATCACATCATTTTTTTTCGCATTCTTCCGAAGCCATTTGGCGACGCCGTTATCCTCGAGGCGTTCATAGGCGAAGAGGGCCTCATCGACTTGTTGTTTGACTTGGAGTGTATAGCGACCATCGACAAAAATGGCGGCTGTGCCTTGCATAACAACCGCAGCCCCTGCAGATCCCGTAAAGCCGCTGACCCATTGCAGGCGGTCATTGCAGGCCGGTAAGTATTCATTCTGATATTCGTCTTCGTGCGGAACAATAAAACCATCCAACCTTTGATCTTTCAGTGCCGCTCGCAAGGGTGGCAGGTTTTTACGTCCGAAATCCGGGCCGCCTTTGACTGTATAATTTTGGAAAAGGGTAATATCATTCATAAGGTTATCTGCCAGATCGAAGGGAGGTCGCGTCTTAGGAGAATTTTTCCCTTAAAACATGGTTAATTTTATGCTACTGTAAAGGTACAGGTTGGGGTTTGGGAAGTCATTTCTGGAGACTTACGACATCATGGCACATAATTTTTTTGGTTTAAAGTTCGGTATCAAGACGTCTTCTCATGAGAAGCGCCACGTTTATACATCTGCCAAAACGAAGATGATGAATATTCCCCCCGCGGATGATATCCTTGAATTTAACTATCCGCCGGAAAGTCGCTTTCATAATCATCCTGATACAAATTTTCATTCTGGTAATTAACAAAACCTTTCTCTGGTGTTTGCAATTTTGCATAGCTGCAAAGGCATGTCTGCCTGTTCCCTATTTTTGAATGCATACCTATATGCAGCTCAAGAAAAACGAGAGCGATATTGCTCTTATATATTTGTGGAAGAAAGACCATGACAACCGAATTTAACGGAACAGAATTTATGACAGTCGATAACCGGACATTCCGCCCGGCATTCGAAGGTGCACAATCTCGTCGTCCGCAAGTGGACATGATTTCAGGCAGCCTTATTGGTCGCCGGAACGCCCGCCGTGATCGCCGTGCAAACCGCTCGCTCTAATTCATAAGTTAGAGATTTAAAAACAAAAGCTTCTGTGTTCGCACCGGAGCTTTTTGATTACTATTTAACGGCTAAAAGCGACGTCCATTCCTGCAGCGTGACTTTGGGTTCTACGTGAAAGCCCGCTTTCGTAAACGCATCCATCACTGTGTCTGCTTGTTCATTGAGAATGCCTGACAGAATGACCTTCCCACCGACAGCGGTGGCATCGAAGATGTCAGGGGCTAAAACCATAAGGGGCCCCGCTAAAATATTGGCAAAGATAAGATCAAATATTTTGCCTCTTAATTGGGAAGACACAAACCCATCAGCCTGAAATATGGTCATATTGGCTGAAGTTTGATTTATATCGGCATTTTGTTCACTGACTTCAACAGCGTCGGGATCAATATCGCTCGCGGCTATATTAATGTCCGGTAAAGCCATTGCGGCCGCAATGGC
>CAYGTR010000053.1:0-17268 GCA_964352855.1 uncultured Algimonas sp. | reverse complement strand
ATTGTCAAAATCGGGCCGCAACAGATCCACGCCGAAGACTATCAATATTGCATTTTTGAAGGTGATAACAGCCGCACGCTGTCACAACTCGTCGAGGCTTTGGTCAGCGAAGGAAGCTGTGATGTTTCAAACATCAGTTTTGGCGGCGGCAAAGCATCTGCCGATGTGTCCTGCTCCAATACGGGATTGGGCTTTCCTCTGTCGGGTAATCTCTCGGCCAATTATGCGGCGACGCAATATGACGTAAAGGCTGTGGCGCAATCCCCTATGGGCGGCCCGCCGATTACGGTGACAACTGACGTCAAACGGATAAAGGCATGCCCTGCCGATTGGACACCGCCCGAAGGCATTTCGCCCTATTAATCGGATTTAATCCACGTTTTCTGATTTTTAAATTTCAGAATTTTCAATCGCTTATCGAAAAAGCACGGCTTTTGATCCGCACCCTGAATTTATCTGTTAATCTGGACTCGTTCCGCTCTCACGGGCCTAAGCGTACGTTGGTTTAGGAGAGTGGAGGATATGCGTCGTGAAAGCTTGGGACTGTAACGGGTTCCAAAGGGAAGCGGCCTGATGCGCGCTATGTCCACTCAAAAGGTGTGCAGGGCCGTCAGCGGAAAAACATATTCCCGTGTGGTCCAGCATTTTCGAAAGAAAATGCGTGGGGTTACGAAAACCAATTTTAGCTGCCTAGGTTTCCGAACCTGTAACGTCACAACCACACGGACGCCCAATTTTCCAAATCAATCCAAATATAAGATAAGATATAAAACGAAAGACATGAGAGACATATAAGATGAGATAGAGACCAGGCTGATGCCGCGCCGCCATTGCGTCTTGAACAATAGGGTCAGACGCGCTAACCGCCGCGCAACTTATAAAGATAAATTTATAACGACATCATCTGGGACACTCATGATACGTTCAAGCCTCTCGGCCTTTGCCGATCGCATTTCTATTCCGTCGCGCAGTCGCTCCGGCCCGCTGACCTTTACCCCTAATCGGATTAAGATTGAGGTTCTGGCTGGCCTGACAGTGGCGCTCGCTCTTGTCCCCGAAGCGATTGCTTTTGCCTTTGTCGCGGGTGTGGAACCTTTGGTTGGGCTTTACGCGGCTTTTATCGTTGGATTAATTACGGCCGTCATGGGCGGACGCCCGGGTATGATTTCAGGCGCCACGGGCGCTTTGGCGGTTGTGATGGTAGCGCTGGTCGCCGATCACGGTGTGGAATATCTTTTCGCGACGGTCGTATTGATGGGCATTATGCAAATCGGGGCAGGGGTGTTCCGTTTGGGTAAATTCATCCGATTGGTGCCGCATCCTGTGATGCTCGGTTTTGTCAACGGCCTCGCCATTGTTATTGGCATGGCGCAGCTCTCTCAATTTCAATCTGCGCCGCCTGAGCGTATTCCGGGTGAACATTACGGGCCCTTCCATATTCTCGAAGGCACATGGCTGAGCGGTACGCCGTTAATTTTGATGTTGGGCTTGGTGGGTTTGACCATGTTCCTCATTTGGGCGGCCCCAAAGGTCACGAAGGCCTTGCCTGCGCCTCTTGTCGGTATTGGGATTGTCACGGCGATTGTTTTAGGTCTCAGCCTTGACGTGCAAACTGTTGGCGATATGGCCTCCATCAAAGGCGGCTTGCCGAGTTTACATATTCCGAGCGTGCCGCTTAACCTTGAGACCTTGGAAATTATTTTCCCTTACGCGCTTATTTTGGCCGCGATTGGATTAATTGAAAGCCTGCTGACATTGAATTTGGTGGGGGAAATTAAAGAAGAGCGCGGCGGTGCCTCGCAAGAATGTGTCGCCCAGGGCGTGGCCAATACTGTCACAGGCTTTTTCGGCGGCATGGGTGGTTGTGCAATGATTGGCCAATCCATGATTAATATGAAATCAGGTGCGCGCACGCGTTTATCTGGGATTGCGGCAGCGCTTTTCCTCTTGGCCTTTATTTTGTTCGGCTCGTCTCTGATTGAACAAATACCACTGGCGGCCTTGGTCGGTGTGATGTTCATGGTCGTGATCGGCACCTTTGCCTGGCAATCGCTGACGATTATGCGGCGTATCCCGCTGACCGATGCTTTGGTGATTATTATCGTGACATTAGTCACTGTCTGGCACGACCTCGCTGTCGCCGTCATCGTCGGTGTGATTATTTCTGCGCTGGCTTATGCATGGAATAATGCCCGCCGGATTGATGCCGATATCGAAGAAACGGACGAACAGAAAATCTATAAAATTGAAGGCCCGCTTTTCTTTGGCTCTGTTGAAGGGTTCAATGAATTGTTCACCCCAAAGACCGATCCGGATTTGGTGATTGTGGATTTCAATGACTCGCGTGTGGTCGATCAATCGGCGTTGCAAGCCATTGAAATGTTGGCCGGCAAATATGAAGCGGAAGGCAAGACATTACAGCTGCGCCATTTGACACGGGATTGTCATGCGCTTCTGAACAAAGCGGGGCAGCTCATTGTCGATTCAGATGATGATCCGGAATATCAGGTCGCCACGGATTATGACGTCGTCACAGGTGCCTTTGGGGGCGGGCATTAAACATCCATTCCGATTAATCAGAGGGTGTCTTTTTCGCCGCTTTGGCTTTTAATTCTGCGATCTCGCGTTTGCGGGCGCGCTGCTCTTCTTCGAATTTGCGTTTTTGCTTATTGTTGAATGTCCACAAGCCAAAGAATGCAATGGCTAAGCCGACTACAATAAGAACGGCAATTGTGTCGTTCATAATGTCTCCAATGCTATTATCTCTTATTTAGAGATAGTGACCACTCTCAAATGTGCAAGGTGGAGCATGACATACTCCACCCTTGTGATTAGTCGCCAACTTGGAATGTAATTTTAACGTTCACGCGATATTTGTGAATCTTATCATCTTTCACCGTTGTCTTCATATTTTTGACATTGGCGGATTTGATGTGTTTCACCGTCTTTGCTGTGCGGCTGATTGCGTTTTGAATGGCGTCTTCGAACGATTTTTCAGACTCACTCATCACTTCGATGGATTTCATAATGGCCATAGTCTCTCTCCGTTGGATAGGTTGCTCCCAGCGAAAAGACGTTAACCTATTCCGTGCGAGTTATCCACCCTCCCCCCAGAGTCCGGGCTGCGGCCTCATCGTCGGCGTAGAAGACACAGGCTTGACCGGGGGAGAGTCCCATATCCGGTGCGTCCAGTTCCACAATGATATGATTGCCCGATAGGCGCAGATGCGCCGGTGCCGGCGGCCGTGTTGAGCGGACTTTGACTTTGATCGGCGTGCCGTCGAGCTCTGGGCCAAATTCGCCTTGGCCGATCCAGTTGATATCCGTCAGCCATAGCTTTGTCCCTTCTAGTGCTTCGCGCGGTCCGACAATAACCTCACCTTTATCCGCTTCGATATTCACCACGAAGAGGGGCTCAGCACCCGACCCATCTGGCAGGCCGAGACCTCGGCGTTGGCCGATTGTGTAATACATCACACCGCGATGCTGCCCCAGAACGGTCCCGTCCATATGGACGATATTGCCTGGCTTGGCCGCATGGGGACGAAGTTTTTCGATCACATCCGTATATTTGCCTGTTGGGACAAAGCAGATATCTTGGCTGTCGGGTTTGGCAGCGACGTTCAGGCCCATCTCGACCGCGAGCTTTCGTGTTTCCGATTTATCCATATGCCCGAGCGGGAAGCGCAAGAAGTCCAATTGCTCGCGTGTGGTCGCGAACAGGAAATAGCTCTGGTCTTTCCCGCCATCATAGGCACGGTGCAGCTCCGGCCCGTCAGGCCCGTCTATGCGTCGGATATAATGGCCGGTTGCCATGCAATCAGCGTCGAGATCTTTGGCGACTTGCAAGAGGTCACGGAATTTGACTGTCTGATTACACCGCACACACGGAATTGGTGTTGACCCTTTGAGATAAGTATCGGCAAAATCATCGATTACGCTCTCTTTGAAATTGCTTTCATAATCGAGAACATAATGTGGGAAGTCCATCATTTCGGCAACGCGCTGCGCGTCATAGATATCTTGCCCGGCGCAACAGGCCTTGGCTTTTTGAATGGCCGCCCCATGATCATAGAGCTGAAGCGTCACGCCCACCACGTCATAGCCCTCACGCGCGAGCAGGGCCGCGCAGACAGAACTATCCACGCCGCCACTCATCGCAACGACCACGCGTGTCTCTGATTCAGGCTTGGCAAAGCCTAAAGAATTCAACTTATGGACGACTTCTGCGGTAATTATCAAAGCTCCTGCAAAAAAGATTCAATTTTTTGAACCTCGTAAAATGTTCATATAGGGACGGGTTTGTTTCAAGTCGATACACAGACTCAGAAAATAGGGACGGAATCTCTTATATGAATCAATGCGTTGCCAATTCCGTAAACCTTTCTTAACGGTAATCTTGATTCTGTTAACCTTCGTAAACAATTGATTTTGTTCGTTTTTTCCGAATCAATTTAAACTCTTTTTAACATCCAGAATTTATATCGTTTGTGTAACAACAATAACTAAAGGGCAGCACTATGACTGACCGTCGAGTGAAAAGAGAGAATGTGGTTATCGGGCCCGAGGGAACCCCCTTAACTTTGGCCGATCTACCTAAGCCTAATACGGTGAGATGGGTTATCCGTCGTAAAGCCGAAGTCGTGGCCGCCGTTCGTGGCGGACTTTTGACTTTGGATGGCGCGTGTGAGCGTTATGGTTTGTCAAATGAAGAGTTTATGGCATGGCAGCGGTCTATCGAGAGCTACGGCATTGCCGGTTTGCGCACCACACGCGTGCAGCAATATAGATAAGACATTTTCAAAGCATAAAAAAGACCGCCTCAAAGGGCGGTTTTTTTATGTCTGAAGATCAAGTTTTTGTTTTAGGCGGCGATAAGGCGATCAACTTCTTCGACTAATTGACGTAAATGAACGGGTTTTGACAAGACAGTCGTCTCAGAAGCTTTGGCATCTGACATAGCCACAGCCGCAAAGCCCGTAATGAACATAATTTTTATACCCGGAGAGAGGATTTCTGCCTGTTTGGCCAGTTCAATACCATCAAGGCCCGGCATCATGATATCTGTCAACAACATATCAAAGGCACCATCCGCAAATTTCAAAGCGCGAAGGGCGCGTTCACCGTCTGAACAAGCAATGACCTGATGCCCGGCTTTTTCCAAGGCTTTCTCAAAGAATTTTCGCATTGCGTCGTCATCTTCTGCATAAAGTATGGTCGCCATAATGTATTCCGGTTCTTATAATTGTTCTAAATCAGGTCGTTTCAGGCTCTGTAAGCAGATTCATGCACGAATCCCGCCAACGTCCCTATTTTATATGCTATCCGTGCTATGTGTCGCAGGTTAATACTTTCTATAACGCAAGTGGATTTTTTGGGATATAGCTTATAAATGCCGAAAGTGTCACTCAGACTCGAACAAGATAGTCTGGACGTTTTAAGTCCGGCCTTTACGGTTGCGCGTCCAGCACAGTGGCGTGCGGGAATTATATTTGCCTCGCCTCATTCCGGTAACATCTATCCGCAGAGTTTTATTGACCGTTCCGGATTAACGGTCGCACAGCTCCGCAGGAATGAAGATATCTTTATTGATAAGCTGTTTGGCCCCTGTGTTGCGACGGGAGCACCTTTGCTGACGGCACGTTTCCCGCGATGTTATGTTGATGTAAATCGTGCCGCGGATGAGTTACCTCCCAGGTGGTGCGGAACGACGACGAAGCCAAGTATCAGAGCCCAAGCGGGACTTGGTGTGATTCCAACCCATATGAATGAGACAGCGGAAATTTATCGCCGTCCCTTGGAGGTGGAGGTCGCGAAAATGCGCTTGGTGGCCCTTTACCACCCCTATCATAATGCCCTTCAGGATTTGATAACTGCCTCAATTGCCCGTTTTGGACAGACCTTATTGATTGATTGTCATTCTATGCCGGGGTTCTCACCGATGGGTGCGCGGCGTCCTGATATTATTTTGGGCGACCGGTTCGGTAAAGCCTGTCATCCAGATACGCTTACGCGCATACAGGGTATTTTTCGTGCTGCAGGTTATACTGTATCGACAAATTATCCTTATGCGGGAGGGTTCGTCACAACGCATTACGGGCGTCCTGAGGCGGGTATTGAAGCCCTTCAAATTGAAATAAATCGTGATTTATACCTTAATCCCGTCACTTTGGCACCTAAACGCGGCTATGATAAGCTAGCGGCTGACCTTGTCGGTATTATTTACCAGATCATTCATCAAATCATTCCTGAGAGTCAGGCCGCGCAATAATCGCTTGAGCGGTGTTGCCAATGTCCCATTTTGATACGGTCTATCGTTAATTTCTCAAATAAGAGGCGAAAAGCCGATTTGTTTTCGGTCATTCCTGAGGGGAAAAGGGAATTTTTCGGCCATTTTTGAGGCGAACAACCCACAAGGGAAAAGATTAGGGGCCATTTTGGCGGATTAACACTGTTCTGGCACAGGGCTTGCTCTGTTTTAGCCAAAATAAAAGAACAGGTAACTCAACATGACCAATGATATTGATCTTCACGTCGGTAAACGTCTTCGCCGCCGCCGCCGCCTTTTAGGCCTCACCCAGCAAAGCTTGGCTGAACAGGTGGGCATTCGTTTTCAGCAAATTCAAAAATATGAATGTGGAGCTAACCGTGTGTCTGCTGCGCGTCTATTTGAATTATCAGAAGCCTTATCTGTGCCGATCCAATATTTCTATGAAGGCTTGTCCTCAAATGATCCGCTCTATCATACGCCGGATCCGGATGTGATCGCCCCTGATGTGCTCTCCAAAAAAGAAACGATGGATCTCGTGCGTGCCTATTACGCGATGGGAGAGCAGCCACGCAAACATTTACTCGACCTCGCCAAATCTTTGGAGGCGAACGTCAAGCCTAGCCTCAGGCTTGTTTCACATTAATTGCCGCGTCTAAATTTGTTTCCCCTTTCCGGTGGTCATGTTAGCGTAAGAACATGACTACCACTTTTGAAATTGAAAAACGTCTTGATCTTTTTGCGGAGTTATCTTCCACGACACGTGAGATAACCCTCCCGCTTTTTGAGAGCCCAGAGGGCCTTCAAAACAAGGCCTCCGGTTCCGATTTCGATCCCGTCACAAAAGCCGATATTGATGGAGAGGTTGCACTGCGAGCGATCATCCAAAGGCACTTTCCCAATGATAGTATTGAGGGGGAGGAATGTGATGATTATGTCGGCACAAATGATTTTTTATGGACGTTAGATCCCATTGACGGCACCCGCGCCTTTGTAGCAGGCGTGCCCGTCTGGAGCACATTGATTGCCCTCTCTTATAAAGAGAAACCTGTCTTGGGACTGATTGATGTGCCGGCTTTAGATAAGCGTTATTATGGCCGCATAGATGGCGACAATCAAAAAGCGTGGTTGGAACATGAGGGCAAAACGATCCCTCTCACAACATCACCTTGCTCTGACCTGCGCGACGCTATTCTCGGGTGTACGGAACCATTGGCCATGCTGAAACCCGGTGAGTTAGCGGCCTATAATATTATTCGGCGCGGGGTGCGCTTCTCACGTCTAGGTCTCGACGCATTCGGATATGGCTTGATCGCTGAAGGGCGGATGAACATTATCATCGAAGCCTTGATGAAACCGTGTGATGTGAGGGCGCTCATGCCTGTGATAGAGGGGGCAGGGGGGCGTCTGACCAATTGGCATGGCGGCTCGGCCGTCAATGGGGGACGTATTGTCGCCGTAAGTGATGCCGCATTGTTACCGGAAATTTATACCTATCTCGGGCGAGCGATGGACCCTTAAACGCTATAGGGCTTGGTCGTCTAAAAACTTATCGATCATGGCAAAAAACTGATCGCGATAAACGTCTTTTTCCAAAAACAGCTCATGTAGTGCCCCCGGAATAACATTAAATGTCACATTGGCATTGCGGGCAAAGTCTTCGACGGATTTCGGATCGACAATGGGATCTGCGCCTGCCGCGACGATGAGGCCTGGCACGCGGAGGTTCTCTGCATTCCTATTGACATATGCCATGGAGGCAAGAGCGGCGCTTATCCATCCAAATGTGGGTTGGCCGACGCGCAATCGGGGCGTGCTTTGAAAGAAATTTGACCAAAGCTTATATCGCTCGCGGTCTGTCGTGAGCTTATTTGCGGCAAAAGATACCGGCATGCCATTGCGTTGCGATTGAAAGGGCAAATTCTTCTCAGCTAACCCTAATTTTGAGAGCCCACTAATTGTCCACCGCATGAGCGGCGTTTCGAGATCAAACAAGCCAAGCATAGGCGCACTGCAGATAACGGCCGAAGGCGCGATTACGCCGCTTAATATCGCTTGCAAAACAATTGTGCCGCCCATGGAATGTCCCATGGCGATGTGCGGACGAGGCAGGTAAGCATCAAACTGCATGGCAGCGTCTGCCAAATCATCCGCATAAGTTTGGAAACTATCTATGTAGCTTTTGAGTTTATCAGGCAGTATGCGCTCTGACAAACCTTGTCCACGAGGATCGACCATGAAGACGCAAAAGCCACGATCGCTTAGGTCAGCGACGGTTTCCCAATACTTTTCGATAAATTCTGTGCGACCCGGAGAGAAAATTATTGTGCCGCGCGGGGATTTTCTTTCGGGTTGCGCTAAGAGAGCCCGTAGCCTGATATCGTCTTTGGTTCGAATGAAATAGGTTTTGGCACGTGCGTCTAGTCCCGGTGGTAAAGCGAGTCCGCCCGGCTGAATAATTTCGGCTTTGTCAAAGGGCGGTATAACGCTTCGCATAAAGACAGCGCCGAGCTTTCACTCGGCGCATCATGTTACATATTTGAGAAGAGGCTTTGTAGGCCCATAGCGACAGACATATCGCCTGTGACTTTTAGTTTGCCTGACATAAAGGCCATCATCGGATCCAAGCTACCGGATGCCAACGCAATGAAATCATCTTTAGAGACATTGATTACGCAATCCGCGTCATCGTCAGAGACTTTGGCTTCGGTGCCATGTGCCCAAACAGCGCCTTCGCCGTCAAAGTCAAACTTGACTGATTTATCGATACCACCGGCTTTGCCGAGCGCTTCAGTCATTTTGGCTGCAATTTCAGAGTTTTCCATGAGAATTCCTTTTGTAAGAGTTTCCTAGTGTTTATGCGCAAAAATCGCGACGGCGCGAGTCCTTTTTCGCGATTAGTTTTGCATAGAGCCTATAAAGGTTTGCGGAATTTGAGCGTGGCGCGATCACTTTCACCGATGTTTTTATAAAGATCGGCATTGAAATCAATGGCTTCTTCGGAGCCTTCTTCAGGTAAACGCGAGCGAGGCGGTAATGTCCAAACACCAAGCGGGTGATCCGCCGTATCTTTTGGGTTCGCATTCACTTCACTTGAGGCGACAAATTCAAAACCTGCCCGCTTGGCCATATCTTTCATATAGCTTTCCTGAACGTAACCAGTGCGTCCGTTCGGGTCTTGAACGGCAGATTCGGGTAGGCGATGTTCGACAATGCCTAAAATACCACCGGGTTTAAGTGCGGCATAAAACTCTGCCATCGCTTGATCTGCATAACCGCCGCCCATCCAGTTATGGATATTCCGGAAGGTTAAAATTGTATCAACGGACTCAGCGGGTAGGATAGGGCCGCTGTCTTTCATGAAAGCGCCGTATTCAATCTCACCATATACGGATGTATCAGAATATTTGTCCTTATAACCCTGCACACGTTCATCCAGACGCTCATTCACGCCAATTGGAAATTGAACGGCCACATAAGTGCCGTTATTGGCAGCCAAATAGGGTGCGATGACATTTGTGTACCAGCCTGGCCAAACCTCTGCCACGCGTTGCCCTGGGCCGATTTCAAAAAATTCTAATGTCTCTTGCGGGTTGCGGAATGCATCACGGGCGCTTTCTTCAGCGCGGCGAGGGTGAGCGATGACATCTGCTAAGGTAACAACCACCGGGGCCTCAACGACGTCGTCTACAACATCAGGTGCTGTTGTTTCCGTACCGCCACTGCAGGCGATGAGCGCCGTTGCGGCCACTCCCAATAAAGCCCATTTCGTAAATTGTTTAACCTGCATAATATCTCTCCTTGAAATTCATACGCGTCTTAAATCACAAATGCACTGACGCATATAAGCTCTCAATACAATGACAAAAATTTCATGCAGTCAAAGCTTGAAGCGTAGGAAAGAAATCCCATTTCTGTTTAGCAAGGTGCCAAAGGGGTCTTGCGAACGTAAACTGAGCCGCTCTAATGGGGGCTCACGACACATTGCTTTTGAAAGGATGTTACCATGAGAACTTACGATTTCTCCCCAATTTACAGAAACTTTGTCGGTTTTGACCGTATGGCCAATTTGATTGATGCGGCGAGCCAAGCCAGTGCAAATGTCCCAAGCTACCCGCCCTACAATGTGGCGCGGCTAGATGAGGACAGCTACCGTATAGACCTCGCGGTTGCAGGATTTACCGAGGAAAACCTTGAAATTGAAACCCATGAAAATGTGTTGACGATTACAGGGACAAATAGCTCTGACAGTGCGAATGATGAGGTTGAATATCTGCACCGCGGGATCGCTGAGCGCGGATTTGAACGTCGCTTCCAACTCGCAGACCATGTTTTCGTCAGAGGAGCAGAGTTAAATAACGGACTTTTGACGCTTACCTTGCAGCGCGAAATTCCCGAAGCGCTGAAGCCACGTCGTATTGAAATCTCTCAATCTGACCAAAAATTAATCACACCGAAGCCTAGCGGTAAGGCGAAAGCTGCCTAAATAGGTATTACGCGATTACGGTAGCGCTTTTCCCCTGAAGCCAGACTCGTAGCGTAATGAACGCGGTGTCACACGTTAACCCCCCTCCCAGAACGTGTGGCACCGCTAATTTTTATTCCCGCGTCTTCACCAAAGATAATATCTCCTCACCCGAAAGTTTAGGGGATTGTCCTGTTTCAAAAGTCTCTAGAACTGCTTTTAATATCGCAGCATTATAGGAGGCTGTCATGTGAGCGGCTTTTGCCTGTCTCACAATCTCGCCCTGCAAATAATCAATTTCTGAAACGCGTCCGGCCTCCAAGTCATCGAGCATGGAAGATCGGGCTTTCTTATCAATTTTGACAATGATGTTCATGACCAAGCCATATATCCAATTCGGCAGCCGAAGTGTTTTGATGAGCATAGTGGGGTTACGCCCGTTAAAGTCACCGACGTCTATATTTTGAGCTTGGGCAACTGATAAGGCTTCCTCGACAATGAGTGCAAGGGCCTGCCGATAAGATTTTTGCATCAGGCCATCACGCAGCGTGCCGCCACTTAACGTGTTTAAGGCGTTATTTAAATTGACCAGCAATTTCGCCCATTGATCGCCGATGAAATTTCCACCGCATTTTACGGATTGATCCGCGGCCGCAAATGCCACTATCACATCTTCCGGCAAGTCATGCTCTATGTGAAAGGCACCGCCCGTCCCACAATGATAGGCAGCGGGCCCCGTCTGTGTAACGTTAAACGGCACAATTGCCCCTGATATTCGCCCGACTCTGTCTTTTAATAGGTCGCGTAACAGAGGCCCGTTGCTGATGCCGTTCTGACAACTCACGATATGGGACGTCAATTTCGCGTTCTCCGCGATTTGTTGGGCCGCTATGGCCGTGTCCTGACTCTTTGTGCAAAGCAGGATAAGGTCACAGTCAGACAGTGCGGTGGGATCCGTTGATATGGTGATATCCTCAGGCGATAAGTAAATTGACGGCCTTGCAAAATGTGTAAGGGTCAAGCCGTTCTGAAAGACAGCACTTTTCAGTCTCTCTCGCCCGATAAAAACAACCTCGCACCCATTGGCCCGAAGGAGGCCGCCCAGAAAACACCCAATAGAGCCTGCCCCCAACACCGCGATTTTTGTTTTTTTGCTATGCATGGTTAGGTCTGGCCTTTGAAACAACGCTCCCTCATGAAATCAAAAGAGCCCTTAATCGCGTAAGAGATGGTGTTATGTCTGTCAAAGAATCAAAAAAAGCCCCCGGGTTTCAAGAGATTACCGACGGCATGGTGAAAACGCCTGAAGGTTGGCGCGCGCCTTTAGACGAGACTTGGAAACAAGGCCGCACTGCCTATGGCGGTTTAAGCACAGCTTTGGCCTTAGAAGCCGTTTCTCGTGATTATGATGATCTGTCGCCTTTGCGGTCAGCCACGATTAACTTCATAGGACCTGTCTCCTCCGACCCCGTCTATAAAACTGAGATTTTAAGGCAGGGACGCAACGTGACTATGATTGAGGCGAAAGGCTATGTTGAAGATGCGCCCGTTATATCGGTGACATTCTCTTTTGGGGCATCGCGGGAGTCGCAACTCAGCGTCGACTTTATGGCTCCGGATGCGAAAGCGCCTCAGGATTGCGAATTATTCACGCCTGAATTTGCCCGCGATTTTGTCCCGAAATTCTTCCATAATTTCGATACGCGTTTAATTGCCGGTGCGCGTCCGATGAGTGGAGCGGAGAGGGGCTATATCAGAACGTGGAGTCGCCATCATAATGAGGGTTCGCGTAAAGGTATGGCCAGTTTATTGTGTTTAGCGGATGTTCTGCCGCCGGCTGCTTTGCCGATGTTTAAGCAAATGGGCCAGGTCAGTTCTATGACATGGATATTTAATGTGCTCGTCGATGACCCCCAAACAGAGGATGGATGGTGGCATATCGAGACTGACTTAACAGCAGCCCAAGGCGGCTATGCCAGTCAAGTCATGCGGATTTGGAATACGCAAGGTGAACTTGTCGTAGAAGGTATGCAGAGCGTCGCGATATTCATTTAGGCTTTAAACGGGCAGTGTTTCCGGGGATAGCGACGATTCTTCATTACCACGCGAGTCCGTATCATCGCCGTTCACCCAAGCATAGAGATCGTCATACCCAATTTCTTCGGCTGTTTCCGCCCAAAGGGTATCTTCCGTTATGTCTGTCGTCGGTGTGAGCGTTGTCACACCAAAAACACCCAAGATAATCGCCGCAGCCGCTATAGCCGCCCATTTTTTCCAACGATTATCATTCGCTGCAACAGGGCGGCTTTCCTCTGTACGTTGCGCTTTGGCGTCACGTAGGATGCGCGCTTTTAATGTGTCGCTTGGCTCAGGGGCTTCAACGATGTTGAGTATATCATCGAGTGACTTCATATCAATTCTCCTTCAACCAGCGGGCTGAGTGTTGTTTTTAAACTCTTTCGGGCGCGTGACAATAAGCTCTCATAAGCTTTCTGCCCAATCTCCAAAATCGCGGCACCTTCTTTTTGAGAGACCCCTTGATAGTAAGACAGGGTGACCGCGGCGCGTTGGTTGTCGGGTAATTTTGCCAGTGCGACTTTCACAGTTTGCACCATCTCATTCCTTTCAATCGCGTCTAACGGGCTTGGACTGCTATCGACTTGTTCCGGCACGTCGTCCGAATAAATCGGGCGTTTCTTTCGCAGGCGGTCCAAACAGTCATTCGTTGCGACCCGTCGCATCCAGGTTAGCAAGGTGGCGTGTCCCGATTCCCATCCCGGGGCGACCTGCCAAAGTTTGAGAAATGTTGACTGAGCAACATCTTCTGCCAAAGCCACATCCCCTAACATGTAATAGCCAATGGCCGTTACCGTTTTGAGGTGACGATCCATAAGCTTGGAAAGCGCCTGTTCCTGCCCGAGCCGAAGCCCGGGCAAGAGGTCTATATCGGGATCCGTAGAGGCCATATTAGCCGCGCTTTGGGCCTCTTTTGCCTTTACGGCCTTCGCCTTTAACCAAGACGCCGTCACCATTCGCGTCCATACGTAAGAAGAGCCTATCCGCTTGCGCTGTATATTCAGCTAAACTGATGAGGCCGTCACCATTGGCGTCGACACGCATTCTGTCGCCGCGTTTACCGCGTTTGCCTTCGCCTTTATTGGCTTTACGCATTTCACGGGCAGCCGCTTTTTCAGCGTCGCTAATTGTGCCGTCACCATCCGTATCAAGGCGCTCCATCATTTTTTCTTTGCGGTCTTCACGACGCTCATCACGTTTTTCTGTCCGCTTTTCAGACCGCTCAGCGGCTGCAGCTTGCATTTCAGCTTCCGTGACAGTGCCGTCACCATTCGCATCTAGCTGACCGAAAACACGTCTTGTTCTTTCAGTGCGGCGCATATCGCCTAGTGTTTTGCGTTCGGTTTCATCCAAAAAACCGTCAAAATTGGCATCGGCTTGTTTGAAACGCGCTGTGGCGTCTGCCGTAAATTCAGCCTGTGTGACTTGTCCGTCTTGATTGAGGTCTGCCTTAGGGCCATTGGCCAAAGCAGGAACTGCCAAAAGGGCAAGGGCGGCGGCAGAAGCGGCAGTGATAAATTTTAGGTTACGCATAAAGGTCTCCTTTTCGTTGCGTTCATAGACATAAACGCGTCAAAAAGGAAAATCCTTCGCTCTTTATGTAGAAATATCTTTAAGCGGCGTTTTCCGCAACGGCTTGGCGGAGGCGGCCCAACAGGCGCACATCCATATAGTCATCGGCCGTATGACCGGCATAAGGCGGCGGTGCGCCCAGATGATCCCGCACGGTATCCGTTAACATCAAAGCCGTTTCAACAGATTCTATGCGGTCACCACAAGACAAGACCAGCGGATCAAACTTTGGTGCGCGACGACGCACGGCCTCAATCATCCAATAAGCGCGCATGAAGGCGTCACCCGATGTGTCATAACCCATCAAACAAGCATCTCCGGCTGCGGCGAGTTTCACATGTGCGCTTGTGCAGCCCGGCTCGGCAATTACAAAAACCCAATCAAAATCAAGCGAGAGGGCCGCGAGGCTGCCTAAAGCCTTATCCAGTTTAATATCACCAAGGCAGGCGGCATTATAATGCTCATTCGATGTAATATAGAGGGCGTCACGGATTTGTGCTCCCCCCCTTAACACATCTGCTAAAGTTTTTTGAAAGATGACGCCTGCGCGGTGCATGGCGTAACCGCCCGTACAATCGAGGATGAGAACGGTTTCGCCATAGCTGGCGGCTTTGCGGCCTAAGGCAATCGCTGTATCAATGATTTCGTCACCGACAGGGTTTGCAGAGAGGACAGGCACGAGGCGACCTGCAGGTTGATATTCGTCCACGCGAACGGGCGAATTATGATTGATAGGCTGCCGCATGGCGCACTCCAATTTTCTCACTAGTGCAATTTACTGAAAGCAAAATGCATAATTGGCCCTTAAGAGCTCTGAATGAGGTGAGTTATAAGAGACGCTTCTTTCTATTTCGCAAAGAGGCGTGGTAAATTTGGCTTAAGAGGTATGACCGGAAGGTAACTTCGGTCGTAAGTTTCGCTTAAGAATTTTTCGGCTTTTTATGCTGCAACCCACTGCGGACGGCCTTACAGACCAACTCGTTGCGTTGATTATAGGCGCGATGCTCAAAGGTGACGATGCCTTGCATCGGGCGGGATTTGCTGTTGCGAAGGGCGACTATTTCCGTCTCGACGCGGATTGTATCGCCAGGGAATAGTGGTTTGGGGAATGTCACATCGCTCATGCCGAGATTGGCCACCGCGGTGCCGAGCGTTGTGTCGCCTACGGAAATACCCACGACCAAACCAAGCGTAAACAGGCTGTTGACGAGGGGACGTCCAAATTCTGTTTCATTTTTACAATATTCCGCGTCCAAATGTAGCTGTGCCGGATTATGCGTCATTGTTGTGAAAAGGAGATTATCTGTTTCCGTCAGCGTGCGGCGTAGGGCGTGTTCAAAAACCTGCCCGACCTCTAATTCGTCAAACCATTTGCCGGCCATTACTTCGTCTCGCTAAAGAGTTCGCGTCCAATCAACCAACGGCGGATTTCAGAGGTGCCTGCGCCGATTTCCATCAGCTTGGCATCCCGCAATAATCGTCCCGTCGGATATTCATTGATATAGCCATTGCCGCCCAAAATCTGAATGCCTTCCAACGCAACTTGGGTCGCTTTTTCGGCGGCGTAGAGAATACAGCCAGCCGCGTCCTTGCGGGTTGTCTCGCCGCGATCACAGGCGGCGGCCACAGCATAAGTATAGGCCCGCGCTGTGGAGAGGGTGACATACATATCGGCAAGCTTACCTTGCATCAGTTGGAACTCACCAATGGCTTTGCCGAATTGTTTGCGCTCGTGAATATAGGGCAGAACAATATCCATGACGTTCTGCATAATACCGACGGAAATGCCGGATAGCACTACGCGTTCATAATCGAGGCCACTCATCAAAATTTCCGCGCCTTGCCCGATTTTGCCGACAAGGTTTTCATCTGACACGAAACAATCTTCAAAGACGAGTTCACAGGTGTCAGATCCGCGCATACCGAGCTTGTCGAGTTTCTGCGCTGTGGAGAATCCTTCCATATCGGGCGTAATTAAAAAAGCGGATATCCCTTTGGAGCCGCCTTGCGGATCGGTCTTGGCATACACTAATAATGTGTCCGCTGTCGGGGCATTGGTGATCCACATTTTATTACCGTTGAGCAGATAACCACCTTGTTGCTTTTCAGCCTTTAATTTCATTCCGACCACATCAGAGCCCGCGCCCGGTTCACTCATAGCGAGCGAGCCAAGATGTTCCCCACTCATGAGCTTGGGTAGATGTTTGGCTTTTTGGTCTTCATTCCCCCAACGGCGAATTTGGTTGATACAAAGGTTTGAATGCGCGCCATAAGACAAGCCGACAGAGGCAGAAGCGCGGGAAATTTCTTCGACGGCGATCGTGTGTTCCAAATAGCCAAGCCCTGTGCCGCCGTCTTCTTCGCCCACAGTAATGCCGTGTAAACCCAGTGCGCCCATTTTGGGCCAGAGGTCGCGCGGAAATTTATTAGAGCTGTCAATCTCCGCCGCGCGCGGTGCGATTTCGGCCTGTGCAAAAGCATGGACACTATCGCGTATCATCGTCGCTTCGTCAGTGAGGCCGAATTGAAGGGTAGGGTATGATGTTGTCATTGTTATTCTCTTTCTATCTCGGTTCATCCCAATGAAAGTTGGGATCCATCTCCGAATGTTGCATCAAACGCGATGGTCGGAGATGGACCCCGTCTTTCGACGTGGTGAGCGGTATTTATTTTTCTTCATTCGGTTCAAGGGTCAGCAAAATCTCGCCGTCACTCACCAGAGCACCGGCGTCAAAATTGACCTCGGCCACCACACCATCACGCGGCGCTTCCAAAGTCATTTCCATCTTCATCGCTTCCATCACGATGAGCGGGTCACCCGCTTTGACGCTGTCACCGGCAGCAGTGTTCACGGCGATAATTTTGCCCGGCATTGAGGCGGTGAGGG
>CAYGTR010000052.1:0-17349 GCA_964352855.1 uncultured Algimonas sp. | reverse complement strand
GTGTTTACCCGCATGGCCAAAACGGACGCCAAATGTCCTATATGGTGAAATACGGCCTGACTCCCATGCAAGCCATTCAAGCCGCTACAATTAATAATGCCACACTCTTTGGTGTCGAAGAGACATCAGGCTCTCTGAAAGAAGGCAAATTCGCTGACATCATCGCCGTAGACGGAAACCCGCTCGATGATATGAGTGAATTAGAAGACGTGGACTTCGTGATGAAGGGCGGCGTTGTTTATAAGCACGAAACGCCCGAAATCGATTAGTAATCGATTTCAGTGAAGCGCCTAAACCGCTGGTCGGTTTAGGTTAGGAGTGCTTATCTAAGCATCGAAGCGTCTACAGCATCAGAGCCCATGTGTTTTATGAAAACCTGTTGTAGCTCACGTTGCCAATGCTTATTGTTTGGATCGCAATTGTCAGCTTGAATTAACCAAGTCACAAATTCTTGAGCAGTGACTATTCCTGCTTCAGGAACGAAGTTAGTTACATGGCTTGGCTTCCCATCAATGATTGAACCACACCACCCTTTTCCAACACAGAACTCATGCATCATTCCGCTAAATTTATTTGGTTTTGCCATACTGAAACTTCATTCTAAATTTAAGGACCCTACCACTCGCCCACATTCTCCATACTGAGCCAAGGCTCTTTCGGTTCTAGGCTTTCACCTTTTTGCAATAGCTCAATTGAAATATTATCGGGGGAGCGGACGAAGGCCATGTGACCGTCACGGGGTGGACGATTAATTGTGACCCCTGCTTTTTGTAAACGCTCACACGCTTCATAAATATTATCGACACGGAAGGCCATGTGGCCGAAATTACGCCCGCCGGAATAGCGCTCATAATTACCGTCTTCATCCGGCCAATTATAGGTCAGCTCTATTTCAGGAAAACTGTTTTCCTTCGCCATATCAACCTGATCGGGCGCGGCTAAAAAGACGAGAGAGAATCGCCCTTTTTCAAAGTCTTTTCGACGTGTCTGAACGAGACCCAGAGCGCCCACATAAAAAGCCAAACTCGCGTCCAAATCCTCAACGCGGATCATCGTGTGCAAATATTCCATTTTAAAACCCTATCATAGCCGGTGAGACGGCGGTGTCGGCGACTTGCCCGGCTTGCGGCCAGGCACAATAATCGGCAGCATAATAGGCTCCGGGGCGGAAGTTCCCGGAGAGACCCGGTCCGCCAAACGGTAAAGAAGACGCCGCGCCTGTCGTCGGCTTATTCCAATTCAAAATACCCGCTTTCATACGAAGCCCTGCTTTTTCCCACAATTTTGCGTCTTCGCTGATAAGCCCCCCCGCCAAACCAAAGCGCGTATCATTGGCTTTCGTAATAGCCTCATCAAATGTCTTCACGCGGTAAACTTGCAAGAGTGGCCCAAACAGTTCTTCGTCTTCCACATCTCTTGCCGCGCTCATATCAATCAAACCGGGATGCACAAACGCACCCTCGACTTTAATGGGCACAATCGTTTGTCCGCCCGTTTTGATAAGGCTGGCTTGAAAATGCCTGGCCTTCATGGCGGCGTGTTCAGAGACGACGGGGCCCATAAAAACGTCTTCGTCCCATTTTCCGATTTTGACTTTGGAGATTTTATCTTGGATGCCCGCCAAGACATCATCGCCAAATTGACCCTCGGGCAAGATGAGGCGCCGCGCACAGGAACACCTCTGCCCCGCAGAAATATAGGCGCTGAAAAACGCAATATCAGCGGCGGCAGACACGTTTCCATCCCAGGCAACGAGCGGGTTATTTCCGCCCATTTCGAGCGCGAGAATAATATTTGGACGTCCGGCAAAATGTTTATGAAACGCTGTGCCTGTTGTGGCTGACCCCGTGAAGAGCACGCCGTTAATATCACCATTGAGTAAGGCCTGTCCTGTTTCACGCCCGCCTTGTACGACATTTAAACATCCCGCCGGCAGACCTGCTTCATCAAAAGCCTCAGTCAAATAATGCGCAACGGCAGGCGTTAATTCTGACGGTTTAAAGACGCATGTGTTGCCTGCGAGGAGGGCAGGCACAATATGCCCATTGGGCAAATGTCCCGGAAAATTAAACGGCCCAAAGATCGCCATCACGCCATGTGGGCGATGGGCGAGAGTGAGCGCGCCTTCATCTTTGTCGCCAGCGCGTTCGGCTTGGGCACGAATAGAATGGCCGATCTTAGCGGACATGGCGCCAACCTCGGTACGGGCCTCCCATAACGGTTTGCCCATATCGCGGGAAATGGCGTAAGCGATGTCTTCTTTCTTCGCAGTTAGGTTTTCAGCGTAGCGTTCCAGAATAGCGATACGTTCGGCGAGGGCCGTCGCGGCCCATTTTGGTTGTGCGGCCCGCGCATTGGCGATGGCCGCGTTGACTTGCTCAGCTGTGCTTTCATGGCCTTGCCAGATGCTTTCTCCCGTCGCGGGGCAAACACTTTCAAATCCTGCGCCGTCGCCATAGCCCCATTTCCCGTTAATATAAGTATCTGTCATATTATTGATCCATGAGTTTTTTTATGGCCTTGGCGTCAATCCGACCGTCGGCAATGCGGTTGAGTAAGAGCGCAGCCAGTCCCGCCCGCTCTGACAAACTATCGACTACGATAAACTCTTCGGCAGAGTGAATGCGCCCGCCACGCACGCCTAACGTATCAACATTGGGCGTTCCTGCGGCGAAGACATTATTGCCTTCACAGACGCCGCCTGTATCTTTGAAAATAAGGTCGAGGCCAAGGGCCTTTCCTGTCTCTTGGACATTGGATATCAATTTATCCTGTGCGGCATTGCGCGGCTTGGGCGGGCGATAAAACCCACCATGCACATGGGCTGTAATCCCGTCGCGCTCCAAGACGGCTTTCACGGCCGCTTTGACAGAAGCCTCTGCCCATTTCGCACTTTCTCCATCAGGGGCCCTTGCGCCCATGCGCAGGATAGCTAGGGGCGGCACAATATTGACGGCATTACCCCCATCAATAGAGCCCACATTAAATGTCACGCCCTCGCGTTGTCCATTTAAGGCTTCAACGCGCAAGGCCAAATCCGCCGCCGCAGAAATAGCCGATCGACCTTCTTCGGGTGCGCGACCGGCGTGAGAGGCTTTGCCATGAAACACGACGTCCCAAATCCCGGAGCCTTTTCTGGCGCCTGCTAAGCTATCGCAATCCATCGCAGGTTCGAATGTCAGGCCGATATCGGCCTCTTTGGCGGCTGCCGTCAAAAAGGGTGCAGACGCGAAATTCCCCGTCTCTTCATCAGGTGTCAGGATAATTTCATAGCCAACTTTGTCTTTAAGTGGCCCCGCTTCAAATGCCCGTAGCGCATCAATCATGACGGTGATACCGCCCTTCATATCTGCAAGACCGGGGCCGTTGAGCTTGCCGCCCCCCATATCTTTTATCTCGGTGAATGTGCCGGCAGGAAACACGGTGTCATAATGTCCTGTCAGCACGACGCGCAAAGGTGCGTTGAGCCGCGCTTGCGCGCGCAAAACAGGCCCGCTTTGAAAGAAGTCTTTTGTGCCTTTATTATTGATCTCTTCAATGGGCTCTGTTGGCAAAGCTTCGACCTTGGCATCCAGTTCAGAGAGCGCGTCCATGATTTTGGGGTAGAGTTGATTGAGACCCTCGGCATTCAAACTGCCCGTATTAATCGCAGACCAAGAGGTCACGCGTTCTAACATAAAACCTTGGCGGGCTTTGACGGCCTCTAAAGCAGCTTTATCCTCGGCACTTAGCTCCGAGAGGGAAATGAGGTCTGTGACGGCGTTCATGCGACGCCTCCTTCCATTTGAAAATCATAAATAGACCCTAGAGATAAGAGCTGCGTCAGTTCATCCAAGGCCGCGCGACATTCGGTCATCAGTAAGGGGTCACCGAGGTCTTCGCGCGATAGAACGTCGCGGTAGTGTTTATTGACCCAGCTTTCCAATGTTTGAATTTTGGTTTCATTCATCAACATAGGTTGATGCACCCGCGAAAGCTCATCTTCGGTTAATTGAACGCGCAAACGCAAACAGGCGGGCCCGCCACCATTTTGCATGCTCTGTTTCAAATCAAGGTAGTGCGCTTCTGCAATCGGATTGTTTCCGGCAATACAATGATCGATAAAGGCTTTGGCTGTCGGTGTGTCTTCTGCATTTTTGGGTAAAATTAACCCCATTTTTCCATTAGGAAGAGTCAGGAGTTGCGAATTAAATAAATAAGATTTTATAGCGTCTTGAAGGGGAATATCTGCCACTAAAAATTCCGGCTCAAATCCTAGGGGCTCGGCTTTGGCCTTCACCGCGTCTTGCATGGCGGTGATATCATCAAAGGCGTCTTTATGAAAAAACATGACGGTGCCATTGGTGACGCAAACCACGTCATTATGAAACGCACCTGCATCAATAGCTTTCGCGGACTGACGCAAATAAAGCGTGGCGCCCTCATCTAATTTGTGAAGGCGCGCAACGGCTTTGCTGGCCTCTAAGGTTTGCCGCCCGGGAAATTTGGTTTGTTGACTGTCGCGCAGAGCTTCACGGCCATAGACGAAAATTTCCAGACCTTTTTGGCCATGAGATTTCGCCATACGGTTATGGTTTGCCGCGCCTTCGTCTCCGAAGACAGTATTGGAGGGTAGGGCAGCATGGATAGAGGCTTCGGGTAAAATGGCGCGCAAAAGACGTTCGGTTTTTGGGGCTTCGAGACTCCGGTGCGGCATGGCGACCAGGTTCGCTGTGGTGAGATGCACTTGACCATCGCCCGTATCAATAGAGGGCGATACGGTCGCCGCATTGGCCGTCCACATGGGCGACGCGCTCATAAGATTGGCGACTAAAGCCGGGTTAACCCTCCATGCGCTTTCATGCACAGTGGAGTCTGTGCCGCTAAACCCTAAAGCCCGAAGATAATGCGTGAGTGGCCGTGCATGGGGCGGCATCACCGCTTGCGGTAATCCCATATTCACAAGGATTCGCATCTTTTGCAGGCCCTGTAGCGCAGCCGCTTTCGGACTCGAGACGGCCCCTTTATTACCGGAGGAAGCAATATTGCCAAAGCTAAGACCGGCATAATTATGGGTTGGACCCACAAGGCCGTCGATATTTAATTCAACACTCATATCGGTGCCGGCTCTCTGATTTGCGCGATATAAACCGGCGCCTCTTTTTGGCTTTTGACACGCTCGGATGAATGACGATCTGCGCGTTTGTCGTATAGAAGTGCCGGGCCAAGAGCTGCCCGAAAATCAGCGCCTTCTCCGGAAAAATGCAGGCAGATTTCCGCGTCACTTGGTGCGTCGAATGATTGGGCTTCACATGTTGATCTCGCGATCCACGTCTTGTTTGTTTGACATTTCACTGCAGGCCCGCCGTCAAAGACATCGCACATATCCGTTTCTTCGAAGCCGATAGATTGCAACATGCTCATGGCGCGGGCAGAGCTGTCATGGGCGCGTCCCGTACATTCTGTGACAATATCCGGCAGAAGGTTCAACATAATCGGAATTTCCGGGAGGAGATCCATGATGAAACGTTTATCAATTGTGCTAAGCTTGTCGGCATTATCAAAATCCATGTGAATAAACCGCGACGGCAAATGTTTCCAGAAAGGTGAGACACCGTTTTCATCCGTCCATCCCAATATTTCAGCCATCAGACCATCGGCGAATTGCTCACGATTATTGCGGATATACCCAAATCGTCCCATCGACAACAAACGCGCCAGTCCCGTCCCGCGCCCGGCGGGCCCCATAAATAATGAGGCAACCTCGGTGTAGCCATTAAAATCCGTTGTTATTTGAAGCGTATCATAATCAACCGCCAGAACCGGATTGCTGGCACGACCTGAATGGTGATTGCGTTTGAAGTTATAAAAAGGCGAGTCAACCCCGACGCGGACAATGATTGCAGACATACCCAAGACAATTCCGTCACGTTCGACGACGAAAATAATCCGGTTGGCCCCCGCTTTACCCGCTAAAGTATCGACGGTTTCTTGGAGCTGTTCTTGCACACGCTCGCGTGTTCGCGGGACATTCGTCAGTCCTTGCACGCCGTCAGCTGTAAAGCCTAAAATCGCGTCAATATCGTCGAGACGAGCCACGCGGAAAATATCATGATGTTTTGTCAAAGCGGGGCCAATTCCTAAATTAATACCTTAAACCCTCTCCTATCCGAAGCCCGCGCGGGGGTAAACACATAAGCCGTGACTTGTGAGGGGTTGACCCTTAGTCTAGTCTCCAAAGAGGATCAGAATGAAAAAAACATATCTCTCTATTTCGGCTTTATTGGCCCTATTTGCTCTTTATCTGACACTCGCGCCGATACCCATTTCCCCGCAGTCATGGGACGCTCCGGTGAATAAGGGCTATGTCGGGGATTTTGCACCAAATGCAGATTTAGCGAATTTGACCGAAATATCGCTGCCCGATGATATGTATGGACCTGAAGACGTTGTTGAGATGGGCGGCGAGATTTATGTCTCTTCGCAAAACGGATGGGTGTTAAAGCTTGATCCTAAAACAAAAAGCTTCTCTAAATTCGCAGAAACAGGCGGCAAACCGCTGGGCATGGAGCCATTTAATAATAGTCTCATTGTTGCTGACGCTTATAAAGGCCTGCTTGAAATAGACGAGCAAGGACGCGTGACACGCTTGACGCATGAGGTGAAGGGCTCACCTATACTCTATGCGGATGACCTCGATATTACAGACTCGGGGCTCATTTATTTTTCAGACGCCAGCACGAAATTTGGGGCTCAAGCTGTGGGTTCAACATTAGGTGCGTCACTTCTGGAGATAATGGAGCATGGCGAAACGGGGCGTCTTCTCGCTTATGACCCCCGAGATCAATCAACCTCTGTGATTACAAAAGGCCTGTCATTTTCAAATGGTGTCGCGCGGGCGCCGAATGGGCAGTCTGTGTGGGTGATTGAAACGGGAAAATACCGAATTTTGGAAATTGACCCTAACGGCGTTCAAAGGGTCGTCATTGATAATCTTCCGGGTTTTCCGGACAATATAAACCGCGGGCCGGACGGCACTTATTTTGTCGGGCTTGTATCTAAGCGGGCTGAGGTCTTGGATAAGCTCGCGGATAAACCGTTTCTGCGCAAAGTCATTTGGCGATTACCCGATTTTATGAAGCCCTCCGCACAGGATTATGGATTTATCCTCCAGCTTGATAGCGCAGGGAATGTCCTGCGCACATGGCAAGACCCAAGCGGCGCTTACCCCGCGACGACAGGCGCTATTGTTGTGGGCGATAAATTATATGTGTCTAGCCTAACGTCAAAAACTTTGGGCTATCGGCCTTACCCATAACGTATAAGGTAAAAATAATAAGGAGAGAATTATGTCTGATCGTGAATTTGATATTGTGGTGTATGGTGCCACGGGTTTTACGGGCCGTTTGGTCGCCGAATATTTACAGGATGAATATGGCGACTCTGATCTGAAATGGGCGATGGCAGGCCGTTCGCAAGACAAACTCGAATCTGTGCGGGACGAAATGGGTGTGTCCAAAGACGTCGCGCTGATTGTGGCCAATGCTGATAAGCCCGAAACTCTGACCGATATGGCATCGCGCACGAAAGCGATCATCACCACAGTGGGGCCTTACCAATATTACGGCGAGCCTCTCGTCAAAGCCTGTGTCGAGGCCGGCACGGATTATGTTGACCTCTGCGGTGAACCCGCTTGGATGCATGACATTATCCGTCAATATGATGCGGCGGCTAAGAAAAGCGGCGCGCGTATCGTGCTCTCCTGTGGTTTTGATTCTATCCCCTTTGATCTGGGTGTTTATTTCCTTCAGCGCCACGCCAAAGCTGAGACAGGCAAGGCCCTACCAAAAATCCGTGGTCGCGTGCGCAAGATGAAAGGCACATTTTCCGGCGGCACAGCCGCCAGCCTTGGCGGCACGATGGAGCGCGCCAAGACGCAGCCTGAAATTCTAGGTTGGCTCAAAGATCCGTTTTCGCTTGTGCCTGATTTTGACGGCCCGCCACAACCCCACGGTATGAAGCCGATCCATGAAGACGACCTCGGCTCTTGGTCTGCGCCTTTTATTATGGCGTCGATCAATACTAAGAATGTCCATCGTTCTAATGCCCTGTTGGGTCATGCCTATGGCGAAGATTTTGTCTATGACGAGATGATGTTTACAGGCCCCGGCGAACAAGGCGAAGCCATTGCCAACGGCATTGCGGGGAACAGAAAACCTTTTGGCGAAAATCCGCCCAAGCCGGGGGAAGGCCCGTCTAAAGAGGAGCGTGAGACAGGTTTTTATGACGTGCTCTTTGTCGGTGATTCTGCTGACGGCAAAAAAATTATGGCCAGCGTAAAGGGCGACAAAGACCCGGGATATGGATCGACATCGAAAATGATTGCCGAGAGTGCCTTGGCGCTTGTTTTGGATAAAGACAGAACGAAAACCGAAGGCGGCGTTTACACACCTGCCCCCGTGATGGGCGACGCGTTGATTGACCGTTTGCAAGAGCACGCAGGTCTGACATTCGCAATCGAAGGCTAATGATTTTAACTGGTTTTCAGGGCCTTGAATTTCCTCTAGTGTAATTCATGTTTACTCCGAATCGGAAATTGGGCCTTATTTACCCATTTTCCGATATTTTTATAAATTGACTAAACAGGAAATACACGACGCAGTCGCATGGAAACTTACGGCCTTCTCTCTCTTGTCCCGCCTTTGCTGGCGATCATCCTCGCATTGTGGACACGGCAGGTGTTTCTGGCGCTTCTGATCGGTATCGCCTCGGGCTTTCTGATTATGGCGGGCGGTAATCCGCTTCAGGGCGCACTCGACACATTGGGCGGCTTCGTCAAAGTCTTTGAGAGTAATTATAACACCGAAATCATTATCTTCACCTTGATGATCGGCGCGCTCATTGCGCTCATCCAGCGGGCAGGCGGTGTCGAAGGCTTTGTCAGCCGTGTCGTCAGCTGGCTTCAGAAAAAAGCCGCCACAGCTGATAGTAAAAACCAACGCAAACGGGTTGAATTACTCGCTGTTTTGACGGGCATGTTGATTTTTGTGGAAAGTAATATTTCAACGCTGACTGTCGGTACGCTTTATCGACCCCTGACGGATAAGCTCCAAATCCCGCGTGAAAAACTGGCTTATATCGCCGATAGCACCTGTGCGCCCGCCTGTATTCTTATCCCGCTTAATGCATGGGGGGCTTATATTATGGGCTTGCTCGCAGAACAAAATGTCGAAGAGCCTGTCTCTATGTTGGTCGGGGCCGTGGCGTTTAATTTTTATCCGATGCTTGCGATCCTCTTGCTGATTATCGTTATTATGACAGGGCGTGACTTTGGCGAAATGAAACGGGCTGAGACCCGCGCTCGTGATGAAGGTAAATTACTGCGGGACGGCGCTGTGCCTATGATCGCGGGGGACATTACAATGATGGAGGCCAAAGAGACGGCGACGCCACGCGCGCGGAATATGGTGCTCCCGCTCCTAACGCTTGTTCTGCTCATGCCTGTCTTTATGGTCTATACAGGGTGGAGCGGTGAACCGGGGGCGTCCAATGCTTTATTCCCTGATATTGCGGATAGGGCTTCAGGCTCCAAATCCGTTCTCTATGCGGTTTGCGGTGCCATTCTTGTCTCAATGGGTCTGAGCAAAGCGCAAGGCATAATGGGCATTCGCGAAATGGTCGATGTTGTGCTCAAGGGCATGTCCGGCATGGTGCCTTTGGCACTCTTAATGGTGTTTGCCTTTGCGCTTGGTGATTTATGCGGAGACCTTGGCACAGGTGTTTTCGTGGCCGAGCAAGCCAAGCCGTTTCTGTCGCCTGCCCTTGTGCCCGTGCTCGTCTTTTTGATCAGCGCTTTTATCGCTTTTTCAACGGGAACGAGCTGGGGCACCTTTGCCATTATGATTGCCATCGCCGTTCCACTTGCGCAGGGTTTGGATGTCAATGTTACTTTGGCGGTTGCAGCGGCTCTGGGCGGGGGTGTCTTTGGCGACCATTGTAGTCCAACTTCTGACACCTCTATCATCACCTCCATGGCGACAGCCAATGACCATATCGATCATGTCAGAACACAGCTTCCTTATGCTTTATTGGGCGGGGCTATCACGGCGGTTCTTTACCTAGGCTTGGGGCTTGCCGGTGTTTAGATTTGTCCCCGCCTTTTGCGTTTTAAGTGTCGCGGCTTGTGCGAGCGCGCAAGAAAAACCAGAAGATTTATTTTCAGGCCAATGGGTCAATGACCGCAATTCGGCGGTGGTGTTTGAACTTAATGACGGCTTGCTATCGGGTTATTATCAAACAGCTTTGGGTCAGCCCGATAAATCGAAAAAATTCCCGCTCACAGGATTTGCTGAGGGCGACCAAATAACCTTCACCGTCAATTTCAAAGGCTATGGTTCACTCACGTCATGGACAGGGCAACTCACGGAAGATGCCAAGGGTGAATATATTCGCACGCTCTGGAATTTGACCCGTGACGTGCTTGATACGGAAGAGGATGAAGAGATGTGGAATTCGATTACCGCAGGGGCGAGTGACTTTCGGCGCGCTTCGAAGGGGCATTCGAAAACCCAATAGAGACGAAGGCTCCAACCACATAAGGAATTCCGATAGAGAATACGCTACCAAACCCTAGGACAAGAAAGGGGGCTAAAATTAGGGCTCCAAAGTCTGCTATTTCTCTGGGAGGATTTGTTAAACTCATCATAAATCCTAAGATTAAAAAGGACAATGCAACAACCAAAATGCCCGTAATCGCCATTCGGCGTTTGCTCCGGTATTTATGGCGGGGCCATAAGATCGCTCCCGCAACAAAAGCAGACAAAGCTGTGAGAAATGGAAACAGCAAGCTTGAGGCACTGTTAAAGTTAGGGGATGAGCCAAAGGCTACAAGAATTATAAAGGTTGTTATGACTGCGCAAAACGCTGCCACAGCCGCGTAAACCCAGCGCGCGCGTGCTGGATGTTCATCACAATATCTAGCAGTCCATAACATTATTAATTGATACCCTAATCCACCAAGTCATCCCAGAACGCTTTCGCCTTATCAAAGAAGTTCTTCGACTCCGGGCTGACTTCATGACTGCCTTCATTGGCAAATTCCTGCAGGAGTTCGCGCTGGCGCTTATTGAGTTTTGACGGTGTTTCGACGGATAGCTCGACATACATATCGCCGCGTTGGGCGGAACGTAAAACGCTCATACCTTTTCCCCGCAAGCGCATCCGACGGCCGGACTGACTGCCTTCCGGAATTTTTAATTTCGAGCGGCCACCGTCAATGGTCGGGATCTCGACCTCGCCGCCCAAGGCTGCCGTCGTCATGGGAACGGGGGTTCGGCAGAAAAGATTAGCCCCGTCGCGCTCAAATAAATTATGCGGTTTGACCGAGACGAAGATATAAAGGTCACCGCGTTGACCGCCACCTGAACGACGAGGCGCCGCGTCACCTTGGCCTGACAAACGAATGCGTGTGCCGTCTTCCACACCGGCAGGGATAGACACATCAAGCGCTGTTTGTTCTCTAACCTGACCTTGGCCATCGCAAGTGTGACAGGGGTCAGACACATATTCCCCTTGTCCGCCGCAGGTCGAGCAAGGACGTTCCATCGTGAAGAACCCCTGCTGTGTGCGTACGCGGCCTGCGCCGCCACATGTCGAGCAGGTCTCAACGGACGCGCCCGGTTCGGCGCCTATCCCGTCACAACGCCCGCAATCTTCGGCAATCGGGACTTCGATCTCAATGTCTTTACCGCGGAAGGCTTCCTCAAGCGTAATTTCCATTTCATAGCGAAGATCAGAGCCGCGCTGTACGGTTTGCCGCCCGCGCCCGCCGCCGCCAAACATATCAGCAAATCCGCCACCCGCGCCGCCACCACCGAAAATTTGGCTGAAAATATCACCGAAATCCTGGAAGCCCGCGCCGCCGCCCATGCCGCCACCTTGCTCAAAGGCCGCATGTCCCATCCGGTCATAGGCCGCGCGTTTTTGACCATCAGAGAGAACGCCGTAAGCCTCATTCAACTCTTTGAAACGCGCTTCGGCTTCGGGGTCGTCCGGATGTCGGTCAGGGTGACACTCCATGGCTTTCTTGCGGAAAGCGGATTTCATTGTTTTCTCATCTGCGTTTTTTGCAACGCCAAGAATGTCGTAATAATCACGTTTTGACATGACTAACCTTTTTTAAGAATGGCGTTGAGCTTGGTACGCTCTGTTAAGGCGTAACCATTCGCGCAAGCGAGTTCAATAAGCGGGGACACAGGGTCGGGCCCCGTTTCTAAAATTAAAAGCAAGGGATGAAGCGAAGGCCGTGCGTCTTTGAAGAAGGCGCTCAGTGCCTTGAAGTCATGGCCTTCAATATCCAATTTGAGCGCATCTATGCGACTGAGGCCAAGCGTGCCCACAATATTATGCAGGGTATCAACACGCACAGCCTCTCCCACGTTGCTTGCGTCTAAAAGCTTGGCTTCACCGCGATTCGTATCATCTCCCTCGAGATAGCCTGTGCCTGTCGTGTCAGAGACGGCCACTTGCAACACCTCGATACTCGCTTGATTAGCGGCGACATTATCCTTCAGGCGGATCGCAGTCTCTACGCCGGGTTCAATCGCAATGATGCGGGCGGGCTTCTTCGCGGCCCGGGCATAGGCATTTACGAAAAGAGAATAGAGGCCGACATTCGCGCCGGCATCCAAGAAGATAAAAGGGGTTTCGGTTGCGCTTTCAATCGCCGCTTTCAAAGATAAGCGCTCACTATGATCCCAAATATGACCACCCGCAAAAACACGTTTCTCGCAACGATTATGCGAGGGATAAAGCCGTGCCTTCACATCCTGTTGGATGAGCACATCAAAGGGCTCATCTCTGCCTGTCAGTGCTTTTTTGCGCGCATGAGAAATGCGCCACCGTCCGACACGGGTGTTTGGATAGGCATCTGCTTTGCGTCGCCACGCTTCCTGTGGGGCGGGTAAAGCATAGGTTCCAAAAGGTGGATCGATTTCAGCTATCATCATTTATTACAAAAAGGCCCGAATGCGTCATGAGGGATCAAACGCATCCGGGCTTTTAAAGCCATAAGACTTATTATTTACGCTTTATCGTCGTCAACGTCTTCAAACTCAGCGTCGACAATATCGTCATCATCATCTTCGGCGTCCGCCGCCGCAGATGTCGGGCCTTCATCATCAGCCTGAGCATTCGCGTATATAGCTTCACCCATTTTCATGACGGCGGCTGTCAGCACTTGGATTTTATCCGTGATGAGAGCCGTGTCATCTGTCTCTGCGGTTTCGCACAGTTCTTTGATGGCGACTTCAATGGCTTCCTTGTCCTCGTCAGACAAGCTCTCGCCATGCTCTTTCAAATCAGCTTCGGCTTTGTGAGACAGCGCTTCCGCTTGGTTCTTGGCTTCTGCCAATTCACGACGGGCTTTATCTTCATCAGCATTCGCTTCAGCGTCTTTGATCATCGCATCAATATCATCATCAGACAGACCGCCAGAGGCTTGGATACGGATTTGTTGTTCCTTGCCTGTCGCCTTGTCTTTGGCTGACACATTGACGATACCATTGGCATCAATATCAAAAGTCACTTCGATTTGCGGCATACCGCGCGGTGCGGGTGGAATGCCGACTAAGTCAAATTGACCAAGCAATTTATTGTCAGCCGCCATTTCACGCTCACCTTGTGAAACGCGGATGGTCACAGCGGATTGGTTATCGGCCGCTGTTGAATAGACCTGAGACTTCTTCGTCGGGATCGTCGTGTTGCGATCAATCATGCGTGTAAAGACACCGCCTTCGGTCTCGATACCGAGCGACAGAGGCGTCACGTCAAGCAAGAGAACATCTTTAACGTCACCTTGCAGAACACCGGCTTGGATAGCCGCGCCCATCGCCACAACTTCATCCGGGTTCACGCCTTTATGGGGCTCTTTACCAAAGAAGTCCGTCACGGCTTTTTGAACGGCGGGCATACGGGTCATACCACCGACAAGAACGACCTCATCAATGTCAGCCGCTTTCATACCTGCATCGGCGAGGGCTTTCTTACACGGCGCGATTGTGCGTTTGATCAGATCACCGACAAGGGCTTCTAATTTGGCGCGTGTCAGCTTCATGTTCAAATGTTTTGGGCCGGAGGCATCCGCCGTGATGAAAGGAAGGTTCACTTCATAAGTCGAGGCAGAAGACAGCTCTTTCTTGGCTTTTTCCGCTTCTTCACGAAGACGTTGCAGCGCGAGCTTGTCGCCTTTCAGGTCAATCCCTGTGTCTTTTTTGAATTCAGCATTGAAATATTCAACGATGTGCATGTCGAAGTCTTCACCACCGAGGAATGTATCCCCATTGGTCGCTTTCACTTCGAAAACACCGTCACCGATTTCGAGGATGGACACATCAAATGTACCGCCACCCAAATCGTAAACCGCAATCGTTTTGCCGTCTTCTTTGTTCATACCATAGGCCAGCGCTGCCGCAGTCGGCTCGTTGATAATGCGGAGCACTTCGAGACCGGCGATTTTACCGGCATCTTTTGTGGCTTGGCGTTGGGCATCGTTAAAGTAAGCGGGAACTGTGATAACGGCCTGTGTAACTGTAGAGCCGAGATAATCCTCAGCCGTTTCCTTCATTTTGGTCAGGATCATGGCAGAGATTTCAGACGGGCTGAGCGGGGTACCGTCACGACCTTCGACATAGGCGTCGCCGCCTTTGCCTTCGACAATTTTATAAGGCACAAGCTTGGCGTCTTTCTTGACAGCCGGATCTTTCATGCCACGACCAATCAGACGCTTCACGGCAAAATATGTGTGGTCAGGGTTTGTGACCGCTTGACGACGGGCCGGTGTGCCGATCAGGCGCTCACCGTCTTCTGTGAAAGCCACAACAGACGGTGTCGTGCGTTGGCCTTCGGCGTTTTCAATCACTCGGGGCTTGTCACCATCCATAACAGCGACACAAGAGTTTGTTGTCCCGAGGTCAATACCAATAACTTTTGACATTGGAGTCTCCTTTAAAAAGCAGCCTGTCCCCGGCTGCAATGCTAAATATTTGGATGCGTCGCTGTCGCAAACCTGCGGTTTTACACGACGAAACGCGTCTTCTGACCCGATATGGGAGATGATTCGCGACGCGCAAGGGCGACGGGCGAAGAATTTCACATTTTTGTGTGCTTAGGCGCCCCCTCTAGGCGGGTGGAATAAATCGGAAATGTCCTGTCATCGGATAGGCAAAGAGAATATCGTCTTCGACAGGGCCTGCGCCGATATTGTGAATAATGAGAGGCGTGCCGTTGAGCGTTGTTTTATCCGAGACAATACCGATATGCGGCAAACGCCCATTAATGCGCCAAGTGACAAGGTCGCCCGGTTTAAAATTTGAGGGATCATTGCTTTTGCCGAAGCTTGCGCCTTGTCGTGTCAGAAACGCCTCCAGATTCGGGACGCGGCGATGGTCAATATTTTTATCCGGGCGCGTCAATCCCCAGTTCGCCGGATAGGCACTGAAGTTCGCCCTCATATCTTCGTGAACGGCTTTTTGAAAATCAAAGCCAAAGGCCGCGCGGTAGCTGCGAATGATGACATCCGTGCAAACCCCGATATGGGCAGGGACGTCTCCACCCGGATAATCGAGACGCAGATATGCCCCATCATAGCGCACATTGGCTTTTGTGCGGTCTTGCGCAGCGGACACCAGCGCAGCATTGCCCAAAACGGCGGTGGAAAAACCCAAAATAAAGAGAGCTGGTATAAAAGACACTAAAAATCGCATACTTTTCCTTAGCGCGACACTGCGGCAAAATTAAGCGCTATTGACAGCGAGCCATATCGGCTAGTCTGAAAGTATGACGGACTCCCCCCAAGTTTTTCCAAATGGCTTTGCGCATTACCCGCTTTATTTCTCACCCGAGGCGCAAGCGGAATTGATCGCGGCTGTCAAAGCGGGCGTTACACAGGCGCCCTTTTTCCAACCCACCATGCCGCGCTCCGGCACGCCGCTCTCTGTCGTCATGAGTAATTTCGGCCCGCTGGGTTGGGTGACGGATAAAGACAAGGGCTATCGGTATGAGCCCACCCATCCGAAAACAGGGCAGGCTTGGCCGCCGCTACCGGATCAACTTCAAAAACTCTGGCAAGACGTCACGGATTATCCCGCGCTCCCCGAAGCGACTTTAATTAATTGGTATAAAGCCGACAAAGCTTCCAAAATGGGGATGCATGTTGATAATGACGAAAATGATCTCCGCGCCCCTGTCGTTTCGGTCAGCCTCGGCGACCCCGCCATGTTTCGCATTGGCGGCCCACAACGCGGGGGCAAAACCCAAGGAATTAAACTTATGTCGGGCGATGTCGTTGTGCTGGCGGGCGAGGCGCGGCTGTGTCATCACGGCGTGAGCAAAGTCTATTACGGCGAAAGCGCTTTGGTGCCAAAAGGCGGACGGATAAATTTGACAATGCGGCGGGTTCATTTACTTAAGTAATCTCTTGTTCCCTTGATAAGGTTGAATTTTATATGCGTTCATTTGTGATTTTTCTTTTTGTACTATTTTTCCTGCTCACACCATCTGCGCAGGCTGAAGATTTCAAGACTGAAATAGAAAAGGCTGAAATCCTAGGCCGTATGATTTATGAACAGGATGTCGCTGGGTGGGTCGCAACAGATGCATTATTATCAGAGAAACAACACGCAGAAACAATCTTACCTCAACTAAAAGGTTGGGTGAGTCTGAAAGATAACAAGAATTATAAAACAATTTTTATTGGTGTTCTTGACGGTAAGCCGAAAGCGCTTTTTGAGGTCGTCACGAAAAAACGCAAAGTCAAAAATAAGCAAGCCTTAGCTGAAGGCCGCGACCTGACTGCCGCAGAATTAGCGAGATGGCGTGCGCGGCAAAGAGTTGTTAGCGAAGAATTTGAGCACTGTCCTCAATTTACCCCGATGAACACAATTGTTATTACCGTGCCAAATGATCCTGAAAACCGCCTTTATAGCTATCTATTTTCGGCAACTCAGCAAAACGGCGTTATTGTTTTCGGAAAACACTACAGGTTCACTTTGTCAGAGGACGCTTCAATAGTGTTGGATAAAAAAGATTTCTCTAAAAGCTGTATTGGTATTGAAAGACCCGCCGATGCAAATGCTGTCGGGGCCGTCATTTCTCACATTATGTCTCCCTACCCTGAGGAGCATCATGTATTTGCAAACCTGTCTCAAAAGCTAGACATTTATGTGACTATTCCTGAAACCTCGCAGTTGTGGAAAGTCAGCAACGGCAAAATTTCAAAGGTTAAGCTGTAACTTTGACCCTTACCCCCTATGACATCCTCGGCATTTTTGGTGTCGCGCTTATTTTAATCGCATATGCGCTTTTACAGATTGA
>CAYGTR010000051.1:0-17500 GCA_964352855.1 uncultured Algimonas sp. | reverse complement strand
TTTGTAATCAGGGGGTCCGCGGTTCGAGTCCGTGTGGGGGCACCATTTTTCTTAATAGTTTCAATAACTTAACGGCATTCTAAATTTACAGAGAATTAGGAAAATGACCCCAGTAAGCACCTAGTAAGCACGCCTCATTTGTGTTTAGGCTCGCGCCAATATCTCATTGAAAAAAGTTGTGAGTATCTAGTCAAAAAGTTGTCGAAGGTGACATTGGGTCGTTCGACGACCTTATTTTTGAGGGTCAACCACCAATTAAACAATTTTTCAGCCTCTTTAGGCTCTGGATACCGACAATCTTATTCGTCTTTACGGTGTTTTTATTGACTTTTAAAATACCGTAGTTTTTTATTTCTTCATGTATTAAATAAAGTGGCACCTCCCTTTCATTCAGAGCAAATAACGTCTTGAAAGAATGCGCAATTATCGCTCTGAATGATTTTTCGAAGAGAGCCGTCAGCATCATAAAGGTTCGTGCAATTAATTTTCAGTAGACGTGCTTAAGTAAAATCTGTAGTCTTTATCATAACGGGGCAGTGTATGAATGGGCGTAATTCAGAGAATCCACCTAGGTCTTCAATCGACTATTCGTTTGAATTGCATGGATCATTGTCAAAGCCTCAATCACATCCGAGCTTAGAGCTTCCCTCTGGAGGAGGAGGAGTCCAAGGAATTTCAGAGACCTTTAAAGCAAATCCTGTATCAGGAACTGCATCACTTTCTATTCCTCTTCCAATCGCCAAAGCTAGGGGGTTTACTCCAAATCTAAGCCTCACTTACGATTCTGGCAGTGGAAATACGTCGTGTGGAATGGGCTGGGACATTGCCGTTCCAACAATACGTAGAACAACGAATAAGCAGCGTCCGCTTTATCAGGACAATGACTTAAGTGACACATTTAGCCTGGCGGGATATGAGGATTTGGTTCCCGTTCTTGCTGCTGATTCAGACGAGGAAGTGGAGAAAGAGTCGGCAACTTGGAAAGGTGAGCCATATTCAGTTATCCGATTTCAACCCAGAATAATCACAGACAATGCGCGCATAGAGTTCTGGAAATCCATTGAAAACCAACTCTCGCATTGGGTCATCCGACATCCTGACAACAGCATTTCTGTATATGGGGAACGAGAAGCAAGCCGAGTCTTTGATTCGCGCAATCCAAGCAAAATCTTTACTTGGGCAATAGACTATCAGTATAACTCACATGGTCACTTGGTAGCCTATGAGTATTACAGAGAGAATTTACACGGCGTTGATTTATCAGATTCTGCAGAATTTCACCGAAAGGAACAAAAGTGTACGGCACATTATTTGGCACGAATCTCTTATGGCAATAAGCGTCCTTTCAACACGGGCCCCGTTCCCGATTACACAGGGTTCCACTATCACACAGTCTTGGATTATAGGCCGAATTCAGCTCTTAAATTTGATAAAATTATTGATGCGGAAAACCGTTGGCCAGTTCGCCCCGACCCTGTGTCAAGTTACCAAAGCGGATTTGAAATCAGAACTTATCGACGGTGTCACAATGTCTGGCTTTTTCATGATTTTGCGGAGTTAGGACCTGACCCGACTATCGTTCAGCGTTTGGCATTCACCTATGAACGTAGTGAGCAAGATTATAGTTTTTTAAACTCAGTCCAAACATTTGGTTATACGCGCCTCTCTGAAGGATCGTATGAGTCTCCGATAACCCTGCCAGCATCCTCATTTTTCTATGAAAATCAAAATTGGAATACTCAGGTTAAAGCAGCAACTCTTGATGAACATGACAATCTTAGTTTCGTCGCCCCGGCGGGGTCTGCTTTATGGGTGGACTTAGAAAGTGAAGGACTATCAGGTTATTTAAAGTCGAGTCGCTCGTCCCTGTTATATCATGATAATTTCGGAGACGGAACTTTTGGTCCAGCTCGCCAATTGAGGCAAATACCTTCTGATGTCACCTCGGAGACACCACAATTTATGTCCCTCGAAGGCAACGGCAACCTCGTCTATATTTCAAAAATACTGGGAGGTAGCGGTTATTACGCGCTGAACAAGGGAGTCTATGAAACGCCATTTGTAGGCCTTCCACAACAAGTGAACGAGAATCTTCAAGACAGGGGCGTTCGACACATAGACTTAAGTGGTGATGGAAAGATTGATCTGTTGAAGGATGAGGGCGATGCATTTCTTTGGTACCCCTCGGACGGTCGAGAAGGTTATAAACTCCCACACCGCGTCGGCAAGCTTCGTGAAGATGACGTTGTCTCGCTATTATATTCTGATGCACATGAAGCTATTTTTCAGGCTGATATGAGTGGCGACGGAACTACAGATATAGTCCGAATTAGAAACGGCGAAATCGTCTATTGGCCTAATTTAGGTTATGGGCGCTTCGGCAGAAAAGTTACGATGGCAGGCGCGCCTAATTTTGGCGAGGCCGATTGGTTTAATCCCCAATATATCAAACTTGCGGATATCGATGGTTCAGGTCCCGCTGACTTGATTTATCTTGGCGAAAGTTCAGTGAGTTTTTGGCTTAATTCTTCTGGGAACAGATGGGGTGAAGTTAATAAGCTGTCGAATCAATTTCCATTTATTGATAATCGCTCTGATATTTCAATTGTGGACTTTTTGGGTCGGGGAACAGCCTGTATCGTCTGGGAAAATCCTTTAGGAACTCCGGGCGCGGAAGGTATTAAGTACATCGATTTGATGGACGGCATTAAACCTCATCTGCTCGTCAGATATGACAACGGAATGGGATTGTCCACATCGCTCGAATACACCCCATCGACCGAGTATTATCTTAAAGACAAAGAGAGGGGGCAACCCTGGGCAACGCGATTGCATTTTCCTGTCCATTGCCTGTCTAAAACAACTGTCACAGATGCCATATCTAAGACCAAATTCGTGTCAGCTTACAGTTACCATCATGGGTATTATGATCGCCATGAGAAAGAATTCAGAGGTTTCGGGCGTGTTGATCAACGCGATAGTGAAACATTTGAAGATATGACTTCCACTGGACCCGGGGCTAATTTATCAAGCGCTAGTTTTCACCAGCCTCCAATGCTGACAAAAACCTGGTATCATACAGGCGCATCATTGCAATCGGCGACATTGCTTGACGCCTATGAAGCAGAATATTTCAAGGCAGATCTGCTTGAGCCGTTTCGCACGCCAATGACTGCTTTTGCAACGGACCTGTCTCCTGCAGAATGGAGAGAGGCGCACCGTGCCCTCAAAGGAACACCATTGAGGGTGGAACTTTACGGTGAAGATTCTCACATTTTTTCTGAAGTTCCATTTAGCGTTTCTGAAACGCGGGTACAGGTAATGAGAAAGCAAAAAAAGGCAGATAATACTTATGCCGTCTTTCAAATTTTACCCAGTACATCACTAAGCTGTGTCTTCGACAGACAGGTGGACGATCCCAAAGTTTCAAAAACTGTCGCGTTGGAATTTGACGATCTGGGCAATACACTTTTGAGTGCCTCCGCCCACTATGGACGCCAAAAAGATACAAGTGATATTCCTGCTAGCATTCGAGTGCTTCAAGACAAACCTTATTATCTTTTCAATCAAACCAGTTTTACAAATGATGTCATAGCCTTGCATGAGAATGGCCAGGACCGCATTTACCGTCTTCGCACGGCCTATAAAGCACAAAGTTGGGCTATTGATGATTACGGATTAAGCCCCCAACCGTTTAGTAATCCATCAGAGTTATTCTCTTTATTCGTTTCGGCAATTGAGGAGTGGAGCAGTAATCCGCAGACATCCTCAATTGACCGCTTGGCCGCGAGCCTGACCTATTTATTAGGCGATGATTTGCAAACAGTTTTACCGCTCGGAACCCAGCAAAGTTTGGGCTTGATTCATCATTCTGAAGTTCTAGCTTTTGATATTGGTTCGGCAGTAGATATTTATGGTTCCAAAGTCACAACAGATGATCTGGAAGCGGCTGGATATGGACATCCCGATGGGTTAGGTGAAACTGAATCTTGGTGGGTTACATCCAGCACGGCTATTTATGATGCGGCGGCCGGACAAAATTTTTATCAACCGATAGGCACCCTAGATGCACTGGGCACACCATCCTATGTGCGTTACGATCCTTACTTTCTATTTGTCACGACAACATTGAATGTATTTGAGCAAGAAACATGGGCTGTGATTGATTATCGAACGTCCAGTCCACGTGCATTACGGGATAAAAATGAAAACTGGTCGATTGTCGAATATAATGCCTTAGGTATGGTCACAAAATCCGCACTGATGGGGAAAGTCCAAGGAGTTGACAGAAGCGGTCCAACAGGCATTGAAAATTGTGAAGGTAGCAATCTTGAACACCCAAGTGCTGAAATCGTGTATGAATTAAATAATTATATAAATACCGGGCAGCCAGTTTTCGCCTACTCACAAATTTGGGAAGACCACTACTTTCAAAATTCCGCTCGTACAAAACATCAAACCAAATACGAATATTCGGACGGCAGCGGCAATGTCATAATGACAAAAGTGCAAGCACGTCCTGACTCAGCTACTCCTAATGTGCCGCGATGGATTGGGAATGGTAGAACCGTCTTAAATAATAAGGGTAATGCGATTAAGCAATATGAGCCCTATTATTCAAACACGTCGGAATATGAAACGGATGCAGCGCTGGTCGAACAGGGTCATCCCACGCTCTCATTTTACGATGTGGCCGGGCGACCGATTACAGCGTTAAGACCCGACTATGCCTTCCAGAAGACTGTGGTATCACCTTGGAGCAGTCAGGTTTGGGACTTTAATGACCTGATATTGGTCTCAAATCCCGAAGACGATCTAGACGTGGGGATGTATTTTCATGGTCTGATTCCACAAGATCACATTAGCTGGTATAATCAACGGCAAGGCGGGGCGCGTGGCCCTTTAGCGCAGCGCGCAGCGCGTGATGCACTACCGCATGCAGAGACATTCGCACTTTCTCACACCGACTCCCTAGGCCGCACAGTTTATACCGAAGCAATGCTGGGAGGCGGCACGATCATTACAACGCAAACCCAGCTTGATATTGAGGGAAATGTTCTATCTGTCACAGATGACAGAGATAATAATGTCATGCAGTATAAATATTCTGCGCTCCCGCCGCCGGGCGAAGATGAAGAGAAAAAACCGCTTTATCAGAGCGGCGGTGATGTTGGCGAAAGTTGGATATTCTCTGACGCGCTAGGGCGCCCGGTTTCCACCTGGGATTCGCGCGGGCACGTTTTTAGAACGGATTTCGATGATCTTCATAGACCAACTCATAGCTGGTTGAATACAGATGACGGGACTACCACGCTACTATCTAGTACCGAGTACGGCGAACAAGCACCTGACGCTGCCAATCATAACTTGCTAGGTCAAGCATGGCGAACATTCGAGCAATCGGGTTACAATGAAACCATACGGCTGGACTTCACCGGACAAGTGCTGGAAGCCTCGCGTCAATTTTTATTGCAATATGATGGCGTGATCAATTGGAACACGGCCGAGGCTCAAGATGTGCTGGATCCGGAAGTGTTCTATATCGAGTCTCATCACGATGCGCTTGGCCGCATCATTGAAAGTAAAAGCCCATTTAACTCAGACCGCGCAGCTAGCATTATTCGGCCAACCTATCATGAAGGGGGCGGGTTGGATCAAATGTGGGTCAACATTCAGGGGCAAGCTGAAACGCTTTTTGTCGACCGCATCGACTATGATGCGAAGGGACAACGAGAGCGGATCCTATATGGCAATGGCGTGCTGACCGAATATGGCTATGATCCCAAGCTTTATCACCTAACCAATTTGCGTACTGAAGATGGAGCGGGACGACTGCTGCAGGACCTAAACTATAGTTACGATCCCGTTGGGAATATCACAGATATTATTGATAACGCACAGCAAAGCGTTTACTTTAGTAACACCATTATCGAACCCCATAATAGCTATGTATATGATCCACTTTATCGTTTGATCGAGGCGTCTGGCCGCGAGCATCAGGGACAAGCAGGTGGGGATGCTAGCGCAAAAGGGTGGGACCGCCTTCCGCATATTAATGATGGCAATGCCATGCAGCGTTATACGCAGCGCTTTAGCTATGACGGCGTTGGTAACATTTTGTCTCTGGCGCATACGGCGCATGATACGCGGGGGCAAAACTGGACGCGCGATTACACTTATGACGGCTCAAACAATCAGCTCATGTCGACCCAATTATCTGGTGAAATTGCCGTTCAATCTTACGCTTACAATGCGCATGGCAGCATGATCCAAATGCCGCATTTAGCGGGGCTAAGCTGGGATCATTCTGAGCAATTATCGCGGGTTGATTTGCAAGACGGACGGAGCGCCCACTATATGTATAGCGCAGGGGAGCGCGTTCGAAAGGTGATTGTGCAATCTCCAACAAAGCGTACAGAGCGTCTCTATTTTGGGGGCTTTGAAATATACCGCGAACTGACTAATGATGAAATCACTCTGGAGCGTGAAAGCCTGCATGTGACGGATGACAGCTCGCGCATTGCTTTGGTCGAAACGCAAACGATTGACAATAGCGCCACACTAGTAGCGCCGTCGCCGATTATTCGGTATCAGCTTGGTAACCACTTAGGCTCTGCATCTTTGGAGCTAGATGAGGGGGGGAGCATTATATCCTATGAGGAGTATCACCCTTATGGGACGACAAGCTATCACGCAGGAACCAGCCGAACCGATGTTCCCGCAAAACGCTATCGCTACACAGGTAAAGAACGCGACGAAGAAACTGGTTTTTCCTATCACGGTGCCCGATATTACGTCGCTAGCCTCGCCAGGTGGTCCGCCGCCGACCCGATTAAGATTAATGGCGGGATTAATGTTTATGAATATGCCGCAAGCAATCCAATTATATTAAGTGATCCATCAGGGAATGCTCCTGTTTCAAATCATGACGACACACTGTTAAATGATCGGCTGGATACAAAGCCGGAACCTTATCTTGTCTTGCCTATTGAACAGAAAATGCAGCAGTTGCCGCTAGATACTTTTGTAAGTGCAAGTTACCACCCGTCATATATGCATCCTGGGGATACAAGAGGCGCTTGGTCTACATGGGTACAACTTGAGTACCATGATGGACGCACTATGGATTTTAATTTAAAAGATATTGATGGGGCAATTTCGCAAGATATTACCGCCGAATTGCTCAATCCAACCCTTGGGCCCTCAAGCATTATGTTTCCCAGAAAAATTAATCAAAGTACAGCGCCAAGGCTCTGGAAGATTAAGGAAACTATTTTTCGCGCTATAGAAGATGATTTTACCGACTTCGTTGCTCACGATGCCGCACCCGTTATTCTGACGATAGCTACTTTAGGAGTGATTCCTATAGCCCCCATGAGCGGGGGTCGTGGACGGCCTCCAAATTTTAAAACGCGATCCGGGTCACGGACAGACATGCCAGACCCTCCACCCGCAAGAACAGATACACCAGACCTGCCCCCTGTGCGAGGAGGCGTCCCGCCAAGAACGCCCATTAACCCGCTACCTGGGACTCAAGGACGGGTTAATGTGGGTGGCGCAGGCGAAGCGGCTGGGTACACGAATTTGAATCCAAACTTAACTAGTGCGAGATCTGGAATTCCAAACCATGTTTATGGAATGGCCGAAGATATGGGGGAAATCTTTAATCCAGGCTCTGTAACGGAGATGATTGCAAATCGTTTGCCACCTAACTTTATAAACCTTGATCAATGGGCCGCAGGTGCTCACGTTGCAATGCGCCCAGGGGGACGGTTTACCATCAATATGCATGGTAGCCATCAGGCCAATATTAATGCCGCAACGGCATTTCGTAATGCTGGATTCAGAAACGTACAAGTTCAGCACGGTGTGATTGTTACAGGAATCAGATAGATAAAATTTATACTTAAAGGGGCGAAGACATGGCTAAAATAGAAATTGAGGTTCGTACTAGCGAACGGTCATTGGTGAAAGCGGCGGAGGCGACGCTGATTATTCCGGTAAGCGGTGGGGGTAAGCCATTTACTCTTGGACCTCAAAAAACGAAAAATACGGGACGATTTCAAACGGCTGTTCCGAAAAATACTTTTCCGCTTTTAGACTTTAGCGCCGCGAATGCCACCGTCACTTTGGACGGAAAACCCTTGCGCGTTGAGAACATAGAGGTTGTCAGCCGATTTGGGGATGACGGCATTCGTTTGCGCGTAACAACCTCTACGGTGAAAGAAAGACCGAGGGTCTCTGAAAACGTCTTGAAGTTTGAGTCTGTGGTTTCAATAGGCGATCGGACTCTGGCCAACGCGCAAATTGATGTGCTGTGGGTGAGCAAAAGGGGTATCAAGCTGGAAAAGATGTACGAAATCAACGCTAAGGGCTATTTCGTACATGAGTTTACTCTGGCTGAGTTTAACGCGTTAGATATGTCCAAGATCGAAGTGTCATATGAAACGCGAGGGGTTCGGTTTCAGCTAAGGGAATTGTCCCTGATTGAATCTGGCAAAATGCCAACAGGCTTTAAGTTTCACCTCGCTGAGACTGAAGAATCCGATACGGATACGGATACCGATACCGATACCGATACCGATACCGATACCGATACCGATACCGACACCGACACAGACACAGACACAGATTCTCATAATAGCGATACAGACGGCCCCTCCAGAGAGCAGGAAGAAGAGTTCATCTCCCCTTGTGTTGTTCGCGGATTGATTATGCGCCCTGATGGGGAGCCTGTCGGGAAGGTGTACGTTCACGCCTTTGACCGGGGAATTTGCGACGAGTCTTTATTGGGGGATGTGCAAACCGATGAGGACGGAGCCTACCGGATTGAATACAACTCAAAGGGTTTCGTTGATCCTAAAAAGTCCGCCGCCGATTTGATCGTCAGAGTCTACGAGGACAAGGCTAGCAAAAAAGACGTTTTGTCAGAATCTCCTCTCATTATTTCTGCGGGCAAAGATGTCGTCGTTAATTTATCCGTCGGTGATGGAGCCTTTAGGGGCATGTCAGAATTCGGTCTTATTAAGAAGGCGGTAAAACCTTTTCTGAAAGACAAGGAAATTGACTGCATAGAAGTGATTGATGTGCAGCTCATTGCCAGTAAAACTGGACTAAACGCAGGAACGGTTGCCCGCTTTGTTCGCGCTCACAAACTTTCCGATGATCACGGGATGAAAGGGGACGGCGCCGCCGCTATTTTCGGCCTTCTCCAAGCCGGTCTATCCCCCAATATGCTGGCGCTGTCGACTATCGGATCAAGAGCTATTTCCGCAAGCCTATTTGCGGCGGTCAATCAAAACGTTATTCCAGCAATTAATGTAAGCGATGCCGTTAAAGCGCTATCTAAGGCGCGTACGGATAGTCTTCTGGCTGTCGATGGCGGGATGGGCACTATTCAATCTTTAACAGGAATTAGCACGTCTCAACTCCGTGAAGTCACCTCATTCCTTGAGCAAAACGCGGCGCTTACTGCACAGTCTTGGACAGAAATGGGCGCGCAGGCAAACCTCAACGCAGGCAAGCTTGCTAAAGTTAAAACTATGATCGAATCCACGGCTATTTTAGGGGGTGATGCTAAATTGCTGATGCGAGCGAGCGGGATAACCAATATTTCTCGCCCACAAGATTTGGCAAAGATCACGTCTCAAGAATGGGATCAATTAGCAGAACAAAAAACAAGCCGGTCAGTGATGGCAAAAACGGCGAGAGCGTCATCACCATCCTTTTCATCTGGGCAACTCATTGCCCGAACCGTTGAAGCGAAGTTTCCGACTGCCATGCTGGCAAGTCGATTAAGTACGAATTCGGATATTGATACAAAAGATATAGATCAATTTTTTGAAAAAAACCCCGAATTTGATTTTGAAACGGATGCTATCCCCGCGAAGCTAAAAGGCAGTATGGCCAGCCTAGCGCAGCTCTACTCAGTTGCTCCGCAGTTTGACAAAGCGAAGGCAATTGCACCTTTGCTGAAGGCAAAATTGAAAACGACGAATGACATCACAGGCATGCCCAAGTCCAAATTTCGTGGTCAATTTTCATCGCAAATGGGGGATGCGAAAACTGTCGATACCGTTTACACCCGCGCCCTACACCAAACAGCTGCGTCAACAATATTAAAATCGAAAAGCAATCCATTGCTCAACGGCACGCAAGGCACCCAGGGTAATGCCGTGCAAAAAAGCAGATCGACAAATGCGAATGCTGCTTCATTCCCTACAATCACGTCAATGTTTGGCGATCCAAGTTCCCCTGAATGTGAGCACTGTATGTCGGCGCTCAGTCCATCAGCCTACCTTGCGGATTTGATTGAGTTTGTTTCCCGCGCCGAGCGGCCGAATGGGGATACTGGCCGCGAAGCCTTACGGGCAAGACGCCCAGATATAGAGAAGCTTTATTTAAACTGCCAGAATACCGACCAGATTCTACCCTATATCGACCTCGTAATTGAGGTGCTGGAAAATGCCATTGATCCGCAGGGGGATTTCGCGCCGCAAACGTCAGGTGAAACAGAGGCTCTTTTAATTTCACCCGAAAATTCACGTCGTGACATTTATAGTTTTACGAACACAACCCAAATGCATTGGCGCTTGCCCTTTAATCTAGATTTATATGAAAGTGGGCTTCAATTCGAACAGCTTGGAGATAGTCGCGCTGACATATTGAAAGCCCTCAGATCGGTAAGTGAAGAGATAAAAGACGACATGGTATTTGCGGAAATGCTTGAAATGCCACTCGAGCTTTCGGAAATAATTTTCGAAGCCTCATCTGGACGGCCTCTGGCCGCATTCTGGGGACAGACCTCTAAAGCCAATTTGCTTAAAATTAATGATATTCAGAGCATTTTAAGCGCGACGGGATTGACGTTTGAAGAATTTCGAATCGTAACAAGCACACCCTACATCGCGAAAGATGGCAAAATTATTGTCAATAAATCAGGAAAAGTCCTGAAGCAAAGCGGGACGAGCGAGTCCTTATTAACTGAGAAAATTTTCGATAGGATACACCGAACTGCACGACTCGCCCATCATAGTGTCTTAACCTTTGAAGATGCGGCTCATGTATTGGCCTACACTGAAGACCGTAGATTCGACACAGCAAGCCTCGCATTACAGGAAGTCGCTGCGGTAGTAGCTTTATCTCAACAATCAGGGCGAGCTATCCCTAATGTTTTGACTGCACTTGAGGCCAACACTGAGAGCCGGTTGGGTTTGATGAGTGCGGTTTTTGATCTTTCTGAAAAACTTATGGAGAAGATATTCGCGCTTTCAGATAAGAACTCTAAATTAGCGCTGCCGATTTGGACGCTATATTCCGACATATCCAAATTTACGGCATTAGGAATTGATATTGAAGCTGTTGTGTCTCTTCTAAGTCCCGCGCAAAGCAATTCGATTTATTCGCCTGAACAAGCTGCCATAGCGCTTGAGGCTCTGCGTCAAACTTTGGGCGAAATAAAATTAAGACAAATTCAAGGCTCTGTCGCTGCCAGCCAAGTTGATGCTGAACTCATAGACCTTATTCAATCACAGTACGAAGAAGCTGCTATCTCTACACTAGCCTCTCTTTTTGAGATTGACAAAGATCGACTGACAGCCATTTTCAATAACGACTCTAGCTTGACAGAAGGCCTACTTTCAGAGCTGACATCTGAGAGTTTCAGCGCAATTGGAGGCGAGGAGCCTAGGCCGAATATCACTGAAGACCTTATTGTAAAGGCTTGTCGCATTTGGCGAATAGTTCACTTTATCGATATAACGGGATTGTCCGTAAAGGCCATTGCCATGCTCCAAAATTCCAGTGATCTTGATAAATCAGGTCACATCCCGCTAAATCTGCCTTATAATAGTGAAAAAAACACTCTGAGCCTGGCTCAATTTTTTCGACTTGTTGACATACAACTTATTCAGGCAAGCCATTTCGAGGGTAGCGATACCTTTGTCGAAATACTCCTTGAAATGCTCAATGACAGCGCTTCCGTGCCTGATACCATTGAAGTTTTTCTGTCAGAAGGTCAATTTTCAGAAGATTTCACGAAAGACGTATTTGACCATATCAGTAATACTCAGGCATCTTTAATTGATAGTTTTCTTGATGGAGTTTTCACGCACATTGTTACTTTAGAATCAATTGTTGAGCGTCTAGACATAAGTTTGAATGACCTATGGGACGCGGCTCTATTAAAAGCTCACACACCGCTTAAGCTCTCTTTGGAGAGCGTTTACTCTGGCGACACATTACCAACGGTCTTAAAGCAAATTAATGACTCCTTAAGAGAGTACAAGAGGGATGCGTTATTAGATTTCCTGATTTCCAAAACTGATGGCTTTCAAAACAGCTTTGATGTTTACGCGCACTATCTGATAGATCCTGACATGAGCGCGTGTTTTGAAACATCTCGCACGAAACAAGCGAATGGATCCGTTCAGCAATTTATTCAACGCATATTACTTAATCTTGAAGGCAATTTATCTTTTGAGTCAGACGACGTTTCACAATGGCAGTGGCGCAAAAATTATCGCGTATGGGAAGCTAATCGAAAAGTATTTCTTTTTCCTGAAAACTGGATTGAGCCAGAGTTCCGAGATGATAAAACGGATCAGTTTAAAGACTTTGAAAACTTGCTTTTACAAGATGAAGTTCGTGACGACACAACCGAAGCGGCCTTGTTAAAATATGCGCAAGACATTCTGGAAATCGGTGACCTAGAAATCAGCGCACTTCATACAGACAAAGATAGTGGGATATTATATATTATTTCCCGAACGCGCGAACTTCCGAGGACCTACCATTTAATTACGCGAACAGCGGGGGGTATTTGGAGCGGCTGGTCTAAAATTGATGCCGATATTGAAGGGCCGCCACTGGTTCCAGTTATCTATAATCGACGACTACACTTGTTTTGGCTCACATCAAAAGAAGAGCTAGATTCGAGCAATACTACATACCTGAGTGATATGGCCGCGATTGATTCTGAAATAACACGCATTGAAGAAAAAATATCAGCAACTGAAAATACAATCAGTGAACTCGAGCGCCGTAAAGAGGAATTCGGTAAGGGTATGTATTCGTTACTGTCAAATAGCTTTTTTAACAATCTCATTGAGGCACAAGAGCGCCTTGTTGTAACTTTAAAAGCTAATCTTGAAGGTAAAAATGTCGATAAGATTGAGCTTACCGACAGTTACAAATATTATGCATACACACTTCACAATAGTTTTAGAGATCATAAGGGCCAATGGAGCCCAAAAGCTAATTCATTATCTGATATTAGATCTCGATACAGCCGGGATACCAGTCGCGTTTTTCTTATACCCAAAATTGATGAAACCAATATATTAAGTTTAGAGTTAGCATGTGGCAATACGGATGCAGAAGATATTGCTGGTTATTCCGCTTATGCTCAATGCGGTATATTTACCTACGATAGTTGCACAGGCGGAATCTTGGCCAAGCCTCTTTATGGGGTAACTTACTTGCCTAATAACGCTGGGGTACGACAGACAATTGGTGATGTTACCCCAGCGCACTCTGAGGCCTTGTCACTCCGTAGCGTCAATTCCGATGTAAAAGTGACCCTATTAGAGCCAGACGATTATCATGCGCACTCTGTTGTGACTTTGCCGACTCTGAATGAAAACCCCGGGATGGCTAAGGATTTGGGCTACACAAAAGATAATCAGCCCTATCTCATCACGAAAATTAAGACCTTTAACTATGATTTCTCAAATATTGTTTCTGCCACTAATCTGATTGCGAACCGGGCCGGGACAATGAAAATGTCGACGATGAGTTCGAGCCTGTCAATGAGTGCATCAGTCTCAAATATATCATCTTCTGCTTCAATGGGAGTGCTCGCGGCAGGTGGTGCGTCTACCTATAACGCGGTTAACTTGGGACAGTTTGCATCACAAGCCGCATTCCAAATGATGCCGGGTAGCGTCGTTCTGGAAAGCCAACTGTTAGAGCCCGCGCAAATAACTGGAATTTTAACGGGGACACTTACTCCGTCTGTTTATCAAGACGCAATTCCATTTACGCCTGATCCTGTTCCTCCAGCGGTTGTTGATGTCGCGCCTGAGAATTCTTACAAATTTACGCTTTTTTCTCTGCCCTATACGTGTAGCTATATTCGCCAGCTCAACAGATTTGGCACTGCGGGTCTGTACAACCCGGATCATCTAGGCGGGGATGCAGATGCGTCTGCACTTTATCGGCAACGTGGCGGCACGATCTCTTTTAATTTCGATGGGCTCTACGACCCCACAGACAAAGTCGCAGAGCCTTATCCAGCCAAGATAATTAACTTCGATTTGGCGGCTCCATACAGCCTTTATAATTGGGAACTGTTTTTCCACGCGCCTTTGCTGATTGCAGTTAGATTGATGCAAAATCAGAAATTCGAAGAAGCGCAGAAATGGTTCCACTATATCTTTAATCCAACTCGAAAAGATGGATCCACAGCTGCCCGTTATTGGGGGTTCAGGCCATTCTTTCTCGAGCAACGCCGTATCTTAGAGGGCGACGTATCAGACCTAATTTCTGATCCGGCATCTTCAGCTGAAGCATTCAATGGTCAGGTGCGCGCCTGGGAGAATAATCCATTTAACCCGCATGCCATCGCGCGCCTACGGACGATTGCGTATATGCGCAATACGGTAATGAAATATCTCGATAATCTTATCGGTTGGGCAGACAGTTTATTCCGCCGAGATACTATGGAGAGCATCAATGAAGCCATGCAGCTTTATGTACTGGCGGCACAAATTCTCGGCCCCAAACCTTTGGCATACGACTCCGATGCTAATGCAACCTCGACCCAAACCGTTGATGATTTTCTGTCTGGTGCCACAACTATGCCATTCAGCGCGAACATAGACAGTGACGAAGAAGTCTCTGACGCAACAAGCTTCTTTACGGCTATTTTGAGTTTATGCGTTCCGGGGAATGAAAAGCTTTTGGGGTATTGGGATACGATTGCTGATCGGCTGTTTAAGATCCGCCACTGTATGAACATAGACGGAATTGTTCGAACGCTGCCGCTCTTTGAGCCACCAATTGACCCCGCATTACTTGTGCGGGCCGCAGCAAGCGGATTGTCGCTTAGCGAAGCCGTATCAGGCCTTTACGCGCCGCGCCCGCACTATAGGTTTACCTTCATGATCTCTAAAGCGCACGAGTTTACCAACGATGTTAGAGCGTTGGGAGGCGCGCTTTTATCTGCTCTTGAAAAGAAAGACTCAGAGGTGCTGGCAGCACTGCGCTCATCTCATGAGGTTGTTATGGCTGAGGCCATGCTGGATATCCGTAAAAGCCAAATTGAGGATGCGGAAACCGCGATAGAAGGGCTCAATCTATCTCTTGCCAGTGTGACAGCAAGGCGAGATCACTATAACGACTTATGGATTGAAGGCAGCCTTAGTCAAGAGGTCGAAGAACAAAATTTATTGTCTGATGCGCATCGATTTAAACAATCGGCTAATCGCTTAAGCCTTATAAGATCATTATCCTCTATTACACCTACAGTCGTTGTCACCTTCCCTCCCCAGGTTCAGTGGGGCGGCCTTCATCTTTCTAACGTACTTGATGCTATTGCCACCGGCTACAATATGGAAACAGAACGCGTCACATTTGAAGCTGGGAAAGTCGCACGCGAAGCAGCTAATATCCGCCGCGACCAAGGTTGGGAATTTGAACGCGCTCAGGCTGATGCCGAAATATTGCGTATAGAGAATGACATCTTAGCTGCTGAAATTCGGTTGGCGATGGCTGAAAATGAATTGCAGAACCAAGAGAAACAAATTGAAAATACTCAAAGCGCTGATTCATTCTTAAATGATAAATTTTCGAATGCAGAGCTTTACAATTGGCATATTTCTCAGCTGTCGGCGCTTTATTTTCAGGCGTATCAGATTGCCCATGAATTAGCGAAGGGTGCTGAAAAATGTTATCAATATGAGCGCGGCGAGACAACCAGTTTCATTCAACCTGGACATTGGGATAGCCTCCATAAAGGTCTTTTGGTGGGAGAACGGCTAACGCTTGATTTGCGGCGAATGGAAGCGAGCTATTTGGCGAATAACAAACGTGAATTAGAGTTATCGAAAAATATTTCGCTAAGGGAATGGAGGCCAGATCAACTTTATAAGTTGCGCACCCAAGGCACATGTGAATTCAGTCTGCCGGAAATATTGTTTGATCTGGATTATCCGGGTCATTATGCGCGGCGGATTAAAAGCGTTAGTGTAACAATTCCTGCCATAACTGGGCCGCACAAAACGATTGCGGCTACTCTAACGCTTGTTAAGTCTCAAATACGCAAGACAGATGATATTGATTATGAACTTTTATCCGGCGAGGAGGACAATGTTGCTCAGTCAATTGCTACAAGTGCTGCACAAAGTGATTCCGGACTTTTCCAACTCGATTTTAGAGATGAACGTTACCTCCCATTTGAAGGTGCTGGGGCTATCAGTCAATGGAAGTTAACCTTGGCTCCTGTTGCGTTTGCACAATTTGATTATGAGTCCATATCGGATGTTGTCCTACATATGAATTACCAAGCCAAGGATGCAAGCGAAACACTGCGAGCATCTGTTATTGCCCAGACCACAGACCGGCTAAATACTATGCTTCAAACCTTTGGATTAAAAGATGAAGAGGGCATTTTGCAAGGTATAAGTCTTCGCCAGAACTTTGGGGACGCTTGGGCAATGTTCCGATCAGGGGCTCAAGATACTCTCGACTTTGCTTTAACAGCGTCGGATTTTCCTTTTTGGCTGTCTGCAAGTAAAAAAACTCCAGAAATCACAGGTGTCCGTATATTTGCAGTGCCGACACCAGGGGCAAAACGGGCAAATACGGAACCTGAGCTTGGGAGCGTTGATTTAGAAGCGGTGAATGGGACCGCAGCCACGTCAATAAACCTGTTCGTCTCAAACCCCGACCTAGAGGAACGTGAATTTAATACGGGGAGTCTAAACTCTCCGGACGACGGACAAATGCGGCTAAGCTTCACGGGTGCCGAACTGGAACAAGTAAAGGCAAATATTCAAGATATCTTGATAGTCTTCACACATTTTGTGGCGGTCTAAATGTGACGTGTTCGTGTTTATTGGTTTTAATGGCAAGAAAGAACAGAATGTGTCAGAATTTGAAATTCCTTTCTAGAGCTTCAATTATCTTTCACTACAATTTTCTTTTGAAATGGGTAATTTGACTTGAGACCTATTCGGTCCCGACCTCATGCTACTAAGGATATTTCAATCATACCGAGTGCTCTAACTATACGAAGATGAATTGGTATTTTCGAGGAGAGGGAATTGCAATGCCTTATCGTTAAAACCATTCATTATTCTTGGGAACCTCTGATTTTAAAAAATACGTGAAACTTGTATCTCATTGATTTAATTTGTTTTTTTATAAACTCATGAACACCTCCCCTTTGTAATCAGGGGGTCCGCGGTTCGAGTCCGTGTGAAAGTATCGGCGACTTTGT
>CAYGTR010000050.1:7214-18829 GCA_964352855.1 uncultured Algimonas sp. | reverse complement strand
GGCCGCAAGTGGCTCGTATTGCTGGGGTAAATATCCCGACTAATAAGCGCGTAGAAATCGCGTTACGTTATATTCACGGTATCGGTCCGGCTATCGCGACTGAGATCTGCGAAAAGGTTGGTATTGCGCGTGAGCGCCGCGTGCATGATTTGACGGATCAAGAAATCCTGCAAATTCGTGAGGCCATTGATGCCAGTTATCAAGTCGAAGGTGACCTACGTCGTGAGCGCTCACAAAATGTGAAGCGTCTTATGGATATGGGTAACTATCGCGGTTTGCGTCATCGTCGTGGTTTGCCGGTTCGTGGTCAACGTACGCACACTAACGCCCGTACACGCAAAGGCCCTGCAAAGGCCATTGCCGGTAAGAAAAAGTAAGGTAGCTTAAGATGGCTAAAGAACCAGGACGTATTCGCCGCGCCGACCGGAAGAACATCACTTCCGGAGTTGCTCATGTGAATTCAACATTTAACAATACAATGATCACCATCACGGATGCACAAGGCAATACAGTTGCTTGGTGTTCCGCCGGTGCAATGGGCTTTAAAGGCTCACGTAAATCGACACCTTATGCCGCACAAGTCGCAGCTGAGGAAGCTGCGCGCAAAGCGGCTGAGCATGGTATGACCACGCTGGAAGTCAATGTGAACGGTCCAGGCTCAGGTCGTGAGAGTGCTGTCCGTGCCCTTCAGGCCGCGGGTTACACGATTACGACTATTCGTGATGTTACACCTATTCCCCATAATGGTTGCCGCCCACCAAAGCGTCGCCGCGTATAATATGCCCTTGGTCTGCCCTCGGGTGGACTGACCTTCGGCGCGACGTCGGCTTAAGCTGAGCCGTCACCGACGCGCCGCCAATGACTATAAAAGGCAAAAATTGTGATTGAGAAAAATTGGCAAGAACTTATCCGTCCGATAAATCCAGAGATTGAACCCGGTCGCGATCCCGCACGCAAAGCTGTCATTACGGCAGAACCTCTTGAGCGTGGTTTTGGTATGACATTGGGTAATGCACTACGTCGCGTATTGCTGTCATCCTTACAGGGCTCTGCTGTCTCTGCGGTTCAGATTGATGGCATTGTTCATGAATTTACATCTATTCCGGGTGTGCGTGAAGACGTCACGAATATCGTGTTGAATCTTAAAGGTCTTGCCGTGCGCATGCATGCGGAAGGTCCAAAAAAGCTACTTCTTCGCAAAACTGGCGCCGGCCCTGTGACAGGTGCTGATATTGAAGAAACAGCGGATGTTGAGATTCTTAACAAAGATCACGTAATATGTACCGCTGACCAAGGCGCTGACATCCGTATGGAACTGACAGTCACAACAGGTAAAGGTTACGTGCCTGCCTCTGACAGTCGTCCGGAAGATGCGCCGATTGGCCTTATCTCTATTGATGCGCTTTACTCACCTGTGAAACGCGTGGCTTACCGCGTTGAAGATACGCGTGAAGGTCAAGTTCTTGATTACGATAAGTTGATCATCGACATTGACACAAATGGTGCAGTAACGCCGGAAGACGCGATTGCCGTTGCGGCGCGTATCCTCCAAGATCAATTCCAAGTCTTTGTGAACTTTGATGATCCGGAAGATATGAGTCGCGGTGACGACAAGCCGGAGCTCGATTTCAACCCGGCGCTTCTGCGTAAAGTTGATGAGCTTGAATTGTCAGTGCGTTCAGCGAACTGCCTGAAAAATGATAATATCGTTTATATTGGCGATCTTATCCAAAAGTCAGAAGCTGAAATGCTGCGCACACCGAACTTTGGCCGTAAATCTTTGAATGAAATCAAAGAAGTTTTGGCTGCAATGGGTCTGCACCTCGGTATGGATGCGCCAAATTGGCCACCAGAAAATATCGAAGAGCTTGCCAAGAAATACGACGACCACATTTAGCCTGACTAAATAACGGTCACTGAAAGATAAGAGGATAAAGCCATGCGTCATAAAATGGCCCATCGTAAACTGAACCGCACAGCCAGCCATCGTAAAGCGATGTTTGCCAATATGTCTGCGAGTTTGATCGAGCACGAGCAAATCGTCACAACACTTCCAAAAGCGAAAGAGCTTCGTCCTTTCGTTGAGAAGCTTGTCACTTTAGCGAAAAAAGGCGACCTAAACAGCCGCCGTATCGCCATTGCCCGTACACGCAATAAAGAGCAATCAAAGAAACTCTTTGACGTTCTCGGCCCACGTTATGCAGATCGCCAAGGCGGCTACATCCGCATCATGAAAGCGGGTTTCCGCTATGGTGATAATGCACCAATGGCCGTCATCGAGTTCGTTGACCGCGATGTCGACGCTAAAGGTAAAGTCGACCGCGAGCGTATGGCCGAGGAAGTTGCAGACGCATAAGCGTCTAGAATTTTTCAAATCTTGAGCCCGTCTCTCTGAGGCGGGTTTTTTATTGGAAAATACTATGAAACGACTTACGGAGCTTGCATGATCATTGAATGCCAAAAACATCTCTTCGATATTCCTTATGATGTCGCATATCTAAACAATGCCTATATGAGCCCGCTTATGCATCGTGTTGTTGCGGCTATGAAAAGTGGTATCGAAACAAAGGTTCGCCCTTGGACATACAAGTCCGATGATTTTTTTGTACATGCAGACAGAACAAGGCGGCTCGCTGCGAAACTGTGGGGCAGTGCGGCCTCAAATATCGCCTTTGTGCCTTCCGCAAGTTATGGCTTGCAGATTGCCGCTAATGCGCTTCCCTTGTTTAAGGGGCAGCACATTTTAGTGTTGGAAGATCAATTTCCATCAAATATATATCCTTGGCAGGAGAAGGCGGCGGAGGTTGGAGCTGAAGTCAAAATCTTACCTATCCCATTGGATGATAATTGGACACAACGACTGTTGGATCAGATATCGCCAGACACGGCTATCGTCGCTATTCCACAAACGCATTGGAGTAGCGGCGCTACAATTGATTTAGGCGTCATTCGAAAAGCTCTGGATGACGTGGGGGGTGCGCTTGTTTTAGATCTGACCCAGTCTTTAGGCGCTCAACCTTTTGAGGCAGACATTATTCGTCCTGATTTTGCCGTGGCAGCAACATATAAGTGGTTGATGGGCCCTTATTCCATGGGCTTTTTATATGTTGACCCTAAATGGCATAAGGCAAAGCCATTAGAAAACAATTGGATGAACCGATTAGGGAGTGAGGATTTCTCAGGTTTAACCCGCTATAGAGATGAGTTCCGTGCCGGAGCTATACGTTTTGATATGGGTGAAAAATCTAATGCGGCCCAGTTAATGGCAACGGCGGTTGCGCTTGAACAAATATTGGATTGGGGTGTTGAAAATATCTCACAAACACTTTCACAAAAGACAGACTATATCTCCAATAGTCTTTCAACACATGGCGTGAAAGTGGTCGAAAAAGAAAAGCGTGGGCCGCACTATCTAGGGTTACGATTCGAGGGCGGGGCTCCTGCGCATTTGATGAATAAACTCTCGGATCAGCAAGTTTATATTTCAATGCGAGGGCCGTTAATGCGCGTTACCCCTCACCTTTACACAAACAGTCATGATATAGAACGCTTCCTTACGTTGGTGAAATCAGCTCTGCCATAAAACTTATCGAAGTTTAATTTGTATTGTTGACATTTTCCTGTATGACTACATATGTAATCTTATGTTGGAGGCATTCATGATTATTTCTGAGAAAAACACGAAAGTTGTCTTCTTAACATTGGTGTGTATCAGTTTAGGTGCGTTACTTGGGATAGAAGTGAATTCACGCGAAAACCACATTGAAACGTATGAGCCTGTTGAAGTAGAAGATTTATCTCACTCACATATCTCTCAGCGCGAAGAAACGAATTTTTAGAAGCCGTTATTATCCGTCTCCCGACCTCATAAACAATTTGTGTAATCGAGTTGAGGTGACGCTCATCATGAGTGTGGTATGAATAGCGAAATCGATGTTCCTTCTGAAGAGAAATAACCCTATGTTTCGTAAAATTAACACTCTCTTGCTGACTGCTACAGCGCTTATGGCGACTGTAACAACAGCGACGGCACAGGACGCTAACATGAATGCACCCTATAATGAATTCCTTGCGAAATATGTGACGCAGGAAGACGGTATTGATCTTGTGGCCTATGATAAGGTGACAGATGAGGATGAAGCTAAGTTAGAAGCCTATATCGAAACCCTGTCCAATATAGACGCCTCAGACTTCAGCCAAGAAGAAGCCATCGCTTATTGGGCTAATCTTTATAATGCTGAAACGATAAATGTTATTCTTGATAATTACCCTGTATCCTCAATCCGCAAGATAGGCCTCTTGGGGCCGTGGAAAAAGAAACGTCTGACGGTGAACGGGGAAAAGCTGAGCTTGGATAATATCGAACATGATATTGTGCGCGGCACCTATGACGAACCCCGTATTCATTTTGTCTTTAATTGCGCCTCGATCGGATGCCCAAATCTCGGCCTCAAAGCTTGGGAAGCGGAAACGTTAGATGCAGAGATGGATCGTGCCGGTCGTGATTTCATTGCGACATCGCGGGGTGTCAGCCTCAGCGAAACCGGTAAGATCACGGGGTCCAGCCTGTTTAAATGGTATAAAAAAGATTTCGGAGAAACGGATGAGGACGTTATTCGCTATCTGGCACAATTCGCAACAGGTTATAAAAAAGACGCCATGATGGCGGCTTCAAAATTCGACAATCATGATTATGATTGGGGATTAAACATCCCGAAATAGGCCAAGCTCGTTTTAATATCTAAAAGAGCCTTTCCATAGTTTAATATGGGGAGGCTTTTTTGCTATTGACCACAAGTGTAATCTTAATTATTGACTACGAGTGTAGTTAACAAGGATGCAGCGTGGCTTTACGTATTTCACAATCTGAACTCGATATTATGAATGTCCTTTGGGAGGAAAGTCCCTTGGCGGCCAGTGATGTCTCGGCCGCACTTGATAATGATAAGGATTGGAGCAGCCGGACGGTCAAAACGCTTTTATCGCGATTGGTCGAAAAGGGAGCTCTATCGACGGAGGCTGATGGTCGTCGTTATCTTTATACCCCGCTCATCGCAAAGGAGACATATGCCGCTCATGCAGCGCGCAGCCTGTCGGATCGCTTATTTGGGGGTCGTGCCGCCCCCCTTGTCGCGCATCTGGCCAAAGAAGACGGCCTTAGCCAGAATGATATTGCTGAACTTGAAGCATTATTGGCGAAGTTAAAGAAATGACTATTGGGGCTCTTAATATGGCTGCCTTGGCAGATTGGGGGTTGCAAACGGGGCTGATAGTCAGTCTCTTAATCGGACTGGTGCTGATTATCCGGCGTCCGTTTGCACGCTATTTCGGGGCAGGGGCGGCTTATGCTTTATGGCTATTGCCGCTCCTGCGTCTTTTCATGCCCAATATGACCGTGCCGTTTGTAACCAGACCTGTCAGCCAGACGTTACCGGTAGAGACCTTTGTTATGTCTCCTGTAGATGCTGTGATGCCGTCTGCCACTGTGGTGCCAGTTGAAACGAGCTTTGATATCTGGCCCTTGATAACGTTGATTTGGCTGGTGATCGCTGTGCTATGGTTTGCATTTCAATTATTGAAACAGCGGGCTTTCATGGCTGATATGCGTCGCAATTCCACAAAAGCATCAGATACATTCTTGCAAGCGATCACCACATCATTAGACGCGGTCGGACTTAGAAAATGTCCTGATATTAGAGTCACAGAGCGTGTCTCCGGCCCTATGGTGACGGGAATTTGGAAGCCTTTGATTTTATTGCCGGCTGACTTTGAGACGCGCTTTAATGCGGATCAGAAGAATTTCGCGCTCATTCACGAAATGGCGCATGTGAAGCGAGGGGATCTCTGGGTGGCCTTTATCGTATTAGCCTTCCGGGCTATGTTCTGGCCAAATCCACTTGTTCACTATGCCGCGCAGAAATTACGTGTGGATCAAGAAGCCGCCTGTGACGCCTCTGTCGTTGCGCGGACAGGCGCAGAGTCAATGCATTCCTACGCAGAAACGCTCGTACATGCGGCCAAAACAGCCGGAATGACATCACATATATCCCCGCTTGGGCTTGCCCTAAGCAATACCCCTTTAAACTCGGAGAAAGATGATGACGACCTCATTTAATTTAAACTGGCTTGATTTGGGTGTGTCTGACCCGTTGACGCTCGGTATGGCGCATCCTCTGGCAGATCGCTTGGAATATTTGGCCTCACCAAAGATCAACAAAGGTGTCACGCGAACAGTGACGGCGGCTCTTATACTGGCTGTGGGCACATTAACGGCGCCTTTGACAATTGCCGAAGATCATCCGGAACATAGTTTGCCGGACACTGTCATCAGCTCACAGAAAAGCAAATCCGTTATCAAGGTCACCCGCAAGGACGATAATGGGAATGAAGTCAAGAAACACTACGAAATAGAGCTGAATGGTGACGAATTCGAAGCTTATGAGGTCGATGTCGCCGGACGCAAAACGAAAGTTGACCTGTCCGAAATTGAGGGTTTTGATGCCGAGAAAGCAAAAAATTCAAAATCTTGGTCATTTAGCGTCGGTGATGATAATAAGCTAAAGTTTATGACGGGGGAAGACGTCAGAAAGCACAAAGGTATTTACGGGTTCCTCAACTCAAAAAATAGCTTTCCAAGCGCCAACAAGTCAATCCATGTGTATTCTTCTGATGAAAAGCTCAGAGAGGGCCTGAAGGGATTGGACGCTCTCGACCTTGAAGAAAATCACCAAAATATTCGTGTATTTAGTGCTGACAAAGAACTCAAAGAAGCTTTGAAGTCTTTAGAGTCATTGGAAGGACTTGAAAAGTTGGAGGCTCTAAAATCATTAGAGGGATTAAAAGGTTTAGCCGGTCTGGAGGCTCTTGAGAGTTTAGAGGGACTAGAAGGCCTCAAAGTTTTGGAGAATATGCGAGGCAAAATCGTCATAGAGGCTCATGATGATGAAAAGGGCGGTAACACATTTTCATGGTCAGGCGATTTCTCGGAGTTCCCGGAGCGATTTAAAGGTCTTGAGGACAAGGAATTTTTCAAGATTGAGACAGGTGGCAGCAATGCTTTCTTCCTGAAGCAGGGCCAAAAAGCTTCAAAAGAAGCGAGATTAGCCATTGCAAAGTCTATGTTGGAAAATGCGGAAAATATGCTCCAAGACATGGATGATCTCGAAGAAAGCAAATCGGAGCTGGCACAGGCTATGCGTGACTTGAAAAAAGCGCGGGAAGCACTGAAAGATGCCCAAAAGAAGAATAACATTCTAGGTAATGGAACTTCAAAATCGTCTTTTGAGTTCGATAAAAATGCCTCTTTCATCGGTGAAGGGATGCAATTTTCTAATAGTAAACTCGTGGACTCAGATGGTCCTGTAACAATTTTACAAGATGGAAAGCCGCCTATCGTCATTGAGGATGGCGTTATAATCACAGGGCCAAAAGCGACCAAGGCTATCAAAGACGCACTAAAAGCAAGAGAGTAAGTGATAAACTTGTTTAAATTACGATAGATGATTTTTATTAATTCTAAATTATCACCCATAATTGCGGGCGGGGCTTGGTAATTACCGAGTTTCGCCCTATTTTATAGATTATGAAACAATCACTTTTATCACTTTTGGGTAGCGCACTGGTTTTTGGTGGTGGCTTTTTTGGGGCTGGAACCGCACAAGCGCAGTTCATGGACGCAGTGCCGGAGAGGGTCGTGCCGACGTCCCAAGCCCAAGTGCAACTCTCTTATGCGCCCGTGGTCAAGCAAACGGCTCCTGCTGTCGTCAATGTCTTTACCTCACGAACCGTTAGCTCTCGCGGACGCTCTGACTTTTTTGACTTCATGTTTGGTATGCGACGTGCGCCGCAGGAGCGTGTTGAAAATTCTTTGGGCTCGGGCGTTATTGTGCGCTCAAACGGTATTATTGTGACCAACGCCCATGTGGTGAAAGGTGCGGATGAGCTGCGTGTCGTCCTCAATGATCGTCGCGAATTTCCGGCTGAGATTATCGCACAAGACGAAGAAATAGATGTTGCGGTTCTAAAAATTGATACGAAAGGCGAGCGCCTCCCGGCTTTGGCGATACAAAGCGAAGCCGAAGATTTGGAAATTGGCGATATCGTTTTGGCAATCGGCAATCCCTTTGGTGTGGGTCAAACCGTGACGGGCGGTATTGTTTCGGCTTTAGGTCGAACGAATGTGACGGATGTATCTTCTTTCATTCAAACGGACGCCGCTGTGAATCCCGGTAATTCCGGCGGTGCGCTTGTTGATTTGTCCGGCGAATTAGTCGGGGTCAATACGGCGATTTTTTCGCGCTCCGGTGGATCAAATGGCATTGGATTTGCTATACCGTCTGAGCTCGTGGCACGGGCCGTGGACAGCGCTTTGACAGAAGGTCGCATTGTGCGCCCTTGGATTGGTGCGCGCACAAATGGCGTTGATGCGATAATGGCCGCCGCGCTTGGTCTCGACCGATCCAAAGGGGCTGTTATCAATGAAATTCTGCCAAAAGGTCCAGCCGAGCGCGCAGGTCTTGAAAAAGGTGATGTTATCCTATCTGTTGATGGCACAGCCATAAATGATGATAGTGGTTTGCGGTTTAAGCTCGCGACACTGCGCAAGGGCGACGAAGCCGATATTGTCTATTTCCGGGAAGGCCGTGAGCGTAAAGTCTCTGTCCGCACGGATATTCCACAAGAAGACCCCAAACGTGACGCAAGAAAACTAGAAGGCTACCACCCTTTTGACGGGGCAACCGTTGTTAATATGAGCCCTGCCTTGGGTGAAGAGCTTGGCTTTGATCCATATCTTAAAGGCGTTATGGTATTGAAGGTCGAGCGCCAAAGTGCCGCAAATTACAACCGCTTGCGACCCGGTGACTTTATCATGTCGCTCAATGATACAAATGTGAGTTCCACGCGACAGCTCGACAGTTTGCTCTCTTCGATCAGCGTGGACGACGGTTGGGAGCTTTCGATTGACCGCAATGGGCGCATAGGGGTTTTACCCACGCGCTATCTTCCCCGCGAAAGCTAGACCGATTTCTGATCTTTTTGTAGCGGCGGGGCTCGAGAGTACGGCACCAAGGCCGCTTGCCGATCAATTACGTCCGCTCACCCTATCAGAGATTATTGGTCAAGATCATTTGCTGGCGGATGACGCGCCACTGGGTCGTATGTTGGCGAGTGGGCGCTTGAGTTCGCTTATTTTGTGGGGGCCCCCGGGTGTCGGCAAAACGACATTGGCGCGTATTATTGCCGATCATGCCGATATGGAATTTGTCCAGCTTTCGGCTGTGTTCTCAGGTGTTGCTGATTTACGCAAGGTGTTTGAGACGGCCAAAGCCCGCCGCGCGACAGGGCGTGGGACACTGCTATTCGTTGATGAGATTCACCGTTTTAATAAAGCGCAACAAGACGGATTTCTGCCATATGTCGAAAACGGGACGATCACACTCATTGGGGCGACGACTGAGAATCCTAGTTTTGAATTAAATAGCGCCTTACTGTCCCGGGCGCAGGTCTATGTGCTCAAACGTTTGGATCCCGGCGCAATAGACGGTTTATTGTCTCGCGCAGAGGCATATTTGGAGAAACGTCTGCCCGTCACGGATGAAGGCCGCCAAGCCCTGATTGACATGGCCGATGGTGACGGTCGTTATGCATTGAGCCTGGCCGAAATTCTATTTGGCTATGCGGATGACAATCCGATGGACGCAAAACTTGTGGCCAAAGTCCTGCAAAAGCGCCGCGCCCATTATGATAAGGGCGGCGAGCAACATTATAATCTGATCTCGGCTTTGCACAAATCTGTTCGCGGCTCTGATCCTGATGCTGCGCTTTATTGGCTGGCGCGTATGCTCGCGGGCGGAGAAGATCCCATTTACATTGCAAGACGTTTGGTGCGTATGGCCAGTGAAGATATTGGGCTCGCTGATGTCACGGCTTTGCCCGCCGCGATGGCGTCTTTATCCGCTTATCAATTACTCGGCACACCCGAGGGAGAGTTGGCGCTCGCGCAAACCGTTGTGCATTTAGCTTCTGCGCCAAAATCAAATGCTGTGTATGTCGCTTTTAAAGCAGCCCAGAAATTAGCATCAGACACAGGCTCTCTGGCCCCGCCGGCCCATATATTAAATGCACCGACTACACTCATGAAAGATCTTGGTTACGGTGCAGGCTATCAATATGATCCCAACACTCCGAGCGGATTTTCGGGACAAGATTATTTCCCTGACGGCATGTCCCGCATTGATATTTACAATCCAAAAGGCGAGGGAGATGAGGCAGATATTGCCCAAAGGCTGATATATTGGCGGCAATTAAGGCAGAATGTGCTCGAATAAATCACACCCTAGAAGAGAATTGGTTTACATAGACCTCTGATATCGCGTAACATTGTGTTGGGGAATATTTGTTTGGGAGAACACTATGGCCGATCGTAATTTAGATGATTACCAACCACTTGCTTTTTATAAGAAGCATACCAAATCAAAAAAATCCGGATTTTCAAAATTTGATGTTGATGGGGCCTATTATTTCTGTCGCTATGTTGACGGTGATATTGCCCTCATCAGCCAGTCATACAAAGCCGCTTCAGGCCGCGATAATGGCATAGAGTCCGTCAAAAAGAATTCAAAACTCAAAGCGCGTTATGTCTTTGATACCCGAAAAGGGAACAAACACGGCTTCTCATTGATGGCCGGAAATAAGCAGGAGGTTGCCATCAGCCCAAGCTTCAGTTCCAAACAACGTGCAGAATTTGTTGCAGGCCGCATGGACGGGTCAGTTAAAGCTAAAAAACCTGAGACAAAGCCGGGATCCAAGGCAGTAGCGGCAGGGGCTGCTGCCTTAGCCGCGGGTGCAGCTGTATCGCGTAAAAATGACGAAGATAATTATAAACCTCTCGCTTTTTATGAGCGTCAAACAGAAGCTCGCGACGAAGGTATTGATAGTTTTGTCGGCGATGACGGGCTTCACTATTTTGCTTATTTTGAAAATGGCAAGATTGCTTTGATCTCAGAAGGTTATCCGACGACCACTGCACGCGACACAGGCATTGCTTCTGTTGAAAAGAATATAAAACTGCCTGAACGTTATGATTACCGTGGCCCGTTAAAAAACGGTATGTATGATTACCGTTTAAAGGCCGGTAATAATAAGGAAATTGCACGGTCCGTCTGGTATGGTTCTGCTGCGGCAGCCGCCGCGGGGGCTGCCTATCTTATGGGCACAAGACGTCGTGTGCCTCCAATTGCGCCTGTCGTAGCGGCACCGCTTGCCGCAGCAGCTATGGCGGCTGCGCCTATTGCGGCAGCGGTTGTACCAAAACCTGAGCCCGTTCTAGCGGCACCTGTTGTTGCTGCAGAACCTGTCGTTCATGATAACGAAGGGGGCGGCATTTGGGGATGGTTGCGTTGGGTGCTTTTGGCTTTATTAGCTTTGCTGGCGCTCTTCTTCTTATTTAGAGCCTGTTCAGGGCCTAAGACTACGGCTGTGGCCCCTGTTGCGGCAACGCTGGTGGCGTGTTGGGATGGCAGTGAAGCCGAAAACGAAGCGGCCTGTCCAGTGAAAGTGACTTGTTGGGACGGGAGCAGCGTGACCGATATGGCCAATTGCCCGGTCGAGCCTGC
>CAYGTR010000050.1:0-7114 GCA_964352855.1 uncultured Algimonas sp. | reverse complement strand
CTTGTTGGGACGGGAGCAGCGTGACCGATATGGCCAATTGCCCGGTCGAGCCTGCATCTGACCCAATCATACAGCCTGAGCCCGTCATTGTTGAGCCGGAGCCGGTGGTTGAACCAGAGCCTGCCCCTATTCGTGTCGAGCCTATTCGCGCGACAGCGACGCTTGGGGAGCTGACTACAATTTTCTCGCCCGGCAATGAAGAGGCCGTTTTGGTAACACGCCTTGGTACGAATCCCCAATTTGGTGATAGCCATTCACTCACGCCGGACGGGTTCTGTGGTAAACTCTCATCACGCTATGCAAATTCCTCTTATGATGCGCGTTATCTTGACTATGTGGCGAGAGAGATGGGCTATGCTGGATTTAATGATATTCCGTCTTCAGCCTGTAGTAATGCTACGATACCGAAGGGGTCACGTGGTATGCTCGGTTATGGCACGCAACATGCCTATCAATATTCTGAGCTGAATGTGACAGACATGCGTGATCTGGAATCGTTCCGTATTCAGTCCCTGAATGGTAAAGATATTTACTTCATGAAGACCTGTGGGAATTATTTCTTTATCACGGGATAATCTTACCAATTAGGTTATGTGATTAATGGGGCCTAAGGGCCCCTTTTTCTATAGCGGTTTGAAGGTGTGTCGCTTATCAAGCCCTCAATGGAGCCTTTTCATGCATAATCTTTTTCTTGTGGCACTTGGCGGTGCATTAGGCGCGAGTGGCCGATATGGCTTATCGTCTTTTACCTTGCGCCAATTCGGGCCCGGCTTTCCCGTTGGGACATTAGCGGCCAATATCATTGGCAGCGCATTGATGGGATTACTGGTGGGTTCGTTGGCTTTCAAAGGCGCGGAGGGCAGTCAGTCCCTGCGCCTTTTTCTCGGCGTTGGTGTGCTTGGCGGATTCACGACATTTAGTGCGTTTTCATTAGAGAGTTATTTAATGCTCGAGAAAAAAGCTTATGGTTCATTATTGGGATATGTCAGTGCCTCGTTTCTTATGTCATTAGCGGCGTTGGCTCTTGGATTATGGGCCTCCCGTTGGGTATGGTCGTCATGAGCGGCGTTCAAATTTTAACAGTGCCGGAAACCGATGCAGGCTCTCGCCTTGACCGTTGGTTTAAGAAACAATTTCCGCATGTCGCACATGGTCGCGTCGAGAAGCTTTTGCGTACAGGTCAGCTGCGTGTTGATGGGAAACGCGCCAAAGGCAATGTGCGCTTAGAAGCCGGGCAAAGCGTCCGCGTGCCGCCTCTCCCCGAACCCAGTGAAGTAAAAACGACAGCCCCCGTTAGGGACGGCGACATCGTCTTTATGCGGAGCCTTGTTATTTATGAAGATGATGACCTTATCGCGCTGAACAAACCTTATGGATTGGCAGTTCAGGGTGGATCAAAAACAACGCGCCATATTGATGGCCTATTGCCTGCACTGGGTGAGGGGTGCCGCTTAGTGCATCGTCTTGACCGCGATACATCAGGGGTCTTGTTGATCGCTAAATCTGCCGCCAGTGCGAAATGGGCGGGACGGGCTTTTCAAAGTCGTCGTGCACAAAAAATTTATTGGGGCATCACAAATGGCGTACCCAACCCTAAATCGGGCGAGATTAAGGGCTATATGGCCAAAGGCCGTTTGGATAACCGGTTTGGTAATATCCATGAAGGTAAAGAAGTCATGGAGCCTGTACGTCACGGGGCGCCTAATGCTAAACACGCTAAAACCCTTTATGAGGTCAAGGCGCAGGCGGGGCAGAAGGCAGCTTGGGTCATTATGATGCCGCTAACGGGGCGCACTCATCAATTGCGTTTGCATATGCAATTGCTCGGTGCTCCAATTGCAGGGGATCCAAAATATATGACGGACAGGCCGATGCCGGGTGGCTTGGACAACAGCCTGCACCTTCATGCGCGGTCTCTCACACTCCCAAGAGATGGGAAAGCGGATCTAACTATCACAGCACCGTTGCCTGATCATATTGAAGACGCTTTCCAACTCTTTGCTTTTAATCCTGCTCAAGACGAGGTGGATTGGGAGGCTCTCCAGTAATGGCGAAGAAAAAGAATAAGCGCTTTTACAAAGATGTTTCATTCGCAGGCGTTGAAGGGGGCTTTCAGATCCTTTTGGACGGGCGGGTTTTAAAAACTCCCGGAAAGAAGACGCTGCTTGTGCCGACACAAAAAGCGGCGCGTTTGATTGCTGCGGAATGGGATGCCCAAGTCGAAGAGATTGATCCGATGACCATGCCCGTAACACGGCTGTTAAATGTGGCGGTGGAACAGACCCCTGATAATCGGGAGGGTTTGATTGCGGAAGCCCGTAAATATGCAGGCACGGACGTACTTTGTTACCGTGAGGGAGAAATCCGCGTTCAAAAAACGCATCAAGCCGAATATTGGGATCCGATTCTGACATGGGCAGCAGAGCAAGGTGTGTCATTGCATGTGACCGAGAGCCTTCAAGCTGTGGCGCAGCCGGACGCGTCATTGGAGAGGGTAGCTGATTACGCTGCCGGTCTTGAGGATATGCCGCTGACTTTATTTGTGCATCTGACGGCTGTATTTGGATCTGTGATTTTGGCGATGGCCGTTATGCAAGGTCGGCTGACGGGCGAAGAGGGCTATCGCTTGTCACGGCTGGATGAGCTTTGGCAAATTAAATATTGGGGCGAAGACGAACTTGCAAAAGAACGGTCTGATGCGATTATCGCAGAGACTCTCGCGCTATGCCAATTATTGGAGGACTGACTATGGCTGACCCTGTTATTGTGAAAGAACGCCCCGGCGGTAAATACACGCAAGATGTTATGACCTCCCGCCATCACCTTTATGCAGATGAACCTGCGAGTTATGGCAGTGCAGACCTGGGGCCGACGCCCTATGAATATCTCTGTGCGGCCTTAGGCGCGTGCACAACCATCACCATGCGCATGTATATTGAACGGAAGAAATGGCCGGTGGATCATCTGGCCTGTAAGGTCACCCATAAGAAAGTTGTTCGTGGTGAAGACGCGCCCCAAGATGTGTTCACACGTAGCCTTACCATTGAGGGTGATATTGATGAGGCCCAACGTAACCGCATCATGGAAATTGCGAATAAGTGTCCTGTCCACAGAACGCTCGAAGCCAATAGTCATATCAAGACAGAACTGTCTTTTGAAGCAACATAAATTTCATGCGCCCACAATTCAATATCCACAATCAAGAACAAGGCCGAATTTATTATGGGCGGTGATCTATTACTTTCAGTCTTCATCTTTTTGGCAGCAGCATGTGTTTTAGTGCCTATTTCAAAACTCTCGGGGCTTGGCTCCGTCATTGGCTATCTCATTGCGGGGGTGATTATCGGACCCTATGTTTTGGGCGCGATTACTGACCCCGAGACAATTTTGCATTTTAGTGAGTTCGGCGTTGTTATGATGCTCTTCCTGATCGGATTAGAGCTCAAGCCCCGCGAGTTATGGAATATGCGAGGACGATTGATCGGCCTTGGCGGTTTTCAGGTGGGGGTCACCACGGCCTTAATAACGGCGGCGGCTTATTTTCTGGGTCGTCCTTTGGGGGAAGCTGTTGTCATCGGTATGGCGCTCTCACTGTCTTCAACGGCGATTGCGCTGCAAATTATGCAAGACCGCGGCATGATGGCGGAAACAGCCGGGCAATCAGGATTTTCTGTTCTGTTGTTCCAAGATGTTATTGTGATTGCGATGATTGCGGCTCTGCCGATCCTCGCGATTTACAGCGGTTATGAGCCTGTGACGGCCTATGATGATCATGGCGGCGGCGCACATGGCCCGCAGGGTATTTGGTTGGCGGCCAGTATTTTGGGCGTCTTTGGGGGGATGATCGCGGCAGGCCGCTTTCTATTGCGGCCTATATTCCGTATCATTGCACGCAGCCGTGTCAGAGAGACCTTTACGGCGATGGCCCTGCTCTTGGTGATTGGGGCGGCGCTTTTAATGCAGTGGTTGGGTCTATCGGCCGCTTTGGGTGCCTTTATCGCCGGGGTTGTCTTGGCCGACTCTGAATATCGTCATCAGTTGGAACGCGATATTGAACCGTTTAAGGCGTTATTATTGGGTCTGTTTTTTATCTCGGTCGGGATGTCATTAGACTTCAAAACATTGGCAGAGCAGCCGGCACTTATTGGCGCCATTGTTTTGGGATTGCTCGCGCTCAAATTTTTTGTGCTTTATATCATTGGGGCCGTTTTCAAATTGGTCATGTCGAGTCGTATTCTCTTTGCGGCGTTGCTCTGCCAAGCGGGTGAGTTTGGGTTTGTCATATTCCAATTCGCTCTGGCTGAAGGCGCGATTTCCAAAGAAATGTCAACCTTACTCACTGCCGTGATCGCGATTACGATGGCGCTCACACCGATTATCATACTTGTTTATGACAAATTTATCGCCCCACGTTTGGCGACGCAGTCCTTAAGCGGGGACGCCCCCGTCGATGAGGAGAACCCTGTTTTGATACTGGGCTTTGGTCGTGTCGGGCAAATGGTAGGGCGGTTGCTACAAACACAAAATATTGCGACCACCATTATCGATAATGACGGCGATCATATCGAATTTCTCAAACAATTCGGTCACCGCGTTTATTACGGGGACGCATCTGATCCTGATTTGCTTCACACCGCCGGGGCGGGAAAGGCCTCCGTTATTATTGTGGCGATGGATGACCGTCATAAGGTGACCAAAGCTGTGCATGAAATCCGTCACCATTTCCCAAAAGCCAAGATTATTGCGCGCGCCCGGAATCGCCCGCATCTGTTTGACCTGCTGGCAGAAGAGGTTGATTTCGCCGAACGTGAGACGGTGCGGGGTGGCTTGGCGATGGGGCGCAAGGCGCTGACATATCTGGGTTTCACTGACGACAAAGCGCGGCAGCTTTCGGATAAATTCCTCGAGATCGACTTTCAACTCGCGATGGAAACCTACGAAATGCGTGGTGATATGGAGGCTTTGGCGTCCAAGGCTGCCGAGGGACGCGCGATGCTGAAAGAGACATTGAGCGCTGACACGATGCGTTTTTCCCATGGTGAGGAAGAAGCGGATTAGGGCGCGACAGTTTTGCGCTTGTCTTTACAGCCTGTATCCATAGGAGAGGCGCATGATTAGATTATTTTTCTCCCCGGCCGGCCGGTCAAGACGCCGTGATTTTTGGATTGGCTTTGTCGGCTTTGTCGTTTTCGTTTTTGCCGCGCAATATTTATTAAATGCGACGGTCAATACGATGACGGGTTTTTGGCTTTTTCTGATTTATATCTTCCTTGTTTTCCAAATTCTCTATGCCGTTTATGGGAAGCGCTTGCACGATATCGGGCGGAGTTACTGGCTCTTAACGGCAATGTTGACCTTAACGCTCTTGTTGATGATTATTGTGATGTTGAGCTTCGGCGGCGCGGAATATTTCAGTGAATTCTCTCAATATGACAGGAAAGAAGACATTGACCCCGTCGTAATACAAGAGATTACGATGGCCTACCAAGCAAAAATGGCATCAGCAGAAAAAGTCTTGAAATCGCTTCTATACGGTATTTGGGGGCTGTTTACGATTTGGCTGGGTTTGGCGAAACCAGACCCGTCCGAGAACCGTTACGGAAAGCCTCCTTTAACCTCATAACCGATTTTACTTGCCTTTTCGTGAAAAATTGGCAGTCTCTTATTGTTAAACAACAATGAGGGAGAGTTTCATGGGTAATTTATTGTTTTCACCGTCGGGCCGTATTGGACCTACGGATTTTATGAAGGGTGTCACCATCCTTGTTATTATTGGTTTCGTTTTAGGTATTTTGCCTGCCATCAGCCCTGCTTTAGCCGTGTTGGGCATTATTGGCCTTGTGACATTGTGGTGCTGGGTCGTTTTATGGGTCAAGCGCTATCATGATGCGGGTAAATCCGGTTGGATGTGTTTAGTGCCGATCATTGCTTATATCATTGTTGCGATGATTATCAGTACTGTCGTACAGCCAATGTTCGTTGATCCTGATTTCGCGGCAACCTTAGCCGAAGCAGAAGCTTCTGGTGATGTAGGTGCGATTTTTCAAGCAGCTCTATCAGGTGGAGGCGGAATCACAAAAGTCGGGACATTTGTTCTTGCTGCCATTGGTGCCGCAGTATCTTATGGTATCGCTATGGTGTTCAATGGCATGATCAAGTCTGATGCCGATGACAACCAGTTTGGCCCGGCTACATAATTTCGGCTTTAAATGCCTAAGAAACCGCTTCATCTGAGGCGGTTTTTTATGTCTTTGAGTCTGTCAGGCCTTCCGTTGGACTGAAGAGACGTTCGAAATTGCGTTTTAGCGCTGCGTCTAACTCCGACATAGAGACGTCTTTGCCGAGATCTGTCAGACTCGTGACGCCGTGATCTGTAATCCCGCAAGGCACAATGCCGCCAAAGTGGGAGAGATCAGGGTTCACATTGATAGAAATCCCGTGAAAGCTCACCCATTTCTTCAGACGCACCCCGATAGCGGCTATTTTCTCCTCGCGACCATCCTCGCGCACGACCCAGACACCCACACGGCCACAACGGCGCTCGGCCGTCACATTAAATTCGGCCAGACTGTCGATAACCCATTGCTCTAAACCCCGAACAAAAGCGGCGACGTCCCGCCCGCGCTGGCGCAAATCCAGCATGACATAGCCCACGCGTTGTCCCGGTCCGTGATAGGTATATTGCCCGCCGCGGCCCGTCTCAAACACGTCAAAGCGCTCCGGCTCGACAAGGTCTGTCGGCTTGGCGCTGGTGCCTGCCGTATAAAGTGGGGGGTGTTCCAAAAGCCAGACTTCCTCCTGCGCGCCTTCGGTGGCGATTTGCAGCGCTTTCGCCTGCATGTAGTCATGCGCAAGCGTATAGGGCTCAAGCGCATTACTGATGCGCCACGCGACAGGGACTTCACTATAAATCGTCGTGCTCATAAATGCGCCTATGCCATAAAACATAGACAGGGGCGTCATAAAATTTCACCCGTTTATTGAGAGCAGAAAATATTATCTCCGTCTGTCGATAAGGCTTTTCTTTTATGATTAGCCTCGCTATAGGGCGCATTCCTCAATGTGCGGCCGTGGCGGAATTGGTAGACGCGCAGCGTTGAGGTCGCTGTGGGGT
>CAYGTR010000049.1:0-21085 GCA_964352855.1 uncultured Algimonas sp. | reverse complement strand
TGGTTGCACTGTCAAAGAAGCTGGATTTCGGGAGAGTCGTAATCGTTTGTTTCCCTGCATTGATTAAGTCCGCATCGACTTCATCCTCTGTCGGGAATGGCCCCATACCGAGCATCCCGTTTTCTGATTGCAGCGTGACACCAATACCTTCAGGAATATGGTTCGCCACCAAAGTCGGAATGCCAATACCGAGATTGACATAAAAACCATCTTCTAATTCTTGTGCAGCTCGCGCCGCCATCTCGTCACGTGTCCATCCAGTTTTATCGCCTGTCTTATTAGGGGCCATTACACTTTCTCCCGCGTGGTCAATTGCTCAATTCGCTTCTCGCATTTTGCTTCAACTATGCGCTGCACGAAGATGCCCGGTGTATGTATGAAATTTGGGTCAAGCGAGCCAACGGGTACGAGCTCGTCGACTTCGGCCACAGTGATTTTTCCAGCCGTCGCCATCATGGGCGAGAAATTACGTGCCGTCGCTTTGAAAATAAGGTTACCCTCTGCGTCACCTTTCCAGGCTTTGATAATGGATAGGTCTGCTTTGAGGCCCGTTTCCAAGATGTAGGTTTCACCCTCAAAATCTTTATGTTCTTTACCTTCGGCAATCAGTGTCCCGACACCCGTTTTTGTATAGAATCCTGGAATACCTGCACCGCCAGCGCGAATACGCTCAGCGAGTGTTCCTTGCGGGTTAAATTCGAGCTCTAATTCACCGCCAAGATATTGGCGTTCGAACTCTTTGTTTTCGCCGACATAAGAACTGACCATCTTTTTAATTTGATGGGTCTCTAAAAGCAGCCCGAGGCCAAAGCCATCAACGCCAGCATTATTTGAAATAACTGTCAGGTTTTTCGACCCAGAATCTCGTAAAGCCGCAATGAGGTTTTCGGCAATTCCGCAAAGGCCAAAGCCGCCGCTCATTATTGTCATACCGTCAAAGGGCAGCCCTGACATCGCGTCAGCGGCTGTGTCGTAAATCTTACTCATGCATGTCTCTATTGTTTGGGAGTCTTTTCGCGCTAAAAATTGACGTTATCGGCGCCTTTAAGGTCAAGCATTTCTCTGGCTTCGGCGGGCGTTGCGGGCTCAAGATGCATCTCTGCTAAAATGCGCTTTATTTTCTCAACTTGGTCCACATTAGACTCTGCCAATTTGCCAGGCCCGATTGAGAGGCTATCTTCCAAACCGACGCGCACATTACCGCCCATAAGTGCGGCTTGGGTTGCGAATGGCATTTGGAAACGGCCCGCCGCTAAGACTGACCACTGATATGTTTCCTTACCGAAAAGGCGATCCGCGGTCTGTTTCATAAACATCAAATTATCTAAGTCCGTCCCAATGCCGCCAAGAATGCCAAAAATATTTTGAACAAAGAAAGGGGGCTTGATCAGGCCTCGGTCAAGAAAATGTGCCAAGTTATAAAGGTGACCGACATCATAGCATTCATGCTCAAATTTCACCCCTTTACTACCAAGGGTCTCAAGAATGTATTCAATATCTCCGAATGTATTGCGAAAGATAAAGTCTTTACTGCTTTCAACATAGTCTTTTTCCCAAGAGAATTTCCATTCCTTGATCCGTTTACCCGCCGGGAAAATTGCAAAATTCAAGCTCCCCATATTCAGAGAACACATTTCTGGGGCAAATTTTTCGGGCCCAGCAATGCGCTCAGAAACGGCCATAGTTGGGCTGCCGCCTGTTGTGATGTTGATAACCGCGTCAGTACGTTCTTTGATGACGGGTAAAAACTGGTTGAAAACATCTGGGTCACCTGTTGGTTGACCGGTTTTAGGATCGCGCGCATGTAAGTGGATAATGGACGCGCCAGCTTCTGCGGCTGCTAAGGATTCTTTCGCAATGTCCTCAGGTGTATATGGCAAATGATCCGACATGGTCGGGGTGTGCATCGCGCCTGTAATCGCGCAGGTAATAATTGCTTTGTTTTTAAATTTCTTAGCCATGGGTAATTCTCTATTTTTTTTGTTTTAAATATCCGATGAGTGCGATCAGGCCGAAAACCAGCATGACGCTAACGACACCAGCCTGCCAAATAAGAGTCGTGCTCATGATGATCCTCCCTGATCTTTGGACGCGATAAGTTTGGCGATCAGTTGACCCGAGGTCACAATGACAACAATGAAAATGAGGGTTTGGAAAAATAAAGACCAAAACATTATACGGCTCCCTTATTATCAGATCTAAACAATCCCGGCGCGCCTTTGGTCATGAAGTGACCAATGACAAGAACAAGAATTGAAACAATGGCCGTTACATAAGCATTGTAATTGTCAGCATTGAGGACATGATCCGGCGGGACACCGCGCATAAAGCCGAGCATGAGTGGCAGGCTGGTGAACGTCCACAATCCGTTGATAACCCAGGCTAGGATAATTGTAGCCAAACACAGACCGCTATGTCGGCGTAAGAACATTCCGTACATCACGATGAAGAAAACCGGGACAAGCCAAGCAAAGAGCCAGATCATGGCGGCTAGAATAGGCGGCATAAAGGACGCAATGGCTATGGCAACACCGCCCACGATTATAATCATAGCGCGTATCATATTCGTCAATGACTTTGCAGAGGCGTCGGGCTTGTATAGCGCCTTATAAATGTCATTCGTAAAGATGGTCGCGATCGATAGGGCAATGATGGCGAATGTAGACAAGATGGCAGCAAGAAAGGCCGCGAGAAGTACGGCAGCAAGCCAGGGCGGCAGGACGTCTACTAGCATGGTTGTCGAGCCGATTTTTGCACCCGCTTCCAGAGATGCATATTCAGGCTGGGCCCGAGCCATCAGTGCAATTGCGATGGCAAATACGCCGAACATGCCGTTCACAGGCGCAGCGATCCAGAGCGCTTTTTTGACCGTCGCTTCGTCCTTGGCGGACATGGCCGGTTGGATCAGCATTTGGTTAATAGATTGCGAGAAGAGGACCGCTATGACGGTCACAATTCCGAAATTGATCAATGTCGCCTTTGTTCCCCAAATCGACGTCATATGGGATAGGCCATTCGACTCGTAATATTCGCCAACGGCCTCATATCCGCCTGCGAAATGTGCACCAACATATATCGTAGCGAGGATAAGACCGGCATACATCACAACGGCATTGACCAGATTTACCCAACCAATTTCGCGCATGCCAGCCAGCAAAACATAGAGAAGCCCCAAAATGCCGCCGACAATCGCGCCTTGATGAATTGGCCAGCCTGTGAGGGCTTGAATAATAATCCCGATACCCTGCGCCTCAACGGTAAGGATGCCAAATAGAACGCCCGCCATGACGCAGGACACCAGTAGCCGCGTTCCCGTCCCTGCTGTTTGCTGCAACAGCTCAGGAACAGTTTGAACCTTGAGCCGTCTGAACCAAACGCCTGTGCCTAAACAGACAAATGTTAGCAAAATGACATGGGCAATCGAAAACCATATGGCTACGGCCCCCATATGCCATGTCATCTCAAAAACGCCTAAAATATGGGCGGTTCCGAGCACTGTCAGCGCAAGTGTAACAGCCACCACCGGCATCGGAAGATCCCTGCCAGCAAGCGCAAACTCGTCTGCGCTGGCGACTTGTTTCGCGTGTCGCCGCTGAAGCCAAAGGCCAAGCCCGACAATAAGAATGAGTTCGTAGGCAAATACGCCAATCAATAATGCAGTGTTCATGCTTCCCCTTACGGCTCTAGCTTATGCCCTAGATGCCTTCAGATGTTTTAGTAATCTACTACGTGTCTCTTCTATGCCATCAGACGTCCATTTTTGGAAACCTTCACCGGATTTGAAACCTAATTCGCCGCGCTCGACTTTTTCGATGAGGTGCGGATGGGGTGTGTTATGTGTATCAAGCTCTGGCATCATCGTTTTATGAATATCAAGAGTGAGGTCGAGTCCTACAAGGTCGGCATTCTCAAGCGGACCTAAAACAGGTAACCGCAATCCAAAACTATTCTTGACGCAATCATCTAATGTTTTGGCATCGCAGATACCTTCCGCGACCATAGCGATCGCTTCGCGCCACAAAGCATGTTGCAGTCTGTTCGCCACAAACCCTGGTGTATCTTTTTTGACATGAGCGGGAGATTTTCCGATAGCCGAAAGAAGTTCCATAGTGGTTTTGACCGTTTCGATAGAGGTTTTTTCTGCCTGAATGACTTCTACCAAGGGAATGAGAAAAGGCGGGTTCCACCAGTGGGTTCCAACAATGCGGTCGGCCGTGGGTAAATCTCCTGCAATTTTCGTGCTTGGAATAACTGATGAATTACTCGCCAAGATACAGTGCTGCGGCGCAAATTTTACAAGCTCCGCAAATATAGATTGTTTCAGTTCGAGTTTTTCAGGTGCGGCTTCTATGACAAAATCTGCAGCGGCAACTGCCGCCTCCAGGCTATCAGCACAGGTTATGCGCTTCACCGATTTAACGTCATCACCAAGCGCCTCTAAATTAGCGATGGTCCGCTCATGAATTGACGCGCGCACCTCTGCGTTTGGCTCAAAGACTTTAACTTCATATCCAGAAAGAGCAAAAATCTGGGCGATACCTGCCCCCATGAGGCCGCCGCCGATAATGGATATGTTTTTAATTGCCATATCCAACTATCCCGCCGTGTAGCCGCCATCGGGGTAAATGATGTGACCTGTGTGGAAGTCGGATGCTTTTGAGCAGAGGAATAAAAGCGGACCTGCAAGATCTTCTGGCTCTCCTAAGCGTCCAACTGGGACGCGGGCGAGAAATCCTTCGCGTACAGCCACGGCCTTGTCATCATCCGCGAACATCCAAGCCGTTAATGGCGAACGGAAGACTGTTGGCGCGATGGCATTTACAGTTATGCGGTGCTTGCCCCATTCGCAGCCCAAAGACTTTGTCAGGCCGTCCACAGCGGATTTTGAGGTGCAATAGGCTGTGTAACCTGCTGGATGTCCAAGTTTGCCGCGCGCCGAGGAGGTAAAGACAACTTTGCCGCCATCACCCTGTTTAATCATTTGTGCCCCCGCTGCCTTCGCGATGAGCCATGCGCCCTCCACATTGGCCAGCATCACGGCTTGAAACCTATCAGGTGACATGTCGACGATAGACGCGACATCGTTCACACCAGCCGCTATAACTAATATATCGACCCGCCCATGTGCTTGAACGGCTGCGGCAATTATTGCGTCACAATCTTCTTCTGTATTTGGACGCCGATTAACGGCGGTGACGGTCATGCCGCCACCGGCGAGTTCGCCCTGTAACTTACAGAGCTTATCCTTATTGCCAGCCGTTATTGTGAGTTTTGCTCCGGCATGTCCAAGCGTTGAGCATGCTACTTGTCCGAAGGCACCGGTAGCACCAATTATCACGGCGGATTTGCCTTTGACGTTGAATAGGCTTGATGTGTCAATGACGGGATAACTCACGATGTATCTCTTATTTTTTCTCAGGGTAGGGCATGACGACAATCATCGTCGCAACATCATTACCCTCATTTCGTATGGCGCGGGATTCCCCGCTCGGTATGAAGCAGCTATCATTACGCTTGAGGACATGTATTTCGCCGTTTCCAAGTTCGATTGTAACTTCTCCGCTTAGAACGACATATATTTTTTCCAGCGGGCCTGCATCCATGTCGCATCCACCGCCGGGCAAGAAATGAGACATACCGGTCCAAGCAAAAGTTGGGCCGTCATCGCTAAACCCCTGTAGCCGAAGCCCCCGCATATCAAAATGCTTTGGGGCTTCGTAGGGTTCAGCATCATTATAGCGTGTGATTTTCACGCTTACCTTCCCGAAGCAGGTTCGTCAGAATTGCCTGTTTCAATTCGGAAAGTGCCCTTTGGGTCGATAATAGCAACAAGACGGACAATACAGCCGTCACCTTTCTTCCAGCGCCAAGGGAAGGCCGCAAATGTTACCCGTTTGCCAGTGACTTTGTTGATATCGCCGCCAACATTCTCAAACCCGCAAATACCGTTTGAGAGCATAGCATTGTGACAAGGCTCCCACTCAGGGAAGTCTTCAATAACGCGGCGCCCCGTTTCTTGGAAATATTCCTCGTTAATGTCTGGCTGCAATCCGTTTGGTGCTCCTGGCCCATGAGGTCCGATAGCCGTACCTAACGGATGATCTAAAGCTTGTGTATCTGAACCCGCCATTTTAACGCCGCGTTCCACAAACCATTCACCCGCTTCTTTATAGAAGCCCGGAGAATAACCGTAGTAATGCTTATTATCGCCGTAATATTTGTGCCAACCTGTATTCACGATAACGATATCGCCGGGACGAATTTTGGGTCGCGCTGCTTCGAGATCAGCCGCCGTAATCACTTCCCATTTCTTTTTCGGAATTGAAACAACAACACCTGTTCCAAAGAAATAGGGAAGTGGGACTTCATCCATAAATGGTGTGCCCGGAACAACATGCGCCGGAGCATCAATATGGGTGCCAGAATGCATAACTGTTGTGATTTCTTGCGTTAAAACGCCAGAGCGCGACATACCATGAAGGCGCTTGATTTCAACGTCTTTAAAATAGGGCCAGCAAGGCTGCCCTAAACCCCAAGGATGGCTGAGGTCATAAAATTCCAATCCCATCGCATTGAGTAAATTTGACTCTTTAAACTGACAAAGACTCTCATCTCTCCAATCGCCTTCTTCCCATCCCGGCATAACGCCTCCTTCATTAGATAGTAAATATTCATATAAACCACAATGTGATGCATATGACCTGTAGTGTGGTTTATTATTATGGTGAGAGCTTAAAAGAGTCAAACTTAAATCAATCAAATGTGAGAGGAAATATTCGTTTTCCGGCCATTAAATAAAATGCGGCATTGTTGCTTGAGTTTAATCGTGTTTAAATTTAGTGTACCGCATTGTGGTATGTTGTTATTATCACATTACGACTAAATACACTAAGATTGTGACTTTTGATGCCTCCTGCAAAAACTGACAAAAAACCTGCACGCAGCGCAGGGATTCAAGTCATTGCTCGAGCGGCGAGAGTGCTTCGGTCGCTCGAAGATGAGGCCCAAGGGTTAAGCTTGGGTGAGATTGCCACGCGTGTCGACTTGCCCCGCTCAACGGTACAGCGAATTGTAACAGCGCTGGCCGAAGAACAATTATTAATTGCGGCGACACCCAAATCTCGCGTGAAGCTTGGGCCAGCATTGATACGTCTGGCTAAAGCGACCAATGATGAAATCGATAAAATTGCGAGGCCTTTTATGGATGCCTTAAGCCGTGAACTTAACGAGACAATTGATTTGTCAGTTATTCAAGGTAAAACGGCGGTTTTTGTCGATCAGGTTTTAGGCAACCATAGACTTAGAGCTGTCTCAGGTATTGGCGAGAGGTTCCCTTTACATTGCACCGCGTGTGGGAAGGCTCTTCTGGCCACATTACCCGACGATAAGTTGGAGCGCCGTCTAAGTGGTGAGCTTACGAAATTCACACCAAATACAAAAACAGATCCGATATCTTTGCACAAAGAAATTTTGGGTATTCGCAATGGTGACCTTGCCTATGATGTCGAAGAGCATACAGAAGGTATTTGTGCTGTCGCTGTTTCGTTCATGGATCCATTGAACCGTGCTTTTGCTATCTCTATGCCTGTCCCGACACCGAGGTTTTCTCGAAACAAAGATGTGATTGAGTCGGCTTTGCTTAAGTGCAGAGATCAAATTATTAACTCGTTAGGAGATTTTTCAGCCCACTAGACAGAGAAACCTCAACGTTCAGGAGGCGTGTTACCAAGTACAACGCCATTCTCTTTTGCATAAATTTCCCACGCAGCAATCAACTCTTCTAAAATTTCTAAGTGCTTGCTTGATAAATCGCGAGTTTCACCTGGGTCTATTGAAAGATCATATAATTGCCATTCATCTGGACCAAAAGGTTTATGAAGGTGTAGGGCTTTCCACTTACCACGACGATAGCCTTTCTTGTTGAACAACTCCCATCCATAACCCTCTGTTGATGAGCGCACAGCTTCGCGGTCTTCATTTAAGACAGGTAACCAAGAGACGCCCTGCATATCATAAACAGGTTTCTCTTTATAAGTGCCATTAGCTTGCTCAACATTTGCCATATCAAGAATCGTCGGGGCGATGTCCATCACAGACGTTAAGCTTGAATGACGCTTACCTTGGTTTTTGAAACCGGGATATGTAATGAAAGCGGGTACGTGTACGCCGCCTTCGCTAGCCATGCCTTTATATAGACGGAAGGGCGTCATACCGACTTGCGCCCAACGCTCTTCATAATACACATAAGAGTTGCCTCTGCCCATATTTTCAAGGCTGTTATCAAAACGATTCATCCACTTTCTAAAGGGAGGGATTTTATAGAGAGGCGCGCCTTCAGCGCCATTATCTGACATGAAAATTATGGCTGTATTGTCAAATTGACCCGTCTCTTTAAGGTAAGTGACAAGTTTGCCAATTTGTTGATCCATACGATCGACCATGGCTGCATAAATCTCCATTTTCTTTGATTCTATCGCTCGCTCATCCTCGGACATGTCTTCCCAAGACCCTGCGAGTGATAAAATAGGATGAGCTTGCGCGGTCTCAGGGAGGAGCCCCATTGATTTCATGCGCCCTAATCGGGATTGTTGAGTTGCGTCCCAACCCGCGTCATACTCGCCTTTATATTTTGCGATATCTTCATCCGGAGCCTGAAGCGGCCAATGGGGCGCCGTATAGGCGAGGTAGCCGAAAAATGGTTTTCCGTTCGCCTGTCCGTTTTCGATATAATTGATCATTTTACGCGTGTAGAAATCCGTCGAGTAATCAAACTCCTCAGTAAGGTCAGTTTCTACACCATCTTCACGGTAAGGAGCGGGGTGCGTTCGGTCGTTAAGTCCCGTTTGGTCAAAATGACCTGCGCCACCATTCAAAAGCATAAAGGATTTCTCAAAACCCCGTGCCGCTGGTGATCTATCTTCCGACATCCCCAAATGCCATTTTCCTGTGGCGTAAGTTTGATAACCTGCATCGCGCAAAAGTTCAGGTAATGTCACGACGTTTTCATTGGGATAACCCTCATATCCTGGCTGCCCAACTTGATTGGGTGCAATATGTTCGAGCATTGTACCGATGCCGGCACGATGATGATCAATGCCCGTCATCAGCATGGCTCGCGTGGGCGAGCAGGTTCCGCCCGAGTAGAAATTGGTAAAGAGAAGTCCGCTTTGGGCGAGGGCGTCAATATTTGGTGTTCTGATTTCACTACCCATAATGCCAAGATCAGAATAACCAAGGTCATCCGCGACAATCAGTAAAAAATTAGGGCGCTCCGCTAATGGCGAAGACACCCCTTTGAGTTCTGCATTCTGGTTCGGGAAGTTTGCCGGAGTGCAGGAAATTAATAGGATAGAACCAATTGCCAAGGAGGTAAGAAACAGAGCAATCTTATTTTTTCGATACAACATGTATCTCACCTCTAATGACTCGGTAACTTACCAGCTAGTCCCAATCGTTACGCCATATGTACGTGGAGCGCCTACATTGACAGTCCGGCAACCACACGCAAATGGCGGGTTAATTAACTGTCCAGTCACGTAATCCTTATCAGCCAAATTTCGACCCCAGACATCTACATAATAATTGTCCGCATCATAACGAATACGGCCGTTGAAGAGGCTATGGGCTTCTTGTGTATCAAGAGCTGTATTTGCACGATCAAAGAACGTGTCAGAGCGGTAAGACCAATCGGCCCGGAAAATTAAGTCCGCATTTTCAAGGTTTGCCGTATATGAGGCCCCTAAGTGGGTTGTCCATTTCGGAGCGTAGTTCAGGCGATTTCCTGCGAAGTTCACCAAAACGGGGCGCTCTACGACATAATCGTCATATTTTGCATCCAAATAACCAATCGATCCGTCTAAACTGAAATTATCGGTTGGCTCAAGTTTAGCTTCAACTTCGGCGCCTTTAATTGTTGATTGCGCCGCATTGTCAGTCAAAGGGCCATCCCCTGTTAATCTGAAGACTTGTAAGTCTTTGTAATCGTAATGGAACGCTGTAATGTTCAAAAGTGCACGATTATCCCAAAACTTATTCTTGGAGCCGAACTCTATAGCATCAACAAATTCTGGGTTGTAAGGAACTTGCTCTCCTGCACCATCAATTTGGCCCCCGTTAAAGTCGAAACCACCAGATTTATAACCGCGAGCATAGCTTGCAAATAGCAGATTATTATCTGTCAGGTCATAATCTGCACTTACACGGTAAGAGAATTCAGAGAATTTTGTGGTACCAGAGTCTGGACCAAGTGGGCCCAAAGCTCCTCCGCCCATGAACTGAAAGTTATTCGTTAGGTCTACTTGCCCACCTGTTGCACGGGACTGATCTTTACTATCCCATGTATGGCGCAGACCGCCTGTTACTGATAATCTATCCGTAATATCATACGAAAGTTGAGCAAAGAGCGCGACTGAATCAACTTCATGAGCCGTTAGCCGGCGTTGAAAAACGCCCCCGCCGCCAGGCACGGCGCCAGGTGGCAGCGCAGTTGTATCAGGCACTAACCCTGCCGGCGTTGTTGCTTCAAAGCGCTCATCTAATTCCTCATGGTAATAATAGGCCCCCAAAATCCACTGTAAGGGATCATCTGTTTGTGAAATCAGGTTGAACTCTTGGCTAAACTGACTCGCTTCATTTTGCCGATTTCGGGTTTGGATGGGTGCCTCTGAAACATCAGAGTCGACAAGGATTTCATTGTTATTTGTTTGATAAGAGCTGACTGATTTTAGCAATATCCCGTCGGATACGTTAATATTAGCTTCAAAATCTATACCCTTAATAAGCGTATCTACGAATTCAGGCGCGTCTTTTCTAGTCTGATGTATATCCGTTGGTCGTGGCAACAGCGCACTTCCATCTGCTGCGGAGGCGAGCCCGTAAGCATCAGCTACGATGGGAGCCCCTGGAGGCGGCCCACCGCCACCTGAGATGCCGATAATATGTCCTCCGGGGTAGCCATTGGCAGTATTAATATCATCACCAAGGTAAGTTGAACCCGGCCCTGCGCCTCCGGCTTTAGAGTAAAAACCCCGTACTAAGAATTCATTCCCAGAGTCAGTTTCCCAAAGTAATTGAAGCCGTCCACCATGTACGCTTTTATCAAAACTATCACGTCCCGGAGCGTATAGGTTTTCAATATAACCATCATGGCTTTCAGCAAAAATTGCGACACGCGCAGATAGGTTTTCGCTTAGAGGCGTGTTAGCAACGCCGCGCACACGAAGGTTATTATAATTTCCATATGTAAAGTCTGCGAAGCCTTCAGTTTCTTGTGTTGGGCGTTTGGAGATAACGTTGACAGAACCGCCTGTTGCATTCCGGCCATATAGAGTTCCTTGAGGCCCCCGAAGAACTTCAACACGCTCTACGTCAAAGACATCTCCAACAGCTGCTGAATTTCGCCCAACATATACACCATCAATATGGAGAGCGACGCCTGGGTCACCGCCGCCGACCAGTGTTTCCGTGCCGATACCGCGTAAAGTAACACGGGCAACATTTTGACCAGCTGATTGGACGGAGAAGTTGAGGTTCGGTGTGGATTCTTGAATGCCTACAAGACTCGTTGTGCCTTTAATGTCCAAATCTTCTTGCGAAAATGCCGTCACGGACAACGGAACATCTTGTACGCTCTCGGTTCTTTTTGTCGCAGTTGTGACGATTTCATCAATCTGCGCGTAGGCTGTTGTCGCGTTGAGCGTTATAATGCTTCCACTCGTTAATAGCATTATCATTAAACGGTTTGTCATATGTGTTTCCCCTTTTGGCTGCGTTATAATACCGCATTGTGATACATACATATTGTATAACAGTGTGTATCGTCAAGATATATTTCTAATGTGTGATATTTTCGGAAACTATTGACATATGAATTATGTAATATCAGAATATCGTCTAATGCAACGATTGTATCTTATTGCAATACAGCAGGTTTACCGTAATAACTGAAGCCATTATGCTGTTGGGGAGTAAAATGAGGTTTAAGAGCAAAATTGTTACCCTGTGTCTGGCCTTAGGTTCGGCGGCCTTACTTACAAGCTGTGATATTAACCCAAATTCGCCCGTGCTTGATGGGGATACTGGCGAAAGTAGTAACGAAAAAGTTGGAACGATTCTGCCTGATCCACCACCCGAAAACCCTTCACCTCCGCAGTCGCACGATAAGAAAAAAGAGCGGCCAGAAGTGGAATCGCCCAAACCTCAAGAAGAGCAGGCACTCGAGAAAGGTCCAGAATAATGTCCGACAATGATAAAGCAGGGCAAAACGAAACAAACGCGACCGACAATACAGTTGATACTGTTGGTCATGGCATGAACCGCCGTGATGTTTTTAAAGTTGGCGCAATCGCAGCCGCGACCTTGGCTGTGCCCGCTGTCCTGCATAATGTCGGGGCGAGGTCGATGGCGAAATCGCCTAAGGATCGTTACGAAGCAGATATCCTCATTATTGGGACAGGTTTTGCCGGTGTTTTTGCAGCGCTTGAGGCACGTAAGAATGGTCAGTCCGTCGTGATGATGGATAAAGGCGCGGTTGGTTGGTCTGGACTATCGCCATGGGCGTCAGATAGCCGTCCCTTTGACCCTGAGCTTTATGACCGTGATGAGTGGCACCTAAATACCGCAACAAACACAGAGTGGGTTAATGACCCAAATTGGCTGGATATATTTTTAGATGAGTCTCTGGATATCTTCTATACTCTACGGGGGATGGGCACGCATGATTGCAAGCCGTTTGAACGGTCGCATGTTTTTCGGCAATTGCTTGAAGATGAAAATGTTACCCTTGTCGAACGCACAATGGTCACAAGCTTTCTTAAAGATACGGCCGGAAAGATTTCAGGCGCGCTTGGCTTTACCTTCGACGACTCTGCTGAGCCTTGTAAATCTGTCATCGTCTCGGCCAAAGCTGTTATCATGTGTACAGGCGCAGGCGCCTATAAAAGCCCAGGTTTCCCAAATTGGGGGCTGACCTTTGACGGTGACGCCATGGCTTATGAAGTCGGGGCGTCTATTACCGGTAAAGAATATCACGACACACACACAACATTCGCAAACTACCCCGCCGCCTCCTATGATGGGTGGATCTGGGCCCAAACAGTCACGGGTGCCTATATTATGGTCGGCCCGCCAGATAAAGTCGTTGGTGGATTAACCGTTGACGCCGCGCTTCGAGCCGCGGATGGGAAAATATACCGCAAGCCGGGTGGTGGACCTGGTGGAGAGCCTCCCGGTGCTGCTGATGCTGCGGAGCCGATTAAAGCCATGAATAGGAAACTGTATGGTGGCAAGGGTTTCTTAACAGAGCCAGATTTGACAATTGACTGGGGCGGGCCGCCTGAAGGCGCGGCCAACCTTAAAATGGGCCACCGCGTTGGCGGGGCGACTGCGGGTATGGGTGTTCATAAAGGCGAAGGTGTTTTCAATTCTGATTACACATGTCGCGCTGACGGCGTTGAAGGTCTGTTTGCCGCAGGCGATGCATTGGGATCACAGCTTTGTGGTTCCAGCTATCCCGCGCGGGGTTTCTCTTCATATGGCTCAGCTATTCAAGGACGCAGGGCTGCTCGCTATGCCTCTGAGTATGTGAAAGACTTAGCTAAACCCGTTTTAGATGAAGCCTATCTCGCTCAAAAAACAAAAGAAATGTGGGCCCCAAGAGAAACCGAGGAGGGGTTTACCCCTGACTGGGTAACCAGTGTGTTGCAAAACACAATGACACCCTTTCACATTCTTTATGTGAAGCACCCTCGTCGTCTCGAGGGTGCCCTCGCGTCCATAGAATATATGCGTGAGTCGATGGTGCCAAAATTAATTGCTCGAGATGGACATGAGCTACGCCTTGCCCACGAAACGGCGAATATGCTTTTGAATGCGGAAATGAAGTTACGGGCAGGCATATTCCGCGAAGAAAGTCGTGGCACCCATTTCCGAGAAGATATTCCGGCGCGAAATGATGATGAGTGGCTTTGCTGGGTCTTACTCAAAAAAGGTGAAAATGGAGAAATGAAACTCTCCAAACACATGTTGCCGGAGGAGTGGCGGGCTGATCCGAAACTTTCATACCGAGAGCGATACCCTCGGCCTTATCCGGGCGAAGATGTATACCGAGCAAAGAATACTTAAGGAGATAAAGATGCCTATCGAAAAAATTCATGGCTGTATCGGATGCACAAATTGCGTCAATGCATGCCCGACAGATGTCATTCGAATGGATCCTAAATCCGGGCAAGCCTATATTGCTTACCAAGACTCCTGCCAGATTTGTCATCTATGTCGTTTGAGCTGCCCCGTGGATGCCATTACTTTGACGCCCGACAAAAATGTAAAGCCTACGGTCTCTTGGAATTAACCGATGAGTAAAAATACGATTTTACTTCCGCCGACGGGTCGGCCTCCGCTTACATTTGGCCGTATGATGTTGCTCTATATGGGGCTCGCATTGCTGCCGTTCATTTGGTCGACAACTCAAGGGCTTGAGACGCGAGGCGTTTACGAGATGACCCTTACGGTCCTCAATATCTCTTTATTCTCAGCACTGTTGGCGCAATATTTTCTCGCGGGGCGGATTGAGGCCGTCACCCGTGTAACGGGGATTGATAATGGCATGCAACTTCATCGCAAGGCTGGTGAATATATTGCTCTTTACTTTTTCCTACACCCTTTCTTGATTATCCTGCCACGGTTTTTCTTGTCGCCCCAACGCGCAAAAGGCGATGTTTGGGATACCTTTATTGCAAGCGAGGCCTCTACAGGGGTTTATGCTTGGGCGGTAATGGGCATCTGGGTCTTGATGGCCATGTATAAAGATAAATTGAAAATCAGCTATGAAGCCTGGCGTATAAGTCATGGGCTTGGTTTCATCGCCGTTGCGCTGCTCAGTACACATCACGCTATCTCTGTGGGACGCCATGGACGGTATGATCCTTTATTTGACGTGATGTGGATTGTACTTTGCGCTCTTGCCGTTGGAACTGTGCTTTACACTTACATTATTCGACCCATGAATCAGAAAAAACAGCCCTTTAAATTAGTTGAGGCGACGAAACTTGGCGCGAGTGACTGGAGTGTCACAATTGAAAAAGATGGTGATTTTCCTTTCAATTTTAATGCAGGACAATTCCTATGGATAAACACGACAGGTAATCCGTATAACCGAACAGAACACCCTTTCTCTATCGCCTCCAGTCCAATGTCACTCCCACGAATTTCATTCATTATTCGCGAGTTGGGAGACTTCACCTCTAGTCTTGGAAAACTAAAGCCTGGACAACGCGTTTTTGTCGATGGTCCGCATGGGGTATTTACACTCAACGGCCGGGAGGCACAGGGAATTGCGCTTATTGCCGGTGGCGCAGGTATAGGACCTAACCTCGGCATTTTGCGTCAACTTCGTGATCTTGGCGAAAGTCGTCCTGTACGTTTGATCTATGGAAACCGGACAATGGATCAGATGGTTTTTCAAGATGAAATAAAAGCTATAGAAGGCGACCTTGACGATTTCAAACAATCTTTAGTTCTAGAAAGTCCTCAAGAGGGCGTAGAGGCTCAGATTGGTTATATCACACGCGACTATCTGGAAGGTCAATTTACAGAAGAGCAGCGGAGTTCTTGGATATTCTATGTTTGCGGCCCGCCGGTCATGGTTGATGCTGTGACAGATCATTTGCGGAACATTGGAATACCGGAAACGCAAATTCTATTCGAACAACTTTCTTTTGGATAAGTCTATGAGCAATTTAACGCGAATCCTACAAACAGGATTTATGAGTGGTACAGTCGTTTTCTTTTCTGCATGTTCGATTGCTAGCACGAGTTCTCTTGAGCCAAAGTCGGCAGCAACCCAAGATCCGAATATTGTCTTTATTCTCGTTGATGATGTTGGGTGGAATGATGTCGGATATAATGGATCAGAAATTTCGACACCAAACATAGATGCCTTAGCTGCGAGCGGCGTTAAGTTAAATCGCTCCTATGTCTTTCCAATATGTAGCCCGACACGCGCGGCGCTGATGACGGGGCAAAACCCGCTGAAATATGGCGTTGATAGCCCTATGGCTTTGGACGGCACATTGCCTCTGAATTTAACGCTCTTACCAGAGCACCTAAAATCTGCCGGCTATGAGACTTGGTTGGTGGGTAAGTGGCATCTTGGACATAAGGAGAGGGCGTCTCGCCCCAATGAACGTGGCTTCGATCATTCGTATGGATTTCTGAATGGTTGGGTCGATCACTATACGCATGTTTTTAACGGCGGACTTGATTGGCAGCGTAATGGAGTCACTGTGCGTGAGGAAGGGCATGCCACGGCTCTTTTGACGAAAGAGGCAATTGGCTTGCTGAAAGACCACAATGAAGAAAACCCATTTTTCCTCTATATGGCGTATAATGCGCCGCATACACCTTTGCAGTTGATTGAGGGCGTCACAAAAACCTATCCAGAAATCAAAGATATGGATCGCCGCGTTTATGCGGAAATGATGACTGATCTGGATATGCATATCGGAAGGCTCATTGCTGAACTTGATACCCAAGGCGTTCTGGATAATACGCTTATTATTTTCATGAGCGATAATGGCGGCGATCGTGAAGGGCTTGGGTCTGACAACACGCCTTTGCGCGGTGGTAAAGGGCGTGGTTTCGACGGCGGGTTACGCACACCAGCTTTTGTATCATGGCAGGGTAAATTAGACGGCAATCAAACTTTAGACGAACCTGTCTTCATCCAAAATTGGGCGCCAACCCTACTTGATGTTGCGGGTGTTGATTTCACTGAAGCTAAGTTTGACGGCGCAAGTCACTGGCCCCTTATCACAGGGCAGACAAAGACTGCGGCACCGGAATTTGTTGCAATGGGTATGCCACGATCACGTGCGGTCATGTCGTGGCCTTACAAATATGTGGACCATACGCCTCGGTTTACGACGGACAGGTCGACCTATTTGTTTAACGTTAAAGATGACCCAAATGAAACGACGGATATTAAAGACAATTATCCTGATATTATTGCCGACATGGTTGATCATCTTACTCAATATGAAGGCATAGAATCCGTTGCAGAAAGAGGCCCTCGCCCGGAAAACTTATTCAAGCTCGAAGATGGCACTTATAATTATGAGTTGCGACTTCCTGAAGAACGCGAGCCCTGGATAGAAGAAACTAAGGATAATTAGAAATGACGGATTCAAAACGGCTGCAGGTCGGCTTATTGGCATTGCGACTAGGCATTTTTTCCGTCTTTCTCGTTTGGACACTCGATAAGATTTTTAATCCCGCCCACAATAGCGGTATGATTGGGCACTACTACTATATAGATGTTCCGCACACGTTTTTATTGATACTTGGTATCGCTGAATTGATATTTCTTGCCTTATTCTTGATGGGCAAATTTAAAACACTTACCTATGGAGGCGTGCTATTGTTTCATACGGTCACTACGCTCGCATCATCACCCAGATTATTCCCGCCTTATGAGATACATCAGCTCCTGTATTTTGGATCACTGCCTATGCTGGCGGCCTGCTTCTGTCTTTTCCTTATGAGGGAGTCAGATACATTCCTGACTTTAAAGAAATCCGCTTAATTCAGGCGTCCTGTAAAACCATATCAAACTGCGCGAACAAAGACCCATTGTCCCGACGTTTAAAGTCGACGACCAGTGGAGCAGAAATGCTAAAAGCTGCATCACTCTCTAAATAGGGATCTCCATGGGCGCATATTTGCGTTGTTAGAGTTTTATATTTCTCCGCAGAAACAGAAATGTGAATGTGCGCCGCTCGCATGCCATGCTCTTTTGATATATCAATCAGACGTCCCGCAGGGCCATCTCGAGGAACGGAGTAAGGAACAGGTTTAACTGTTTCAAATTTATAAAGTCCTTTAACGGTACTAACCTGTCGTCCTCGCAAATTGAATTCCGATTGTTGCGGATCAGCTGCGGCGTAGAGCTGGTTCGGCGCGGTTTGCCAAATATCTATAACAGCGCCACCAATAGGCTCTCCGCGTCTATTCGTGATGTGTCCTGTCACAATTGCTCTTTCTGCATCGTCCATTTCGTCAGTGATAATGGACCCGCCAAAAGGTATGAAAGGAGAGCCATTTATGAAATAGGGGCCTTCTACACTCGACGGCGTGTCCCCTTGTTTGGCGTCGTAATTGGTTTGATCAACCGCGGTGGAAAGGCCGAGAAGGTCTGAAAGTAAAATGAACTCCTGCCGGCCTTCTCGGCAAGCCTGACCTACAGCGGTCAAAAAAAGCAATCCTGATTCCCACTCATCACGCGTTAGCTTGGTTTCAAAGACATAGTGATGGATATGGCTTGCCGCAGATAAGACAAGCTCTCTTAGCCTTGGGTTCTCAATCTGCGAATAAGTTTTCAGGACGTCATCAAGAAGCTCTTTGGCGTTGGGCGGTATCAGGTCTTCAGACATAAAACCTCCTGAAACACTAATGATCTGCAGAGGTGAAGTTCGACATACCTTCCCAAACCTTGATGGGAGGTTTAGGTAGATATTTTTCCACGCCATCACCAGCGATATGCCGCTCCATTATTTTTGGGGTAACCATGGCGATAAGTGCTCTGTCTTCCCATTGGCTCAAACCCTCGTGGTAGCTGGGGCGTGCGCTTACTCTTTCAAACCATTTTCGTAGGAATGAGTATCTTTCAAATGGCCACTTTATTAAATCATAACGATGGAAATTTGGCATCCATGCAACATCGGCTAAAGTAAATGTCTCACCACAAAGATATGATCGACCATCTGATAGGATGGTGTCGAGGTAATTGAAATCTGCATGGCTGTGCTGTACAGCATCAGATATTGACTTCTTTGAAAACCCGCTTTCGAAATCCTTGTGGAACCGTTTTAGATTTTCGTTTTTATGCAAGTTTTGGAATTGTCTGGAGTCAGCCTCTGATGGTGGCGGTAGGTGACGAAATAGAAACTCGAATGTTATTAATTTGAGCGAGGATTGAGCCGCATTTGCGCGCTCACTTAATGTGCGAATTTGTTCCTTTTCCTGAAGTGAGTTCCCTTCAAGTGACCCTGGTAGATAACGGCAATCTAGCTCTGATAAAATATCGATAGACTCTATCACTAAATCGCCATTGATTAAAATGGCTGGAACAAGGCCTTTAGGGTGAATGGACTGATATTCAGAGGTGGCATTTTCGCCTCGAGTGAGATCAATTATATGACTGATATAGTCGAGCTTCTTTTCTGCCAAAGTGATACGGACTCTTTGTGAGCAACTTGACAACCCGAAATGCCAGAGGTGAATGCCATCCAGTGCACTCAAGGTTTTATCTGTTGGCGTGATAATAGGCATTTGATCTTTGTCTCGCTCTCTATAACGCGGCTAGAAGTAAAGTTTTTATTGTACTACTATGTGGTATAATTGGCTTGCTTGTCAATTTTATAGAGGCGACATTCATGGGCGCTCAAAAGTGAAAAGAGTCATTACAACGCTTTTAAATCAATGTAGTATGAATCGAATTAAATGTTTAAGGCTCAAGGGAAAATGTGAGTATGATGCCTAGACGACATATCAGCGTTTCTGTTTTGGCTATGTCGCTAATGGCGTGTTCGGGCGGAGCAAATAAGAATAATAGTGTCTCAGCTTCTTCAACCATTTGTGTTGGAAGCAACGGTGCCATCGTCACGATACCTGCTGGACAAGGATTGATTGGGTCGAATAATGGCTACCCTGAAGAGAGACCTGTCCGTACTATTGATCTGAAGAGTTTTGATATTAATAGCACTGAAGTCACCAATGAGCAGTTTGCAGCGTTTATTGATGCAACAGGATACGTGACTTCAGCCGAGAAAATCCAGGAAGGGTTTGATGCTGCGGGCGCCGCTGTCTTCGTTCTGCCGGATGCAACCAACCCAAGCTGGTGGCGCTTTGTGGAAGGCGCGAATTGGCGGCATCCTGAAGGGCCCGGGAGTTCGATTGAAGGCCGAGAAAATGATCCCGTCGTTCAGGTCTCACACGAAGATGCTACAGCCTATGCCGTGTGGACAGGGCGCGCTCTTCCATCTGAAGCGCAGTGGGAATATGCGGCTAAGGCCGGAGGCAATACACGGTATGTTTGGGGCGAAACTCGAACTATAGACGGTGTTGAGCAAGCCAACACATGGCAAGGGGCTTTCCCCATTCAAAACACGAATGATGATGGTTATCTTAGACGATCACCCGTCGGATGCTATTCACCAAATGAATTTGGCCTTTATGATATGATTGGCAATGTCTGGGAATGGACGGATACGGTTTATAAACAAAGCGATTCAGAGCCCATATATATAATCAAAGGCGGGTCGTTTCTATGTGCGGAGAATTACTGTCGCCGCTACCGCCCTGCAGCCAGACAGCCGCAAGAGGCTGGATTTCCGACAAACCATATTGGGTTCCGCACTGTGGGTTTGAATTGATGCGCCTTTCTTGCCATTCGTGATGTGCATTGAATACAAGCCCGCGCCATCATTAGGAAAGCGCGGGTTATTACCGAGAAGCATATATTCGGTCCGTGAGTAAACGTACGATTACAGGAAAGTCCAGAGAATGTTGCCTTTTACCTTGGCGGGAAAGCGATGGACACAACCTTGGAAAGTTAGTGTCAGGTATCATCAAAGTTTAAAAGGCTTTATTGACGCTGGCGAGATGGAGTGGAGGTTTTTAAAAGAGGACAAACGGAACATTGGACCCAACGCCTCCTACGCCTACGGGGATGTTTGTGACTTGCGGTTGCCTATTGCATAGCAAGTTGTGATCCGTGTCAGGTTCGGGTTAGTCTTCAAACAAAGCCCGAGTAATCTTGGACGCCTTTCTGCAGTGTTAATTTTGACACCAAGATGATATAGTTACATGCGAGTATTCGTTTAACTTATATTTGGCTAGACTTTTAAAAATCATAATTGCCCATCGTTTTTTCCTTCTTGAAGATACCCACAACTTTTTTATTAAGTCATTGGCGCGACAGGGTGCTTGGATAATGCGTGCTTACTAGGTGCTTACTGGAGCTGAATCCGTCTTGTGGCAAATTCGCTGAATTTATGTAACTTATTGTATTTATTAAGAAAAATGGTGCCCC
>CAYGTR010000048.1:0-22633 GCA_964352855.1 uncultured Algimonas sp. | reverse complement strand
TAACGTCTCCTAAGCCCCCAGAACAGAAAAGTTCATGTTTAAACACTCATACCCTTAGGCAATATCAATCGCTTTTGGTTTATTTAAACCTCGGACTTCGCCCGGGTGAGTGGGGCGGGAGAATGGAGGGCGATAGAGTATAGGTGATAGGGTGATAGGGCCCTTATTTACAGAGCCACGTTCGAGTGACATAATCCCTAGACTTTACCCGCTATTCGCGTATGGAGCGCGCAATTCTTGAATAAATGGCGACCCTCATGTCTGACTCGATTAAATTCCTTCGCAATGTGGCGATTGTGGCTCACGTTGACCACGGTAAAACAACCTTGGTGGACAAGCTCCTCCGTCAATCCGGTACGTTGGATGAGCGTGGTGAACGTGAAGAACGTGTTATGGACTCAAATGATATTGAGAAAGAGCGCGGCATCACAATCTTGGCGAAAAATACTGCTATTCGTTGGAAAGATACCGAAGACACAGATTGGCGCATCAATATTGTCGATACACCGGGGCATGCGGACTTTGGCGGAGAGGTAGAGCGCGTGCTCTCTATGGTTGATTCCGTTGTTTTGCTGGTTGATGCGGTCGAAGGCCCGATGCCCCAAACAACATTCGTGACGCGGAAGGCATTGGCCCAAGGGCTTAAGCCTATCGTTGTCGTTAACAAAGTTGACCGAAATGGCGCACGTCCTGATTGGGCTGTGGACCAGACATTTGATTTGTTTGACCGTCTCGGCGCGACGGATGAACAGCTCGACTTTCCTGTTGTTTATGCTTCCGCGCTCAATGGTTGGGCTTCACATGAGGTAGATACGGTCGGCGAAGATATGACGCCTTTGTTTGAGGCCATTGTTAAAAATGCGCCTGTCCCTGATGTAGACCCTAACGGAGCGCTTCAGCTACAAGTTTCCGCCCTTGATTATAACTCCTACACAGGCGTTATCGGGATTGGCCGCGTTGTGCGAGGGAAAATTAAAAAGAACCAACAAGTAATCGTTGCGACGCCGGACGGGAAAGAACGCAAGGCCAAAGTGCTCTTGCTTTATGGCTTTATGGGCTTGGATCGCGTTGAGACGGACGAAGTCTCCGCGGGAGATATTTGCTGCTTCACGGGTATTGATAAGCTTGGCATTTCCGACATGATTTGTGATCCGGATCATGTCGAGCTTTTGCCTGCTCTTTCAGTGGATGAGCCAACAATCTCTATGACCTTCCAAGTCAATGACAGCCCTTTTGCGGGTCGCGAAGGTAAATACGTAACCTCGCGCAATATTAATGACCGCTTGCAGAAAGAGCTTATCCACAATGTGGCCCTGCGTGTAGAGCAATTGGACGAAGCCGATAAGTTCCGCGTCTCCGGTCGGGGCGAGCTTCATCTCTCTATTCTGATCGAAAATATGCGCCGCGAGGGATATGAAGTTGCGATTTCCCGTCCTCAGGTGATCAATAAAGAGATCGACGGCGAGCTTTGCGAACCTTGGGAGACTTTGACAGTTGATGTCGAAGCCGATCACCAAGGCTCTATCATGGAAAAGCTGGGTGAGCGTAAAGGTAACCTCAAAGATATGGTGCCGGATGGGCAAGGGCGTGTGCGCTTGGATTATGAAATTCCAACGCGCGGCTTGATTGGCTTCCGCTCAGAATTCATGACGCTGACCTCTGGGACAGGTCTGTTATATCACAATTTTGATCGCTATGCGCCGCGCTCTAAATCAAATATTGGTCGTCGTGCAAAAGGCGTACTTATTTCTAACGGTGCCGGCAAAGCGGCGGGATTTGCGCTTTGGAATCTGCAAGAGCGTGGCAAAATGTTCATCGGACATGCTGAAGAAGTCTACGAAGGGATGATTATCGGTATCAACGCCCGTGACAATGATTTGGTCGTAAATGTGCTCAAGGGTAAACAGCTGACCAATGTGCGCGCCTCAGGGACTGACGAAGCTGTCGTCTTGACGACGCCTGTCCAAGTGACATTGGAGTATGCATTGGAATTCATAAATGATGATGAATTGGTCGAAGTCACACCGGAGTCAATCCGGATTCGCAAACGTTATCTGCTGGAACATGAGCGGAAAAAAGAAAGCCGTCGCCGCGAAGCGATGGAAGCTGAATAAAAATTAAAGAAAAGCGCTTCGGCGCTTTTTTTACGCGACGGCTTCCAAGCAATTCGCTGTCGGCATCACGGTATTCCAGACGTCCAATGCAACTTTGATGAAATAACTTTCTTCATCGTGCAAATCGTAATCGCAAACGGCGATCGTAAAAATGGACGCTAATACCCGCTTCTGCAGTTCAGCATCAGTAATACGGCTCAGTAATTTTGTTTTATATGCCAAAGCATCTTTGGCCGTCAGCTTGTCTTTGATTTCGTCCGCGTTTGTATGAAACCAATTTAACAGCTGCGTACGGGTCACAATTTTCTCTGGTCGCAGATATTGGTTATGCACAACCCCTGCATGTGTGAATTCAATTAATTCCCGATCCCGTTGCTTCATATCTAATAGGACAGTCACAGCTAAAATCTCAACGACCGATGAGTATAATGAATCGCTATGCGGAAAAGGTATCATACAAAGTTTATTGCAATAAAATTCAATGAAAGCCAGAGCTTAACAGTGAATCAGTCCTGACGTGAGTCAACCTTGATCGGTGGACGTTCAAAGCCCCAAATGGAGGCCGCCGAGCGAATAAGGTCGCTTTCTTCGATGTGATATTCTTTATCACTCACCGAAATGGCGACCATGGCATCATAGACATTTTCAATATGAACATCTTCTGTAAACCGTGTCAGTGCGCGTAAAACCAACGTATTACGACGCTTCGTCATTAGCTTTTCTTTGAGTAAAGGCGCATGAGTTTTATACCACGCTTTTATCGTATCCTCTGAAACATCCGTGAGTTCAAAAAGCTCTGCGAGGCCTATGCCTTGTTCCGTAAAGGCCGACAGTTCTGGATCGCGTACTTTCTGGTCAATGATCACCGTAATGGCGAGTGGGGTCAGAATATTATCAAGCGTTATAGCCGTCATTTTAGTCTCTATGTTTCGCATTCTGCCCTAATGCGTGAAAATGTGATTGTTAATGTCATACTCAGCTTAATTTTGCTATGATGAATAGGTTATTCATTCATAATTACCCAAAAATGGGTGGAAAGACAGATATGAAACAGGTTTTACTCTCCACTTTTGCCGCCTTGTCTCTTGTCGCTTGTGCAACTGGGCCCTCTGCTTATGGGCCAGCTGCTATAGGTAATGGTCTGGGTTTTGAAGCTACGAAAATAGAAAATGACCGCTTTCGGGTCAATTATACGGGCCGTTCCAGCGCAGAAGCCCAAGATTATGCGCTCTTACGTGCGGCCGAAATTGCACTGGCCGAAGGCTATTCCCACTTCCGCATCTTGACGGGTGATATCTCGGCGGACCAACCGCGTCGCTCCGGCGTATCAACCAATGTGGGCGTGGGTATAGGCAGTGGACGAGGCTATCGACGTAGCGGAACATCTGTCGGTGTCGGTATAAACCTGAATGATCTGGGCCGTACGCTTGGCGGTCAAAAAGTCACAAATTCTATTGAGATAAAACTGATGAATGAAGGGTCTGATGATCCGAATGTATTTGAAGCCGCGAGTGTGGCTGAAAATATTCGCCCAACCGTTTTCCAATAGAGCTACTGAGTATCAAACAAACCTAACCGTAATGCGCTCCAGACCTTCAACGCCGCCCGAAAGCTCGTCGCCAATACGCACAGGGCCGACACCTGCAGGTGTGCCTGTATAAATCAAGTCACCGGCTTGAAGGTCCATATCTGATTTTAAATGTGCGATAATTTCGTCCACACCCCAAATCATATCCGAGAGGGCTGCGTGTTGGACAATATCGCCATTCTTTCTGAGCACGATATGTGCTTTGGACAGATTAACACACGCCGCGGGCGTAAGGGCCGAGCAGGGCGCGGATTGATGAAAGTTTTTTGCCCGTGCCCAAGGGCCGCCTTTTGATTTCGCCGTCGCTTGAAGATCACGCCGTGTCATATCTATACCCACGCCATAACCAAAAATACTGTCTGGGCCCATAGCAACCACAAGTTCGATTTCATGATGAAGATCAGCTGTATTGGGGGGGTAGTGAATGTTAGAGTCGCTCTCAACCAAAGTCTCCGCCGCCTTCGTAAAAAAGACAGGTTCTGCGCGTCCGTTTTTGGCGGCTTTCACGTCACCGCCCATTTCAGCAACGTGGTCGAGATAGTTTTTCCCTACACAATATATGCGCCTGACAGGGAAGCGGGCGTTTTGTCCTGCAACGGGCAGTGAGACCGGCGGGGCAGGGGGAAAGACGAAATCTGTCATAAATCCACACTCAATTTCATTGTCAGACTCACGCGCCTGACTTAACAAGGTCTTATTGTAACATAAAAGGTCATTATGCGCATCGTCGATATTCCGATTGATAAAATTTATGTGCCTGCGGCCAAGCGGAAGACACTTGATCCTGAAAAAATAGAGCCTTTGGCCGAAGATATTCTCGAAAATGGCCTGAAAAGTCCGATTTATGTCAGATTAGGCAAAGACCGCTACGTCCTTCAAGAAGGGTTACACCGCGTTGAAGCAATGAAGCTCCTCGGAGAAAAACTTATTGATGGTCATATTATACAGGCCAAGAAGGCTTAAGTTACTATTTGGGGAGTTGGTTTTTTAGCAAGCAGGTTTTTACTTATTAAAAGGGTGCTCAAGCGCGGATTAAAGACAGAAGGCGCTTGGTTTGAACCTACCAAAAACTCTATGTGATTTGTTGTGGAGGCTTCGGCGGGTATTATGAGAGGCCGTTTTGAAGCGAATTTAGGACAATGAGTATAGCTTACCGATGCAGCGGCAACTGATCTTTGAGCAACATGCTTTATATTTATCAACTCGTGGCGTAGTATGATTGATATGAAACATACTTTCGCAAACCTCACTATAGGAATTGTATTCCTATCACTCTCAGCTTTTCAGTCCGTTGATTCAACGACAATTGAGAATGAGAAATCTCAAATCGTTCAAAGTACTCCCTCGAACCTGAAATCTTTTAAAATTGGTGGGATTGGGTTTGTAACTTCCTCTGAGATTATAAAAACAAAAATGGGAAGTCCAAATCAAATCATACCTGAAATCATGATGTGCAAGGATGATATAGTTTGCGAAACATGGGAATATGATAACACATCGATTTATTTTTATGATGGAAAACTCGAAGGTATGGACACGAAATCAACATCCATGTGTTTGTTTGATGATGTTTGCCCTAACCAACAAATAGAAGATATATATGCACATCTAGGCAAAACAAAGATATGGCCTGCGAGTTTAGATAAGCCCGCACTTTTGGAATACTTATCGATAACAAATGAGGCGTGTTGGTTGTGGGTATTCCTGAACGCTACAAAAGACACAGTTCAAGAATTGCATCTTGATTGTCAGCCCTAATGACAAGAGCACTTGGTTTGGGGGTCTTGTTTCATATTTCTCATCGAATTTTTCGTAAGAATTCAAATCTCACTCAGGCTGTGGGTGTCGGCCTTTATCTAGTCTCAACACTTTTCCTTTTCGTCATTCCAATTGGTGTCGTTTTAGAGAAGTTTGGGAGCGAAACTACTTGGGCCAATGCAATTATATTTTTTGTCACGATCTCTTTAATCTTTGTTTTTCCTTGGCAAATGTACAGTTTCTCACGACATGGTTTTGGAAATTCTAAAGGTGTAGCGGCGGCAGTTGCTTTTTTTAATACGGTTTTAGTCTTAGCGGGCATTGCTGGTTTTGGGATTTTAATGAGCTTTTTGAAGTAACTTAATCAAAATAGTGACTTGTCACGAATACTTAGTTTTGACCTAGATTTACATAATTCACAGAATGCGCTTTGCTACAAGGGGCTTTACTAATGATTATACAAGCGCGTTAATGCCGTGTCCGCTTTCTGGGATAAGTTACTTAAAACGAGTGTTTGGCATTCGGCTAATTCTGCCGTATTGGCAAACATTACCAGCGGCCGTTTTTGGGCGTATTTTGCCTGATCTGCTCCTTGCCTTTTGTAAAAAACTAACCATAAAAAAACGCCCTTTCGGCTTTGATTTTATTCTATTTGAGACTGCCCAGAGGGCTTATTAGGATCTGAAATTTTATTTTTAAGCCTCATCTTGTGTAAACAAAATGGGGGTGCCGACAAAATCCAAACCAATTTTTTTACTTTACTCGCGAAAAATTAAGCAATACCTTTATTGAGAGAACCCAATATGCTGGACCTGAAATTATTTATTCTCTTTTCTCTTTGGAATTAAAGTAAGGATTTCAAATATGTTTTTGCGATTGTTTTCATTCTTTTTAACATCATTACTTTTATTCGGTTCGGTACACGCGCAAACGCAAACCCAAACAAGAAGTTCACTCGACAGTTCGACCTGCATGATGTGGAACAAGTCGCCGCTTTATGGCGGTTTGCTTGATAGATACTCGCATGAATTATACATTTGGTATTGGCATGCTTACGGCTTTTCCGAAGTCCGCAAGCTTCCAAACTGGGTAAACCAGCAAGATAGGTTTTCGGAATGCTTTGATAAGAAAACCGAAGGCAATTGTGGCTTCAAGTCCAGCGGGTCGATTAAAAAAGCCCTCGCCAAAAATCGGACGGACGGGTTCAATAAAAAGCCATTGAAAGACCTATTTCAAGAGAGACCACCCCGGGAAGCAGTTAAGTTTGCCATGAAAAGCCTAGGGACGTGTTTTGGGAATGATCCGGCTCTCCCAACCCTTGAAGAACTCGGTTTGGTCAGCGGTAATTTTGACATGGATGGCTGCGGTCTCTTGGCTAGTTATACAACCTATAAAATTAGCAAATTGCCTCCTGAGATGGCCTCACATTCAAGCTGGGGGTATGCGCTTAACAAATATATGACCAGTGTTGGCGACCCCACACCGGGTAAGGCGTGCGGCGTTATGCCCAAAGCAGGTGTCCCTTTTTATGAAGCTTTCATTGAACGGGAAAAGAAAAAGCAGAACGCGTATGAAAATCGGACAATCGCACAGCGAATTGCTGGCCTAGATGCCTATGATATCACCTATAGCCTTGTATCTCGTACGACTTCGGGTGAACATTCACCGACTCGCCCATTGCCAGAGGACGCAGCAGAATGGATGAAATTTTATGTCTCGAGGGTGGAAAACGGTCACCCTCAACCAGAAATTCCTGACGCTGTGCAGGAATGGGCCATACAACAGCCTTTAGATAATTTTGACGCAGTGGAAGATCCGTTCGTAGCCCGCAAGCGCCTTCGTTCGTATGAAATATCGCAGTATGTATGGTCAAACCACGTTCGTTCAAGGCTAGATAAAGTCGCTCCGAATGAAGCGCGTATTACAGTAACTGAAGGATGCTCAATCCTTTGGGGCATTGCGCACGGCGATGTAAACTTTGGTCGGCGCAGTGCAGGAACACCGGGCGAGCGAGAGTATTATCGCCTTTTGAAGCAAACACCCGACAAATGGGCTCAGTCTATGTGTGACGAAACACCTGTAAATATATTTTATGATGGGAAAGCGCTCCACGCAAAACGGATGGCAGAAGAGGCTTATGCAGCTGCTAACCCGCCTCCGCCAACTATTTGGGATGAGTTGGCGAAAGCAGGTGAGCAAAGGCGGGTGCAAGGGTCAATTCGTGCACCGTACAAACCGGCGACAAGAAGATGCTATGATACGGGTCAAACTGAGTCTGGTCTCACCAATCGCGTTTGCTTTACGAATTAAGACAGAGTTTCTTTTTGGTAAAACCACGAAGGCGACCCTGAACATCAATATACCTATGGTGTGTATCGGCTGTTGGACCATTACCTGGGGGCTATGAAGTTTTCCTTGTAACCAAACCGTTTTGCCGAGCTTTTGTGATCAATGAATAGATAGGGTCACGGGCAGGGCGCGGCACAAACTGTTGAATGCTAAGCTTTCGTAAAGGAGCTTTTACATGACACATATGACTAAACCTGCCTTAAATTTCGCTTGGCCCTCGTGAAAATCAACCATAAAAAAACCGTCCTTTTGGACGGTTAATTTACTAAAGTAAGTCTACAAGGCTTATGTTTTTGCGCGGCCTTTGCTCATTCCGCGACCTGTTGTGCGTTCTGCAATACGGGCAGATTTACCACGACGCTCACGCAAGAAGTAAAGCTTGGCACGACGCACACGGCCACGGCGCTTCACTTCGATTTCTTCGACAAGCGGAGAGTAAAGCGGGAATACGCGCTCGACGCCTTCGCCGTAGCTGATTTTACGGACTGTAAAGCTCTCATCAATGCCAGCACCTGAACGCGCGATACAGACGCCTTCAAAAGCCTGCAAACGCGAACGTTCACCTTCCGTAATGCGGACCTGAATGACCAGTGTATCACCGGCAGAAAAATCAGGGATGACTTTACCCGAAGAGAGCAAACGCTCTTGTTCAGCTTTGTTTAGTTTTTCAATCACGTTCATGATCGTCTCCATTTTTGGCCGCTTCACTTTGATAAGTGTCCCAAATATCGGGACGACGGGCCTTTGTAATCTCTATCTGTTTCTGATGACGCCACTCAGCAATCTTTTTGTGATCGCCGCTTAACAACACCTCCGGGATTGCCCGGCCATTCCATTCGCGGGGCTTCGTATAGAGGGGGTACTCTAACAAACCCGTTTCAAAACTCTCTTCTTCGGTGCTTTCTGATGCGCCCAATACGCGGGGCAGCAATCTCACACACGCTTCGATCATGGCTTGCGCCGCAACCTCACCACCGGCCAAAACAAAGTCACCTATGGAAATCTCTTCCATTTGGCGGGCTTCGATGACCCTTTGGTCGAGCCCCTCAAATCGACCACAAAACACAACAAGACCCGGGCCTGAGGAAAGCTGCCTGACACGCTTTTGTGTCAAAGGCTTGCCCCGGGGGGTCAGATATATCAGCGGGCGACCGTTTATGGCCACACTTTCAATGGCTGCGTCCGCGACATCTGGTTTCAAAACCATTCCCGGACCGCCCCCCGCAGGGGTGTCATCGACAGTGCGGTGTCTATTAGTGGAAAATTTTCGTATGTCTACAGTCTCTAACTGCCAAATGCCGCTTTTTTCAGCCCCGCCAATGATAGAAGCCCCTAAAACGCCCGGAAAGGCCTCTGGAAAGAGGGTAAGGGCGGTAGCCTGCCACGCTTTTGATGTGGAATCTGTGGGCTCGGTCAACATGTGGGGCGTTTACACGCTCTCATATCAATTGAACAGACCGCTTTATGGTTAACGAGGCGTAAATGGTTTTCGCCGAAATTAGTGTAATGATTCGCAAGCTCATGACATACACTGCTATTGCAGGGTTTTTGACGGCCTGTGCCGGATCAAACCCTTTGGGGCAGCCTTATAATGCTTATCCTGCGCAGTTTCCGACTCCGGGGCAGGGACAATATGTGCGTCCCGCCTATCTGAACCCTAGCCCGACACCGCGAATTCCTAATCCTGATGTCTGTCAGTCCCAGCTTTACCGCGGACTTGTCGGGCAACATGAAGGAGCTATCTTCATTCCGGGACTGCCCGGACGCAAACGTGTATTGAAGCCTGCATTCTTAGAGGATTTTGAAGGGAATGATGTGCCGGGCATTGACCCGCAACCGCCCTTTATTGAGGTGCGCGATTATTTGCCGGAACAAATACTTTATGCGCCTTCGATCCGTACAATCGAAGACCGTATTCAATTGGGTCCGGTGGACGAAACGCGCTTAAGTATCGAGTTGGACGTCGATGGTTATATCCAAGAGATCAGCTGTGGTTAAGCTCTGAGAGCGGTAATGTCGTCGACACCTCTATGGCGCGGTGGACTCACAGCAAGTTTTAAAGATTCTAACTCTATGTCAAATTTCTCAATTTGACGACAGGCCAGCATAATTTTCTTGCGCAATGTCGGCGGTGTCAGCTTACCGTAAGCGGCAACAATTTGCTCAGGCGTGCGATTGAGGGCCATAAGTCCCAAGCAGGCATTAAAGATCAAACCATTGTGAATAATCCGCTCCGGCAAAGGCGCTGTGTCCGAGTCCGGAGTCAATTTTTCGCATAAGATATCTGTCATGGCGAGCAGGTTAAAACCTTGGCCCATATAAGCCGTGCTGCTCATTATCATCATAGCGCCCATAACAGGACTCACGCCATTTTCGGGCGCATAATTCATCAATTGTATTTCACTGAGCTTGAGTATAACGCGGGTTGCAAACGCACCAGGAACTGCGCAACGCTCCGGATCAAAAACGATAACGGGGCGGCCATAATTATCAACGCGGTAAGGTTCGCGCGCCGCCATGTTCCAATGTTTTGCAAAGAGCATGTGCTGAAGATGGGTATTCTCGTCGATGGCGGGTTCAATTTCAATTGACCACCCTTCCATGTTACATTCGGATTTAAGGTTAGAAAAAATATCGTGTGACCAATCAAATACAGATCTTTGATCCGTCTTATCCCAAACGATATCTGTTAATGACGGGGACCTGTGAAGCGGGGAGGGTACCTTAGGGGCGCATGGCGCACCGTAACGTTGCACAAGCCACGCCATTGTTTCAAATAACTCGACAGCATCCGTATCGCGGATCAAATTTTTCTTAAAAAGCTCGACACCAAACATAACGCACTATCTCACACAAAACTGTCTTAATTATGACAGCACCTGAACAGCCCGTATAATGAAGATATTTTGCAAAGATTTTGCCAATAAACTAATCAGGATTATTTAATCCCTCATTGTTTTTGGCCTGTTCATAGGCTTCTAGAGCCTCCAACCATTGCTGTTCAAATATCTCTATTTCCCGATCTAACTCTGCACGATTTTGTGATAACTGGACAGCTAATTCCGGATCTTTGGTAAACAAACCCTCAACAGAAAGGGCCTTATCGGTTGCCAATAATTTATTTTGTAAAGCGTCTATTTTTGTCTCGAAAGATTCTGCCGCTTTTTTCAAAGGGGCAATTTTGGCGCGCGCCTCAGCCCGCCTTTTGCGGTCGATTTTTTTCTCATCGCCCTCAGTGTCAGGTGATTTTTTAGATTTCTTTTCTTTCTCAAGCTGAAGCGCACGATAATCATCAAGCGAACCGTCATAGGTCGTCACGGTTCCCTTATCGACGAGCCATAAACGGTCCACGACCATTTCGAGCAAAGAGCGGTCATGCGAAATGAGAAGCACAGCCCCTGAATAAGCATTGAGCGCTCGCATCAATTCTGCCCGACTGTCAATATCCAGATTATTTGTCGGTTCATCGAGCACTAACAAATGAGGATTATGAAAACCGATGAGTGAAAAGAGAAGTCTGGCTTTTTCGCCGCCTGATAGATCCCCCGCTTTCGTTTCTGATTTCTCAAACCCCAAGCCAAAAGAGGCAAGTCGGGCGCGTCTTTGCGCTTCAGTAGCGTCGGGCATCAGGTCAACGATATGATCATAGGCAGATTTGCTTGGGTTCAGCGCATCGACTTGATGTTGCGCGAAATATCCGATTTCCAATTTTTTGTGACTTTTAATAAAGCCTGTCTGTGCGTCCAGATGTCCCATAACGGCTTTGGCAAAGGTCGATTTACCTTGTCCGTTTTTACCCAAAAGACCAATACGATCATCAGGGTCAATCCGTTGGTTTAACCCCCGTAAAATAGTCGCCTCATCATAACCGAGACTGACATCATCAAACCGAATGATCGGCGGTGAGAGGCTCCGCTCCGGCCCGGGTAAGTCTATGGGGGCAATAGGGTCGCTGATAATGGTCGCGATGGGCTGCATTTTTTCCAAGCGTTTGACGCGACTTTGCGCTTGTTTGGCTTTGGATGCTTTGGCTTTGAACCGATTCACAAAAGCTTCTAAATGGCGACGTTCATCTTCTTGCTTTGCCATAAGTGCCATATTCAAGCGGTTTTGTTCCGCCATTTGTGCCTCAAATTTATCATAGCCTCCCGTATAGGAAAACAATTTCCGCTCGCGTAGATGGGCAATGTGCGAGACGGCGCGATTTAAGAAATCTCTGTCATGAGAGATAATCAGCGCCGTGCCAGGATATTTGCGGATATGGGCTTCGAGCCATACGGCGCCTTCAACGTCTAAATAATTTGTCGGTTCGTCCAGTAAAAGCATGTCGGGCTGCGCAAACAGCATGGCGGCCAGCGCAACGCGCATCCGCCACCCCCCGGAGAAATCAGAGCAAGGTCTGAGCTGATCTTCTCCATCAAATCCAAGACCGGATAAAATTGAACCTGCCCTTGCCTCGGCCGTATAGGCATCAATATCAGATAGTCGCGTATGGATGGCGGCAATGCGATCAGGTTTTGTAGCGGTCTCAGATTCTGCGAGGAGGGCGGCGCGTTCTTTATCGGCATCGAGCACGGTTTGTAGGAGACTTTGCGGCCCGCTCGGTACTTCTTGGTCCACTACACCGAGCTTCATATTTCGGCGCAGGTTTATAGAACCGTCATCAAGGCTGATTTCGCCCTTTATCAAACGAAAAAGTGTGGACTTCCCCGTACCGTTCCGTCCAACAAGGCCGACTTTTGACCCTTCATTTATGGCCAAAGTGGCTTGTTCAAAGAGCGGGCGGCCTTCTATGCGATATGTGAGATCATTTATATGGAGCATCAGACTATATTCGTTTTATCACCGCACAGCTAACACGGCTTTACATAGAGGCCAACGCGCATTAACGGGTGCGCCAAAGTTAATCATTGCAAATAGGAACCCCAAATGGCCATCCAACGCACATTCTCAATCATTAAGCCTGACGCGACAAAGCGCAATATCACAGGTAAAGTCAACGCCAAGATCGAAGACGCCGGTCTTCGCATTATTGCGCAAAAACGTATCCACCTTACAAAAGAACAAGCCGGTGGATTTTATGCCGTTCACAAAGAGCGTCCATTCTACAATGATCTCGTTTCATTCATGATGTCCGGCCCTGTTGTTGTTCAGGTTTTAGAGGGCGAAAACGCGATCGCAAAATATCGCGAAGTCATGGGTGCAACCAACCCGGCCGAAGCCGCCGCGGGTACAATTCGCGCAGAATTTGCTGAGAGCATTGACGCGAATACAGTTCACGGTTCAGACGCACCTGAAACAGCCGCAGAAGAAATTGTATTCTTTTTTTCCGATGATGAAATTGTTGGCTAACTGCTGATACAAATAAAAAAGGCCGGGTCATTGACCCGGCCTTTTTTATTTGTGCATTTGAGAGTGAGGATTAACCGGCGACGCGGATGACCTCGTTCACGATAGACGTGCCGATGGTTTCAAAGGCAGCTGTCAATTCCGCCGCATCTTTTGCGGCTACAAATTCACCACCGGAAATTTCTGCACATGTTTGCAGCATTGAGTAAGCGCGGTCAGTTAATCGCTGTGGTAGATGAACGTGATAGCCTTCTTTTACACTACCCGCGTTTTCGATTGTTTGGTCATTCCATCTCGTGCTACGCATGTGGTAATGTCCTGGTTCAAGGCCATAACCGATCGTAAAAATTTTCGTTCCTTGATTTGCAAGGGTTTGACATTCAGCAATGGTTGACGCATCTCTTGAGGACTGTGATGTACATTCCTTTATGGTATCGTCGTTCGTGACTGTTTTTTTCTGCCATCCCCATCCATATTTAGGCGCAAAACGACTTTCACTTACGCGTTTTTGTGATTCTTTTTTGCTGTTATTCCAAACCCAACCTTCCCAGTGGTCATGGGTGCCGAGCGGTTTATCAATACAAGATTTACTAGTCTCTGAATTCACCCCATCAGTCATCAGAATGACATATTTAAGCGGCGAACCGTTGCCATGTTCATTTAAGTGAACATTGTTCTCATTTGTCATGTCCTCACGTGCTTTTTTCAATGCCGCGTAAGAATTCGTGCCGCCACTCTTGCGAAGTTTGTTAAGTTTGCTATTGCGACCTGTATCCAAAGCACCCCAACTTAATTTTTGTGACCCACTGCTATCGTAAGAGCTATGATAAACATACATACCTGTGCGTAAGATACGCTGGTTTGTGTTAGAGTTTTCGATCACTTCTAATTTGTCCATGAAAAGCTTCGCTGCGCTTTTCAAGGACTCATTTCGAGATTTTGCGCCGGGTACAGTTGATACGCTTTCTGTTTCATCATTTGTCGGATCATTGTCGACAACATCATCCCAAGCCATTGAACCTGACCCATCAAGGACAAGTGCGATACTGGCAGGATCTTTCAATTCAACATCTGAATATTTAACAATAGATTTCGCTTTAAAAGGCAAAGTTTGGTGACCCATGACTTGTGCGAAAGCAGGTTTGGTTTCACCTGTGACGATGACATTCACCTCTTTCAAGACATTGTCATATCTCACATCAACATTAACGCCACTGGCACCATTCCTCACCCAATCGGATATATTGTAGCCAAGCTCGCCTGCAGTATATGATCCCAGCAAACCTTCCGATTTAGAGGTCGGAGGCGCACCATTATTTTTAACATGAATTGCTGCGGTTAGAGCGCTCGAATCAGCAATTGTTTGTGCTTTTGAGTCTGCATTTGATACGACGGAGAAGTCTATGGCTGCCCCCATTACAGATATCACAGCAACGGCACTAACGGCCATCATGAGCGCCATTTGACCATCTTCATTGCGTTTAAAGCGATTTGATACGCTTTTGAATTTTTTAATAGACAACATAGTCTCGTCCCAATCTAAAACCCACATACCCTGTTAAAATAACAAGGATTTCCATAGGTCTTTACGGAGTGAATTTATATATCGCTTTAAAGTATAAGCTTAATGAAACGTTACAGCGATGTTTCTGAAGTTATGGTTAACTCAAAGTTATTGTTTATAAGGTCGCTTTTTTAGAATGTTTGATGCGACCTTTCGCAAGGCCTCCGGATAGAGCTCCAGTTCAATCGGCAATAACCGATCCGCTAGAGTCTTGGCCGTATCACTCTTTTGGATGGCAATCGCCTGTTGGAGGATGATACTACCGCCATCGAGTTCTTCCGTGACCCAGTGAACCGTGCATCCTGCGTTTTCATCTCCGGACTCAATCGCCCGTTGATGTGTATTGAGGCCTTTATATTTGGGCAGCAGGGACGGATGAATATTGATAAGACGGTCCTGCCATTGAGATACAAACCAGGGCGTGAGAATGCGCATAAAGCCCGCACAACAGACGAGTTCTGCTTTCATGAGAATAAGAGTATTATTTAGAGCATGTTCAAAAGCCCGGCGGCTCTCATAATCTTTATGGTCGATGGTTTTAGTAGGAATGTTCAGCGCTCTGGCGCGTTTTAACCCTAAGGCTTTCGGCTGATTGGAAATGACGCCGACGATTTCGGCGGGATAGTCATTATCCTGAGCAGCTTCTGCTAGAGCTACCATGTTCGAGCCTCGCCCGGATATGAGTATAGCAGTTTTAACTCTCGGCATTGTCATCAGCTAGGCGTTTTTGAGCGTTCCGATAGACCAAGCGGTTTCGCCGCTTTCGGCTAAGCGAGATAAAACAATGGCTTCGTTTTCGGGTTTAACGCTCAGCACAAGACCGATGCCACAGTTAAAGGCGCGACGCATTTCTGCTTCTGCAATATGGCCCGTCTCTTGCAGCCATTGGAACACGGCAGGCCGCGGCCACGCGTTGAAGTCAAACTCAGGCGTGAGCGTTTTCGGAAGCATACGCGGCGTATTATCTGTTAGGCCACCACCGGTAATATGGGCCAGCCCGCTGACCAGTCCGTTTTTAATAAGTGGGAGCGCGCATTTGATATAGAGCTTTGTTGGCACCATCAAAGACTGTCCCAAGTTTTGACCCTCCTCGAAAGGAGAGGGCGCGTCCCAAGTTAGTCCGGATAATTCCACAACTTTGCGGATAAGAGAGTAACCATTTGAATGCGGACCGGATGACGCGACCCCAATCAAAATATCACCTGCCGCCATATCCTGGTGACGCGGAAGCATTTTATCGCGTTCTGCCGCACCGACGACAAATCCTGCCAAATCAAAATCATCGCCTTCGTACATACCCGGCATTTCGGCGGTTTCCCCACCAATTAACGCTGCTCCTGCTAGTTTGCAGCCTTCGGCAATGCCGTTAATCACGGCTGTGGCCTTTTCTGTGTCCAGCTTTCCGGTGGCGAAATAGTCGAGGAAGAAAAGCGGCTCTGCCCCATTGGCAAGCACGTCATTGGCGCACATCGCCACGAGGTCGATACCAACTGTATCCAAAACCCCCGTATCAATCGCAATCCGCAGTTTTGTCCCGACACCGTCCGTGCCAGATATGAGGACAGGGTCTTTGAAGCCTGCCGCCTTCAGGTCAAAAGCGCCGCCAAATCCGCCAATGGATCCATCTGCACCGGGTCGACGGGTGGCTTTGACCAAGGGCTTGATCGCATCCACAAGTCGGTCACCTTCGTCAATATTGACGCCTGCATCGGCGTAGCTGAGACCTGTTTTTGGTTCCGACATGTGAAAGCCTTCTTCGATTTCTAGCGCTTAGAAGCGGATTCTAAGCGCAAACGCAAGCCTCGCTACCCTATAAAGGCGATGAATAACACAAAAACACATCACACATCATGGCTTTTAAAATAGGTAAAAGCACGGTATCGCAGTTTCATGACACGATTTATCTTACCCCGCTTTATATTGGCTTGTTTCGTTTGCTTCGCGCTGTCCTTCGCTGCCAAAGCGGCTGACCCGTTTACAGTCTTAGGCGTCCCCGTTGATGCGACAGGGGAGAGCGCAATAGAAGCACAAACATTGGCGATACAAGAGGGCCAAACCCGTGCCGCCAGACTTGTGCTTGAACGTCTGACACTAGACAGCGAACGTGCGAGTAATCCACTACCTCCGATTGACCAAGAGACTGCCGCCAAAATGATACGCGCCTTGGAAATTGCGAATGAAAAACGTTCTGCCAGTCGTTATCTGGGCGACATATCTGTCGCCTTCAATCCGCGCGATGTTCAAGCTTACCTGCGAGATGCCGGGCTAAATATGATAACCTCTCAAGCAAGAGAGCGACTTGTCCTGCCTTATACCCAAGGTCAGTTTGATCCTAATAGTGAATGGTATGCGGCCTGGAATTCCCGTAAATTTTCACATGCTCTGACGCCTATTAATCCGATTAGAGATGAACAGTTTCCTCTTGTTCCGCGCAGTGCGGAAACAGTTTTATCTATGACACCCGGCGAATTAGCTGATTTAGGACGTTCGTTAGGTGTGCAGCAAATTCTGCTGACGGACGGCTTTTATGGCTTTGCGGGGTTTGACGCGAGTACAGTGGATATTTCACTGGATACCGGACAGAGACAAACAATTTCCGTTGACAAATTTGCTTTGAACGAGAAACGTTATGAAGACGCAATTGTGGCGTCGCTAGAGAATAGTTGGAAACGCAATACGGTAACTTTGGCGTCTGATGCGGTGTCGATGGCGGTATCTGTTCTTTATAATTCACAGTCTGAGTGGCAACAGCTGAAAAGCGTTATTGATGGCTCGGCTCAGATACAAGGTGCCCGTTTGGATGCCATGTCTAAAGACGGCGCTTTGATGACAGTAACCTATGCGGGTGACCTCTTGCGTCTCCAACGCGAGCTTGCCTTTAAAGGCGTAGACATCAGGAACGATGAAAACCTCGGCATGGTATTAACCCGAACGGGTCGCCGCTAGGGATTATGCAGCAAATTCCTCTAGATCTTGTTCCTGAAGCCGCCACAGGGTTCGATAGTTTTATTATTACAGATACGAATCGTATCACGGTAACTGCCTTGCGTGCTTGGCCCGATTGGCCTGCGCCTATCTTGCTTTTGCTGGGCCCCGAAGGCACGGGCAAGACCCATTTAGGACAGGCGTGGCAAAGCCTGAGCCACGGCCTCTTGGCAGATGATGCGGACGACATGGATGAAGCTGAGCTCTTCGCTGAAATGAACCGTGCATTGAATGGAGAGACGTCCGGTATGTTGCTAACGTCGCGTAAGCCACCGACCGACTGGAATGTACAAATGCCTGATCTGCGCTCGCGCCTTTCCAATACTCCCGTTATGAAAATGGATGATTATGACGAGATCGTTTTAGAGCCTATATTGCGTCAGCTCTTTGAGGAACGGGGGCGCATCATTACCAAGGACTTGGTAGATTATCTGCTGACCTATCAAGACCGCGAAGTCGGCGCATTAAGAACGCTGGTGAGACGCCTAGACCAAGCTGCATTAGCGGACAATGCTGACCTGACGAAACATTTTGCCAGCCATTACCTGTCCAACCGCTTAGAACGTGACCTTTTCTCCGGCCCAATCGAAGAGTAAACCCGTATCATCGGGCGCCACTTTATCTATGACCTGCAGCATTTTTTCTGTTGAAAACTCAGCCGTAAATAATTTGCCTTCTGGCACATTGGCTTGAAACGGCTTTGACAGATCTGTATCGACTGTGCCGGGATGAAGTCCGATGATCACCGCTTGTTTGAAGCGCCGACCATATTCAATCGACAGAGTCTTAAGCACCATATTCAGTGCCGCTTTGGACGCGCGGTAAGCGTACCAACCACCAATACGGTTATCAGAAATACTGCCCACACGCGCAGACAATGCGGCAAAAACGGTTTTTCGGTCACGGCGTAAGAGCGGCAGGAAATATTTTGCCGTCATCGCAGGGCCAATGGTGTTGGCCATGAAACTGGTTTCAAAGCCTTTAAAGGATAAATCCCGAATGGATTTTTCAGGTGCGATGCCTTCGCCCTGTAAAAGCCCGGAGGCGACAATGATAAGGTCAAAAGGATCAAGCTCTCGCAGGGCTTCCGCTGCGGCAATGATGCTGTCTTCTGATGTAAAGTCAAAGGTTAGATTAGCGACTTTAGGGGAGGCGTGAGCGATGCCTTGCCGCGAGAGCGCATAGATTTGCGATACCTGATCAGAGGCGGTGAGATGCTCAATAAAGGCCGCGCCAATACCGCCGCTGGCACCGACAATTACGACACGAAGATTTTCGCCCATTGTAGGTAATATCATGATTTAGCCTTTATGTTTTCGTCAGCCCGAGAGTTGCGATTGTTTTGGCAACGCTTGGAACAATATTTCACATCATCCCAAACACGTGCCCACTTCTTCCGCCACGTAAAAGGGCGGTGACACGTCACACAAATCTTTGACGGAAGGGTCGCTTTAGAATGAACCATAAACACTATACGGCTGGGGGATAGGCAAGTTGCGAAAAAGGTGAATAAAGTTTTGGGGGAGGCAGTGGGCGGGTGTCTTACTTGGGGGAGCGATTTCAATTGGTCGCCGCAACACATAATTTCCAATTCGACTCTCTGCCTGAAGTGTGGAAAGTTATGACTTTAAAATAAGAGAGCAGAATGAAAAATTTATTTGATGTTTCCGGTAAAGTGGCTGTGGTCACCGGTGGCTCCAGCGGTATTGGTGCGATGATGGCGCGGGGACTTTTGGAAAACGGGGCCAAAGTTTATATCACGGCCCGCAAGGTTGAACGTCTCATGGATAAGGCGAGCGAATTAGCCGCCTATGGGGAATGCATCGCCATTCCCGGGGATATGTCGACGGTCGCGGGTATTGAAACTTTCGTCAAGGCGCTCAGTGAAACCGAAGATAAGATCGACATCTTAATTAATAATGCGGGTGCCAACTGGATCGCGCCGATTGAGAGCTTCCCGGAAAAGGGCTGGGATAAGGTGATTGATATTAATCTGAAATCTATTTTCTTTGTGACGCAGAAATGCTTGCCTTTATTACAAGCCGCCGGGACAAAAGAGACGCCTGCCTGTGTTGTCAATATCGCGTCTATTCACGGTAAACGTAATCCGCAAATGCCCGCCTATGCTTACTCCGCGAGTAAGTCCGGCGTCATTCATTTAACTGAACATTTGGGTGCAGATCTCGCGCCGCGGAACATCAATGTGAACGCTATCGCCCCCGGATTTTTCCCGTCTGAAATGACCAAGGGCATTACTGAAAATGAGCAAATGAAAAATGCGGCGCTGGCGCAAATCCCGCATAGTCGTTTAGGTGAGGCCGAAGACATCGCCGGAACAGCGCTCTACCTTTGCTCTCGCGCGTCAAGCTGGATGGTCGGGCAGACATTAGTGTTGGACGGCGGCATGATCGCCAAGGCTTAGATACCCTCAACAAAAAAGCCGCCTAGAAGGGCGGCTTTAGAAAAACAAACTAATTATTATTTAATTTAGAACTTTGCCCATTTGCGTTATACCATCTTTGACGAGAGAGGCATGATCCGCCGTCTTTAAGTTATTACGCAGGACTTTCTCTGCCGCTTCAAGCGCCATATCCGCTGCCTTTGCTTTCACCTCTGCCATGGCTTGTGCCTCAGCATTTGCAATTTTGGCTTCAGCTTGCGCGGTGCGGCGCTCTAGGCGGTCTGCGAGGTCTTTACGCGCATTGGACGCCATTAATTCAGCGTCATGCTTGGCTTGCTCAATAATGGCCGCGGCTTGATCTTCAGCCTCTTTTTTCTTGCGATTGTAAGACGCGAGGAGAGTTTGCGCTTCCTCGCGAAGGCGACGCGCTTCTTCAAGCTCAGATTTAATGTCGTCTGCACGTTTATCCAAAGAGGTATTTACGGCTTTAATTGCGCCTTTGTTGATAACGAAGGCGAGGAACAGAACGAGTGGTATAAGAACCCAGAGTTTTGAGTCTGTGTACCAAGGGGCTCCGGCGGCTGTGGCCATAATGGTCATCATGATCTGGCCTTCCTATTTCATTGCAGCGCTGATTTGCGCGGCTGTCAATTTTTTACCCGTCAAATGTTGCAGGATCTCTGCGGCTGTTTCGGTCGCAACGGACTCAACATTTGCCATGGCTTTCGCGCGGAGAGCGTGAATACGCTCTTCGGCGGCTTGTGTTTGTTTCTCAGTCTCGGCGTCAGCTTCGGCAATCTCAGCTGCCAATTCTTCGTTGACGGATTGGCGTGTGGCTTCGGCAACATTGTGTGCCTTGGCGCGCGCATCGACGAGTTTTTGATTATAAGCTTTCTCGGCTTCTTCGGCCTCTAACTGCATACGGGATGCCGCGTCGAGATCGTCCGAGATACGGTCCTTACGTTCAACAATACCATCCGCCAATTTAGGCAGGATAAATTTTGATAGAACAAAATAGAGGACACCGAAAACAATGATGAGCCATAGGATTTGATTGGCCCAAGTGGAAAAGTCAAATTGCGGCAGACCGCCGGACGCTGCCTCTTTCGCACCCTCTGCATAGGCTGTTTCTGCCGCCATTTTAATCTCCAAGGATTCCCGACTTAAGCGCACTTAAGTCGGCTTAGTAATCGAGGCTAAATTAAGCCGCGAAGAGGATGATCATCGCAAGAACGAAACCGAAAAGGCCTGTCGCTTCACAAAGGGCAAAACCGAGAAGAAGATTTGTACGCTGACCGGCGGCGGCTGATGGGTTGCGCAAAGCGCCTGCGAGGTAATTAGAGAAGATTGAACCAATACCGATACCGGCACCGATGAGGGCTGTACCGGCAAGACCTGCGCCGATGTATTTTGCTGCTTCTGCTTCCATGATGGTTCTCCTTGAATAATGGAATGCGGGGATTAATGATCGACGTGGTAAACGTCGTTGAGATAGACACATGTCAGAATAGCAAACACGAAAGCTTGCAAACCGGCGACGAGGAATTCGAGAGCGACAATTGCCATTGTACCGATGACAGGTACGATTGAAAGTCCGGCAACCAGACCGCCTTGCGCAATCAAGAACGCTGCGAAAATCGCGAATAACTTAAGAATAACGTGACCTGCCACCATATTGGCGAACAAACGCACAGAGAGTGTAATTGGGCGGGCGATGAATGAGATGACTTCAATAATGATAATAATTGGATACATCAAAAGGGGTAGCCCGGCAGGCGCAAAAATCTTGAACCATTTAAATCCATTTTTCCAAATACCCGCAATGATCACAAGGGCAATAGTGAAAAATGCCATAAAGACTGTTACGGCCAGATGCGACGTCGTCGTAAAGGCATAAGGGTTCATGCCAATGATATTGGCGAATAGGATAAAAAAGAAGAGACAGAACACAAAAGGGAAGAATTTCATAGCTTCCGGCCCGGTCGTGTCTTTCACCATATTGGCGATAAATTCATAGCTCAACTCGCCGAGCGACTGCATACGCGTTGGGACAAGTTTACCTTTAAGCGTGAAAAGAAAGAACGCAATAATGCCAAGGCCCGCAACCACCATCCAAAGGGATGAATTGGTAAAGGCCAAGTCTTGGCCCGCAATATCGGGCAGGTCAAAGATCTTTTTGATCTTAAACTGTTCCATCGGGTCGTTTGCCACGTCCCACTCCTCTTAACGCAGGCATTATAGCCTATTGTCTTTACTCACTTATCGTGAGTGTTATCAGGATTGACTTTTTCGCGCGATTTATCAGCATCAAGAGCGTCCATTTTGTCCGCCGTTCTTAAAACCGATTTTATACCTGCGGCGAAGCCGAAGCCCATCCCAACCAATAAAATCCATGGTGACGTTCCGAAAAGACGGTCCAGACCATAGCCCAAACCTGTTCCGACCAGAACAGACACAATCAACTCTGTACTTAACCGCCAAGCCATCCCTAACATGGAACCGTCCGATGATTGCTCTTTTTCTTG
>CAYGTR010000047.1:0-22706 GCA_964352855.1 uncultured Algimonas sp. | reverse complement strand
TATTATTAATATTTCCGGCTATCTAGATCAAGGTTATGGCTTGACAGCGGCCGCTTATCATGGCGGTGATTTCTTCGGTCCTCTTGCCTTTGAAGGCGTCACAGCTATCGGAACAGGCGGGGTAGGTCTCGCCTTCAGAGGGGCAAGAACTGTTTCTTACTTGAATCCTGAGGCTATAGGGATCAATTATGGCATCAAGCAAATGGATAAATTAGGATATGATTTATTACCTGTTGATCTCAGTTACAGAGGCAATCAGGGTCTCGATAATATTTTCCGAAATCGCGAAACGGGATCCTTCGCCATTGTTGAACACAAACATGGGCTAGGGGTTGGTGATTTGAAAACGTGGGGATATAGACAGGGTACATATGATTATAATGTTGACAGACTTTACCGCTATTTGGAATTTGGTGACGGGACACATAATCAACTAGCAGGACAATTAATAACAGGATTAAGAAATAATGAGGTGCAGAGTTTCGCAACATTTGCTAGAGGCAACTCTACACGTTATATCCCTCAAAATTGGATAGGTGGGCGTGGAACTTATGAGATTTATTTCGGAAAGTAATAAACTGAAATGAAAGACTTTAATCAAAAGCAGTGGGATAAATCGTACAAGCTTAGAGATACTTTTATTGATATAGCTAACAATTCTCTGGATAATAACTTATCCAAGAAGAATTTTGATCTATATGCATCCAATACACACCATATTGCTATTCATCATATAGAGAAGGGTTTGTTATTATGGCGGGTGGGGCAATCGCCGAAAGCTGCATTTTTAGATGCATTGGAATCCTATAAAACATTTAAACAGGCAGTCTTTGATTATAGTTTGAAACCAAATCCTGTATGGGTAGATAGGTCTATTTCAATCAGCCTTATCGCTTTTTTAATGGATAAAGATATACCCTACGGCGTAAACCCCGACTATGAACAATGGATGGCTGAAGCTAAAAAGGTCGACTCAGGTGCGCGAGATGATCAATTGCGGGCCATGAAATATTTATGTGATATAATTAAATCAAAAGACACAAAGGCCATACCCAAATTAGAGACTGAACTAGAGAGGCTTTCGACAGTTGCTGGATTTACACTGTTTGTTGCGAGCTATCGGAGTTATCTTGCCTTGTTAACGTGCAAAGACCCGAATAAAATGGATGACATAGTAAAGGTCGCCGAAAAAAATTATTTAAAACGAAAAAAAGATAAACAAATGGATGTCAGTATCTATGGCGGTGGTTTGTATAACCCCTATATGGTAGACTTTATACTTGGTGCCGTTTTAAAGAAAATAAACTGGCAAGGCGAAAGTCGCCATAAATGGCTTTGGAGTTAGTCGAGTTATCCAAAAATCTTATAACTACATATAACATTGTCTCCAAAACGCCCCTAATAATTCTCACCATAACATACGTCCCAATGTCGAGGCGCAAAATCTGGGGCGTCTAATGATATTATTAATATTTCCGGCTATCTAGATCAAGGCTATGGCCTGACAGCGGCCGCTTATCATGGTGGCAGTGATTTCTTCGGCCCTCTTGCCTTTGATGGCGTCACAGCTATCGGAACAGGCGGCACATTCTTAGCCCTGAAAGGGGTAAGGGGCGTTAGCTATCTGGATGATTTTGTTCCTGATTTAAATACTGGTTTTGGCTATGACGCTGGTGATATACCTGTAAGAATAGGTGAGAATTGGACTATTAATGATTTAAAACAGGCACTCTTGGGTTACTCTCCAAGTGGTTTAGGGAAACCAGATATTCATCATGGGGGACAAATGCCAGGAGGGGCGTTGCATGAGATACTTTCTGACCAACATAGATGGAATTCTGCGCTGCATAAAAATAAATTTAATCAAGGTGTAACTAATAAAATGAGAACTTCAGACCGCCAATTACATTGGTGGTACTGTGCTAGGAAACAGGGAGCAGACTTGGTTCTGCCAAATTATATATATGACTAAAACGCTATGAACGTTGATGAATTTGAAAAATTTTACCGAACCCAAAAAGTTAAACGGCCTAAAGTTTTTGAACTAGCTATAACAGATGCATTGGCTACAGAGATTGGTTTAGCTGCAATTGAGAGAACTATAAGACTTAAGCTTCCTAAGGATTATAAATCATTTCTCATGAAATATGGCGGAGGTATGTTTGGTTTGGTAAATGTTTTATCTGCAGACCCCAATAGTGATTACTATGTTTTGAGTGTTTATAATAGTATTAAGGAAAGAGCAGGTATTAATATTTTACCATTTTCTGATGATTTTGCAGGTGGGTGGTATGGCTTTAAAATTAAAAATGGAAAAGTTCTGGATGAAATTTTCTATTGGAATGTCGATACAGGATTAGTTAGTACAAGGTATAAATCATTTTTAGATTTTGTTTCTAAAAATGCGTATTAATTATATTTTTCTTCAATTAAAATATATGTAAACTATGTTTACACATCCTATCGGACTTTCGACGCCAAAGCTGAACCAGTGCATTTCCGCTTTGCGGAATTGCACGAGATGGTCAGTCGCAACGTCCGCTTGCTTTTTGAACTGTGAAGACCCATCCAAGATAAAATTTACCTATCCTTAACCCTGTCTGTTTTGGTTATATTCAGTGTGACACCCTAAGGTGGTTTCATGGATAAGGGGTTGAAATCTGTCCGAGGGCTTGCCTTTGGTTTCGCTTTATGTGGTTTGGTTTGCGTTTTACCTGCGCAGGCAAGCGTGATGGATCGTCCGTTTTTTCGCGCGGATTCTATTGTAATTGTCTTTGGGGCAAGCGACTTTGAAGAGAATGGTGGGGTCGCACCCGTCGTTTATGATTTCTATTTCCTAGATTCCGTCTCTTCCGGCAGCGCGGCGCAGGATTTGATCGACGCAGATGGTGTCTCGATCAATTATAATACGGGTCGTTTTAATCCGATACAAAGCGGTGAGGGCTCCGGTTGGGAATATCAGATTAATAATCCGACCTTCGGCGGGGAATTTAACAGTGTCGGGCCGCATCAGACGCTAGATGCGAATGACAGTTATAATGCGTTTGGTTTGGACGAAACGACGGATATTGACCTCTTAGGCGGTGGTGGTCGCGCGTCGCGGTTCTATGTCGCGTCCAATGCGCCCTTTGATATTTTTGGCGAGGCGGCTAATCTTCAGACCACAGGCGATTTCAGCAGTTTGGACTATTCTAATATTCGGTATCGCTTGCGCATTAATACAACAGGCGGCGGTGGGGCCACGCGTTGGGGGCAAATGGCGCAAGACCCGTCTATCGGGGGTAGCGGTATTGTATTGGGTCAAGATGGTACGCTCTTTACCTTAGATGATCTCACGGGCGGGCCGCAAAAAGTCTTTGACGGCGGCCAACGCACAGCCCGCGACCAAGGCTCTCTTATGCAGCAAGCGGTGAGCTTCCAGTCTCGCTATAACCTGCGAGGGTCCGGCGTGAATGGAAACAGCTATGATTTCTCGCAAGGTATCGGAGGAATTTCGGCGGACGTGACATATACGGTTTATACGCCCTGATTATTTGCCCTTTTATATACCTTGAGTTTGCAAACCACTCTCATCTCCAATCCGTATCTATTCCGACAGCCTTACAAAACGCTTATAAATCGGAATTACAATGACATTGTCCGCAATAGACTATATGGAAGACTTGCCTCACCAAATAGAGGAGAGAGCTATGTCAGCCAGTGGGTCTGAAACAAATTATGGGCGGAAAGCCTCCAAGCAAAGTATGAGTGCTGCAAAGCGGGATGCCATTTGGCTTCATGACATTGCTGAAAAGCAGGACGCGAAAGCGCTATCCGATTTGTTTGAAATTTACGGACCCAAGCTGAAGGGTTGGTTGATGGCACGCGGTGTTGGCAACGGCACAGCCGAAGATATCGTCCAAGATGTGATGATTAAGGTTTGGACGGGTGCCCATATGTTTGACCCTGCCAAAGCCAGTTTTGCGACTTGGGTATATCGTATGACGCGTAACCGTTGGATTGATCATAAGCGTAAACACGGTCGTATGGATGTGCGCGATCCGGAATTAATGAAAATTATCGCCGATGACGAAGTGCCGTCTGCCGAGGTCAACTTCATGGCCGCACAGGATTCTGATATGTTACGCGAGCAGATCGCACGCCTGACAAAATCCCAACAAACGGCCATACGTATGGCCTTTATGGAATTTAAAACGCATAAAGAAATTTCTGAAGAGACGGGTGTGCCTCTCGGAACAGTTAAAACCCGCATTCGTAGCGCAATACAGGCGCTCAAGTCTAATATGTCCCGTCATTTGGGGGATGTGTAATGACTTTAACTGTTAAAAAAGATGTTGTGATGTCCGAAGCGCTTATCACAGATTATGCAGCTGGCAACTTGAGCCCTGCGAAACATTTTCTCATATCGTGCCAAAGCGAGATTGCAGAACAAGTGGCTGAGAAGGTTGTATTTCAAGAAAACATCGCCTCAACAATGATTGATGAAGTGGCGCCTGTGGCTCTGTCTGCTTCATTTTTCGAGGATGTGTTATCCTCACTACCCAAACGTGTTGCAAATGATCAGACATGTCGTTTTGATACGCTTATGGCGCCGGAAAGCTTACGCTCCGCCCTCGGGCATGGTTTACGCGATATTAAATGGAAATCGCTCGTGCCCGGCGTCGCTGTCCATGATATTCTGGGTAATCGCCGATATGAAACAGGTGAGCGTGTCTATTTGCTTCGCGCGAAAGGCGGCATGAAAATGCCCGAGCACACGCATAAGGGTGAAGAGTGGTCTTTGCTTTTAACCGGCAGCTATACAGTTGACGGAAAAACCTATTCTCGTGGTGATATTCATATCGAGAATGAAACAGAAACGCATGCACCGCATATTGATGAGGGCGAAGATTGTATCTGCCTTGTTTTAACTGAAGGTCCTTTAGTGATGAAAGACTTCATTCCGAAAGTCGTGCAAAAAATCGTCGGGATTTAAAGTCATACTGCATTGGTGTGGACTTCAATCCAAAGAGTGGTCGTATGAAGCTCCAACGTCTGATGAAAAAATCATTAATGATCAGGCACCCGCCGAAAGTCGCCAACGAGACGAAAGTAAATTCAACACCTACTGACAATCCCTGACGCGTCAGCCAATAACCCGCCATAATAATGAGAGTTTGGTGTAAAATATACCAAGGGAAAATTGCCTCCGTCATATACGCTAATATCTGGCTTGGTTTATTCAAATAACGCTGTGCCAATGACAAGAGCAACGCAATCACGAGCCAGGCATAGAGTACGCGGCCAAACCGCGCAGGCCAAAGATAAGGTGTCTCGACCACGGTGTCCCAATTGTTCCATGTGAGAGTCAACACAGTTCCCAACACCACAAATAGCGCCAAAAGGGTATTGCGAGCACGTTCAATCACTGCCCAGAAATTCTCATCTTTGGCCAATAAATATCCGGTCAGAAGATAGGTGAAGCTATAGGCGTGGTTTGCCCAATCGCTGACGACATCATGTGTGGTCGGGAAATGTTGCCCTAAAAGCGCCCGGTAAATCAGATGCGGTAAAACCGGAATAAAAATGAGGTAGAGAATGCCTTTACGTCCGCAAAACAGCCAAGCTGTCAATGCGCTTCCGCGGCCTTGCATAAGTCGTGAAAGCGGCCGGGCAAAAGGCGCCAAGACTAAGGTGTAAAGCATGAGATAAACGACATACCAAAGATGATTCCACGTCGGAATAGTGACGGAATATCGCTCTGATGTGCCGATGAAATATTCCGGATAAAACGCCCAAAATCCTTTGGTGATTTCTCTGCTTTCCAAAAGCTGCAACCAAGATTGCGGCGCAACAATGATATGAATACCAAACATAATCGGTAGGAATAAGCGCCATGTCCTCCATGTCGTATATTTGGTTCCTGCAAAAAACCTGCGTTCCGGCTGCCTTTCTAAGGCCTTATCAAAGGCGAAGCGCAGTGCCACACCTGAAATTAAAAACAATAACGAGAGGCGCCACGGATTTAATAATCGCATGAGCGGTTCTGCCGCCGGCCCGGCATGAACCGATTTTACATGCCATCCCCAACTCACATAAAACATGCCGATATGGTAAAAAATCAAAAGCCCGAAAGCAATGATGCGCAACCAATCCAGATCATAGCGTCGTTGCGTTATGGTCGCAGACCCTAATGTCGTAGCTGTCATGATTAAACTCCTCTGTCTGCTTCTGTCCTGCCAAGCCGTGTGCCGATAAAACAGATAAGAGTGATAAAATGCGTCCCTGCGGGATGAATGATGGGATAAAAATGAGAAGAGGGATAAAAAACCGATATTGGGGATGAAAATTGACCGCGCTTATTTGCGTCGCACGCAGAATAAGTCATATATCCTATATGCCAAATGAGACAATCAATCTCGGGATGATAAATATTGAGCGAGCGGCAGATCGTCGAGCTGACCGTCTGTCCTTTCTTTTCGTCGCAGCTTTCGTCGTTTTGTCATGGGTGGTCTTGTCATCATCGGAACAAATGGATGCGCAAAGGACTGGACAAAATACGCCTTGGGCAGAGCCATGGTTGACTCAGCTCACCTCCCATGTGGCGATACTGATGTCGATTTTAGTCATTCCATTTTTCTTAAACCGCTTTCCCATAAATTGGGCGAATTGGAAAAAACAAACCCCAATCTATGTGCTCGCTTTTTTCCTGTTCGGCGCGGTCCATATTATTTTGATGGATGTGTTTCGACGTCTTAGCTTCCCGATTATTTTGGGTCGACCCTATTATGATCCGCTCTTGGATATAAGGATTTGGATATATGAATTGCGCAAAGACGCTTATAGCTTTCTACTCATTCTATCTGTTTTCCTGACGGGACGTCATATCGAACAATTACGGCTCGAAGCCCGCTCGACCTTACAAGAGGCTAAAAACTCGGGCCGTCTCACGCTTAAATCCGGCGGACGGACGATCTTCCTCAATGCCCAAGATATTATTTGGGCCGAGTCTGCTTCCAACTATGTCGATATTCATACAGAGCAAGGACAGCATCTGGCCCGAATGACTTTGGCCTCACTCGAAAAATTATTGCTCGAAGCCGGTGATCTGCATGTGCGGGTGCATCGCTCCTATCTGGTCAAACGCGATGTGCTGCGAGAGATTCTGCCAAGTGGAGAAGGCGGTGCCTCCATCACCTTGATAAACGGCACCGTTCTTCCTGTAGGCCGAAAATACCGCTCGAATTTGGAGTTGGTGGGTTAGGGCACAAGTGTTCGAATATCCCCATTGTCAACATTGGCGCAAATCGCTTGTACGCCTTACTTGCTATGCAAGTCACCCAATCATCGAATTAAAGGGAATGCGTATAACAGCTATGGAAAATTTATTCCTAATGGTGACATTAACCTACTAGACATCCAGCTCGTGAGATTAGGCCTTGCTTTACGTGAAATATGGTAGAGCATAGATTTTACCGCTTACATAACCTATTTTTGGAAATAGAACTCCTTCTGTCACTATCTTGTGGTCTAGGGGCGCGGCACCTTAGGAAATTATATCATGGCCAAAAGTAAATCACCCAAAAATAGAGAAGCCAAAAAACCTAAAAAAGATAAAACCAAGGCTAAAACCCTAGCTGGTTCAAATAACGCATCGATTGAAATCGGCGGAAAGAAAATGAATTAAGGGCCCGCATCTCGAATGTGTGAGTCCAATTCATGAGCCGCTTATTTGAAGAAATTGATTACCGCGAAACGCCGATAGGGCCGATTAGCCTTAGACGTCGGCGATTGCTGTCTTTGGATATCGACGTCTTTGAAATCATCCTCGGGGATGAGCATTTAATGTCCAGCTTGTTTACGGCGTCGGAAATTGCTTTGGCGAAGCTGGCACTCGAAAAACTCAGCGGCAAAGACCTACACATTGTCGTTGGCGGACTTGGACTTGGTTATACAGCCGGCGCGGTTCTAGAAGATAGCCGTGTCAGCTCATTAACCGTTGTTGAAATGCTGGACGCGGTCGTCAATTGGCACGCCGCCGGCTATATGCCGCTTCAGCCGCCTCTTGGCGATGACAGCCGCAGCACCATCGTCACGGGTGATTTTTTTGCGCTTGCAGACTCTAGATCAGGTTTTGATCCAGCTATGCCTAGACGAAAATTTGATGCGATTTTGATCGATATAGATCATACACCAGATTGGCTTTTAGATCCACGTAGCGGAAGTTTTTATAGCGAAGTGGGGCTTAAGCGGCTTATGCAACATCTTCTTCCTGGCGGCGTGATGGGGTTATGGTCAGACGCCGTTGAGGACGTTGATTTCACAACCCGCCTATCAAATGTCTTTGAAACCGCATGGGCAGAACCTGTGACCTTCTATAACCCCTTGCAGAATAAGCCTTTTACGCAAACAGTTTATTTGGCGCGCAAGGGCTCCAAATAGGCATTATTAATTTTCAAGCTGTTCTTTTTTAGATGATCAACCAAACGCGTCATAGTGATGGGTAATTGCGACCGTTATCTGCCTTACCAAATCCGAGGCGCGTTGCAGGGGTTTGATAATCGTCTCAGCGATATGCGGGAACCCGCCGGAGCCGCCATGATGGACGCCTGACTTTTCGACCAGATCTTCTGTCCATGTCAGGGCGTCTCGCTTTTCGGGATAGCGGTCGCGAAGCTCTTCTAAGATTGTGTCAATTTGGAAGGTTTGTAATTTCTGAAGAACATTCATCTGAGACGTTTTTTCATCGCCAATGGCAGGTAAGTCGGTCGCGATAATGAGCATCTTCATAATCACGGCGAGGCGTAGTGCGTGGAGGATTTTCAACGTTTCGGGATCGCAATCTGTGCAGACCAAATCCGAAGTCCCCAAAATTCTGTCCGTATTAAACTGATCCATACGCAGACGGTTCGCTAGATCCATGATCTGTGATCGCCAGTGGCTTTGGCTAAGCGTTTCGGCGACGACTAAGCTACGCTCGGCCAGCATGGGTTCGTTGCCGGATAAAGCGCGGCTAATCCAAAATCCTGGATCGAATAGTCGTCCATAAGCTGTTAACGCTGAGAGCTCCGTACGGCTCATAGAAATCGCGACAAGGCGGAAAATGGAACGCGCCCGCGCCGAATTTTCAAGTAGGTTTTCAAATTTCTCAGGATCAATCGCGGCGGCGCGGCCAACACCAAAGATGATATTGGCGGGTGTGCCTAATTGTTGTAAAATCGCATTATGCGGAATGGCGCGAAGTTGACGCGGGTTAAACATATCCATCCCACTGCCTGCTTTTGCCCGTTTGGCTGAGCGTGAGCCCGTCGGAATCAGCAGGTTCTGTCCAAAGCCGCCCAAAATTGTGATGTAATTCGGGTCACGATAAAGGCTGTCTTGTTCGGATCCTATCGTGCGGAAAATATCCCAAGAGAAATCATTCTCGATATAAAAGGCATCTTCTTCGGCTTTTTTGCGATTGGCGTATCGCGCACAGGCCAAGGACGTAGCCGTCGCATCTGAGAGTATCGGGGTTTGGAACCAAAGAAATCCGTCACCACCTTGAAAGCTTAGTTCATGACAGAGATGTATGCCGCGTTTTTCAAACTGATGAATAGCCCAAGGGCTCATAGCATAATCTACGCGCTCTGCGATTTTGCCGGGGTGTCCGCCACGGCCTAGGCCTTCACCATGGGTATTAAATACAAGGGCAGTGACATCCTGCATATCGTATTTTGCCATTTGAGAAGCGAAATGAGAGTGCAGTCGTTCGATAGCGAGCGTCGCTGGGATTTGGCCCATGAAGCGACCTGCATCAGAAAATCCGGTTTGAATTGCGAAGACGCCACGGGCTTTCACATAATCGCGATAAACAGGATTGCTTAGCATTTTACCAATGATGCGACCGCCATTATTTAGCGCATCAGCGGTCTCGAACAAAGGTGAAATATCAAGATGATTTTCAAGCCCATAAAGACGCGCGAGATATAACACGCCCAAAGGCACGAGGCTGTCTTCGGTCTCGGCAATCAAGAGGCGGATAGGCGTTTTGTCGTCAATATATTTGTGGATTTGCGCCGACAAAATCATCTTCTCATGCGCGGTGCTTTTTTCAAGAGCAAGCGACGCAAAATTGACGGGTGAGGCTTTGACAGATTTCGTTAGCTTGGTCGCCTTATTTAAAAGTGTTCGATTGTCAGAACTACGCTGATCAATACCAAATATCGGTTTAATTGCGGAGACCACATGGCGCGCATTCAGCCGGAAATGAATGCGGGCTGTGCCGAGACCAAAGGCCACCATCTGAGCGCGTAAGATAATTAAATTATGCGAAACTGTTTCTTCAGCATGTTCGACCGCTTTGTTAATAAGTGCGATAGCCTCGTCTAAATTGGTAAAGCGGCGCGTGGAGCTGCGTGTGAGATTATTGGCGGCTGCAACAAGGTTTTCCGGAATTGTGATATCTTTTTCAAATAATGTCAGATCACGTTTCGCGCTGGCTTTGGCGTCCGATAATTTATCGACCAATGTGTCTAGTGCAGCTTCGCCTTTGGCCAATAACCCGCCCTTGGTTTGCAAAGCTTGTGCGCACTTCAGATAGCGCTCTAATTGCGTATGTTTTTCAGATAAGCGAAGACGGAGTGCATCTCCCCAAGAAATATCGGTGCGCCCATCAATGTCATAGCCGACCCAACTGTAAGCATCAGCGATATGAGGGGTTACACTCTTCCACTGGTCAGGAAAGGCCCTCTGAGCCGCCTCGAGGATTTTAGTATTTATGGAATTAAGAGCGCCTTGAATGCGTTCCAAAGTTGCTTGCGTGTCTTCATGTTCTTCGATCAAGGTAGGCGCGCGTTTGGGTAGGTATGGATAGGTTTTTAAATCGTCTCTTTCCCCTTCAAACTCTCCATCCTCTTTAGAAGCAATAGCCCCTAAGCAGTTGCGTATATCGCGCGAGAGAGAGAATGTGGGATGCGCCGTTAAAACAATACCAATGCCGGGTGTTTCGGCCCAGTGTTTGAAAGCCTTCCACCCTTCGCCTGTTTTCTTTTTGGCAATTTCATGCATGCGGGCATTGAGCGTTTCAATTTTATCAACACCGGCACGATTATGCAGACGGCGAGAGCGATTAATCGCCCCTTGATCTGATAGTTGTTTGACAAGGGCCTCAATATCGCGGAATGCAATTTCGCGTTCTTCAACATCTTTAGAAATATCATAAGCCAAAGACTTAACAGCATTGGCCTGAGGATCTCGCGTGATCTGATTTTTATGATCCGCAAGTTGCCTTTGTAGGCGTTCAAGAAGTTGGTCTGATTTGAGAGCGCGTGTAATTGTCATATCCTATAAAAATCTAGCCATAGCTGAAGCTGTGTCTAGCATGCGGCACGAGAAACCCCATTCATTATCGTACCAACTGAGCACGCGGATCATTTTATCTGCCATGACAACGGTTTCATGCGTCATATAACTTGAAGAATGTGGATCATGATTGAAGTCAATTGACACCGTTTGGTCTTCGACGATTTGGAGAATACCTTTCAGGTCACCTGTAGCGGCTTTGGCAAAGGCGTCGTTGACAGCTTCAACTGTCGCCGACTTTTGAGTATTTACGACCAAATCGACAACAGACACATTTGGCGTCGGGACGCGAATGGCTTTGCCGTCCAATTTACCGTCAAGCTCCGGCATGACTAGGCCAATTGCTTTTGCTGCGCCCGTTGAGGTTGGGATCATTGACAGGGCTGCCGCACGACCACGGTTATAGTCTTTGCGATGGATTGTATCAAGTGTTGGCTGGTCACCCGTATAGGCATGCACGGTTGTCATGAACCCATTTTCAATACCGAAATTATCATTCAAAACTTTCGCCAAAGGGGCGAGAGCATTTGTTGTACATGAGCCATTAGAAACGACCACGTCGTTTTTTGTTAGTGTTTTGTGATTAACGCCATAGACGATGGTTTTGTCCGCGCCTGCACCCGGCGCAGAAATCAAAACGCGTTTCGCACCAGCCGCTAAATGTTTCGCAGCGGCTTCGCGAGATGTGAAAATACCCGTACATTCCAAAACGATATCGACATTATTGTCAGCCCAGTTTTGATCTTCGAGATTGCGGATTGATGTGACTTCGATGGGGCCGTGACCAATATCTAAACTGTTCTCGGTGACTTTGACTGTGCCGTTAAACCGACCATGGACGGAGTCATATTTTAACAAATGGGCGAGGTTGTCAGTGGAGGATAAGTCGTTGATGGCGACGACCTGCAGGTCATCCCGTCCCTGCTCATGTAGAGCGCGTAAAACATTACGACCGATACGGCCAAATCCATTAATTGCCAGACGTGTTGTCATTGATTGTCCCTTCCCGACTCCGATTCCAGAGCTATTTCAGTTGGCGTAGTCTTACATGGATTTGACAGCGCTGTCACTCATTCTATGACGTAAATCCATTCGTTTTAGAATATACGAATATAATTGTTCGAAAACGAAAATTATTCAATAAGAATCTGCTGTTTTTAGATAAATCTCGCAGAATAAAAGCTTTCACACAATTTGATGCGTAAGCATGGCATGATGAATCCTAAAGACATTCAAAAACACATCACTGAGCCTCTTGTTAACGCAGAAGGTAAGCCCTTGACACGCGAGCAAATTATCCAATCCGTCAGGCGTATTTCTTCTTGGATTGATAGCGAAGATACGCAAGTGTCTGATTATATTGGTGGTCAGGCCCAGGCGAAGATACGATTAGAGGCAGTCAGGCCACAAATATACGCACAGACACGTAATCACATCGACGGCGCCGTGACGAAACTCTCACCTTATATTAGTCGTGGTGTTATCAGTTCGGAAACGGTTGTTCAGAAAGCCTTATCAGTTGAGTCGCCAAAAACCGCCGAAAAATTTATCCAACAGGTGGCTTGGCGAGAGTATTGGCAAGGTATCTTATCGCATAATCCGCAATGGCTTTGGGAAGATGCGGAAGCTTATAAAACAGGGTTTGTAGCATCTGATTATGTGGATGATTTGCCCGCCGATATCGCTAAGGCTCAAACAGGCGTCGCATGTATAGATCATTTTTTAGAAGAGCTGATTACGAATGGATGGGTGCATAATCATGGAAGGCTCTATTTGGCCGCTTATATTTGTCACTGGCGCCGTGTGAAGTGGCAAGTGGGAGCCAAGTTTTTCCTCTCGCACCTACTTGATGCTGATCCCGCGAGTAATAATCTTTCATGGCAATGGGTTGCGAGCACGTTTTCTCACAAGCCTTATTATTTCAATCTCGAAAATGTCCAAAAGTTCTCAGGCAATGACATTGATACCTCGCCCGAAGCGAATGCGGTTTTGGATGCCAGCTATGAAGACTTGGCCGCAAAATTATTTCCAAACTTAGAGGCAGGGTGATGCGATCTGTTATATGGATTCATGAAGATGCCTTGAGCCGCACACATCCTGTTTTCACTGCTGCCAGCGATGACTCGGAAGCGGTCTTTATCTGGGATGCAGCTGACCTAGAACGTCGCGGGTATAGTTTTAAAAAGCTTGTTTTCATATATGAATGTTTGCTCGATATGAACGTCGAGATCATTGAAGGCCGAACAACGGATATTCTTAGGAGCTATTGTGAAGAAGGTTATTCAGTTTATTTTGCGGAACCCAGAAATCCAGAACTGCTTCACCTGATTGCGCCCCTACGTGATTATCGCAATGTCATAATGATCAAACGAGAGCGTTTGGGTAACGTCGAGGTAACCCCAGATATGAAACGTTTTTTCCGTTATTGGAATAAAGCGAAGGGGTCTATCCTTGAGACGTCAGAACAGCAAAAATCAGAACCATAAGGTCTTTCGCATGCGTATTGGAATCATTGGGGCGGGTGTATCGGGTCTATGTGCGGCCCGTCAATTAACAGAGGCCGGTTATCACGTTACAGTGTTTGACAAATCACGCGGCGTCGGAGGGCGGCTTTCCACGCGCTATGCAGGTGAATTTGAATATGATCACGGGGCGCAATATTTTACCGTAAAAGAGCAAGCATTTTCTGATATTGTTCGGGCTGCGCAGGCGGCGGGCGCCGTCGCGCCTTGGCCGGGCCGTGCGCTCTATCTCAAAACCGGTTTGCTCACGACAGATACCGGAGGAGACCGCTGGGTCGGTACGCCGCGCATGAATAGCTTCGCGAAATTTCTAGCAAAAGATCTCGAGGTCATTCTAGGCAGCCAAATTAAAGCTTTGCACCGAGAAGATGATGGGCGTTGGACGTTGTTTTTCGAAGATGGCCCAGATGGCCCTGCACAGGACCGAGGCGGATTTGATGCAATTATCTGTACAGCGCCATCCGTGCAGGCAAAAGCCCTTTTGCCACCAGATTTTTCAGCTTACTCTGATGTAGAAGCCACGAAAATGGATGCGTGTTTTGCGCTGATGATTGGCTTGGAAAAGCCCTTTGATATTGGATGGGATACATTGCGAGTCAACGATCTCCCTGTCTCTTGGCTGTCTGTCAACAGCGCCAAACCCGGGCGCGGCGACGTCGGGACACTTGTTGTCCATGCCAGTTCCGAATGGTCAAATAGTAACGTGGATACGGATAGAGAAGAAGTTCAAAACTTATTGCTTGATGTGACGACCGCACTTACGCGTCTTGATTTGCGTGCGCCGTCACACCTTTCGCTGCATCGCTGGCTTTATGCCAGCGTCTCCAAAAGCCCGCAAAAACCCTGTTTAATAGATAGCGACAAAAAACTCGTCGCTGCAGGGGATTGGTGTTTAGGCGGGCGGGTCGAAGGTGCGGCGTTGTCAGGCTTGGCAGCGGCTGAGGCCGTTATGGCTTTATAGGCTTGCGCTTTTATACGCTCACGCCTATCTGCGCTTTATGTCAAAAGCACAAAAATACGCCGAAGTATTAGAAGAAATTAAAGCGGTGATTGAAGGGGAAACTTCTCAAACAGCACGCTATGCGACGGTGTCTTGTCTTTTGACTCAGACATTTGATTATTTCTATTGGACAGGCTTTTATGAAGTCGACCCATTGAAGCAAGAAGAGCTTGTGGTTGGGCCTTATCAAGGCACTTTAGGGTGCTTGCGTATTCCATTTGCGAGGGGCGTATGCGGAGCATGTGCGACACAGAAAAAAACAATTGTCGTTGATGATGTTCACGCATTTCCGGGTCATATCGCCTGTGACAGTCAGACAAATTCCGAAATTGTTGTGCCTGTCTTTAACAAGAACGGACATCTGGCGGCCGTATTGGACGTCGACAGTACAGAATTCAGCGCTTTTGACGCTGAAGATAAGGCTGGGCTTGAAGTCATTGCCTCTATTTTACACGCCTAAGCACACGCAATTATAGCATCACCATTATTGATCATGAGAGGCTCGCGGTCTCGCGGCGATAATATTTCTCGTGCCATGATTTCGAAAGCTTCATAGATTGAGTTTGCCGATAATATATCATCACGCATGCTTTCCCCTGCAAACCCCTCATCGACGACATGACTAAGTGTTTCAATGAGGCTGTCCCAGTAACCATTGTCGCTCAGGAAAATCACGGGTTTTAGATGCAGGTTGAGGCGAAGCCATGAAAGGACCTCTATGGCTTCTTCTAATGTGCCTATCCCTCCGGGCAAAACAATAAAGGCATCGGCTTTCTCAAACATTGCAATTTTGCGCTCATGCATATTATTAACATAGATATGATCGACACATTCAAGCATTTTTTCTGCTTCCTTCAGGAAGTGAGGAATTATACCCGTCACATGGGCTCCGGCGTCAAAAGCAGATTTTGCAACCATACCCATAAGCCCTAAACCACCACCGCCATAAACAAGGCTGTGTCCGCGTGCAGCGATATCTTGTCCCAATTTTTCGGCTAAATTGAGATGTTTTGGGTCATTTCCTGGCCTTGCACCGCAAAAGACGCAGATGGTTGACGGGGGTAAATCGCCAAAAGTCTTTTCTAATGTGTCCGGATTTTCAGTTTGCTTTGTCATCATAGCCCCTTATGCCGTGAACTGAGAGATATTCAACTCTAGGCCAGTCAGGATGTTGTGAGCATTTATATGATCAAACCCCGTATCATATTGATTATTATAGGCGGTCTGCTTCTGGCCGTCGCTCTGATAGTTGTTGTTCAAGTTTTGGATGTCATGTCGCGCCTAGGCGGGAGTGATGACACATTGCCGCCTTCTGTTAGCAATGAAAGCCCTGCACCCTTAGGCATTCTGCCGACATTATTTTCAGATATTATCGAATTTGACGATGGAGGGGCGACAAAATTACGCCTGACGGGCACCGCCGAGCCGAATAGTGTTGTGATTATACTGGATGCCGGGGAACGGACGCGTCAAATTCGATCCAATGAACAAGGGGATTGGTCTGTCACCCTCGACGCCGTCGATGAACGCCCAATGGTTTTAGAGGCTATTTTGTTCAATGAAGGAGGTATCACAGTTCGAGGTGATGAAACTGTCTACCGGATCGTTCTGCCAGGTGCTGAAACGGAAAGTGCAGTTGTGCCTCCGAGCTTTGAAGTCTTTCCGAATGGCGCAGAAGGGCCTGACGGCGAAGAAATTCTGCTGACAGACATTCTTCAGCCACCGCCAACGCTCATTATGGTCAGTGCGCCCGGTGGCCCAACGCGGATCGTTAAATCTCCATTTGGGGGAAGCCCAACGAATGGACCTCTGACGATGGGGCCCATTGATTATGATGATTCAGGCGGTGTTATCTTCTCAGGCACAACCAGTGAACCAGGAAAGATTAGGCTTTATGCCAACCAAGCCATCATTGGCGAAACCCGAGTTGGGGCAGGAGGGCGTTGGAACTTTATTGCCGGTAAAATGCTGCCTCGCGGGGAATATGACGTAAAGGCGGAACTTGTGCGTTCCGACGCGGAACCTATAAATGTGACGGTACCTTTCCAGCTCCTTCGACCGCGAAACACGTCGCAAACAGGTATGCCGCAGGTCGTGTTTGAACCCTTTCGCTGGCAAGTTCGACGCGAGCTACTTGGTGGGGGATTTCAGAGCACCGTTATATTTGCCCCAAGTGAGGCTGACCCGTTGATTGCCGAGGGCCAGTAGAAAATTATTCGGCAGCTTCAATACTCTTATCTCGACCCCATTTTCCACCGCTAATAAATCGCGCAATGAAACCAAAAAACCACTTCAACTGACGCCACATGATTTGCGGTGCACAAAGAAGTACAGGTGTAATGATCAGTGTGAGAATTGTTGCAAAGCCTAAACCACTCGCCACGACGAAGGAAATTGGGGCCCAAATCTCTGATGTACTGGTTCCGCGCATATCCAAATCACCTGTAAAGATATTCGCACCCCAACCGAGGATGAGCGGCATAAGCCCGACAACAGTGGTGAGTGTTGTCAGAAACACGGGGCGTAGGCGCTGTGCGGCTGTTCGAACCGCTGCATCAACGGAGCTATATCCCAATTCGCGAAAGCGCTGATAAGCATCAATCAGAACAATGTTATTATTAACGACAATCCCCGCTAAGGCGATAACGCCTGTTAAGGTCAAAATCATGGAGATATAAGGGTAGAAAGTCAGACCGAGCAACACGCCGAAGACGGATAAAATAACCGCACTCAGCGTTAAGAAGACATGATAAAAACTGTTAAATTGCAGAAGTAAAATCACGCCCATCATGAATAGAATAGCCAAACCCGCAGCCTTAAAAAAGGCGAGGGCGCTCTCATTTTCCTCTTGCTGACCCAAGAATTTGACTTTGACCGAAGGCGGAAGATTAGCTTCATTATCAAGCCAATTCTGCAACTCTTCAACTTGCTTATTGGTCGCAAAGTCTTCGGCTGTATTGCCTGAGACTACATAAAAAGGCAATAAATCTCGGCGCTCAATTTTGTCCTGACGCGGTTTCGCGATGCGCGTGACAACGGATGATAAAGGCAAAGAGCCCGCAGGCGTTTGAATGCGTAATGTATCCAAAGATGATAAATCGCGGGCAGAGGCGGGATAGCGCACACGGATATCAACTTCCTCATCTGCGTCCAAGGGACGATATTGTCCAACCAATGCCCCTTCCGTTACAAATTGAATGGCCGCGCCAATACGCGCAACATCTAAACCAAGGCGTCCCGCCTCGGCGCGATCAACAACGATTTCCCAATCTACACCGGGAAGAGGGCGACTATCTTCAATGTCGATAATTCCTTCTATAGAACTTAACTCATCGCGAACCATTTGTGTGGCCTCTACCAAGGCTTGTTTGTCTTCGGTCGATATTTGAATGCCGATATCTTTACCTATCGGGGGGCCTTGGTCGATGGCAGTGACCTCGGTTATCACGCCTGGAATGCCTGAAACGGCTTGTTCCAAGTCTTTCACGATTGCAGCGACACTGCGGCGTTCATCAAAGGGTAGAAGTTCTGTATAGACTTTTACGACTGTATCTGACGGAACATTTGTTGGCCCTGTGAGGCCGCCACCGCCACCGCCTGTTCCCGAAGCGCCATTACCTGCGACGGTATAAACAGACTCAATACCCCGGATATTTTGTATGCGATTTTCAATATCGCGTCCGATTTCGAGAACCTGTGCAGGCGTCGTGTTGCCTCGGGCGCGCGCCAGAATGAAGAGCTGATCCGACGGGCTTTGCGTAAAAAATTCAACAGGCTTAGGGTGTTCTCCGCCTAAGCTGTTACCAAAGCTCGAAACAATCAAGAATAAGATGACCAACATACCGGCGATAACGGCGAAGGGATAATGCACAAGCTTTTGGATGATGCGAACATATATACCTGTAATTCCGGTGACTTTACTCGGATCACCGTCTTCGCCTGCTGCCAGAAGGGCCGCATTTTCATTAATAGTTTTTTTAGGTCTAAACCCAATTTTTGCGCCCAGAACGGGCAAGAAAATAAGCGCCATAAGTGTGGAAGCTGACAGCACATAAATCATGGTGCGCGGGAAGTAAGACATGAATTTCCCTGTGACATCATCCCAGAACAAGAGCGGTATGAAGGCGGCGAGTGTGGTGGCAGTCGAGGAAATGATAGGCCAGAACATGCGTTCGCCCGCCATTTTAAAGGCTTCGAGACGTTCCAAACCCTCATCCATTTTTCGGTCTGCAAATTCGACAATGACAATTGCACTATCGACCAATACCCCGACTGACAGGATGAGGCCAAATAAGATCATCATATTGATGGTTTCGCCGCCGACATAAAACAAGAAAAATGCGATTAAGAAACTTGCGGGAATAGCCCAACCCACAAACAAGGCTGAGCGCCACCCCAAAGCGGCAATACAGACGATGAAAACAAGAATAACCGCATTCACGATAGACGCAAAAAGTTCGCTCATCATATCATTGATATAGACAGACCGTGCCTGACTATAGGAGACGTTGATGGTCTCAGGCCAATCCGCAGAGGAGGTGACTTCATCGACTAATGCTTCGACTTTTTCTGTCGTCTCGATAATGTTCACGCCTTGGCGTTTGGAAATTTCTAAAGAAACAGAGGTGCGACCATTGAAGCGGGCATAGGTCGTGATGTCTTTATAGCCGCGCCTGACCTCTGCGATATCGCCGAGTTTAATAATGGCGCCATTTGCGTTTCGTCGAATGACGAGTTCACTCATATCAATCGGATCTTGAATGAGTCCGGGAAGCTTGACGTTAAATTTTCCGCTCTGCGTCTCAAGCGCGCCTGCCGGAATGAGGCTGTTATTGCTGCCGACGGCAGCAGCAATCTCGTCAAAGGTGATGCCGAGGCTCTCGACACGGGCAGGATCTAAAATGGCTTCCAACACATCGGTGCGTTCGCCGGATATATTGGCTTCCAGAACTTCTTGTATGCTCTCGATCCGACGCTGGAGGTCTTTGGCGCGCTTTTGTAATTCGCGCTCGGGTGCGTCGCCCCAAAGATTGACCGTCAGAATGGGCAGGGCCGAAAAACTGACTTCTTCAATAATGGGTTCTCGTGCTTCTGTCGGGAATTCAGCCCGTGCTCGATCAACCTTTTCAAGCACATCAGCCATAGCGCGGTCTTTATCGACATTAATGTCAAATTCGAGCACAACATAAGCCACATTTGTCGAAGCAATTCCGTTGATTTCTTTAATACCCTCAATGGATTTAAGCTCTGTTTCTAGGGGGCGAATAAGCAAGCGCTCGCCGTCTTCGGGTGAAATACCCGGCACAACTACACGCACATTGACAAAGGGGACGGGCACATCAGGTTCAGCATCCAAGGGCAGACGGCTCATTGCGAGCAATCCGCCGATAACGGCAAAGAACATAATACCAAGCGTCATCCGCCAATTACGGATAGAAAATCCGACGATGCCGGGGATACCGGAGGCGCTGGGCGACATTTTCTTGGATGTGCTCATCTCTGCGGCCTATTGCGTTGAGGAAAGGCTGTAATCGCCATTGGGGGCGACTTTCATACCAACGGCCACAAAATCTTGGCCCTCGACGATGATGCGGGTGAAGTCGGGCAGTCCTGTGACCCAAGCCCCTTCTGACGTTTCATCAATAATGGCGACTTTTGCAAAGCGGACAATGTCTTGGTCGTCTACAAAGCGCACGCCGACCGTGCCTGTGTCGTCTAGGGTAAGGATGTTGGACGGAATGCGTTGCGCCATTGTTTCGCCGGCCTTGATGCGAACAGTTGCGGTCACGCCGGCTCTCAATGCATTATCGTCATTTGGCACGTTAATTTCTGTGCGGAACGTGCGAGTGGCCGTATCAGCCTTGGCTTCGACATAATCAATCGTGCCTTGCACGCGTTCACCTGTCGCAAGCTCAATATCTGCCATATCGCCGGGAGAGATGAGGCTGAGTTGCGTTTCCGTGAGTTGCGCTATCACCTTTAAGGGGGAGAGATCGACTAAAAGGCCGCAAGCCTGTCCGGGTGCGAGATAATCACCGACTTGCGCAAGTTGACGTTCCCATATGCCGCCAAAGGGCGCGCGAATATTGACATTATCAAGCTCGATTTCTGCGGATTTCAGCGCGGCTTTTGCACCGTCGAGTTGGGCTTCAAAATTTACAACACGCGTTTCCGATTGGAAACCTTTTTCGGCGAGGATACGCGCGCTGCGAAGATCATTTTCTACACTGCGCATATTAGCGTGGGCTTGATCAACCATGGCTTGACGGGCATCAACGTCTTGGCGACAGAGCAGCGCACCGCTGTTCACCGTGCGACCTTCGGCGACTGGCACAGATACAACCAACCCAGCCGTTTGTGCCTTTACAGTCACTTCCCGATTGCTCTCCGTCTGACCATAAAGAACTAAAATATTTTCATGTTTTTGAGCTGAAACCGATTTGACCTGAACCGCCGATATTCTCTGTAGATTTTCTGCTTGGAATTCGGCCTGCGTTTTACCTTCGACCGGCGGGCCTTCATTCAGATTGTTCACGAGGAACCATATGCCGATAGCGGCCAAAGCCACAAAAGCGATAATATAAGATCTGTTCAATTTCATGTTTTTAAATACGCTTCAATAGGGTGGACAGTTGCCCTGCTGTCCTGAATGACGCACTCTTAATTGATAAATTTCGCATTAGACAGTTATAAATACGCAAGAATGCACTGCGAAACTGCATGTTCGCCTCACATTTTATTGCGAAAATCGACAGTTTATCGGCAAGTCTTATTCGCCTTTGCGTTAAATCAGACTTGCCTTTGTGTCTGGCCTTAGTAACGTGCATCTTTATGACAAGATGAGCTTATGAGGGGTTGGGTTTGAGCGATATATTAGAACAGCTGGAAGAACGCCGTGCACAGGCCCGTTTGGGGGGCGGCGAAAAACGTATCGCCGCACAGCACGCCAAAGGCAAATTGACCGCGCGCGAAAGGCTCGAACTCCTCCTTGATCCAAACTCCTTTGAAGAATTTGACATGTTTGTCAAACATCGCTCGACCGATTTCGGCATGGATAAAAACCACATTGCCGGTGACGGGGTGGTCACGGGTTGGGGCACGATTAATGGGCGCAAGACGTTCGTTTATGCGCAGGATTTCACCGTTTTTGGCGGCTCGCTGTCCAAAACCCACGCGCAGAAAATTTGTAAAGTCCAACACATGGCGATGAAACAAGGCGCGCCGATTATCGGCCTAAATGACTCGGGTGGGGCGCGTATCCAAGAAGGCGTCGAAGCGCTGGCCGGTTATACTGATGTTTTCCAGAACAATATTCTCGCCTCCGGCGTTGTACCGCAAATCTCGGTCATTATGGGGCCATCTGCGGGTGGAGCAGTCTATTCGCCGGCACTGACTGACTTCATCTTTATGGTGCGCGACAGCTCTTACATGTTCCTGACGGGGCCGGATGTTCTGAAAACGGTGACCAATGAAGTCGTGACAGCCGAAGAACTGGGCGGGGCGAAAACGCATACAACCAAATCCTCTGTCGCGGATGGGGCATTCGATAATGATATGGAGGCGCTCGCAGAAATTCGGCGTCTGTTTGATTTTCTGCCGCTGAATAATCGGGACCGTTCCCCGGTGCGGCCTTTCTTTGACAAGCATGACCGCATTGACACAAGTCTTGATACGCTCGTGCCGGAAAACCCGAACCTTCCTTATTGCATGAAGGAATTGGTCGAGAAGGTCGCGGATGAAGGTGACTTCTTTGAAATTCAACGCGACTTTGCCAAAAATATTCTCTGCGGTTTTATTCGGATCGAAGGCCAAACCGTCGGCGTGATTGCGAACCAACCGACTGTGCTCGCAGGCTGTCTCGA
>CAYGTR010000046.1:4348-23596 GCA_964352855.1 uncultured Algimonas sp. | reverse complement strand
ATCACCTTGGGCCACATTTGGCCCCAACATTGCGTTTGACTGCTGACGTCCGCTTTCGGAGGATTTACTGTCATAAGTTCAACCGTTTGAATAGCACCCGTTCTTTAGAAGCGTTGCTTTATCGTCAACACTAAGAATAACATAAAGGGGCCTTCTAACGCCCATAAAGACATACTATTTCCAAATGTCATTCAGATATGCCGCTATCCTTACACCGCCTTGTGATAGGCGTTTTCTGACTGTTTCCCTATGATCGTACACATATCCCCATGCTTCTTCAGCATCGCCTTCAGGATAGATGGTATCTCTTATTTCAGCACTTTCTGTGACCCAAACAACAGGGTCTATAACAGACCATGTCTTCACATCTTCTTTGCTAATTTTGCGAGACAACCACTTAGACATTTCTGTATAAGAAAGGTCTTCTTGATCAATCAAACCCGTATCCCAAACACGATGTAAATTGGTTTGTTCCCAGAAGAATGTCATTTTAAAATCATTGCCCCCCTTATCGGTTCCGTTACCTGCGTGAAGGGGCTGGTGAAGGTCTCCGATGATATGAACTGTAAACCGCAAGGCTAGTTGTTTGTCTTCCAGCGATGCATTGTCATCCTGAAGTATTGATTTGAACTTAGCCAAGGCTGTAATTGCATCTCCCGTGGCAGGCGCGTCAACTTCATCATACGTCTTGCCTTTGGGGATTGTAACATAGTGATATGGGCCAGCTTCTTTCGTCCAGAATTCGTCGTTACTAGACCGCATGAAGTCAGCCCAAGCTGATGCTTCAGCCAAGTCTTCAACACCCAGAATACGTTTGATTTTTTTCTGAGCCTTACTTGAAAGGTGTTCTTGTGCAATTTCACCCGTCACACGGTGCCCAGTCTTACCCCATGCATATGCGGTACTTGGAAGTAAACAGGCGACCAAAACAGAAAGAGCTAAAAGTTTAGAGTATTTCATTGATAAAACCGTATTAATGTTAGTGCTACTTTGAAAGTAGCTTTGATACTTCAATGTTCAAGACATCAGCAACTTCTGCAAGTTTTTCAAGTGTAGGGTTTAAGCTACCTGCTTCCAGTCGGCTTATGTAAGCTTGGTCAACATCGATCTTAAGGCCAAGTTCTTCCTGTGACATGCCCGACTGCTTTCGTAACCGTTTCAGGTTCGCTGCCAATAGGTTTTTAGCGGATTCATGGGCATCCGAGAATGGTTCGATATTTTTAAGTGATTTCACACCTTGAACAAGGCGTCAAACTGCATATAACGTCCATGTATTATAATACATATTTCAATCTTGATTTTATTACCCCCTTTCTCATGATCAGGGATAATATCTAGCAAAAGGTACTGATTTAAATGGATGAACTAGGTGAAAAATTCGAACTCTACAAAGCCAAGTCCTACATGATTAAAGTCGACGCTGATGACTCAGAAGCACTTCTGCAAAGTATTGTCGAAAACATGGATATTGAAACCAATCTTAAATCTAAAATCACGTTTAGTAAGCGTAAAAACAAAGCAGAGATATTTGACAGAAAAGTAGTCGTTGGAAATCAAAAAACCAAAATAACAGTCATTGTGCAAAGAATTAAGAACACTAAAAATACCTATAAGGTATCATATGATATAGAACTTCCTAATCGCCCAATATTCTCAATAATCCTAATTCTTATATTCATTATTGGAACTATATCGACAATCGTTATGGGATTGATAGGATGCATTGTCTTTTATTATATGTTTCGTCATTCCGAAGCCAAAAAGATACAACAAGCTTTTCCAATAAAATCAATACTTGATGATGCAATATCGAAGCTATCAACAGATGGTGCAGAATTCACATCCAAGATATAATGGGTTAGCCCACTTAGATTATGTTAAAGTAAAGTGATCTTATGACCCTATTCATTGTAAAGATATCTTCAGTGAAAAATAACTTTCTTCCAGACTTTGAACGGGAGGTGAAAGCAATAGAATTCCTTAAGAATGAATATGGCTGTGACGTAGAATTTGAGAAGACTCATGATTCCAATTATGATGTTATGGCCAATTTATATGAAGCTGTAATTTGTCCCAATTGCAAGAAACGCATCAGAAGGCCATCTTCAAGAAGTAATGAAGAATATAAACAATTATGGAAGACCATTACTGAAGACGTCTTGCCACGGGATAAGACTTTTAAAGTGCCCTGCTGTGATGAAATCATTGAATATGGATTGTTAGAATTTAAATTTGGTGCTGCTTATGTTATGGCCATTATAAGTCTTATAAACCCCAATCCAGATATTCTAGTAAATGGTAAGATCAAAATTGAACATCTTAAAGAACTGAATTCTATATTAGGTGTAAAGCTGATTGAATTATAACTTTTAAATGCCTTTTAAGAATGTGTTTTACCCTATTTAGTACCTAATGATACTTCATTTCATAAGAGTGTTTTACCACGTCTCTTAAAATGACCCGCGCTTTGGGCCCTTCAAAAATATGCATGATAGCGTATCCTAAGCCCCTCTGAGCTTAAGCGTCCAACTATCAGGAAGTGATATTCCCTTTCTGCATTACTGCTTTCATATCTACATGCGGGGCAGGTATCATCATCATCATGCACGAAGCGCCCTTTTGTTTTTTTTGACAGTAGCCAGCCCATCCAGACTTATGCCATATTGATTTAAATTCCACATCACCAGCGGGGTATTTTTCTTTCCAAAAGTAATTATACTTAATGGTTAACTCAGTTAAGTCGAAGTCTTGACAATCAAAATGGCCGTGCAAGTGAAGGTTAGTATTTACGTGTTCAACATACAGTAAAGCCTTAGTCCTTAGGTGCATTTTACGATTTCTGAAACGCTTACCAAGGAACGAATTCATTACGCGTTGATCAACATAGTCTAAAGCATCTTGAAGGTATTTTAACTTAGCCTCTGTCGAGTAATCTCTTGAACGCGTCTTATGAATATTCGTAAGAAAAGTGGCCGCCATAGGGTTCTTAAATGTCTCAGGCGTCCAGTTACCTAGTGCTTTTCTGTACTTTATGTTTTCAGACCTGATCTGATACTCGTTTTGTTTTGCAGCCATCAAAAAAACTCCCGATGAGTACGATGCCTGTTTTTACTGGCCCAATCCTTCAGATCAACATATCGATACCTTATACTGCGTCCAAATTTGTAAAACACAGGCCCATCGCCTTTTTGTCTCATACGTTTCAAGGTGCTTTGTGAAATAGCTAAAACATGGGAAGCTATTTCTGTTGTTAGATATTCTTTTTTAAAATCATCAGTGGTCATATAGTTATTTATAAACATGTGATTTTACTTCTTGGCATTTCAGGGGTTTGTCTTTTATTTTTGTTGATACACCGCGTTTTGGGTGAAAAATGCGAACCTTTACTTTTTTTGTTGCATTAGACTGTATGGCCCTTTTCATTACGGCATGTTCCAGATTTATTTTAGCTTCTGGCTTACCCTGAAACATTATTGTCCAAGTATCAGGATAAAAACTAATACAGGTCTTTCCCATAATTTTATATTGGTAGTAATCGTTCTTGTATTCCCAATTTCCATCTTGATGAATTTTGGAAACTATTTTTTTTAAAGCGACTATGTCACGATAAAATTTGTACTTTGACTCATTTCGGCTTTTTTTGCGTTTGGGATTCATGTGTTCTACTTTCTTCCATTGGAAGATCGTACCCAAGCTATAGGCACGTTCTTCTATGGATTATTGAATGGAATTTGGAAGGTGTACTTCCTAAATATATTAGATTTTTTGCTGAGAATTAGGATTACGTAATTACTCAAATTTACGATCTGCTTCATCGTATTCACACGTAGCAGAAAAGCAATTTTCTTCCATATATGTGTCTAAATCACTGACTTTATAACGGATTGCACTTTTACTAATACGGTAGTATTTCGGCCCTTTGTTTCCAATGGAACGATATTTTTCCAACGTATTTACTGCCAAACCCAAATAATGAGCGGCTTCTTTTGTGTTAATGTATTTGTTATTAGAAGGCATAATAAGCCCTTGTTGTTCGTATTATAAATCATTCATAACAACAAGGACTGTCGGCAAGCGTTGCCTTTGGCCCGAAGCCTAGAGTAAACTAGACTAGAATATACCTAGTAACTATTTTTTTGGTATCAAGACCTAATAGCATAATTATGTAGTCTTAATGAAACCACCGATTTGATTATTTGCTTCAGTCAATGCACTGGGTGCAAGGTGAGCATACTTAAAAGTGGTGGAAGCTTGTTTGTGCCCAAGAAGGCGGCCTACAAGATGTAAGGACTTGCCTTGTGTTACCGCGATACTAGCAAATGTATGACGTAAGTCGTGAAGCCTAACATCTTCAATATTCGCTTCCTTCCTTATACGAGACCAAGCCTTTTGTATGTTGACTAGGTGACACTCGGGCTTTTTTCCTACGATAATGTATTCATTCCCCTCAACCCTAGGAATCTCTTTGAGAATAGCCATGGCTGCATCGTTTAAGAATATTGTCTTTTTCCCAGTCTTCGAATCAGGTAGCACTAGCGTATGGTTTTCAAAATTTACATAGTCCCATTTGCTAGCAAGTATCTCGTTCCTTCGGGCACCCGTTAGCCTCAACAAGTTAATTGCGGACACAATATAAATGCTTTCAATTCCTGAATCCAAAGCGTGCTTTAGCACAACACTCAGGCGTTCATTTTCAACATGTGTTAGATACCGCTCTTTGCTACTTATGTTGAACTTTTTTATATGGCGACAAGGGTTGGTGCCCTCATCACGATATTCATATTGTTCGCACCAGTTCAAGAATTTTGATAAAATCGCATAAATATGGTTTGCTCGGCATTTTTGAGATTTGTTAGTGTCCTGTAGCCGCTTTATGTCTGCTTTCGAAATCTCATCGATCTTCTTGCCAGAAAAATACGGCTTAATCACCTTTTCAATATAACTGATCATTACTCCGCTAGTATTGTCCTTAAGGTTTTTGACGTGCAGGTCGATGAATTCATCCAAAATTTCACTTATCAACGGATTGTCAGTATTTTCTGGTGTCTTTGGTTTGGGGTCGCCACCACTTTTAACCTTACCCCGATATATCCCAGCAATTTGACGCGCTAGCGCGACTGTTAGTATCTTTGGTTGGCTGTTATGGATTATGGAGTCTCCGTATTCACCAATCGTAAACCGTGTAGTACGAGTGTCGCCCAGCAAGCGTGATTGGAAAATAAAGACTTTTTTATATTTTGGCGTTATCTTTAACCCGAAACCTTTAATTTCAGTATCCCAAAACACTTGATCTTTGATTTCGGGCTTAACTGTTTTTAGAAGCGTCTTGTTTATTTTGGCTTTCATTATGTATTCCTATTTTGATGTTAGCAATCAGCTAGTAATCAAAAGGAACCGCAGCATCACCCAACGCCATCAAGCTCAATACAACACAAAGTCGCTTTTTAAACCCAAATACATAAGAGAAACAAAAGACTGGGGAATAAAACCCAGTAGTACCGTGGTAGTGGGAGGGGGACTTGAACCCCCGACCTCAGGATTATGAGTCCTGCGCTCTAACCAGCTGAGCTACCCCACCAAACAGTGCGAGCGCGGCCTATAGGACAGTCGGACCCTTCTGCCAAGCGCAAAAGTAAGTCGTGTCTGCGGAATTCAGATTAAGCCAAGAACATCATTTGCGGGTCTTCGAGTAAGGCGCGTAAGTCCTGCATCATAGCCGCGGCGTCATAGCCGTCTATGACGCGGTGATCGCAAGAGACCGAGAAGTTCATCACTTTGCGCTCGACAACTTCGCCTTTTTCCAAAATCAATTTCGGGCGGATTTTATTCGGGCCGAAAATCGCGACTTCAGGACGGTTGACGACAGGGGTCGTCACGATACCGCCGAGCGGACCAAGAGACGTGAGGGTAGTGGTTGCCCCGCTCATCTCTTCTGGTTTTAATTTATTGGTGCGGGCGCCTTCGGCCAAACGATTAATTTCCCGCGCCATGTTCCAAACAGAGAGTGTTTGCGCCTTTCGCAAGACAGGTACAACCAAACCAATATCGGTTTGCGTGGCGATGCCGAGATTGAGATCAGAAAATTGCGAAATATAATTACCGGGTGCGCCCAATGAGCCATCATTATAAAGCGCATTAAATTGCGGCCAGTCACGTAATGTGACAGCCATGGCACGTATAATCAGCGGCAGGACGGTGAGTTTGGGTTTATCCTCACTTTTACGAGCATTAGCACGCGCGCGGAAGGCTTCTAATTCCGTAACGTCAATTTCTTCGACATAAGTGAAATGCGCGACGTTGCGTTTTGCCTCTTGCATGCGCTGCGCGATAAGGCGGCGCAGGCCAATCACTTTAATGCGTGTTTCGCCCTCGACGGGTTCCAAAGCGGTTTCCAAAACGTCCAGATCTGCATGCGTGATTTGACCATCAGGCCCACTGGCTTTGGCTTTGGACAGATCAATCCCGGCGTCAGAAGCCCGTTTACGGACAGCGGGACTGGCGAGAATCTTTGAAGATTTGGCCGCTTGCGGCGCAGAGGGTTTCGATATTGATTTTTGAGGCGCAGGCTTTGTTGGGGCTGCCGTAGCTTGAGGAACCTCTTGCGGAGACGCTGCTGAGCCTTCAACCGTTAAGATAACAAGATTGCCACCGACCGGGAATGTGTCACCTTCTTCGCAGCCTAATGTCGCGACAACCCCTTTAACGGGCGAGGTCAGTTCAATCGTGGCTTTGTCGGTCATAGCATCGGCGAGTGGATCGTCTTCGTCTACTTCATCACCCTCAGCCACATGCCAGGCGGTGATTTCCGCTTCGACCACGCCTTCGCCAATATCAGGCAGTTTGAAGATAAATTTGCCGCCTGCCGATACAGGTTCTGCAGCACGTGTTTCAACTCCGGACGGAACCTCTTCTACAGCCGACGCTTCATCACCCTCTGTTTCCAAAACAACGAGCGCACCGCCAACGGCAAAAATATCACCTTCTTCACATCCGAGAGATTTCACCGTGCCCGCAACAGGGGAAGTCAGCTCAATCGTGGCCTTATCAGTCATGGCATCGGCCAGCGGTGCGTCTTCTTCGACAACATCACCGACAGCGACATGCCACGCCGTTATTTCGGCTTCTACGACGCCTTCGCCGATATCCGGTAATTTAAAGACAAATTCGCCCATGGTTTATGCGGCCTCTAAAACAGCTTTCAACGCACGTGTAACGCGTTTTGGCCCCGGGAAATAGGCCCATTCTTGCGCATGTGGATAAGGCGTATCCCACCCCGTGACGCGCTGAATGGGCGCTTCGAGATAATAGAAGCAATGTTCTTGCACCAGTGCGGAGAGTTCTGCGCCAAAACCCGACGTCCGTGTGGCCTCATGCAAAATCACGCAGCGACCTGTCTTTTTCACAGACGTTTTAATCGCGTCCATATCGAGCGGGAGAAGTGAGCGAAGATCAATGATATCTGCGTTCAGGCCCATCTCTTTGACAACGGCGTCCGCAACCCAGACCATTGTGCCATAGGCGAGGATTGTCACATCCTCCCCTTCGGAAATCAGACGTGCGCTTTCAAACGGAACTTTATAATGCCCGGCGGGCACTTCGCCCAATGGGTGCTTTTTCCAGCTCAAGGCAGGCTTATGCGGATCACCGTCAAACGGTCCGTTATAAAGCCGCTTGGGTTCCAAGAATAAAACAGGGTCATTATCCTCAATCGCCGTGATTAAGAGCCCTTTGGCATCATAAGGGTTTGAGGGAATAATTGTTTTCAAACCCGATATATGAGTGAACAGAGCTTCCGGACTTTGGCTATGTGTAGTACCGCCATAAATGCCACCCCCTACGGGCGTGCGAATAGTCAGCGGTGCTGTAAAGTCACCGTTCGAGCGGTAGCGAAGCCGTGCGGCTTCTGACGCGATCTGGTCATAGGCGGGATAAATGTAATCCGCGAATTGAATTTCCGCGACAGGACGCAGACCATTAGCCGCCATCCCAATTGCAATGCCAACAATACCACCTTCGGAAATCGGTGTATCAAAACAACGGTGCAAGCCGTGTTTTTCCTGCAAGCCAGCCGTGCAGCGGAATACGCCGCCAAAATAGCCCACATCCTCGCCAAAGACCAAAACATCAGGGTCTTGGCTCATTTTTACATCCATCGCATCACGGATGGCTTCAATCATTGTCATCTGAGGCATTAGTCTAACTCCTCATTAAACATCTCGCGTTGTTCGCGCAGGTGAGACGGCTCGGTCTCATAAACTTGTTCAAACATCGTGCTGTCAGGTAATTGTGTGGATCCCACGAGAGAACCCATCGCTTCTGCGGCTTTGAACGTCTCGCGCACTTCTTTTTTAAGCTCTTCCGCTAAGGTGTCATGTTTTTCATCATCCCAGATATCAATGTAAATGAGATGCTTTTTCAACCGCTCAATCGGATCCCCGAAAGGCCAAACCTCACCTTCATTTTCGGCGCGGTATTTAGACGGGTCATCTGATGTAGAATGACCTTCCTTACGGTAGGTATAATGTTCGATAAGTGTGGCCCCGCCGCCGTTACGCGCTCGCTCTGCCGCCCATTGTGTGGCCGCGTAAACGGCTAAAATATCATTTCCATCCACACGCAGCGTCGCCAAACCATAGCCCGTGCCACGGGCTGCAAAGGTCTCGCCGCGGCCGGCCGCAATACCTTGGAAGCTTGAGATGGCCCATTGGTTATTCACCACATTGATGATGCAAGGCGCACGATAGGTCGACGCAAAATTCAGCGCATAATGGAAATCACCTTCGGCTGTCGCCCCCTCACCCGTAAAGACCGATGCAATGCCGTCGGCATTTTTATAAGCTTCGGCCATCGCCCAACCCACACCTTGGATAAGCTGCGTGCCGAGATTGCCTGAGATTGAAAAGAAGCCGTGTTTTTTAAAAGAATAGAGAACCGGAATAGATTTGCCGTCCAACGGGTCACCCGAATTTGACAGGACTTGGCACATCATCTCTTTCATTGACGCGCCGCGGGCGAGCAAAATACCTTGCTGGCGATAGGTCGGAAAGGTCATGTCATCATCACGAAGGGCAAAGGCGTGACCGACACTGACGGCCTCTTCCCCTGTCGACTTCATATAAAAACTCATTTTACCTTGGCGCTGCATAGTGAACATACGCTCATCCATCGCGCGTGTGCGCATCATGACTTTGAGCGCTTCGAGCTTTCTCTCAGGTGAAAGATCCGTTTTCCACGGCCCTGCATTCTCTCCATTAAAACGCAAAACCCGGATTAGCTTTAAGGCGTGATCAGCCGTGTCATGGGCATCGCAAAGGGGATCTGGGCGTTCCGGTGTATGATGAGACGGTACGGTAATGTGGGAATAGTCAGGCGTGTCGCCCGGACGAAATGGGGGCTCCGGCACAAACAAACGCGATTGATTAGACAACATTTTGTCGTCTGCCGAACGATTTTTAGGCGCTTGACCCATTCCGAAGCCTCTTTAGATGGTAAACATATCATAATTACGTGCAAAACGAGGTTTACATAGCATATAATTTGAAATTTGAGTGTATTTAATCCAAGAAACGCGCCATAAACACAACGCGATAGACGTTTATTTTACAATATGTGCGATTATTTTGCGCAAATTGGCCATATGGGAGGCTGTCATGCCTGAAGTAATTGATAATATTGATGCCAAGATTTTGCACTTAATTCAGAGCAATGCAGGCTTATCCGTGGCCGATATATCCGAACAGGTCGGCCTCTCCTCTTCGCCTTGCTGGCGCCGCATAAAACGCATGGAAGAATTAGGTATCATTGAAAACCGCGTGACCATCTTGAACCGCTCAAAACTGGGCTTGGATTTTGAGGTTTTTGTTGCCGTGAAACTCGCCTTACCCAATCGTAGCAATATGGAAAAATTTGAGAAAGCTATCGCGCGTATGCCGGAAGTTATTCAATGTGCCGTCGTCACAGGCGCAGTTGATTTCATGCTGCGTGTTGTCACAAAAGACATGCATTCTTATGAAGATTTCTTACGCGAAACACTCCTGTCAATTGACCTCATTTCAGATGTCCAGTCCCGTATCGTCCTGCGTCAAAGCAAGGACACAAATGCGATTCCGTTGAACCTCATCAGCAATGCTGTCCCGCGCCGATAAATAATTTCGAACTCCTTTAGAATATTTTACCGCAAAGCCCGTCTTTCAAAGACGTGTTTTGTTGACTTCGTCAATGCTGCCGCCTATCGCAAAAAGCTGTTTTAACGCTTGCAAAAAGTTCGCTATGCCCGTCCCTGTCATTGTTTTGAATTTTGGCCACAGTGTCCTTCGTTCTTTGGATGATTATACCAATGCAGCGTCTGAGATTTATCGCCATTATCGGGAAGGTCAAAATGTGGTCGCGGTGACCTCCGCCCAAGGAGATCAAACAGATGTCTTGATGGCCGAGGCCCGCCGTGTCGGTCCGGAAGGGCGCGCCAAGAACCTGCCTGAGCTTATTCAACTCGGCGAGCGGCGCTCCGCAGCCCTGCTCGCCTTGGCCTTGGAGCGCATTGGCGCCCCTGCTTTTGTGCGTCAAGCGCGTGACCTTGGCCTGAATGCCAAAGGATCTTATACGGACGCGGAATTGGTCGGGTTAAATGCAGAACAGCTTCTGCAAGATCTGAAAGACCATGATATTGTGGTTATGCCCGGCTATGTCGCCATTGGCGAAAAAGACCGTTCGGTCTTACTCGGCCAAGGCGGCGCAGACTTGACGGCGCTTTTTGTTGCCCATCAAATAGAGGCGCCTGCGCTCCTTCTCAAGGACGTCGACGGCGTTTATGCGCGGGATCCGAAACAATCCGGTGATAGCCCTAAGCGCTACTCTCAAATAAGCTGGGATGACATGGCAAAAGTGGCCGGGCCTCTCATCGAGCCAAAGGCCTTAGGTTTTGCCAAAAAATATCAACAATCGTTCCGCATCGGAAAACCCGGCATCCCTGTTTATACGACCATAAGTGATAAGACCGCACCCCTATCAGCGGCCCCTCAGGTCAAAAAGCTTCGCGTTGCTATGCTGGGCTGCGGCGTTGTGGGTGGCGGCGTTTATCGACGTGTAAAAGCGCATCCGGCCCGCTTTGAAATGGTCAAAATCATGGTGCGCAATGTCGATAAATATATTGATCAAGGTTTTAGGCCCGCAGAACTCACCACAGAGTTTGATGACCTTATCGCTGCCAAGCCTGATATATTCATTGATGTTTCAGGCGGCATTGAGCCGGCCCTGTCACATACCCAAGCCATGATAGCGGCAGGCGTACATATCGTTAGTGCCAATAAACAAGCCGTTGCCCAAGGCGGACGAGCTTTAATGAATTTCGCCAAACAAAAAGATATTGCGCTTTCATTCTCTTCCGCAGCAGGGGGCGGTATGCCTGTCCTTGAAATGTGTCTGCGCGAAAAAGGCCGCATCACGCGCGTGCAAGCCCTGCTCAACGGCACAACCAATTATATGTTGGGCGAGATCAGCAAAGGCCGTTCCTATGAGGCGGCCCTCGCCGACGCTCAGGAGAAAGGCTTTGCCGAGGCGGACCCCTCTGCCGATGTAAACGGGGCAGATGCCGCGGCAAAAATCCGATTGGTCGCCCTGCTAGGCTTTGATGAAGACATAACCCTCGACGACATCCCGCGCGACACAATAGAAGACTTTAAACCGGAAGGCCCACCTAAGGGTGCCATAAAGCGTATCGCCATACTCTGGCGTGACAAAAACGGCTTCTCGACAAATCTGGAATTAAAAGACCTTAGTCTTAATAATTTCTTGGCCCAAGCCGACGGCGAAGAGGCGCATGCCGTCTTTGATTTTGACGATGGCGACCAATACCGCATTCGCGGTAAAGGTGCAGGCCGATGGCCCACAACAGAATCCGTTATGGCAGATCTGTTTGATATATCCGCGCGGTATTTATAGGCTTATCGCCTGAAGAGGTAGGAGGCTGTCTAACCTTCAAAAAAACGCGCTTGTAATTTATCTAAGGAGTCGATGCCGTCACGGTAAACGATCTCGCCGTTCACAACGATACACGCCTTAACGCTTAGAACCCCGATGAAAAAGACCTGAAGAGACTCTATTCCAGGTGAAATATCCTGCAAATCAAATAAGGGAATGTTTGGATTAGGGTGAAGCATTTTTGTGCTCATAGCCCGTTCGACCCCATCCACTTCAAGCGTCGCTTTGCTTTTATAAGGTAGAAGACTCCATGAATTGTTAAAGACAATGTCATGGCCTTTCACATTTATATGCGCCCGAAGAATGGTTGATTTGAAAATACCCATGTTGGTTATTTGGGTATAGATATAAAGGCCGTCAAGAGAGGGAGATATTATTCTGCCCTTTTTAAAACGGCAAAATACTCCGCTTCCGTGTATAGCTCGTATAGCCGACATTGGCCCCTAATCGGAGGCCGACACCTGTGCGAATGGGTGCGAGCGTAATGCCGTTCGCGCGTTGATAATTGACACCCATACCCGCGACCAAATAAGCGGAGCCATCGACGCCGGGGAAACGTTGGAAGACATAATCGGGATCATCAAGACCGTAAACAAGCGTGAAAACTTTCCCGGCTTCCGCACCCGCATCAAACCCTATGGTCGGGCCTTGCCAATAAACTTTTTGCGAGCGGCCATCTTTCATCCACAGTGTGCCTTGTCCGTAACGCGCGCCAATCGTCAAGGCACCACCGCCTTCTTCGCCTGTGATATAAGCCGTCGGACGTCCGCGGTCTTTAAACAGACGCTCAATGGCTGAAGCCGCACTCTCGCTCGTCACGCCTAAATGGGTTGAGACCGCCGCGACCAGTTCGCTCTCATTATAGCTTTCCGCGTCTTGCCCGGCTTTTGTTTGCGCTTCCCGAATATCAGAGTTGGAGTTCGGATTATTTGGTGCCGTGGCGCAGGCTGTAAATAAGACAGCCGAGGCTGTGCTCAAAACCAAGACACGAAAAAAAGGCTTAGACAGAAAAGATATGGACATAATAGGCCTTATAAAAACTTAGACTCTTGTGTCGGCCACTAGGGTTAATAAAAGACAAAAATGTGGCCGTGATGAGCGATTGTTAATGTAATTTTAAGCGCCTGATAGGCCACATATATTTAAGCCTGAGACACGAGGAATGTATCTCAGGCTTAATACCAAGCCAAATGGGGGACTGCTTGGTTGGGTCATTTTGTTTAATAGCACAAGTTAAATTTGTGTTCTAATCGATTGATTTTATCATTTCGATAGGCAATACCAATCATCATGAACTTGCGCGATTTAGATTATATTTGTGCCGTTGCAGACCATAGACATTTTGGCCGTGCGGCGGAGGCCTGCTTCGTCAGCCAACCCACATTGTCAGGACAAATAAAGAAACTTGAACTCCAACTCGGCGTGACCCTGTTTGAGCGCAGCCATAAAGGCATCCGCATCACCGATATTGGCGAGGATGTTATTCGGATTGCCCGCGAAGCCCGAGACGCCGCCCAACGGATTAAAGAAGTCGCAGAAGCTGCCCAAGACCCTCTGGCGGGCACGCTGTCACTCGGCCTTATCCCGACCATCGCACCCTATCTCATTCCACGTTTTGTCGGGCAATTAAATAAAGCACTGCCAAAACTCTCTATCAATTACCGCGAAGACATTACCGATAGGCTCGTCGAGTCTTTGGTATCAGGTGACCTCGACATAGCAGTGCTTGCAACTCAGCCCAATGAGGATAGCCTAACCGCGATGGAGTTATATTCCGAACCCTTTTGGCTCGTCTTCCCCAAAGACCATGCACTGCATAAATTAAATCAAGCCTCTATGGCTGATGTCAAAGAGGATGATGTTTTATTGCTCACCGAAGGGCATTGTTTCCGCGATCAGGCGCTCTCTATTTGTAGACCCACGCAGAAGAAACGTCGCCAGAGCCTGCGCGCAACCAGTCTGGAAACCCTCATTAACCTTGTCGCCTCCGGCCAAGGCGTGACGCTTGTGCCGGCGCTGGCGATGCGCGGGGGTTGGATCTCTGATTTAGACCTCGAATCCCATAAGCTCATCGACAAAGGTGCGGCCCGACATATTTACCTCACCTATCGCAAACGCTTCCCCCGCATCGCCGCAGTCGAGGCTTTAGCCGATATTATTCGCAATGGCCTTCCCGACAGTGTAGACAGAGCGCATTAGCCATAATGTCAAAAGGAGAGCAGCATGAACATATCATTTGAAGGTGGACTTTTTGGACTCATTCATCTGGCACTCGCGGTCTGGGCGATTATCAGCATCATTAATTCAAGGTCTTCGAACCTCAGCAAAGTCCTCTGGATTTTATTCGTGCTGTTTTTCCCACTCCTCGGTCTCATCGTCTGGTTCTTCGCGGGGCCAAGAGCGGTGAAATGATTTGGGCTTTTTCGGAGCAAAAAGATAATTTCGAGTTCATCTCAAAGGTGGGCTTAAGCGAGTGTCTGCATTAGCACCCAAGGTCGGCTATTAGCGATCATCAATCTCGGGAACGGCCTTTCCCACTCGGGCCACGTCGAATTACAACCCAAAGAAAAGCACCCATCAGGACGTAAGTCACGACGAGTGATGGAATCGTGGTTTCAAAAGGCAGCGAAAACTCGGGCAGTCCAAACCAGTCCCGCATCGACGTGACCGCAATTGACGCGAGAAAGACTAGGTTGAACACAAAAAGCCCAATGATTGCCAGGCGATTGCCGGATAATCGTTCAACACCACGTCGGCGCTCCTCAAGGAAAAACCATCCGAGGAAAAACATAATATAGACGGCTTCCAAAGCAATGCCGACAAAGGGGAGCGTCAAGTACATGCCGGTTCCGATAACAGGGGTGTCCGGGCCGAATATGTGGTGGGGGTAGCCGCCAAGATAATCGAACACTGCATGCAGCCCTATCAACGCAACCGTCGCGAGACCGACACGCCGGTCTCGAAACAAGAATGTTCCCAAAATACCGAAGAGCACCCCCCAACCCACAACAGGTAACAGATCGTGGCTGAACATCATATCGACGCTCAGGCTTTGGAGGGTTACATTGAGGAGGTCAGTGGGCGCGGTTGGTTCGAGGCCGAGTGTGTGGAAGAGGAGCCATAGCAAGTCCGGCAGTTGCGAAATAGCGAGGTACCAAACAAGCAGGTAGGCGGGGAACCTGCGCGTAGGAGCGCGCTGATAGGCGACAAGGGCGGTGGCATAGTGTCCAGCGAGCATGATGGTTGGTCTTTAGGTTAGCGTTGGTGGAAGCCCACAACGCAAGCCATGTCGCGCGGTAGGTGGCGTTGAGTCATCTCTTAACTTTTCCGCTGTCAATCATTGTGCAAAACGCAATAACGGTTTCGGAGATAGCATTCCCTCAGGTTCCGAATACATCGGAGAAGTACGCTTCAATTGTGGGGTGTGCGAAACTGAACCCTGCATTGAGGAGTTTCTCGGGAAAGACATGCTGTCCTTTTACGATCAGCTCGTCACCCATCTGCCCCATGCTCGCACGAATGGCAAAAGCTGGCGTGGGAAGGAAGCTAGGCTTGCCGAGCGCCCTGCCAATCTTCTTTGCCAAGACGCGGTTACTGACCGCGCCGGGCGAGGTCAGGTTAACGGGCCCAGTCAAGTCGCCATGGTTGAGCAGAAATGCGATGGCGCGCGCGGCATCACGGGTACTGATCCAAGAGAGCATCTGATGCCCGGTTCCGATCTTGCCGCCGACAAACATGCGAAACGGCTTCATCAAGGCTGGAAGTGCCCCGTCTTCGAGATCGAAGACTACTCCCGTACGCAGCAGCGTGACATTGCTGCCAATCGCTTCAGCCTTCAGCGCGGTTGCTTCCCATTCGTCGATCAAATCCTGAAGAAAGGCCGAACCGCTGCGTTTGTCTCGATCATTCTCGGTAAAGCGCGGACCCTTGTCGTTATAGAAACCATAGGCGCTGACAGCGGAGGCATTGATAAGATGAAGTGCTGGCTTTGCAGTGCATTTCCTTACGCACATTTGCGTCGCCTTGATCCGACTTTCGGTCATCACCTTTTTGTAGGCGTCATCCCATTTCCGGTCCGACACACTGGAACCGGCCAGATTGATGATCGCATCGAATGACCCGGCATCACTTTCCTCAAACTCTGCCCAGTTCAGGTGGCCGGAGGCATCGGGGAAGGCCGTTTTTAGTCTTTCCGTAGAGCGCCCAACAACTGTTATTCGATATGTGTCATGATCAAGTATTCGGAAAAGTTCCGATCCCAACATGCCAGTAGCACCGACGATTACAATATATCGCGAATGCGCCTTTTGGTTCGGTTGAGGCGGTTTGGGCGTCATCGTGGGTGTCCTTTCTTGGCGGGTCTAGCTTCAGTCCGCGGTTCGCGCGGTCATTGCGCGCAGGGCATAGATCGGAATGGCAAGGGTGATCAGGACACGCGGGATGTGACCCAATAGCCAAAGCGTGCGGATGGTTGCAGAATTTTCCTCGGTCACTAGGCCGGTCAGTGCGATACTCTTATAGAAGTTCAACACCTCCCCCACAGGTGAGCCAACAGCTGCTGCGAGACGCACATTGAGTGGCATATGGAAAAACACTGTGATCAGCGAAATTGCAAGATAGAGCCATAGCGCGATAACCCAATTCCTTCGCGCTTCAGGCATCTTCCAATCGAGCCGTGCCGATAAAATCAGACCAATTGGCATCAATAGAAATAGCGGCATGATTGTGTAGAGAAAGTTGCTGAACTGCGGGAAGAACTGAGCGGTGAATTCAGTCGGAGGTAGGCTAAGCCAATAAACGCCCATCGACGCACCTATAAACAGGTTGGCGCCGAAGAAGGCTGCTGAGGTGATGACGGCCAATGCATTCACGCGCTTGCGATATTGATCAGATGACATGGGGTAGGCCTCCTGCGGGGTTTTCAATGGAATTCGGTTTTAGAAAATTGGCGGAAGGCAAAGCCCGGTGCGATGCGACTGAGCCATTTCACTTGCTTGGCTTGGCCTAGCAACATCTCAGTCTGATTTTCGCGGAGACTTTTTAGAATCTCGCGTACTAAATCTTCCGGTGCCATCTTCTTGAAATTGTCGGACTTAAGACCCGCCCCCATGTCGGTATCGACAACAGGCGGCATCGCCTCGAAAACAGAAATGCCCAGTGGCGCGAATTGATAGCGCAAGGCTTGGGCGGAGTGGTGAAGCAGAGACTTCGTACCGGAGTAAACCGGGGTCGCTGCCGCCGCGACAAATGCCGCGGCAGAACTGATAAACAGCACAGCGGGCGCGTCACTCGCTTGAAGCAGCGGCAAAGCCCGCCTTGTCAACGTCAGAGGGGCGATCGAATTGGTAGCAATCTCACGCTCAATCTTGTCAAGCGTATCAGGGTCCGATGCAAAGTTGTAAGGTAGCAGGATGCCTGCATTGTTGATGAGCAGGTCGATACGGCCATGTCGCTGTTCGATCTGCTCGATCCAGCGTTCCTGATCTTTTGCTGATGTTACATCGCCGGGTATTGGTTCTGCCCCGGTTTCCTGAGCGGCAGTTTCTAACGTAGCTTCGTTGCGTCCAGTAATGATGACGGTATTGCCAAGCGCGGTGAGTTGCCGCGTGAATTCCAAGCCGATGCCACGCCCACCCCCCGTAACGACGATGATCTTTCCGTTGAGTTTCACACGCGCATCCTTGTCCAATAATCTATTTTCAAACATGGCGCGTGTCTTGAAGATATTCCACGAGAAATGGCTTGCAGATGGTTTCACTGGCTTGCATATCGTTTCAATCACTATCAACATAACTTAAGCCTATTGCTTGGAACGAATTAAGCGTTTCTATTAGAATGTGTAAGATGATCCCGCGCGAAAGGATATCGTTATGCCAATTCAGGGACGTTTCCCGATATACACATCTTCTGTACTCTCCGGCCCAATCTGCGGTATTCTCGGCGTAGACTGGACGGAAGTTCTGACGCATTCGGGTATAGTTGCGACTGATCGGAACGACCGAGCTCTTTTCGTGACGCCAGATGAATACTTGCGCCTCTGGAACGCTATAATGGCGCTATCAGGGCAGAAAGATATTCCGAGACTCCTTGGCTTACGCCTAGCAGGCGGTCCCGCTGTCCCGGTTCTTTTTGCCTTGTCGACGGCTCCGGATTTCGAGACCGGGATTAATCGCATGGCAAAGTTCAAAAGTCTTTTTGGGCCGATGCAATTTATCTTATCATCTAGTAAATCAGAATTTAGCGTTCGCGTTGCCCCGGATATTCCAAGCACATCTCTGCCAGGGTCCTTCAGCAGCCCTCAAATCATTTATCTTCATGCTCAGGCCAATGCCTTAGCGCGTCATCCTATTCAGCCCTTAAGGGTTAGTCTTCCTCTGCCGATGGATGAGCGAGAACGGCTTGTCGATATCTTTGGGCTAATTCCTAATGAGGGCGACGCAATGCTAACCTACACTCTTGCAGACACCCGCGTGCCGTTCATCTCGGACAATCCAGAGCTCTGGAATGCCACCGAAGCAGACCTTCAAAGCCAAGCCATGATACAGTCCAAGGAGTTGCCCCTCTCAGACAGGGTTCGGGCAGCGATGCTAGAGGCATTCTCGGTCACCGAACCCACAATCGCGCATGTCTGTGGTCGCCTGAAAATTAGCCGAAGCACCCTTCTGCGTCGTTTGGACGACGAGGGGGAGTCATTCCAATTTTTACTCGACGAAACGCGAAAGCAGCTTGCGATCCGCTATCTGGTCAAGAGCGGTCTGAACAACCAGCAGATTGCGCATCTTGTCGGTTATCGCGATCCGAACGCTTTCCAGCGCGCCTTCAAGAAATGGACCGGAATGACGCCGCAACAGCTTCGCACCAAGAACCCAAATTGACGGGGGTGAAGTCGATATTTTTCGGCTAATAAGACGACCCATTTTTGGATATGCAGTGGTTATCCGTCTTTTAACCCGCTCTTAAACATAGACCGACAAGAACAGTCTTTGAGCAATTGAATTTCGCCTGTGAAATACCTCACAGATTGTTTTATTAGATCAGAACAGAGCCGTTGCAGGTTAAAGTCGTTCACAATCCAAAAAAACTAGACGAAGCAGAACGTTAGTATTTTTTAGTTCTAACGTACACTTTGCCCACAAGTATGCATAGATTTAAAATTAAAATATCCGTACCTTTCTCCATACAGACCTATCTCAGTTTTCCTTTCAGATAAATTTATCAGCATCCCAAAAATAACAAAGCCTCCCCATGAATTTGCTTATAGGCAAAACCATG
>CAYGTR010000046.1:0-4248 GCA_964352855.1 uncultured Algimonas sp. | reverse complement strand
AGCATCCCAAAAATAACAAAGCCTCCCCATGAATTTGCTTATAGGCAAAACCATGGGGAGGCTTGATTTACTTTTATTTCGGTGGGTTTAATTCACATCGAAACGGTCGGCCATCATGACTTTGTCCCACGCTTTGACGAAGTCTTTGACGAACTTCTCTTGAGAGTCAGAGCAGGCATAAACTTCGGCTGTGGCGCGTAGGATTGAATTTGATCCAAAGACCAAATCATTGCGTGTGCCGGTCCATTTGACGTTTCCGTTTTCGCGGTCTTTGCCTTCAAAGGCTGTCTCATCCGCATTTGTGGATGACCAGACAGTGTCCATATCCAACAAATTGACAAAGAAATCATTGCTGAGCGTGCCGACATTATCAGTGAACACGCCATGATTGCCGGAGGTATTAGCACCGAGAACACGTAGGCCACCAACCAAGACTGTCATTTCCGGTGCCGTCAGCGCCAGTAATTGTGCGCGGTCAATGAGTCTGTCTTCGGCTTTACGGTAATGATTACCGCGCTCAAAATTGCGGAAACCGTCAGAGAAGGGTTCCAAAACGGCGAAGCTGTCAACGTCCGTCATCTCGTCCGTGGCATCCGTGCGTCCCGGTGTGAACGGCACTTTGACATCAAATCCGCCGGCTTTGGCAGCTTTTTCAACGCCGACACACCCAGCGAGAACGATAAGGTCAGCCATAGAGACATCGCCGTTGAAATCACTTTGAACGCCTTCATAGACTTTCAGGACTTTGGCGAGTTGTTTCGGATTATTGGCATCCCAATCTTTTTGAGGGGCCAAGCGAATCCGGGCCCCATTGGCACCGCCACGCTTATCCGATTGGCGATAGGTCGACGCCGATGCCCAAGCCGTAGAGACGAGTTCGGGGACAGATAAATCTGTATCCAAAATCATTGTCTTCAGCTTTGCGATTTGACTGTCCGATAATGTGTAACCATTGGCTTCCGGCACCGGATCCATCCAGATTAATGTTTCTTCCGGTACAGTTTTGCCTAAGAAACGAACCTTTGGCCCCATATCGCGATGCAATAATTTGAACCACGCGCGTGAAAACGCATCGGCTAATTGATCGGGGTTTTTATGGAACCGCTCAGAAATTTTACGATATTCCGGATCCATTTTCATGGACATATCCGCCGTTGTCATCATGAGAGGCTGAGTTTCAGACGCGTCAGACGCGTTTGGCGCTTCGGGGGCGCCTTGTCCGGCTTTGGGTGTCCATTGTTGTGCACCGGCAGGAGATTTCGTCAGCTCCCACTCATAACCCAAGAGCACGTCGAGATAACCATTATCCCACTGGGTAGGGTTGGCTGTCCACGCGCCTTCAATGCCTGACGTCGTCATGCTGGCAGCTTTTTGGCCTTTTTCCTGTTCCCAGCCGAGACCTTGCATGTGCATCGGGGCGCCTTCAGGTTCAGCGCCAACATAAAGATCCGGGTCATGCGCACCATGCGCCTTGCCGAATGTGTGACCGCCGACGGTCAGCGCAACGGTTTCTTCGTCATTCATCGCCATGCGGGCAAAGGTTTCGCGAATATCGCGAGCCTGTGCGAGCGGATCAGGATTGCCGTCCGGACCTTCGGGGTTGACATAAATCAAACCCATGACAACCGCAGCCAGGGGTTCCATTAATTGGCGGTCACCACGGTAACGCTCATTGGCGAGCCATTCTGTTTCCGGGCCCCACCAAACGTCTTGCTCCGGCTCCCACACATCTTCGCGGCCAAAGGCAAATCCGAATGTCGGCAGACCCATATCTTCAATGGCAACATTACCGGCGTAAACAAACAGATCCGCCCAAGAGACGGCTTTGCCGTATTTTTGCTTAAGAGGCCAAAGCAGGCGGCGCGCCTTATCGAGGTTGCCATTATCCGGCCAAGAGTTAAGCGGCGCAAAGCGCTGCATGCCTGTGGCGGCACCGCCGCGTCCGTCAAAGATACGATATGTACCGGCCGCGTGCCAAGACATGCGAATAAAGAACGGGCCGTAATGCCCATAATCTGCAGGCCACCAGTCTTTGGAATCTGTCAAAATTTTCTTCATGTCCGCATAAAGTTCATCTTGATCGATGGCGTTAAAGGCCGACGCATAATCAAAATCATCATCCATCGGATTACCCACTTTCGGGTTTTGATGCAGCATGCCGACATTCAATGTCTCGGGCCACCAGTGACGATTGGCAGATGCATCGCCGGCTTTCATTTTATTATTGCCGTGCATGACGGGGCAGCGGCCTTCTATTTCGCTTTCATTGATATCCCAAACAGCTGTTCCGACCTGATGTTCCATATCTCTCTCCAAACGGGTGATAAATTAGATTTGAATATGACTATAAACTGTCTTAGTCCATTGAGCAATTCGATATAGTCAATGAAAGCAATCGTTTTTGTCTATGGCGTAACAATACTGCTCTGCCCGCGGTTTTGGGCCGCAGCAGAGCGCTCTTGCTAATCAGGCTTTTCTCGCTAAATAGCGCTTCATGACAGACCAGTCCAAAATTAGAAATTTCTCCATCGTGGCCCATATTGACCACGGTAAGTCCACACTGGCTGACCGCTTGATTTCTTTCTGCGGTGGGCTGACAGACCGTGAAATGTCAGAGCAAGTGCTCGACAATATGGATATTGAAAAAGAACGCGGCATCACGATCAAGGCTCAAACCGTGCGCCTTGAATATAATGCCCAAGACGGCGAGACGTATATCCTGAACCTGATGGACACACCGGGCCATGTAGATTTCGCCTATGAAGTATCGCGCTCGCTCTCGGCCTGTGAAGGCTCGATCCTCGTCGTCGATGCGTCGCAGGGCGTAGAAGCTCAAACCCTCGCCAATGTCTATCAAGCGATTGAACATGATCACGAAATCATCCCCGTGCTTAACAAAATCGACCTGCCCGCCGCAGAGCCCGAACGCGTGAAAGAACAAATCGAAGAGGTCATCGGCCTCGATGCGTCTGACGCCGTTGAGTGTTCCGCGAAATCCGGCATTGGGATCCCCGACGTGCTGGAAGCCATCACCAAACGCTTGCCGCCGCCCGCGCAAGGCGACCCGAATGCCCCGCTCAAGGCCATGCTCGTCGATGCGTGGTATGACACTTATATGGGCGTGATTGTGCTCTTCCGCGTTATCGAAGGTACGGTTAAAAAAGGCATGCGCATCCGTACCATGAATACGGGGGCCAGCTATGTTGTTGACAAGGTCGGCGTATTCAAACCCAAGCCGACAGATGTGCCGTCGCTCGGCCCCGGCGAAGTGGGCTTCCTCACAGGTTCCATCAAAGAAGTCGCCGACGCCGCTGTGGGTGATACAATCACCGATGATAAACGCCCGACCGATAAAGCCCTGCCCGGATTTAAACCGGCCCAGCCCGTTGTGTTCTGTGGTATCTTCCCCGTGGACGCCGCCGATTTCGAAGACCTCCGCGCCGCCATGGGCCGTCTGCGCCTGAATGATGCGAGCTTTAGCTATGAGATGGAAACCAGTGCCGCGCTCGGCTTTGGCTTCCGTTGTGGCTTCCTCGGCTTGCTCCATCTGGAAATTATCCAAGAACGTCTGGAGCGTGAATTTGACCTCGACCTCATTACCACAGCGCCGTCCGTGGTCTACACCCTCGTCATGCGCAAGGGCGACCCGATACAGCTCCATAACCCCGCAGACATGCCTGACGTCATGGCAATTGAGCATATTGAAGAGCCATGGATCAAAGCCACGATTATGACGCCGGATGAATATCTCGGCGGCATTTTGAAACTCTGCCAAGACCGCCGCGGCGTTCAAATCGGGCTGACCTATGTCGGCACCCGCGCCATGGTGGAATATGAATTACCGCTCAATGAAGTGGTGTTTGATTTCTATGACCGCCTCAAATCCGTCTCTAAAGGCTATGCCTCATTTGATTATCAAGCCATCGGCGTGCGCGAAGGCGATCTGGTCAAAATGAGTATCCTCGTCAATGGCGACCCCGTCGATGCGCTGTCTATGCTCGTCCACCGCGGACGTGCCGAGAGTCGTGGCCGTCAAATGTGTGAACGTCTCAAAGACCTCATCCCAAGGCATCTCTTTAAAATTCCGGTGCAAGCGGCCATTGGCGGTAAAGTCATCGCCCGCGAAACCATCGCCGCCATGCGCAAAGATGTGACGGCGAAATGTTATGGCGGCGACGCGTCCCGTAAACGCAAATTGCTCGATAAGCAGAAAAAAGGCAAGAAACGCATGCGCCAGTTCGGCCGCGT
>CAYGTR010000045.1:0-23870 GCA_964352855.1 uncultured Algimonas sp. | reverse complement strand
TAGGGTCTGTACTTTTTCAAAAACTAACGTCCACCGAAACTCCGTTAGATATATAAATGATAACAACCCTATAGTTTCGAGCTAAGATCCGGTTTGCCCCTCAGCTGAAGTCGCGAAAATCCCCACATAGGATGTTAGACGAGCGGATTAGCACGCCCCTAATGGCGCTCCAGACCCATGTGTTAGCGCATCCCGCACCGTAAATTTTTCGCTGACCTAAGCATACATGGTAAATTCAGGGATAAGGTACGGACTGGTGCGCCCCGATCGACCACGCCGCGGTCTACCGGAATGGCCAAGGCTGTGGTGGTGAAGGCTTTTGATATGGAAGCAATCGGAAACAGTGTGTCGGGTGTGACAGTGCGGTCTTTGCCCTCCTCTGCGATACCAAAGGCCGTGACATAAGGGGTTTGATCGCCGACCATGACGAACACCACCATGCCGGTGTTGTCATAAGCGGCCATCGCGCGTTTGGCCTGAATGTCATAATCCGCCGTGGAGAGCGACGGCGTGGTTTACGAAACGGGAAGCGCTGCGCACCCCGTGACCGCGACAGCAAGTATAGGTAAGAGGGTTCGGAACTTCATGCGGGACTCCTTTTGCTATTGCTTGGTAAGCCTCTTTGAAAGAGTCAAAAATAAAAATTCAAACCGACTCTGTATTGCAAAACGTTTCAATCACACGCAGAGAAATATCATGAACGCCAAAACAACCTTCACCCCGCGCACGGCGATGTCTATTATTATTGCTAATATGGTCGGCATGGGCGTGTTTACCAGTTTGGGGTTTCAGCTTGCGGAGATGTCGTCTGTCTTTACGCTACTTATGCTTTGGGTGATTGGTGGGATTGCCGCCTTTTGTGGGGCGGTGAGTTATGCCGAATTAGGGGCTGCCCTGCCGCGCTCCGGTGGTGAATATAATTTCTTGGGCCGGCTCTATCATCCTGCGGCAGGGTTCGTGTCGGGCTGGGTTAGTGCGACGGTCGGCTTTGCCGCGCCCATTGCCGCAGTGGCTTTGGCTTTTGCCAAATATAGCGGGGCGTCCCTCCCGTGGGATTGGTCGAAGGGCACAGAGAAAGCGGTCGCAATTGCGCTCGTGCTTTCTTTGGCACTCATTCACAGTCTCACGCGTAACCTGAGCGCGCGCCTGCAAAACAGTTTTACGCTCATAAAAATCTTGTTGATTTTAGGCTTCTGTGCCGCTGCGTTTTTCTTTACCCCTGAGCCGCAAGACATCAGCCTTTTACCACAGACAGGAGACGGTGCTTTAATATTTAGCGGTACCTTTGCTGTCGCGCTGATTTATGTGTCCTATGCCTATACGGGTTGGAACGCTGCGACCTATATTTCCGGAGAACTAGCAGAGCCGCAAAAATCATTACCAAAAATCTTGATGACCGGAACCGCGATTGTCATGGGGCTCTATGTCTTGCTTAACGCCGCTTTCCTCTTTGCCGCACCGATGGATGCCATGCGCGGCGAAGTCGAAATTGGTTATATTGCGGCGCAGAGCATCTTCGGTGAAAATGGCGCACGTATTGCGGGCGGCATGTTGGCACTTCTACTCATATCCACGGTCAGCGCGATGACAATTTCCGGCCCGCGCGCGCTGCAGGTTTTAGGTGAGGACATCAAGACATTCGCTTGGTTTTCCCGCACGAATAAATCCAATTTACCCTATGTCGCTATTGCTTTCCAATCCCTGATTGCAGTCGTCTTTATTTTAACATCGAGCTTCAAAACGATCATCATTTTCGCGGGCTCCATGTTGGCGCTTAACAGTTTCCTGACCGTTTTGGGACTATTTATCTTGCGGGCCAGATTTAGCGATATTGAACGACCTTATGAGGCGTTTCTCTATCCAATAACCCCGCTTATTTACTTGGCAATTACAGCCTTCACACTCGTCTTTGTGATCGCGGATAATACCATGGCAGCTTTGGTAGGATTGGGCGTTGTTCTTGTCGGCATTGCACTTTATGCCCTGACGCGAAATAAGACCTAAGCCCGCGCAGGCACTTTGAGCGGCACCACTAGGCCATCTCGGACAGTGAAGACGCGGTCCATAAATTGCGTTAATTCCATATTATGCGTCGCGACCAATGCCGAGACGCCTTCCATACGCGTCAGATCAAACAAGCTCTTGAAGACTGATGCGGATGTGGCGGGATCGAGATTCCCGGTTGGCTCATCCGCCAAAAGGATCTGCGGTTTATTGGCAAGCGCCCGTGCAATGGCAACACGCTGTTGCTCGCCGCCTGACATTTCAGATGGTTTATGATGCATCCGCTCTTTAAGGCCCATCAGGGTTAGTAAACGTTGCGCCTCGACCAAGGCGACACGTTCATTTTTGCCTGCAATCATTTGAGGAATAACGATATTTTCTTCGGCAGAGAATTCTTTTTGCAGATGGTGAAACTGATAAACCACGCCAATAGTTTCGCGGCGAATGGCAGTGCGTTGGTCGTCAGAGAGCTTTAGGCACTCACGCCCATTGATATAGACTTCGCCTGCGTTGGGCTTTTCAAGCAGGCCCGCCGCATGAAGCAGTGTTGACTTTCCCGAACCGGACGGCCCGATCAGGCCCACCATTTCGCCGGGAAAAATATCAATATCCGCACCTGCCAAAACATTCAGCGTCTTTGGCCCCGATTGATAGGATCGATGCAAGTTACGGACGGAAAGTATGGGTCTAGCTGCCATATTATCCCCTACTCATATCTCAGCGCGTCGACAGGGTCGACCTTGGAGGCGTTAAGCGCAGGCAAGAACGTCGCCGCCGCAGAAATCAGGAATCCCCAAAAGGCGACACCAAACACTTCTGACCAAACAATTTTAGCCGGGATACCGCCGGAGAGTTGATAGACGTCGGCGGGGAAAAGCTCTGTTCCTGTCACAAATTCAATTGCGGCTTGGATGGCGCCGATGTTCAAACAAAATAACACCCCGAAAACGAGACCCGCCAATGTACCCAATATACCGATCATCGCTCCCGACATCAGGAAAATTCGCAACACACCGCCACGTGAGGCCCCGATCGTTCGCAAAATCGCAATGTCTTTGGATTTGTTTTTCACCAACATAATCATGGAGGCGAGAACAGGGAACGCCGCGATCACAACGACGACCATAAAGATAAATCGCATTGCAATTTGTTCAGTGCGCAAAGCCGTTGCCGTAGTCGCATTGCGGTCTTTCCATGTTGATAAGTATATGTGTTCTTGCGCCGCAATACCAACGGGTTGGCGCAATTGGTCAATCATATCAGGATTATCTAATCGAAGTTGAATTTCGCCTGTCAGCTTACCGCCCTCAAACAAAATCGTGGCTTCGTCGAAATCCATATAGATATAGGTTTGATCCGTCAGCAAAAGCCCAACTTCAAAAACGGCCCCGATTGTATAGACTTTTTTGATGGGCTGCGGCCCTGTGACCGTGGTGCGGGTGCGCGGTGAGAAAACTAAAAGCTTATCCCCCGCCGTCAAGCCCAGCCCTGCCGCCAAACGGTTACCAATCGCGATGGTTTGGTTAGACCCGTGACCCTGCCCAAAATTATCAAGACTACCCGCGACAATAGATTGGGAGATTAAATCATAAGCCCGTAGGTTTTCGGGGCGTATGCCGATGACTTGGGCCAATGAAAACTGCCCGTTGGCTTGAACACCTGTGTAATTTTGCGTGAATTGAAACGCCTCATCAACACCTTCAACACGCGACAAACGCTCTTCCATCGCTTGCATGCTCTCGGGGGTCGGTTGCGGGGTAGTGCTGGACACATACATATGCCCTTCGCTGCCGACTGTCAGGCGTATCATATCACTGCGAAAGCCGTTCATGATCGACATGATGATAATCATCGCGGCAATGGCGAGCATGATACACGTAAAGGAAATCGCGGCGATCAGACCGACGCCGCCCTGTGTTTTCTTCGCCCGCAGATAGCGCATGGCGATACGGCGCTCGATCGCGCCGAAGGGTTTGTTTTGTTTTATGTTAAGCTCGCGGCTCAAGCGCTAAACTCTGTTTGAAAGAAGGTCAGCGCCGCAGCAGGTGATAGCTCGACCTTCTCGCCATTCGCCCGTCTTTTGACCTCGACAACGCCGTTTTTGAGGCCGCGCGGGCCGATCGTGACCTGATATGGCAGGCCAATCAAATCCATACGGCCAAATTTCACACCGCCACGTTCATTTGTGTCGTCATAAAGCGGGTCACAGCCCATATCTGAGAGCTTCGCGTAAAGGTCATCACAGGCGGCATCGGCTTCTGCGTCACCGGATTTCAAATTGATGATACCAACACCAAAAGGCGCGACGGACTTCGGCCAAATACAGCCATTCTCGTCATGGCTGGCTTCGATAATCGCACCCACTAAGCGCGAGACGCCAATCCCGTAAGAGCCGCCTTGTGCAATGTGTTCTTTCCCGTCCGGGCCCATCACTTTTGCGCCCATAGGGGCGGTATATTTATCGCCAAAATAGAAAATATGCCCGACTTCAATGCCGCGAGCGGTCATTTGCTTGTCTTCGGGAATAGCGGCGAATTCCTCTGCGTCATGGGTTTCATCCGTGGCGGCATAAAGTGCACGGCGTTTATCGACATAACCTGATAGATCAGAATCGAAATCAACATCGCCGGGTGCAGCCATGTCCAATAAGTCCTTATGACAAAACACTTCGCTCTCGCCCGTTTCCGCCAGAATCACAAATTCATGTGTGAGGTCTCCGCCAATGGGGCCGGAATCCGCTTTTACAGGTATGGCTTTGATACCTAAACGCGCAAAAGTGTTCAGATAGGCCACGAACATTTTATAATAGGAGCGACGTGCGGCCTCCTCATCAATGTCAAAGCTATAAGTATCTTTCATCAGAAACTCACGACCGCGCATGACGCCGAAACGGGGGCGTCTCTCATCGCGGAATTTCCATTGAATATGATAAAGAAGTTGCGGTAAGTCTTTGTAAGACCTGACATATGTCCGGAATATATCCGTGATCATATCTTCATTGGTCGGGCCATAGAGCATTTCGCGATCATGGCGATCCGTTATGCGGAGCATCTCCGGGCCATAAGCCTCATAGCGTCCTGTTTCTTTCCACAAATCCGCCGATTGAATGGTCGGCATCAGCATTTCATTGGCGCCCGCTTTGTTTTGCTCTTCACGCACAATTTGCTCGATCTTGCGAAGAACTTTCAGGCCAAGGGGTAACCAAGAGTAAATCCCTGCACTATTTTGTTTAATCATCCCCGCACGTAACATCAGCTGATGCGAGGCAATCGTTGCCTCGGCAGGAGTTTCCTTCAAGACAGGCAGGAAATAATTAGAGAGGCGCATAGTTATCTCAGTTTCGTTCGAGGATTTTGCTTACCGCGACTCATGACAGGCAACAAGCCTAAGTCACTGTAAATGCCATTAAAAAAGTGATGTAAATTCCTGACTCTATTCCGGTGTTAAAACAGAACCGAACATATCCCAATCAATAATCCCCGACATAATAATGCCGCAAATCATGAGCCAGACCACGATGGTCACTTTGGTTGTCAGGATAAATTTACCCTTGATATTGCTATCCACCGGCGCGCCGGGCTCAGACCCTTCGACAATATCATTTTCTTCCGCCTGTCCTCTTACCCCTAATGGTAGCACCGCAAATAGCACCGTCCACCAGATGATGAGGAACATCACGAACATGGAAAAGGGATTCATGTTAGTGCTCCGCTTTATGGCTTTCCATGAGCTCAATCAGAACTCCACCTGCATCACCGGGGTGTAAAAAGACAACCAATGTGCCATGCGCACCGATACGCGGTTCGCCAAGGACACGCATACCGCGCTCTTCCATCAAAGCTTTGGCCTCATGAATGTCTTTGACCTCAAAACAGATATGATGCTGGCCGCCTTTTGGATTCTTTTCCAAAAAGCGAAGAATGGGCGATTTTTCACCATAAGGCTCGATTAATTCCACCTGCCCGCTCGGTAAGTTTACAAAGGCATATGTCACGCCCTGAGGCGCTAATATTTTGGGTTCGGTGCAGTCCGTTGCGCCGAGCACGTCACGGTAGAAATCTAGTGCCTTTTTAATATCAGGAACGGCTATACCGACGTGATTTAAGGGGCCGATCATATTTTCACCTTATGCGCGACGACTTCAACAATAGCGCGTTTATCCGTCATCTCTCGGACGCGACGTTTTATACGCGCGACTAATTTATCTTCAATCAGCTCTTCGTCTTTACGCGCTGTGTTCGATAATTCATCGAAAGCTGACAGAGCAGTGTCTTCGACAACATCCAAAAGCACGTCCAATATCTCACCTTTTTTACCTTCCGGAAAACCACTGATCCGAGGCTCCGGACCGCTCACGATTTTACCACGCTGATCAACGACCAAACTCACGGAAATATGCCCGGCATAAGCCATTTTCTTACGCATGCGCAGACCTTCATCCAAGGAAGAGACGATGGCGTGGCCGTCCTGATGGAGGCGGCCTGAGGGCGTAATATCCACGACCTTCGGGCCGTTGGGCGCCAGTCGTATCATTTCGCCATTCCGCGGCGGATAGGCCTTCTTAATGCCGAGCGATTTCGCCAAACGCGCATGTTCTAACAAATGCCGACGTTCGCCATGAACCGGAATAGCGATTTCGGGCCGTACCCATTCATACATACGTGTCAGCTCATCCCGACAAGGGTGACCGGAAACATGGATGGGGCGGTCTTTTTCCGTGACAATATGTACGCCGTCATCCGCGAGTGCATTTTGAAGCGCGAAAATATTCTTATCATTCCCCGGAATGATTTTGGACGAGAAGATAACCACGTCATCCTCACCGAATTTCACACTCCGATGCTGGCCCGAGGCTATTCGGGACAAGGCCGCACGCGGCTCGCCCTGACTGCCGGTACACAGATAGAGCACATGGGCGGCCGGTAAGGCCTGCGCTTGATCTTCGGTCAGGAGTTCACCTGTTTTCTCCAACAAGCCAACAGATTTCGCCGCGCCCACCATGCGACGCATAGAGCGGCCAACTAAACAAACAGAACGGTCATTTTCACGCGCAGCCAACATGACGGACTCAAGTCGCGCGACATTAGACGCAAAAGAGGCCACAGCCACGCCGTGTCCGTTATATTCGGAAATCACTTTGGAGAGTTCCTTGCGAACGCCTTCCTCTGATCCCGCCTCACCTGGTGTGAAAACATTTGTTGAGTCGCAAATCATGGCGACAACGCCCTCTTTACCCAGTGCGCGTAAAGCTTTCTCATCCACGGGATCACCGATCTGTGGGTTGGGATCGATTTTCCAATCTCCCGTATGGAGGACAGTGCCGAGCTTCGTCTTTATCGCCAGCGCATTCGGCTCCGGTATGGAATGGGTCAGCGTGATCATATCAAAGTCGAACGGGCCAAGGCTGAAAGACCCTTGTAGGGGAACTTCACGCAGCTCGACACTGTCCAGAAGATCAAATTCGCTGAGGCGATCTTTGACCAAATACATCGTAAAGGGCGTGGCATAGACGGGGCAGCGCAGACGCGGCCAGAGCCTTGCCAAAGCGCCCATATGGTCTTCATGGGCATGGGTCAGGATAATACCGAGAATGTTACCGCGTTGTTCTTCCAAAAAGGCGATGTCGGGCATGATGATTTCGACACCGGGCGTATCCGGCCCACCAAAAGTCACGCCAATATCGACTATCACCCATTGGCGGTTATCCGCCGGGCCGAAGCCGAATACGTTGAGGTTCATGCCGATTTCACCGCTCCCGCCCAAAGGCAAGAAGACGAATTCATCGTCATGATGTTTTGTGTTTTTCATATTATTATTCTTCTCGTCCGGCTTCACTACCGGTCATGTCTTACTGATTAAGACGCCATATCTCATATAAGCCATCAATTGTCAGTTGCGAGTCGTAATGGTCAATTGTCGCAGAAGCCCCCTCAAATAACGAGGCCACACCGCCTGTGCCAATGACAGTAAACTTACGGCCATCTTCGGCTTTGATTCTCTCCACCAACCCGTCAATCAGACCGATATAGCCCCAGAATATCCCGGATTGCATAGCCGCAACTGTGTTTTTACCCACGACTTTCTCAGGTTTACGGATTTCGATACGCGGGAGTTGAGCCGCCGCTTCATGTAGGGCTTTCACAGACAGGTTAATGCCCGGCGCAATAATGCCGCCTTCGAAATAATGATCCGCAGACACGACGTCAAAGGTCGTCGCCGTACCGCTATCAATGATAATCAAAGGCCCTTCATAACGCTGAACGGCCCCAAGAGCGGTAACAAGACGGTCGGCACCGACCTGTTCAGGATTATCAATGCGGACGCCAATTCCGACATCCACATCATTTTCGCCGACAATAATAGGTTCGACATTTAGATGACGGCGGGCAAGATTTCGCACATTGAAAAGTGATTGCGGCACAACGGTCGAAATCACACAATCTGTGATACTGTCGAAGTTGAGCTTTTGCATTTCCAATAACTGGTGCAACCAGACGGCATATTCATCCGCCGTGCGGGTGGGGTCGGTTGCAATACGCCATTCTATAACCCATTTCTCACCGTCATGAATGGCGAAGAGTGTATTTGTGTTACCGGTATCAATCGCGAGCAGCATAATCTTCCTTATTAAAGCAGGACATCGCCTGCTAGTATATCCCGATTAGTGCCATTTGCGAGGCGAAGCCGCAACGCCCCATTTTCCGCTAGCGTTTCAAAGACACCGCTTATCTCTTGATTGCCCAGATTAATTGTGATGTTCTCGCCTAAACAAGCTGCTTTTGAGAGCCATTTCTCTTTAATGGGCGTAAAACCAATGGTTTGAAGCGTTTCCAGACCTGCACTCACGCCTTGCGCCATTTGCGCCAATATCGGATCCGGCCCCGCGTAAAGCGGTTCTGCCTTATCCATGGCGTCTTGAGACATATGTTCCAACACATGCGTGACAGGATAAGGTAAGCCTTCGGGGTGGTGTTCGAGATTGATACCCACACCGATGGTTATCCATCCCTCACCTGCTTCGAGTAATATACCTGCTATTTTTGCGCCATTGACCAAAACATCATTGGGCCATTTCAGGCTGATTTTCGCCGGATCAATATAGCTTTCCAGGGTTTCGGCGACAGCCAAAGCGACAACAAAACTCGATAACGCTTTCTGTGCGGGGTCGCCTGTCCATGCATATAAACCGCTTGCATAGAGATTACCGGGCTTCGAGACCCATTGCCGACCTCTGCGTCCGCGCCCCGTATTTTGAGAGCCTGCGCGTACCCATGTCGTAGAAAAACCCCGCTGTGAGGCGAGGTCTTTAACACGGTCTTGTGTCGACCCGAGCGTTTCGAAATATTCGAACTTCAAGGTCTTTGGCCTAGAACAAGCTTTCTGCGGCGCGAGAAATCAGGCTTTGGGCACTGGTCGAAATACCGGGCAAAAGCAAGATAGGCAAAAGTAAGAGCGCGCTCACCAAGCTGATGTAGCGCAAACTGGCAGGAGCTTCCAAAAACTCTTGCTTCTCGTCATCAAACCACATCGTCTTAATGACACGCAGATAATAAAATGCGCCGATGACTGATGCGGTAAGTGCGATAATCACAAGCGGCATTAAACCCGCATCTGCGGCAGGAAGGAATGCAAAAAGCTTACCAAAGAAACCGAGTAGCGGCGGAATACCCATCAGTGAGAACATGAACATGGTCATCAAAATGGCCATGCCGCGATTGGTTTTTGACAGGCCTCCCAGATCAGAGATTTGCTCCACCATGCCGTTACGGATACGCATTTGCAGGATAAGGGCAAAGACGCCAATTACCGTAATGACGTAAATGCTCATAAAAATAAGCATGCCTTTGACACCGGCCATTGTTCCGGCCGCGAGCGGTACAAGCGCGTAACCCATATTGGCGATGGACGAATAGGCCATCAGACGTTTGATATTTGTTTGTTGTAAAGCACCGAGCGCACCGACGACCATAGACAGCACAGAAATCACGATGATAACTTGCTGCCAACTTTCGGTAATGCCTTCAAATGGGCCGACCAAAACGCGGGCAATCAGCGCCATCGCCGCAAATTTCGGCGCGGCAGAAAAGAAGCCTGTGACGGGTGTGGGCGAGCCTTCATAGACATCCGGCGTCCACATATGGAACGGCGCCGCAGAGATCTTAAACGCCAAGCCACACAGCAAGAAAACCATACCGGCAACAATACCCGGTGTAGCGCCTTGCTCGGCGATTTGCGCCGCAATGATCGAGAAGTCGAGGGAACCGGTAAAGCCGTAAATCATGGACGCGCCGTAAAGCAAAAGACCTGATGAGAGGGCACCCAGTACAAAATATTTTAAACCGGATTCAGATGCTCGCAAGCTATCTCGGTTGAAGGCGGCCATGACATAAAGTGCCAAGGACTGCATTTCGATACCAATGTAAAGAGCCAGCAAATTATTGGACGACACCATAATCGACATACCCAAAACGGAATACAGTACGAGAACGGAATATTCATAGCGTTCAAGCTTTTCAGATTGGAAATAGGACTTTGAGAAAAGCAAAGCAGCAGCGGCGGCCAAACCCAGTAAAAGCTTGGCGTAGTGGCTGTAGCTATCAACGATCAGCGCCCCATGGAACGCTAAGCCCTCAGGCTGTCCGAGAACAAAGCTCATAAAGGCAAAGACAACCAGCATTAGAATGGCGTAATACCTTGCAAATGTAGAGCGGTCTTTGCCGCCCCAATATCCAAAGCCTAATAAGAGCGAGGCTGAGACCGCCAGTAATAATTCAGGCGCAAAAAGTGAGAGTGTTTGCAACATTGTTACTGCACCTCCGCAACAGCCGAGAGGGCCGTGGCTGCGTTGAAATCAGCAATCAGGTTTTCGACAGAAGCTGCCGTAATATCCGTGATCAATGACGGGTAAACACCCAAGAGAATTGTCATAATCGCGAGCGGGGTCAGTATAGCCCACTCCCGCTTTGTCAGGTCGGCAATATCCGCGAGCTTTTCATTCACTGACTCTCCGAAAATCACTTCACGATAGAGATAGAGCGCATACACAGCGGAGAGGATCATGCCCAACGCGGCCCCAAAAGCGAGCCATGGACTGACTTGATAGGCACCTACCATCGTGAGGATTTCGCCGACAAAGCCCGATGTTCCCGGAAGACCGACATTAGCCATGGTGAACAATAAGAAGAAGGCTGCGTAAACAGGCATCCTACTGACCAAACCACCATAAAAAGCGATCTCGCGTGTATGCATCCGGTCATAGACGACACCCACCAAGAAGAAGAGTGCTCCGGAGATAACACCATGTGATAGCATCTGGAAAATACCGCCTTGAATACCTTGCAGGTTAAAAGCGAAAATACCGAGGGTCACAAAACCCATATGTGCGACCGAAGAATAAGCGATCAGCTTTTTCATATCTGTCTGACGATAGGCCACGAGGGAAGTATAAATAATCGCGATGACACTCATCCAATAAATAATCGGGGCCAAATCCAAGCTCGCATTCGGAAAGAGAGTGAGGGAGAAACGCAAGAAGCCATAGCCGCCGAGTTTCAACAAAATACCCGCAAGAATAACCGAACCTGCCGTTGGCGCTTCCACGTGAGCGTCAGGCAACCATGTATGGACGGGCCACATCGGCATCTTCACCGCAAAGGAGGCAAAGAAAGCGAGCCAGAGCCAGGTCTGCGCGCCAAGAGGCACATCAAGCTGTTCAATCAGAACCCGCATATCCGTCGTCGGATTCCCGAATTGCTGACCGCTGAGATTGTAGAGATATAAAATCGCTGCCAGCATAAGCACAGAGCCGAGCAGCGTATAAAGGAAAAATTTATAGGACGCGTAGACACGGTTCTTTCCGCCCCAAACACCGATAATAATAAACATCGGTATCAGAACAGCTTCAAAGAAGAGGTAGAATAGCACGAGATCAAGCGCACAGAAGACGCCAATGACAAGCGCCTCTAAGATCAAGAACGCCACCATATATTCAAGCATGCGATCTTTAATCGACGTCATACTCGAGAAAATACAGAGTGGTGTCAGGAAGGCTGTCAGTAGGATAAAGAGGATGGAGATACCGTCCACGCCCATGACATATTGAATACCACCACCAAGCCATTCTGTGTCTTCAATAAATTGGAAACCTGCATTGGCAGTGTCAAAATCAATGACCAAAAGAAGCGACAAGATAAACACAAATCCGGACACCAACAAAGCGACCCAAGGGGCATTTGCAGCCACCTGCGCTTTGCCGTCGGCCCGAGTCAATTTCGAGACGACCATCAAAAACGCAGCGCCGACAAGCGGTGTAAACGTTAGAACCGATAAAATTGGAAGACCTTCAAACATATCAGCCCCCTACCCCGCGGAACGCCACGACAATGAGCACGGCAACTCCCAACAACATGATAAAGGCATAATGATAGAGATAGCCTGATTGGATTTTCGATAAACGCTTTGACGCATTGGCTGCAAATTTCGCCACACCGTTCGGCCCATAGCCATCAATGATTTTCTCGTCGCCAATTTTCCAGAAGACATCGCCCAAAAATTTCGTGAGTTTCACGACGGTCACGTCATAAAGCTCGTCAATATACCACTTGTTCAAGAGGAAGCGATAAAGTGGCCCGCCGCCTGTTTCGGCTATGTGGGCAATCTTATTTTCGACACTGCCGCGAATATACATGAACCAAGCAATGACGAAGCCCGTGACGGACATTACAAACGGCAAGAGCAATACCCAATAAGGATAGCCATGCACCTTATTGAATAACCACCCAAATGGACCTCCATGTTTTACCGCGTCATGACCACCTTGGACAGAGTCAGCCGCCGCATAAAGATTGTTAGGAGCCAGTAAGGCATGATCTTTGTAATCGACAGGCAAAGATCCATGCCAGAAGTCACCATAATTTTTCAAGAAGTATTGATAGAATAATCCCCCTGCAAAGACCGCGCCCAAGCTGAGTAACACAAGCGGTGTCCGCATAACCCAAGGGCTCTCATGGGCGTGATCAAGTGTATGTTGATCTCCCCGGAATTTCCCATGGAAGGTCATAAAGATCAGACGCCAACTATAGAAGCTTGTCATCAAGGCGGCGATTAAACCCACCCAAAAGGCAAAGGCGGCCGCGTTACTTCCGGCGGAGGCCGTGTAGGCCGCTTCTATAATAGCATCTTTTGAGAAGAAGCCGGCGAAACCAAAATACAGCCCCGGCAGACCGATACCTGTAATGGCAAGCGTGCCAATAATCATCGCGCCATAAGTCCATGGCACTTTCTTGCGAATACCGCCCATATTGCGCATGTCTTGTTCATGATGAAGCGCATGGATAACAGATCCTGCGCATAGGAAAAGTAACGCCTTAAAAAACGCATGAGTAAAGAGATGGAACATCGCGGCATTATAAGCGCCGACACCGGCGGCAAAGAACATATAGCCGAGCTGTGAACAGGTTGAATACGCAATGACGCGCTTAATATCATTCTGCACAAGTGCGACAGATGCGGCGAAGATAGCGGTAAAGGCGCCGAGCGCTGTGATGAAACCGGAGGTTAAAGGCGCGGCTTCGTAAATTGGGAACGCCCGACAAACAAGGAAAACACCCGCAGTCACCATCGTCGCGGCATGGATGAGGGCAGACACAGGGGTCGGGCCTTCCATCGCATCCGGCAACCAAACGTGAAGCACGAATTGCGCGGACTTACCCATCGCGCCGATAAAGAGAAGCGCGGCCATTAATTCGATCGCGTTAAATTCCATTCCAAGGAACGGTAGGACACGATCCGAATTTTCCGCAATAGCCGCAAAAACAACATCAAATTTAACGGAACCGAAAACCAAGAAAATGGTCATGACACCCAGTGCTAAACCTACATCACCCACGCGGTTGGCGACAAAGGCTTTGATTGCGGCTGCATTAGCAGACGGTTTTTTGTAGTAATACCCAATCAAGAGATATGACGCGAGACCCACGCCTTCCCAACCAAAGAAGAGCTGGATAAAGTTATCGGCGGTCACCAACATCAACATGGCGAATGTAAAGAGCGACAAATATGCAAAGAAACGCGGCTTGTAATCGTCATCTTCCATATAGCCCCAGCTATAGAGATGGACGAGCGCTGAAACCGAATTCACGACAACGAGCATCACTGCTGTCAATGTGTCTATTTTAAAAGCCCAATTGGCTTTCATATCGCCGACATCCATCCAACGCAGGATATCTATTTGTGCTTCTTCATGGCCAAAACCGACCTTAAACAAAGCAACCCATGACAAAACAGCCGAGAGGAATAACAAACCGGTGGTCAGGCTCATAGACAGCTTTTCGTTCAAGAACTGCTTTCCGAAACGCGTGCCGAGCAAGCCTGCAATTATGGCCCCTAAAAGAGGCGCAAAGACAATAATATGATACACGTCTCTACCCCTTCATCAGGTCGATGTTTTCGACCGCGATGTTGCCTCGGTTACGGAAGTAAACCACAAGAATGGCCAAACCCACGGCGGCTTCTGCGGCCGCCACTGTTAGAATAAAGAGCGCAAAGATCTGCCCCCCCATCGGGTCATTTGTACCCGTCTCTACCATATGGGTTGAGAAGGCGACGAAATTGATGTTCACAGCCAAAAGAATAAGTTCAACGCACATCAAAATAATGATTACGTTCTTACGATTCACAAAAATGCCAAAGACACCAATGGTAAATAATATCGCCGCGACGACGAGATAATGGGGCAGCCCGATAACCATCTTCCCGCTCCTAACCTAAACCTTGACCGGGTTCGATATCGACTAGCTCGACACCCTCTTCGCGCGTCCGCGCCATTTGGTCCATAACGACCTGTTTGCGAACGCCTTCGCGATCCCGCAATGTCAGAACAATCGCCCCGATCATGGCGACCAGCAGTACAATACCGGCAGCTTCGAACATGCCCGCATATTGCGTGTAAAGCACTTCACCGAACCGTTCGATATTGGACTTCTCATAGGTCTGAACCGCTGTCGTTTGGGTTTGCCCGGAAATGTAAGCCGCACCAACAAGGATCATTTCCAACAACAAGATAAGCGCGACAAGCGCGCCCATTGGCAGATAAGACAGGAACCCTTGCTTAAGCTCGACAAAATCCACGTCGAGCATCATCACCACAAACAAGAAAAGAACCGCAACAGCGCCCACATAGACCATGACCAAGAGGAGCGCTAAAAACTCAGCGCCCATCAGAATAAACAGGCCCGCCGCCGAGAAAAAAGTGAGAATCAAATACATAACGGAATGTACGGGGTTGCGGGCGGCTACAACCATAAAGGCTGCAGCGACGGCCACAGCCGCGAGCAAATAAAATGAAAGTGCGATAATCACGATTTACAGTCCCTCTTGCTGAAATGACTCAGCTTATAAGTCTCGTTTGCGGCTTTAACGGTATGGCGCGTCTAAAGCCAGATTTTTTGCAAGTACACTTTCCCAACGATCCCCATTCGCCAAAAGCTTTTCTTTATCATAGTAAAGCTCTTCACGGGTTTCCGTGGCGAACTCGTAATTTGGGCCTTCGACGATCGCGTCAACAGGGCAAGCCTCTTGGCAGAGACCGCAATAAATACATTTCACCATATCGATATCATAGCGTGTTGTACGTCGTGACCCATCCGGGCGCGGCTCGGCTTCAATCATAATGGCTTGCGCCGGGCAAATCGCTTCGCAGAGTTTGCACGCGATGCATCGCTCTTCCCCACTTGGGTAACGCCGCAGTGCATGCTCACCGCGGAAACGTGGAGAGAGGGGCCCCTTTTCAAAAGGGTAGTTAATCGTCACTTTAGGGCGAAAAAAATATTTCATTGCCAAAATGAAGGCGCTGCCAAACTCTAAGAGCAAAGCACCACGTGCGGCTTGTTTGATACGAGACATATTCATAGCGCGCTCCTTAAACCTTATCGCCGAGGAAGACCACGAATGTCGACACAATAACCACAGCCACTAAAGCTGTAGGCAAGAAAACTTTCCATCCCAAACGCATAAGTTGGTCATATCGGTAGCGCGGGACGATTGCTTTCACCATCGCGAACATAAAGAACAGGAAGGCTGTCTTGAGTAAGAACCACAAGATTGGCGGGACGACTTGGAACCCCGTATCAATAGGTGCATGCCACCCCCCCAAAAAGAGTATCGTCATCATGGAACAAAGCAGCATGATATTCACATATTCGCCGAAGAAGAACATTAAGAAGGGTGTGGATGAATACTCCACCTGATAACCGGCAACCAATTCGGATTCCGCTTCGGGAAGGTCAAAAGGTGGACGGTTTGTTTCGGCTAATGCCGAGATAAAGAAAAGGATACCCATGTAAAACATAACGGGGAATAAGAGCAGATTCCATAACCCGTATTCACCACCGGGATTAAGGCGGAACATGTTCCAATTAAACATCCCTCCTGCCTGTTGATTAACGATTTCTGTCAGGTTCATGGAACCAGCCAAAAAGATAACCGTCAGAATAATGAAGCCGATAGAGACTTCGTAAGACACCATCTGGGCTGCGGAGCGCAGAGCACCCATAAATGGGTATTTGGAGTTAGACGCCCAACCGCCAATGATAATACCATAAACACCCAGCGAGCTGATCGCGAGAACATACAGAACGCCAACATTGATGTCAGAAATGACCCAACCCGGCGCAACGGGGATAACAGCCCAAGCCAAAAATGCCAAAACAAGCGTTAAAACAGGCGCAAGGATAAATAGAAACTTGTCAGATCCCGCAGGCACAATAATCTCTTTAAAGAAAAACTTCAACGCATCTGCAATCGTCTGCAACAGACCAAACGCGCCCACCACATTGGGACCGCGACGCATTTGCACGGCCGCCCAGATTTTACGGTCGGCCAAAACCAGAGCCGCCACGAGGAGTGCTAAAACCAAAACAAATCCAAGGACTTGTAAGAATTTCAAGCCGAACCATGCCAAGGGAGAGAGCTCTCCCCAAAACGGGCTGGTCGCCATAATTGTCATAAAGTCAGCCATTATTCCGCCGCCTCTTTTACCGCTTCGCCCTCGATAACCGCAGAACACTCCGCCATCACATTAGACGCGCGCGCAATTGGGTTCGTCAGATAAAAGTCAGCAATCGCATTCATCAATGCCGCTTTCGAGAGTTTGCCTGCCATGCCCATCGCTTTCGGATCGAAATCAGCTGCACCCTCTGAACCTGGTGCCAGGCCTAAACTCATAAAGCTCGGATGGTCTGCGAATAAAATCTCGCGTAAGGCCTCAAGATTATCATAAGGTAAAACACGGTTTAAATGACCGGAGAGTGCACGAATAATCGCCCAATCCTCTTTCGCCTCGCCTTTGGGCGCAACAGCGCGATAGCCGAGTTGCACACGGCCTTCCATATTAACGTAGATACCGTCTTTCTCGGTGTAGGCTGCGCCCGGCAGGATAACATCCGCCACATGCGCACCTGCATCGCCGTGATGCCCTTGATAAATCACGAACGCCTTTTCGAGCTTAGACGTGTCCAACTCATCAGCCCCCATCAAATAAACTGTGTCTATTTCACCGGACGCCGCTCCATCAAGAATAGCCTCTGTTCCCTTTGCACCCTCACCCGGCAGGAAACCCATATCGAGACCCGCAACACGTGACGCCGCCGTGTGAAGAATATTAAAGCCGTTCCAATCGTCACGCACAGCCTTGGCCGCCAATTGACCGACAGCCTTTAACAAGGCGGCCCCTGATTTCCCGGTGACCGCATTTGCGCCCACAATGATAACAGGATTTTTGGCGGCTTTGAAAACCTTCGCAAAACCTTTGCGAGATTTCGCAAATGTCTCAATATCCGCGCCGGATGTGCCGATATGTTCAAAATCGTAAGTCAAATCAGCCGCTTCGCCAATCACACCGATTTCTGTACCACCTGACAACCAAGCTTTACGGATACGAGTGTTAACCAATGGCGCTTCGTGGCGCGGGTTTGTGCCAATCAAGAGAATCGCATCGGCCTCTTCGACCCCTGCAATCGTTGTGTTAAACAGATAAGACTGACGCGCGCCCTCTCCTAAAACAGACCCGTCTTGACGGCAATCCATATTCTTAATGCCGAGGCTGTCAGATAGATCTTTCAGCGCCTTCATCGACTCCGCATCGCAAAGATCGCCTGTCATCACACCGATTTTTTCCGGGTCTCCGGACATTTTCTCAGCGACCAAACTTAAGGCTTCATCCCAACTGGCTGCGCGAAGCTTACCGTTTTCACGGATAAACGGCCGATCCAAACGCTGACGTGCGAGACCATCCCACACGAAACGTGTTTTATCAGAAATCCATTCTTCATTCACATCGTCATTAACGACAGGCAGAATACGCAAAACCGCGCCACGGCGGCTATCTACACGGATATTGGAGCCCACGGCGTCCATCACATCCACAGACTCAACTTTTTCCAATTCCCAAGGCCGCGCATTAAACGCGTAAGGTTTGGAGGTCAGCGCCCCAACAGGGCAAAGATCAATGACATTGCCCGACAATTCAGATGTTAGTGATTGTTCTAAATATGTTGTAATTTCAGCATCTTCGCCGCGAGAGGCAAGGCCGATTTCTTGCACGCCAGCGACTTCGGTGACGAAACGCACACAGCGCGTACACTGAATACAGCGCGTCATAATCGTATTGACGAGCGGCCCCATGAATTTGTCATCAACGGCGCGCTTATTTTCTTCGAAACGCGACGTATCACGGCCATAAGCCATCGCTTGATCTTGCAGATCACACTCACCGCCTTGGTCGCAAATCGGACAATCAAGCGGGTGGTTAATCAACAAGAATTCCATCACGCCTTCGCGTGCTTTTTTCACGACTTCAGAATTTGTGCGAATATGCGCAGGCGTGCCATCACGGTTCGGACGCAAATCATTGACCGTCAAGGCGCAAGAGGCTTGCGGTTTCGGCGCACCGACCCATTCCACCAAACACATACGGCAGTTACCGGCCACGGATAGGCGTTCGTGATAACAGAAGCGAGGAATTTCCGCCCCGCCATATTCTTCACAGGCCTGCATCAACGTATAATTGCCGGGCACGTCGTGCTCGACACCATCAATCATGATTTTACGAAGTTCGCTCATGCATCCGGGCCTTTAAAATCTTCGTGTTTTTCCATCAACATGTTGTCATGGAGTTCTAGTCTATTTTCAATTCGCTCTAATCGAGCACCATATCTATCAAGACGATGGTTCGTTTCAGCAATTTCGACACTTATCTCGCCAAAACCACGTTCAATGCTCGTTACCCGCCTTTGGAGGTTTTGAACATCATCACGCACGATTTTGACATCGGCTTTAATGTCTTGAACCATATCCCGAATATCAATCAGGATTTGAGTTGTAATTTCCTCAAATTCCGCAGACACAATTCTACTCCGCCGCCTGCACGAAGACGGGCTTATTGGCACGGTAATTATCAATGCGGTCTTCGATTTCGTGACGGAAGTGACGGATGAGACCCTGGATCGGCCACGCAGCAGCATCTCCGAGAGCGCAAATGGTGTGACCTTCGACCTGTTTGGTAACTTCCAAGAGCATATCAATCTCGGAGGTTTCCGCTTCGCCTTTGACCATGCGTTCCATGACACGCCACATCCAGCCTGTGCCTTCACGACACGGTGTACATTGGCCACAGCTCTCATGCTTATAGAAGTAAGAGAGACGCGCGATGGCTTTGATGACGTCCGTTGACTTATCCATGACGATGACAGCGGCGGTACCGAGGCCGGATTGATGTTCACGCAACGCGTCAAAATCCATCAGCACCGTATCACAAATCTCTTTCGGCAAGAGCGGCACAGATGACCCGCCCGGGATCACGCATTTGAGATTATCCCAACCACCGCGCACACCGCCCGCATATTCTTCGAGCAGCGTTTTCATCGGAATGGACAGCGCTTCTTCGATATTACAAGGCTTATTGACGTGACCTGAGATTGAAAAGACTTTCGTGCCTTTATTATTGTCACGACCGAATTGCGTCCACCATTCTACACCTCGTCGTAGAATTGTCGGCACAACGGCAATAGACTCGACATTATTGACGGTTGTCGGACAGCCATAAAGACCTGCGCCCGCCGGGAATGGCGGTTTCAAACGCGGTTGTCCCTTTTTACCTTCGAGTGATTCCAAAAGGGCGGTTTCTTCACCACAAATATAGGCCCCTGCCCCGTGATGCATATAAATGTCGAAATCCCAACCGGACCCACAGGCATTTTTACCCACCAATCCGGCCGCATAAGCCTCATCAATTGCAGCCTGAAGGCGGTTGCGTTCCTGAATATATTCGCCGCGCACATAGATGTAACAGGCATGTGCCTGCATCGCGAAGGACGCAATAAGGCAGCCCTCAATCAGTAAATGCGGTTCGTGACGCAGCATGTCGCGGTCTTTACAAGAGCCCGGCTCTGATTCATCGGCATTAACGACAAGGTAATGCGGACGCACACCGACCTCTTTGGGCATAAATGACCATTTCAGACCCGTCGGGAAACCCGCACCACCACGACCGCGAAGGCCGGAGGATTTGACCTGATCGATAATCCAGTCACGCCCCTGTGACAGCATGGCAGCTGTGCCTGTCCAAGCCCCACGTTGAAGTGCGCCTTCAAGCCGCCAATCCTGCAGGCCATAGATATTTTGGAAAATCCGGTCTTTATCTTGGAGAAGCTCAGGCATTAACTTGTCTCCTTCATGGCGCGTTTACGGCGGACGGGGGACGTTTTCGTCCCTTTTGGATCGGGCTTAGGTGCACTTTTGGCCAAAGCCTTAGCTTGCTTGACCCATTCATCACGCTTGATACGCCCGGGAATGGAGTCGATTAATTCTTCAACCATTTTAATATCAGCCACTTTCCAAGCCCCGATTTGGCGGAAGTAATAAATACCTTTGGAATTTAAATCGCCCTCAAATTTTGGGCCTATCCCTTTGATTTTTTTCAGATCATCGGGCGTACCGTCTGTCGGGCCGTCTTTGTAAATCACTTGCGGTTTCTTAGCAGCAGCTTTTTTAGGCGCGGCAGCTTTGGCTTTAGGCTTTGTCGTTGCTTTCGCTTTTGTTTGTTTCGTTGCGCCCGCATGTTGAACCACAGGGACTTTTTTCACAGCATTTGGCAGCTTCGTCAGCTTGCGGAATGCATATGGCGTGTTAAGCACTATAGCGCCGCCTTCGGGCTCTGATGTGTGACGGCTATTTTGTGGGCCGACTTTCGGTGTCTCGCCTGCGACAAAGGCATCCAAAACGGCTTCCAAGCTTTCGGCTGTCAGGTCTTCATAATAATGATCACCGGCGTCATTGGAAATCTGCACCATCGGCGCATTGGAGCAAGACCCGAGACATTCAACTTCCAGCCAAGACAATTTACCATCAGAGGATAATGTCTTTTGCGGACCAATTTTGCGGATAAGCATGTCTTTCAGCTCGTCAGAGCCGCGCAACCAACAGGGCGTCGTGCCGCACATTTGTACGAAATGCGTGCCAACGGGCTCAAGTGCGAACATCGTATAAAACGTCGCGACTTCGTAAACGCGGATATAGGCCATGCCTAGGAGGTCACCGACCGCACGCAATGCTTTTTCAGGCAACCATCCACCCGCATCTTTTTGGGCAATCCAAAGCGCAGGGATAAGCGCCGAGCGTTGACGCCCTTCGGGGTATTTCTTTACCCAAGTCGCGATTTCTTTTTTCGCTTTGGCGGACAATTCAAAACTGTCCGGCTGTCTTATGGCAAGGCGTCTAGCGCTCATCTGTCAATTTCTCCAAACACGATGTCGAGTGAGCCCAAGATGGCGGAGACATCGGCGAGCATGTGGCCCTTATTCAGATAATCCATGGCCGCCAAATGCGGGAACCCGGGCGCACGTATTTTGCAGCGATAAGGCATGTTGCTCCCGTCTGCGACAAGATAAACCCCGAACTCACCCTTTGGCGCTTCAACACAGGCATAGGCCTCACCTTTTGGCACATGAAACCCTTCGGTGTAGAGTTTAAAGTGATGGATGAGCGCCTCCATGCTTTGCTTCATTTCGGCGCGGCGTGGCGGCGTGAATTTGTTGTCCTGCACCATGACGGGGCCTTCGGGCATCATTTCGAGACACTGTCGCATGATTTTCACAGATTCATACATCTCATCGACACGACAGAGATAACGATCATAACAATCGCCGTTTTTGCCGAGCGGTATTTTGAAATCGAGTTCTGAATAAACGGAATAAGGTTGGTTACGACGTAGATCCCAAGGAATACCCGACCCCCGCACCATAATACCGGAGAAACCCCAGTCATAACAATCCTGTTTAGAGACCACGCCAATATCGACATTGCGCTGTTTGAAAATACGGTTTTCGGTCAATAGCGTTTCAATGTCTTTGAGTTTTTGCGGGAACTCATCACACCAGACGAGCAGATCATTAATCAGCGCAGGCGGCAGGTCTTGATGCACACCACCCGGGCGGAAGTAATTGGCATGCATACGCGAGCCACAGGCACGCTCATAAAAGACCATCAGCTTTTCGCGCTCTTCAAAACCCCAGACAGGCGGCGTCAACGCGCCGACATCCATCGCTTGAGTCGTGATATTGAGCATGTGCGAGAGGATACGGCCAATTTCAGAATAAAGAACGCGGATGAATTCCGCACGGCGCGGCACACCGATATTGGCAAGCTTTTCAATCGCCAAACAAAAGGCATGTTCTTGGTTCATCGGCGCGACATAATCGAGGCGGTCAAAATACGGGATCGCCTGCATATAGGTCTTATGCTCAATTAGCTTCTCCGTACCGCGATGCAGGAGGCCGATATGCGGGTCAACGCGCTCAACGATTTCGCCCTCAAGCTCCAAGACTAGACGCAACACACCATGCGCCGCAGGATGCTGCGGCCCAAAGTTAATGGTGAAGTTACGATCATCACCTTCGAGAATGGCTTCTTGCTTACCCATTACGCTTCTTCCGCCTGCTTCTTAATTGCATCGTTCAATTTCGTTTCGCACATTGATGCCATTTCGGAATAGTTAGATATTTCTGACATAGCCACTACACCCTCAGCCTTTAACACCCTCCAATATTCGCTTTGCTCCGCGATATTCATTGAGTTCAAAGCACCAGAGGCTATATCTTGTGACATTGATGCCACCCAAATATTCCGATAAGGCTCGAAGTTAGTGTCAGCTAAAGTCAATCCTTGATATATTGCCACACAAGAAATTCTGTTGTCTTGGGATAACTCAGATAGGTTTGAAGCCCGCCGCTCAATAATTTTTAAGCCAGCCCTTACTTGTTCAGTGCTCAAGTCCATCTTTTCAAAAAACTCAGGATCAACTTTCAAAACCATCTCAACAGATTTTGACAAGCTCACAACACCTATTTTTACTTGTAGTTGACCAGCATACTCGCCGCACTTTTCTGCCTTTATTTCCTTGGAAGCACCCTTTGGAAATAATGCCTCAGGAATTACTTCAGGAATCTCAATAAAACTGCCAGCCTCAAGCACGCCTTTTGTACCAGAAATATCTTTTAAAAAGCGGCTTTGAATTTGCTTCCAGGCTGACATGGCTACATCAAAACCTTCTTTTTCAGTATCCGTGATGGCGAATTTAAAAATTGAAGCATATGTTAGAACTTTTACACACTCCTTTGCATCAGCCACAAGGATAGGCGGCATATTATGCTTTAAAAGGTCATAGCGATCATCAACCTCAACTTCCTTAGTTGTAATTTCCGTTAAAGCAGACGGACTGCAGCCCAAAAGCAAAATGGCAGTAAGATATGTTAGGCCTAATCTCACCTACGCCTTCTCCACCTTCTCATCACCCGGCAACACATACTTCGCGC
>CAYGTR010000044.1:0-25009 GCA_964352855.1 uncultured Algimonas sp. | reverse complement strand
GGCAAAGAGGCGGATGAATTTGCGATCCTCTGGAACCCGCAAGACGACTAAATCCGTCGCGCCCCGACCCGCATTGGCTCACGCTAATGCGGGTTTTTTCGTGGTCACAATTTACGATTGAAACCAAAGGGGTCGCTCGTTAGTATATAAGCTATGACAGGGCTGACCGAGATAATCGGGCCTGCATCCGAAACATATGCAGGGTTCGCGTGGGATTATCTGCGGCGCAACATTAAGTATGCCCGCGATTTTGAAGAAATCACGTCTACCAACACTCTTGAAAATAGCGCTGCCTCAAGACAATTCCGCTATGAAATGGACATGGATAAGTTGGCCCATCGCTGGGGACTTGAGTGTTTTGAGTCCCCAAAATCGACGGGCCTAGATGCTCTTGTTATCTGGCGTCAAGATGCCTTTCCCGGTGCATTGTCTGTTCACTATCACGATAATTTTGGGCAGAATGATGATGAGGGTTCCTTCAAGCTCTCCAATTTTGATTGCAGTAAGCAGCACTATGCCAAAGCCGATGGGACACGGATTAGTGTCATTAAATCAGCCGATTTTTGGCTACAAATATCTGGCAAGCCTGATGATATTGAGGGTGAAGATCAATCGTTTTCCGTATTGATTGACGGCGGAAAAGGTGCGCGCAGACGCATTGATGCACTGCGTCAGCTCACATCGTTAAGCCGAAATGGGTCTGCAAACTTCAAATTATTGGGACGTCAAAAGGCTTTCACGAAGATGAGAAATGCGCTTATTGCTTATGATATTCGCGCTAATGGTGGGTCTTATAAAGATGTCGCATTAGACTTGTTCGGCATCGAAAATGTGCAGCAGGATTGGGATTCTAGCGGCGGGTTCTTGAAGGCCAGAGCTATCCGCGCGTTTAAATTCGGTGAACGAATGGTGGCTCAGGATTACCAAAGCCTCTTGCCAAAGAAGGCGATATAGCGCCCGTATCGTTTTTTGAACGTCCCAAAAACGTGACTCGTTAACCCCTCAAAGTTGTGTCTTGATTCGTTGCGTGGACATGCGTGGTAAGGCGCAGGCACGGTGAATGATGTGAGATTGATATGGGCGAGAGTTTAAAAAGACAGAATATTCCTCGAAGAAAAATACTGCTGGATGATGTGCCAAGTCCGTTTCTATTGCCGGATGAGGCCGCCGTTTTCTTGCGGCTGGATGAGCGTACACTGGCAAATTATCGCTCGAACAAAACGGGCCCCGTTTACCGTAAGCATGGCGGCTCTATATGCTACCACCGTGATGATTTGCGGCAATGGTCAATTGTTACGGCAGCAAAAATGTGACCAACCTAACCGTCATTCAGTGTCATTTTGTAAGAGGTGTGCTCAATCACAGGCTAAGGTTCGGGAAGCCTGAGAAGACTGTCAAACTTGATAAATACCGTAAACTTGCTTGCTTTAAGCCCGAGGAAATCCTCGGTTATATTCGGTGGCGCGCGAATGAATACGGCACACAAGATTGGCGTTTTTTCATTTTGAAAACGCAAACAACAGGCCTCTTAACACGCGTGCCGGGCGTTTCACCTGCTGTCAAAGTCCTAGCCGCGTTTAACGGTACGCAATCTGTGAAGAGGGCTTTACGGGCATTTGATGATGTAGAAAAGTCTGCAACTGACCCCATTGAGACATTGCCAGACGCTTACTGGGTCTCCTTTCAAAACGACATATCTGCACGTCAAACCGTAAGCGGAGTGTTGCCCCATTCATCTCATGTGGAGGCGCGTGATGCTGTTTAAAGCTATTATTGCCGGCGTGATGACGCTCGCGGTTATTGGAACCGCAGGGCAGATCATCTTCCCGCCAAACCCTGTTTTGTTTTATAATCCAAGCGAGAGCGCCGAGGTCGGATGGTATCGTTTAAAGCCGGATGAACCCATAGTCCTAGGCGCGCAAGTTGCGGCTTATGCCCCCGAACGGGCGCGCCGTTTAGCAGATGCGCGGGGCTATCTGCCTTATGATTATCCTCTCATAAAGACGGTTTGGGCCGTCCAAGGGGATAAGGTCTGCTACAATAATCAGTCGGTTAGTGTCCCAAAACGTCCTGATATTCCCGTGCTTGGGCAGGATGTTTTGGGACGCGATATGCCTCAAAAGTCGGGCTGTATCGTCCTAGGGTTGGGTGAGTATATGCTGTTGTCCCCTGATGTGCAGACGGGATTTGATAGTCGATATTTCGGTCCTGTCAGGGCTGAAAACATTCTAGGCGTGGTTCAATATTTGGAAAATCAAAAGAATTTTAAATCGTCGGAAAAGCCTGATTTAGCGGGGTTTGAGGGGTGAATTTAAGAGGGCAAGATAAAGGGCGCGGCCCAAAATGGCCTAAGCCATTGTCTGCACATCTTTTTTCGCGGGACGCGAGGGGTTCAGGCCGGGACGTGGATTCGGCGCTATTCCCCATTGGGCCTGAGAAAAAAGCCGGGACGTGGACTGTTTGGGTCTATTTTGGAGCATTTCGGGAGCTGTTGTTGTGAGCGGCGATAACCAGTTCAATGTCCGGCTTGGAAAAATTCTCTCTCCCAACGGGACGGGGCGCTTTGTTAGCTTTGCGGGACAAGTGCGGCGAGCGGCGCAACGCTCAACCCGCTCATCGGGCGGGCGCGTTAAAAAGGGCGCTGTTACAGAGCAATATTTCTCGCGGCGCGTGATCGTCAAAGTGCATCTCGTGAAGATGGGGGCTTACGGAAAAGATGCGCAGCGTCATCACCTGGATTACATACAGCGCGACAGCGCGGCCCGTGAGGGTGAGAAAGGTATTCTCTATAGCCGTGATGAGGTTTTCATTGATGGCGAGGAATTCCATGAGCGCGGTATAGATGACAGACATCAGTTCCGCGTTATCGTCTCGCCCGAGGACGGAAAAGAATTAGGTGACCTTCGCACCTACACCCGAAACGTGATGGCGCAGATGGAACGGGATTTAGAGACCAAGCTCGATTGGGTCGCCGCCAATCATTACGACACAGCCAATCCCCATAGTCATGTTGTAATTCGCGGCGTGAGGGACAACGGGGCAGTTCTCATTATTCCAAGAGATTATATTTCTCACGGTATGAGAGAAGCCGCCGAGCATGTCGCGACTTTAGAGCTCGGCCCGACCAATCAAATTGATGTGGCGAAGAAACTAGCGCTCTCCGTCAGGCATGACCGTTTCACATCTATTGACCGAGACTTACTGGCAAAGGCGCAAAACCAAATTGTGGATTTATCAAAGCTGCCGCTGGACGGATCAGACTGGTCACAGCGTTTTGAAAAATGGCGTGTCAAACATTTAAGCTCTCTGGGACTGACCGAGAAAGTGGGCTTTGGCAAATGGCGGCTTGATGACAACCTTGAGCGCACGCTTCGGCACATGGGAGATCGCGGCGACATCCTCAAAGCCTATCACCGCGCCATGACGCACGCGAAACTTGACCGCAGCCTCGATGGCGAGCCGATATATGACCCTATGTCCAATCACGCTCAGCCGATCACCGGCAGAGTTATCGAAAAGGGCATCCTCGATGATGTGAACGATCGCAGCTATATTATTTTAGATACACTGCAGGGCGAGGCTCTATTTGTTGGAACGGGCAAAGAGGCCAATCTTGCGCAAATAGAGCGCGGTATGGTCGTCACCGCAGGTCCGCAAAGTTACAAACCGAAAGCTTCAGACTATACGATTGCAGACATCGCGTCCAAACGCGGCGGAATATACAGCCCGTCTTATCATGAAAGGCGAGACCCTTACGCCCGCGAAGAATTTATCAAAGCCCATGTTCGCCGCTTGGAAGCGATGCGGCGGCTGGGGCATGCGGAGCGTAACTCCGATGGGTCATGGAAAGTCCCAAAAGATTATCTCAAACGAGCGGCCAAATACGAAAGGTCACGCGGCTATGGTAATCCTGTTAAGCTCGACATTCGGTCGCGCGAGCCACTAGCTGAGCTTTCAACTGCTTTGGGCAGGACATGGCTCGATACTGAATTGATGTCAGAGAAAAGGGAAAGTCATACATCAGGCTTTGGACAAGAGGTTGAAGCCCTAAAAGCCGAGCGTCAAAAATTCTTACTCTCGCAAAAGCTTATCCAAAGATCATCCGGGGTCACGCAAGGCACACTTGATGCGCTTGAGAAAATCGATCTTGATGCGGCGGGCAAAACATTAGTCGGTCAGATTGGCAAACCTTATAAGGCCGCGCCAGAGTCCGGACGTATCTCGGGGATATACCGAGAGGCCATACAGAGGCCCAGCGGTAAATATGCAGTTATTGAAAAATCGAAAGAATTTACGCTCGTGCCGTGGCGAGACACGATGGACAGGAATTTGGGCAAATCAATTTCAGGTGTGATGAAAGGGCAGACGATTTCATGGACGCTCACCAAGGCTAGAGGACAAAGCATTACATAAACGGAGGTAGGACTATGACATTTTCATATAATGCAATTTTGCTCTTATCAGGAGCGGCTTTTTTCGTGACGGCCTGTGGCAATGATTCCAAAGCAGCGAATGAAGCCAACTTTAAAGAAGCGCTAAACGCGCACTACGCGCAAATGAAGCAATGCGTAAGAATTGGAAGCCAGCCAGATGCCGACGGCATCATTCAAGAATTCAGAACGGACGGTAGTGTTCCGGACAAGCAGCTTCCATTTTACAATGGCCTCGTAGCCTTAGGTCTTTTGGAAGCGGCTAGCTATCAGGAGGACACGAAAAACTTTAGTGGGCAAGTCACAGGCAAAGCGGATTGGGTCGGCTATAAGTTTTCAGAGAATGGAAAAACCTTCTTGCGTCCCGCCGACTTGGACAAAGGAGCTTTTAGCACAGGGGCGCGTCAGCTCTGTTACGGTACGCCGCAAGTTGTCGAGATTGTGAGCTTTACTGAGCCGGCAGAGGCAATGGGCGTAAAAGTCAGTAGTGTAAAATATACCTATAGGTTGGTTGACATTGCGCCTTGGGCGAGTGATCCGGCGCTAATTAATCAATTTGAGTGGCTGTCGGATAGAATTACCAGTGACAGCATCACCAAAGATGATGATTTGGTGCTAATGAATAATGGTTGGGCACATTTCAGCGCTTTGAAATGACACCCGCTCTCTTCAAATGGAGGCTTAGTGGAGGTTGCAAATATTAAAACGGCCATTCCTGAAAAGCTCAAAGACTTTGTAGCGCACCATGATTTATTGCACTATAACATCACGAGTCGTACCCAATTTGGTGCTTATTTCAGAAAATGATGAGGAACTACTACTGTGAAAATTCCTGTACTATCATTTTTCACTGGTGCGGGTTTACTTGATATCGGTATGCACAAAGCCGGATTTGATGTCATTTGGAGGAACGAGTACCATTTGCCTTTCGTTGAAGGCTTCCAATTCGGCTTCTCTGAGCTCTTTGACGCGAAAGCTGAAGATTTTCCTGTCTGTACAAAGTCCATTTCTGAGATCACGCCATACTCGATTAGAAATGAAGCATTTAACGGTAAGCTTTGGAAAAGTGAATTCGGTATGGTCGGAGGGCCTCCTTGCCCTGACTTCTCAGTCGCAGGTAGTAATAGAGGCCAAGAGGGTGATAATGGCAAACTGACGGGTGTATTTTTTGATCAGATAATGGGGTTGCTTCCAACATTCTTCGTATTTGAAAACGTTAAGGGCATTCTCTCTAATAATAAAAACAGAAGCTATTTGATCGAACAGATTCGTAAGGCTTCAAAGCATTACGTTTTTGATATTAGCTTGATAAATGCTCTGAACTTGGGTGTGCCTCAAGATAGAGAACGGGTTATTGTCATCGGATTTCATAAGTCATATTTAACAGATGTGTTGGACCGTTCGGATTTAAATTCACTGATTGAAAGAAATGCCAGAGTATTAAACGAGGGATTAGACCGCAAAAAATTTAAAGAACACAACTGGTTCAATTGGCCGCACTCTGAAAAGTTTTCGTCAGCGAAAACAAGTTTTGATTGGCCTACCACAAACCCGTTTGGTGAAAGCTCTAGAAAACCCAAAAACATACCGCTTGAATTATGCGTTGGTGGTTATCTCAAAGGGTTATCAAATTTGAAAAATCAAAAAGAGTTCTTTAATCCCAAAAGCGATAAATTCATGATTGTCGATGAGGGTGATGTTTCAAAAAAATCGTTCAAACGACTGCACAGGTGGCGATATAGCCCAACCGCTGCATATGGTAACAATGAGGTGCATTTGCATCCGTCTTTGCCTCGACGCTTATCAGTAAGAGAGGCAATGAAAATTCAAACAATACCAGATGGATATGCGCTTCCTAGGTCTATGACTCTATCTAACAAGTTTAAGACTATAGGAAATGGTGTCCCTGTAAAAATGGCAAGCCTTATCGCTCAAGAGATATCCGAGGCGTTCAAATCCGAACATTTTTTGGTGGATTCATAATGAATTTTGAGGACGTACTAGACGATATAAACGACCTCATTGGGCGCGAGTTGATGGCTATAAACCCCAAGACCGGGCATATAACTATAGAACGTATCGATAGAGGTGCGGGAAGTTACTATGTGTCATTGAATGGACGGAAGGCGACCTCTCGTCCACTGTCTCAACTCAAGCTCATATGGAATAATTTAAGCCATAATCGAGTGGCTTATACCGAGGGGTTATTGGGTGGCAGTGGTTCAAGTCGCCATATTCCTGAAACCGTTTTTGCGAACTTACCTTATGTTGAGCATTTCAAATATAAGCAAAAAAAGCATCTGTATTTATCAGAGGTTCAGACGCATGCGCCGGGAGAAATTAAAGGGCTTGGAGCATCAGAGCTTCGGAAAGTTAAAAACAAGCTAGATAATTTAAATAAATTTGATCATTATACTTTCTCATTGGAAATGGAGAGGGCTCTGAAATTGTTGCAAGACTCTAGCAAGGAATTGCGAGTTAAGTTTCCCGGAGAGTTTAAGGTAACGAAATTAGCCAAGGCAGAGATTCTTGTTACTGAACTTCTTTCATCTGTCAGTGATACATTCCTGCGCCCCTTGGATGAAGTTGAGTATATTCCAATTATTTCAAGTGATGAAAAAACGATCAATTTAGATAGCCCAGAAATTACAGGTTATTATGGGTCGGACATTAAAGATATTGAAGGCGAGAGCGAAGATGACTTAGATGATGATGACGGATTTGAAGAAATGTCTTCGTCACGAATTAGACTGGTGCATCCAACGGTTTCCTTAATTTACGATAGACTCCTTCACGGTGAGTTAGAGCTTCAACCAGAGTTTCAAAGAAAAGATAGAATATGGCCTCCCAGCAATAAAACTTCGCTGATTGAATCCGTTTTAATAGGTTTCCCTGTTCCAACATTTTACTTTGGAGAAAGGCCTGACGGCGATTGGTTGATTATTGATGGGCTTCAAAGAATAACAACGCTTTATGACTTTATGGGAAATAAATTTAAGTTGAAGGGAATGAAATTTCTTGAGGAGTTTAATGACTGTTCTTTTGAAGATTTACCTAGGCCATACCAAAGAAAAATAAGAGAGTATCAGCTTCACTGTCATATCATAACTATTACCAAAGATAGTGATCGAATGGTGCGTGAGTTATTCCAGCGCATCAATACATATGGAGTAAAGATGAGTTACCAAGAAATTCGGTGTGCTTTATTCCCTGGAAGCTCAGTAAAGTTTCTCCGTTATCTTGCCGAACGCCCGGCGTTTTTGAACGCTACTTTTGGAAAGGTACAACCAAAACGCATGAAGGATACCGAACTTATTTTGGGAGCCCTTGCGTTTGCAATATCAGGTTATACGAATTTCAATCATTCAAAATTTGATGATTTCCTAACTGACGCTATGAAAAAACTAAACAAATTCTCGCTTAAGGAAGTTACTGCTAATATCGATGAGGAGAGTGATGATGTGCAACCAATTATTGGTTTAGATGAAACTTACACAGATCCATTATTCTTTGAACTTACAAAACGGATTGAAGGCTCATTTAATCTAGCTTTGAATATTTTTGGAATTGATAGATATAAAAAGGAACTTGATGGTAGAGTTATAAATAAATCTCTCTTTGAGATGATAACAGCTACATTTGCAATGTTATCTGATGAAGAACGAGACCTTGTGTTGCAGCACCGCGAAGAAATTAAAAGCGGGCTTTATGGGCTGCTTGATGGAACTAAATCGCAATACGTTAATTGGACTTCGGAAACGTTCTATGGCCGTCCTTTCGAGTATTCTGTGACGCAGTCGACAGGTAAGAAAGTAACTATTTTATACAGATTTTCTAACTTCAAAGCGCTTTTAGAAGATGTTCTTGGGATAAACTTATCGCTTTCAGGAGTTTTACCAAGCAAATGATAAATAACGTTGTTTTGAGAAATATAAAGTGCTTTGCAGATCATTCATTTGAGCTTACCGGCCTAAATATATTCACGGGTATAAATGGTGCTGGAAAAAGTACATTTATACAGAGTGTATTGCTTGCGACCCAAACAGGTCTGGACGGCGAGATTGATATCAATGGTTCACTTGTTGAGATCGGCGATTTTTCTGACCTTCGTTTTGAACATGCTCAAGATGATAGTGTGTCAATTAAGATTGTGACTGACGATGGTCCCTCTGAATGGGGTTATTCGAAAGGGCATACATTTCAAGAGAAAGAGCCAAGCACCCTTATTCCTGTCCTTTCCGGGTCAGTGAAAAACTTTGCTAAAGTTAAAGGTGCTTTGGTCTACATTTCTGCTGAGCGTTGGGGGCCGCGATCAAGTGTTCCGGTTAATACTCATAACTCAAATCCATACTGGCTGGGTAGACATGGTGAATTTACAATTTCTTTTTTGAATTCTCTTAGTAACTCTACATTTCGAGATGAAGATGGTCAGTCGATTGCCAATACAACAAAAAGTGACCCGAGAATTCATGACGAACACATAGGAAATTTGATCTTTAATAATGTTACTGCCTGGATGGGAGAAATTACACCGAATGTAGCTATTAATGCAGAGGTTATTAGAGAGGCAGTGATCGGATACAGTTCTTTTAGTTTTAGTGGAAGCAAGAAGTATAAAGCAACAAATGTTGGCTTTGGTTTATCTTATGTCTTGGGCGTAGTTACTGCCTTAGTCGCAGCAAGAAGTGGCTCTGTGGTAATTCTAGAGAATCCGGAAGCTCATCTGCACCCCCGAGGACAAAGCCACCTAGGACGTTTAATGGCTTTAGCTTCATTGGCTGGGGTTCAAGTAATTGTTGAAACCCATAGTGAACATATAATTAATGGTGCTCGAATACAGGTGCGGAAAGGAGTTATAGAGCCGACTTCCATGAATATATTTTATGTTTCAAGAGATGAAGAAGTAAAAGACTCTCGAGTTGAAATACTTACCTTGAACGAAATGGGGCAGTTGAGTAATTGGCCGGATGGCTTTTTTGATCAACAAGCAAATGATATGAAAACACTGATTACCGGCGTATAAAGGCATGGATGGAATTGTCTTTTTTGGCCGCCACTCTCTCGATGTCGATTCTTGGGCAGAAGAGCCACGCATCATTACTGTGCTTGAACGGCTCGAAAAACTTATAACTGAAATTAATCTCAGCGGATTCGCCTCTGTAAAAACACCAATCAACTGGCATGAGGAAGTTGTCGATACTCAGGGTTTTTGGGATAAACTCGTTGAGGTAACCAATAATCAGAAAGATTTAATGGTTTTAGTCTCTCGAGCTTTGTTCGACGGTGTTTTTGCTAAATCCACTTTGAAGTCAAAATCCTACCAGGATGCTCATCTAGACATAACACAAAACAATCCCAATCCTGATGATAAAGAGTATTATGCAGCTCTCAAGTTGGACTCTAATTGGCCAGGCGTACCTGAAGAGTTACATGTTCAATCTAACTCGGATGCATTTAAGCAGTCCGTTTCACTACTTCGCAAGCACCCTATCGATGAGGTAAGTTATGCTCTCCGTAGCTCGAAAATATTTAAAAATTTGAGTTTTCACGAACATTTTGCAGACACGTTGAAAACACATGGGGCTGCTAATAAAAAGGCTAAATACGGTAAGGCGCCAGTACTAGGTATATGCGGTTTTTCAAACGCAGTCACAAAATGTTTGCAGGTGTTGAATGAGATTGAACCTGCTGAAAGGCCAATCCAAGAGTTGCTAAGAGAAATACAAGCACTTGCTGGGCTTCCATGTTCCGCCCAAGGAGGCAATAAAGCTCACTTAACTTATAATTCCATCAACTGTGAATATCATATCAAAATATCGCGAAACAATAGGGATGATAATGTTTTTTACCAAGATAGGCTTTACTTTGGTTTTTGCGCTGATGGTGGTCAGATTAAAATATTTATAGCCCATAGTGGGCAGCATCTTTAAACTTATTTTCAATTTGGTGGATGGTCTCTAAATAGCCAATAATGTTTTACAGAAGTAAAGCATATAGAAATGACAGTAGCTGCTTCCTCGGCGGTGACATTGCCATCAATTTCTAGATTTCCATGAGCTGCGTTCGGTGTTTTATTTCTGCTTACGTAAATCCTATCAAATTCATTCTTCAAAACCGTAGGTAAGGAAGAATGTTGCAAGAACATTTTTTTTACTTTGTTGAATGTGGTCGACGCTGCTCTAGGATGATTGCTTTGTCTTCTTGCTATTGCTTCTATGACGTTTGATCCGGCGGCGAGAACACCTGGATAGTCTTTCCGACGATAAGCATCATCCATCCGCATCAGAAGCTGTCTGAGCGCCGGCTCAACAATTGAACCATTAGCAAATTCATCTAGGTCTATTCCATCAAACGGATCAATATAGGGCAAGGGGTCTCTAGCTACTAACTTGAAGGGAAATCCATCCTCCTTGAGAATTTCATTTACAGTGTTTACGTCCATTGCCTGATATGCACATAGGTCACAAATTATTTTCAGTATCTCGATTGTATCTAAGCTACTAAAGGCAGTTTGAACAATCCCGCCCATGTAGTTTAATTCTTCTTGAATAAACTCACCGTTGTAACTGAGGTTAGGTAGATTTCTGGATCTGTGGATGAGGTTCGTAACTCTAAGAAACTTGTCGGTATTATCGTGAGCGTCAGTCTCAAAGTATTCCATCAAATGATAGTGCAGTGCGTTACGTGTATCTCTCCCAATGAATTCTGTTTCAAGAACCTTTCTAGTTTGCTCTGACATACTTCGAAATCTGGATGGCTCAGTCATATTTTATCTCTTAGTTTTGCAATTGGCCTTACGGCGAGTATAGATTGAAAGGAATTGTAAACTGGTATGCGAAAATTAGGTGATTTAACAAGTAAGATAATGTGTTTAGGTTTAGGGGGCGCAGGCCACCAAACATATAACTCACCACTGAAAGCTGCTCATTTCCCAAAAGAACGAGATGTCTACTTGGGAGATATACTTGCCTAAGCCAACCCGCCCTGAAACCCCTCCGTCTCGTCATTGTGGGTCTGAGACAGGACAATCTTTCCGGTGCAGTTCCATTGCTTGCATCGCATTCGGCTTTCAAACTCATCGACGAATAGCTGCCTGATGTGCGATTTGTGAAAATAGACGACCGGGTCTTCATACCAAGTGTAACCGCATGAGCAGCAACGCGCTTCTAAGCGGTCAGTCGTTTCAAAATCCAAGATTTGTATTTTGTGTTTCCAACTCACCAGAAATCCTCCGCGCGGGGGATGCGGGTGAAGCTGATTTTGCCGCCGAGATTTCCGCCGGGTGGAAGCTTCCACGGCCCCATCGTTAACAGTGACTTGCCGTAGCGTGAGTTGAGACTGTCCATTGCTGTTGTAACCGACTCCCATTTTTGACGTTCAGGATCATCATTGAGAAGCAAGTCTAACTGGCGTGCAGTTGCATCCGTGAGATCGCCGAGAGTCACGCCGACACGGACGATTTTGAACTGACTTGGAATAGTTGCCTTTGCTTTCTCCCAGAGCACATCAAGCGCAGTGAGGCAGGCTTGGTCATCATTGGCCATATGCAGTTTATGTGTTGACGCCCAGCCTTGTTCTTTAATCGAGCGGTTGCGCAGGCTTGCCCAAAGATAGAGCGAGCTTGCATAAAATCCCTCGCGCCGCATTCGGCGAGCGGCTTTAACGAGCAGTAGTCTGGAACAATCTCGCGCGTCTTTGAAGTTGCGGAGTTCAGGCGGCAAGACCCGCCCATGACCGAACATACCGCGTTCTGACTTTTGCGCCATCACGTCATATCCATGGAGCGCATACCAAAGACGTTCCCCCGTTACGCTGCGCCAGAGCTTACGCATTTGCTTTGGCTCAGTTGCCATCAAGTCGGCCATGTTGCGAATGCCCGCATTGAAGAGGCGCTGCGCCATTCGGCCGCCAATGCCGGGAATGTCGTCAAAAAGCAGATCAAGAAGTGGACCGGGCATCATATGGGGATGCCAGATAGTCGTGCCGTCAGGCTTGTCCATTTTACAAGCGATTTTGGCGAGATGTCGATTAGCGGCAAATCCAATGGAGCAAGTTATGAAAGGGCCAACGCCTTCAGCGATGGCGGCTTTGAGCTTTTCAGATAATCCTATTGGGTCAGCAATATCTTTGGGATCGAGCTTACAGCATAGTTCATCAATCGATTTGACGGCTTCGACAGGTATAACGCTGTTGATCTCGGCAAGAAGGGCATTATGGGCGCGGCGATACAAATCAGGCGTTTGGCATTGCAGCACAAGCTCAGGGCACGCTTTTTTGGCGTCCGATAGCTTCATGACATTTTTTACGCCGCGTGCCTTGGCCTCTTTTGAGCAGGCGATAACAACCGTATGCACTGTCCCATCGAACGGCACGATGCCGACGGGCTTGCCCCGCAAAGCCGGTCTGGCTTGCTGCTCCACAGATGCAAAGAACCCGTCAAAGTCGAGGTAAAGTCTTTCTATCGTTTCAGGTTTTCGCATGTTTCGTCCATGGTAAGCGCGGACGACCGAAAAAGAACGAAGATAGAACATTAGTCAAGCAAAAACGGATTATATTCCTAATTTCTATGGGGATAACCGAAATTTGCGAAGAAAGTAGCAAGTAAATTCAGCCAGTCCGAAAAATCGCCGTTTTCACAGAAAGTCACAGAACTTCATAGAAAGTCATAGAACTTCACGCGATTTCACTATTTAGGAACTAGACCAAAAATCGATATTTCTGACAACCTAAGTCCATCGCAATTGAAGGAATTAGGTAATGTCGCCACAAAATATCTTGATCGGACAGATACTCGTTGTTTTCGCGACGATCATTTTAACGACGTGGTATGCTACGCAGTGGGTAGCGCTTCAGTTTGATTACGATGCTTACTTGGGAACGGGATTCGCAGAGCTTGGCAATCATAAAATTTATGCGCCGTGGAACCTATTTAAATGGTGGTATCAGTTTGACGCTTATGCGCCGCATATCTTTTCAAGAGGCGGGCAGATTTCCGCAGGCGGCGGCCTTCTGGGAATCATGTTTGCGGTTATCGGGTCGGTCTTGCGGGGGCGTTCTTCAAAAGCCCTAAACACATTCGGGTCTTCGCGCTGGGCCACATCAAAGCAAATGAAGCATATCGGCTTGCTTGACGATGAGGGTGTTTTCCTTGGACGCACGAAAACGGATTATATTCGTCATCACGGCCCCGAGCATGTGATGGCGATTGCACCAACACGGTCAGGTAAAGGCGTCGGCCTTGTTATCCCAACCTTACTGTCCTGGACGGACAGCGCCGTAATTCATGACATCAAGGGCGAGAATTGGCAGCTCACATCAGGCTGGAGATCAACATTCTCCCATTGCCTTTTGTTTGACCCCACCAATGCGGCATCGGCCAAATATAATCCGCTTTTGGAAGTCCGCAAAGGCGTCAATGAGGTGCGCGACGTTCAAAACATTGCTGACATCCTGGTTGACCCTGAAGGGATGCTTGAGCGCCGCAACCACTGGGAAAAGACAGCACACAGCCTGTTGGTCGGTGCTATTCTTCATATTCTCTACGCAGAGCGCGAAAAGACGCTGGCCCGCGTAGCCTCATTCCTCTCTGACCCCAACCGTACTTTTGAAAAGACGCTCCGGGACATGATGAAAACCAATCATCTCGGTGACCGGACAAAGGCGAAAGTCCATCCGGTGGTCGCACAAGCAGCGCGTGAACTCCTCAATAAATCTGAAAACGAGCGCTCAGGTGTATTATCAACGGCTATGAGCTTTCTCGGTCTATACCGAGATCCCACGGTCGCCGAGGTGACATCTAAATGCGACTGGCGCATTTCCGACTTGATGAAGGCCGATAAGCCGGTCTCTCTTTATTTGGTTATTCCGCCGTCCGACATTTCGCGCACTAAGCCGCTGGTTCGCCTCATTCTAAATCAGATTGGTCGCCGCCTTACGGAAGAGCTTGTTGTCTCAGGCGAAAGTAAGCCGAAACGTCAGCTTCTTCTAATGCTTGATGAGTTTCCCGCACTGGGCCGTCTCGACTTCTTTGAAAGCTCATTGGCTTTCATGGCGGGCTACGGCTTGCGCGCGTTCCTTATCTCTCAGTCCCTGAACCAGATTGAAAAAGCCTACGGGCCGAATAATTCTATCCTCGATAACTGTCATGTGCGGGTGGCCTTTGCGACCAATGATGAGCGCACAGCTAAACGCTTGTCCGACGCGATTGGCAGCACGACCGAAATGCGAGCAATGCGCAATTATGCCGGTCACCGCCTTGCCCCTTGGCTCTCACACGTCATGGTCTCCCGCCAAGAAACGGCGCGCCAGCTCATAACGCCCGGCGAAATCATGCAGCTCCCTAGCCATGAAGAGCTTATTCTTCTCTCTGGTTTCTCGCCCATCAAGGCAGATAAAGTTCGCTATTATGCGGATAAGAATTTCACGGGCCGTGTCTCTAAGCCTCCCCAAATATCTCCGGACGGATATGGCGGACTTTCCCCTAATACGCCTTGCGTCTGGGGTATTGAGACACGGCCCGTGGATGATCGTCTTTACACAGAGGCAGAAAAATCAGAACAGAATAAAATCGCATCAGCGTTAAACTCAAAGACTGACACTGATGAGGATGAAGATGCGGGCGGCAAAGAGCGCAGCCCCGAACTCAGCGGCCATGAGATATCGCCCTCACAGGACAAGACCTGCGAGAAGTCCCGTGATGTCGCAGAAGGCGATGATCTCACAAGCTCCATTAAACTTGGCGAATTTGTAAGGGACACGGCCACGCTTGCCCGCGCCCATGATCTGACCCGCAGCACAGACATAGATTTGGGAATGTAACTATGAGCAAAGACCTCACAGCCCGCGTTCGCGCGCGTATCACACCGGAAAATGCGGCCCTCTTAGATGTTCGGGCGCGCGCGCTCGGCAAAACCAAGTCCCGGGTCATCAATGATGCTTTGTCATCCTGTTTCACCTTTGAGCATGACGACGCGCGAGATGCCCGCATCCTTGAAAAGCTGGATATGATGATCCGTCATAATCATCGCCATTCGCGTGATCTCAATCTGCATTCTGAGACCTTCGCATTATTCCTGCATTTTTACTTCACGATGGCGCCCCAAATCTCGAAGGCAGATACAGACGTGCGCGCCGCGCGCGGTGTTGGGCTGATGAACCAATTTGTCGACCAGCTTGGCGCTAAAATGCGCATGGGCGGTAAGACGTTTAAGCAAGCTCTGTCTGACGTGCTTGTGTCTGACCAAGACTTCTTTCGGCTTGATGAAATCCAGCTTCTCGAAAAACTGCAAAAGAAGAAAGCGGCTACGCCTAAAAAGAAGAAGGAGACCGCTGATGTCTAGCCTTCAAACAGCGGCCACAACAGACCGTACGCTCGCCATGCTGCGCACGGCGCTCGGGCCTGTTATTACGCAAGCTTTGGATGATCCCAAGGTCATTGAAATCATGCTCAACCCTGATGGGCACTTATGGCTCGATAAATTAGGCGTTGGCCGTTTCGACACTGACAGTGTGCTGACCCCAGATGAGGGCGAGCGCGTGGTGCGACTTGTAGCCAGTCACATCAATCAGGACGTGACGACGAAAGCGCCAATTATCAGTGCAGAGCTTCCGGGGAATGGAGAGCGCTTTGAGGGCGTCTTGCCGCCCGTCGTTTCAGCGCCGTGTTTCTCTATTCGTAAAGGCGCTGTCGCGATCTTCACGTTAGATAATTATGTCAAATCCGGCAGCCTCACTTATGAGCAATCGGAAGCCTTAAAATACGCGGTAACCTCCCGTCAAAATATCCTCATTGTTGGCGGGACTTCCAGCGGCAAAACCACTTTGGCCAATGCTTTGTTGTCGGAAATATCGGACACAGGTGACCGCGTTCTTATTTTAGAAGATACGCGCGAGCTTCAATGCGCAGCCAAGGACACAGTAGCGCTTCGCACGCACGGTTTGAATGTAACGCTCGCGGACTTGGTGCGCTCGACCCTTCGATTGCGGCCGGACCGCATAATCGTCGGTGAAGTGCGCGGGCCTGAAGCCCTCGACATGCTCAAGGCGTGGACGACTGGGCACCCCGGCGGCATTGCGACCGTCCATGCAAATTCAGCGAAAGCGGCTTTGGGCCGGATTGAACAACTGATTTTAGAGGGCGTGGCCATTGTTCCGCGCGCTCTAATTGCGGAGGCGATCGACGTGATTGTCTTCATTTCCGGACGAGGCTCTAAACGCCGCGTGCAAACAATCGCGCGCCTCATTGATGTGACGGACAAGGGCTATCAGCTCGAACCGCTCACAGCTTCGTCTTCCATTCCTAAACTCACATTTGACGGAGGTAACTCATGTACGGACCACTAACACAAGGGACAATCAATCAACGGCTATTTTACGGCACGGCAATCATTGCCGCTGTCATGATGCTAATGCCGCAAACGGCTCACGCAGCAGGTTCAGCTATGCCGTGGGAAGGTCCATTGACGAGTATCCTGCAATCCATTGAAGGCCCGGTTGCCAAGATTTTTGGCACAATTGCGATCATCATGACGGGCATTGGCCTGGCCTTTGGTGATGCGGGCGGCGGTATGCGCAATCTTATCAAGATTGTCTTTGGCCTGTCTATTGCCTTCACGGCGACAAGTTTCTTCCTGTCATTCTTCAGCTTTACCGGCGGAGCTGTCATCTAATGGTGGACACGTCCGCATATCAACTTCCTGAGGGTTTCACCATTCCGGTGCGCCGTTCTTTGACCGAGCCCATCCTTTTAGGCGGAGTTCCGAGAACGGCGGCTATCCTCAATGGCACGCTTGCGGCGGCTTTGGGGTTGGGTCTCCAGCTCTGGCTATTGGGCATCATTTATTATGTCTGCGCCCACACGCTTTGCGTCTTCTTCGCCTCGCGTGATCCGCAGTTCATGGAAGTTCTGGTTCGCCACATCAAACATAAGGGTTATCTCTCATGATGAATTTAAGCGAATATCAAAAGCGGCCTGATTGCCTATCTGATTACCTGCCTTGGACGGCTCTGATTGCGCCCGGCACGGTGCTCAATAAGGACGGCAGCTTTCAGCGCACATCAGAGTTTCGCGGTCCTGACCTCGAAAGCTCCACTGAGGAAGAATTAGTGGCAACCTGCGCGCGCCTCAATAATGCGCTTCGCCGGTTCGGTTCGGGCTGGGCACTATACTTTGAAGCCTCGCGTATTCCGGCCCGAAAATATCCCGTGTCTGAGTTCAGTGACCCCGCTGCATGGATTGTTGAGCAAGAACGCCGGGGAGAGTTTGAAGAGGAATTCAGCAAACGCGATCTGTTCGAGAGTGTCTACTTTCTGACCTTCCAATTCTTACCGCCTGCGGACAGATCAAGTAAGGCCGAAAGCTGGATTATTGAAACGCCTGCTGACGATATAGGCGTGTCGGTTCAAGATCACCTTCAAAGCTTCATGTCGGAATGCGATAGATGTTTGGACCTTCTGCAAAGCCAATTTCCGATGGCGGAATGGCTGGATGATGACGCGACGCTAACATATCTACATTCAACGGTTTCGCCAAAACGTCACCAAATCAAGACACCTGAAACGCCTGCCTATCTCGACAGCTTTATTGGCGGCGCGGACCTTGTAGGCGGGCTTGTGCCACGCCTTGGTGAGCACTCAATCCATACGGTGACTATCCTTGGGTTTCCGAGCGAGACCACACCGGGCATATTGGACGAGCTGAACACATTGGGCTTCTCATACCGCTGGATGACGCGCTTTTTGCCGCTCTCCAAAGCCGAAGCGTCCAAGGTCATTACAAAGACGCGGCGGCAATGGTTCGCCAAGCGGAAGTCTGTTGTTGCGCTGCTCAAAGAGGCGCTGATGAATGAGACGACGCCGCTTGTTGATAGTGATGCTGACAATAAAGCGATTGATGCCGATGCCGCCTTGCAAGACCTTGGCGGTGATTACGTGTCCTATGGATATATGACGACGGCTATATGCGTCATGGATGAGGACGCGACAGTCGCTGAGGCACGGATTAGAGCGGTTGAGCGCATCATTAACGGACGCGGTTTTGTGACTATCCATGAGAAGGTCAATGCCGTTGACGCTTGGCTAGGGACGCATCCCGGCAATCCATATGCAAATGTGCGCGTGCCATTGGTCTCAACACTTAACCTAGCCCACATGATGCCGCTCTCAGCCGTTTGGGCAGGGCCGGAAGGTAACGCGCATTTAGGCGGCGCTCCGCTTTTATACGCTACGACAGAGGATCATACGCCGTTTCGGTTTGTGACCCATCAAGGCGATGTCGGCCATACATTGGTTACTGGCCCCACGGGCGCAGGTAAATCAGTGCTGCTCAATCTGCTATCCATGCAGTTCAAACGCTACCCGAACGCACAGGTTTTCACTTTTGATAAAGGCGCGTCATCACGCGCCATGATCGAAGCGCTTGGCGGTGATTTTTATGCTCTCGGCGAAACCGATTCAGGCTTAGTGTTTCAGCCTCTGCGAGGGATTGATGAGCCGAATGAGATGGCTTGGGCGTCTGAATGGATTGGCGGTCTACTTACATCTAAAGGCGTCGATGTCACGGCGGAGATTGAGAATACAGTTTGGACCGCTCTGCAAAGCCTTGCCAGCGCGCCGGAAGAACAGCGGACGCTAACCGGCCTCTCAGCTTTAATCCAAGATAGCGACTTACGTCTGGCGCTGAAGCCTTTCACCCTTGAGGGCGCTTACGGTCATATTCTTGACGGCAATAAAGATACCTTGCGCGATAACGCCGTGCAGGCTTTCGAGATGGAAGAATTGATGCATTCAAAAGCGCTTGTTGCGCCCGTATTGACTTATCTCTTTCATAAGCTCGAAGCACGCTTTGATGGGAAGCCAACCTTCCTCATACTGGATGAAGCCTGGGTCTTCCTTGATGATCCGATGTTTGCTGACCGCATTCGAGAATGGCTCAAAGTCCTGCGCAAGAAAAACGTATCTGTGATTTTCGCGACGCAATCGCTGGCGGATATTGCGAGCAGCCCCATTGCGCCTGCGATTATTGAAAGCTGCCTGTCACGGATATTCCTACCCAACAACCGCGCAATGGAGCCGCAGCAAAAAGAGGCTTATGACCGCTTTGGTCTAAACAAGCGACAGGTTCAAATCATCGCCTCGGCCACGCCCAAGCGGGATTACTATTTCCAAAGTCACGGCGGCAATCGCCTGTTTGATTTACAGCTTGGCCCGGTCGCGCTGGCCTTTTGCGCAGTGGGTTCAGAGGAAGGCCAAACGCAGATTGACCGCGTCCTCGAACTTGTCGGGCCTGATAATTTCGCGGCCCATTGGCTGCGCTTCAAAGGCTTGGAATGGGCCGCAGACCTTATGGCTGATCAATTTCATGAAGAGGAGTATGTCCCATGGCTCGACGTCGCGGAATAATCACAATCGCTATCATCGCGGCAATGGGTTTCTCCCTTGCGCCAGCGAGTCATGCCCAATTTGGCGGGGTTGTTTATGATCCGGCAAACTATGTGCAGAATTTCTATACGGCTGTGCGCAGCTACACACAGATTGTTCGTCAGGCGCAGCAGCTTCGCAATGAAGCCAATATGCTTATCAATCAGGCCAAACACCTCTCCAGACTGGACGTGAACTCTGCCACTGATTTGAACCGCATCTTGAATGAGATAGCCTATTTGAACCGTCAGGCAGAAAATGTTGCCTATGACGTAACTCGCACACGCCAGCTTCTTCGGGAGCATTTTCCTGAAAGCTATGATGGAATGTCGCAAGATGAGCTTGTCGTGCAGGCTGAAGCGCAGTTTGAAATGTCAGAGCGCGCCCAAAATGACGCCATGCTCATGCAGTCAAAAATGGTGGAGAGCCTTCAAGAGGATCAGGTGCTGCTTAGTCAGCTTATGAACTCTAGCCATAGCTCAGTCGGCGAGTTGCAAGCGACGCAGTCAACGAACCAGCTCATGGGGCTTCTTGTCAAACAGTCCATGCAAGCGCAGCAAATGCAAATCACCCAAGCGCGTGCAAACAGTCTGGAAGCCACGCGCCAACTCGCCCTCGAAAAAGAAGCCCGCGCCCGCAGACTGCTGTTTATGGGCCGTGCAAATGATGCTTACAGCGGAGGCACTCCGTAATGGCTGATCCAACAAGTCTCGGCGTGATTGACGAATTTGTCGTCACATTTACAAGCTATATCGATAGTGGCTTTGGTCTGCTAGGCGGTGAGGTTCAATATCTGACGGCCATTCTTATAGGCATCGATATTACTTTGGCCGGTCTCTATTGGGCCATGGGTTCTGATAGTTCAGTCATCGGAAAATTCTTGAAGAAGGTCATGTATGTTGGCGTCTTTGCGCTGATTATCACCAACTTTTCAGGTCTGGCGAATATTGTCTTTAACAGCTTTGGCGGCCTTGGACTGAAAGCGACAGCTACCACAATGACGGCTGATGACTTGCTGCGCCCAGGCTTCATAGCCAATACGGGTTTCACGGCGGCACACCCGATTTTGACGCAGATAGGCGAGCTTACCGGGCCTGTGAAATTCTTTCACAATATCGTTTTAATCGTCGCATTGTTCTTGGCGTGGATCATTACGATGTTCGCGTTCTTCTTTATTGCGATACAGCTCTTTGTAACCATCCTTGAGTTCAAGCTGACAACGCTGGCTGGGTTTATTCTGATACCTTTTGCGCTTTGGAATAAGACATCTTTCTTAGCGGAAAAAGTTCTCGGAAACGTCGTGGCCAGCGGCATCAAACTTATGGTTCTGGCAATTATTATAGGGATTGGCTCGACAATTTTTGGCGACATTACGTCAGCCTTCGCGCCGTCTGCGAGCGCACCTGATACGGTAGTGCCAATCACACTTAAAGATGCGGCTTCCATCATGCTCGGCTCAATGGCCTTACTGGCTCTCGGCATCTTTGGCCCCGGTATCGCAACAGGCTTGGTTTCAGGCGCGCCGCAATTGGGTGCAGGCGCAGCGGTCGGCACAATGGCGGCAGTTGGCGCAGGCGCTTTGGCCGGCGGCGCTGTCGCGGGAGCCGGCATTAAAGGTATCGGTAAAGGCGCAGCGGCTTCCGTTAAAGCGGGCGCATCCATGGCGGGCGGTTCCAAAGTGGCCTTCACCCTTGGCAGCATGTCCCAAGGCGGCGGCATTAAAGGTGCGGCGGCAGGCGTGGGCGCTGTTGCGCAAGCAGGCGTGATGTCAGTCGCGAAAGCCGGAGGCCGTAAAGCGCTTGCAGCAAGCGGCGCGGTGTCAACGGCGCATGGCAATGGCATGCGCGGCGGAATGGCCGCTTTATCTAAAGGCATGAAGGCCCCTCGTAAAGATGGGGGCGGAGGTTCCGGTTCGGGCGAGACGGGCAAAGGGCCGAATTGGGCCAAGAAGGTTCATAGGCAGCAGCAAACCCGTCACGCCACTCGCACAGCGACAAATGCACTTCGCGGCGGAGACGGGGGCGGCAGTGGAAGCGGCCCATCCCTAAATCCAGACGCATAAATTCAAATAGGAGGACAAGACGATGAAATGGAAACGTAGCCAGTCAAAATTTGGCAAAACACCTGTCCCTGAGACGCATTATCAACGCGCGGGGCAAAAAGAGGATCGGCGTTTAGGCCGAGCCAATGCGCGCGGCAATAGATGGTGCTTGGCCTTTTGCGGGGCCATGGGATTAGCCGCGCTCTCTACAAGCGGCCTGATATATCAAAGCGCTCAAGCCAGCATCGTGCCGTGGGTGGTTGAAGTTGACGAAACGGGCGCGGTCAAAGCTTCAGGCCCGGCGCAAACAAATTTCAAACCCTCAGATGCCCAGATCGCGCATCAATTGGCGCGGTTCATATCCAATGTCCGCTCGGTCTCAATTGATCCGGTAGTCCTGCGGGATAATTGGCTGAACGCTTATAATTACGCCACAGATCAAGCTGCGCTAACGCTTAATACCTACGCCAATGAGAATGACCCTTTTGCTGACATTGGGCAGCGAAGCGTCACGGTGGATGTCACGAGTATTGTGCGCTCATCGGAGGATAGTTTTGAGGTGCGCTGGCGTGAGAAGTCTTTCCGAAATGGCGCGCAGCTAACTGTTCAAACTTACACGGCAAGCCTGTCAATTATCACGAAAGCCCCAACGGACGCCGAGACGTTGCACCGCAATCCGCTCGGTCTCTATGTCCACGGACTTCACTGGTCAAAAGATCTTAATGCAGCGGGAGCCTCACAATGAAACAGACATCACACAAAGCGCGCCTAATCCTGACCACATCAATTTTGGTTGCCGCTGTTAGTCTATCGGGGTGTGCCACTCTTGAAGGCGCATGGGGCAATCTAAAATCAGGAAGCGTGACCACGCCCGATGAGATGTCCAAAGCGCTCTATGTGCCTGAACCTGCACAAGCCTATGACGTTTTAAGTGAAGCTGACGATTACGCGGCCCAGACGATGCCGAGCTTGATAATGGATAGGCAGATGAAGCCCATGCCACTCGATGTAGATCTATTTGATAACGGACCATCTCTGTCCGGCTTTCAAGCTGTCAGCTATGCCAATGACGCCGCCATTGTGAAGCCGACAACTGACAATTATCTCAATGCGATTCAGCTTTATCCCTACACGCCGGGATCGCTCTATCAGGTCTATACATCGCCTAAGCAGGTCACAGACATTGCTTTGGAAAACGGCGAAGGGCTTATCACGGTCTCCGCAGGAGATACCGAACGCTGGACGGTTGGCGATACGGTTTCAGGATCAGGTGTAAATGAGAAGGTTCATATTCTGGTGAAGCCCATGGCGGCCAATCTCTCGACCAATGCCATCATCACCTCCACGCGGCGCACATATTACCTCGATCTGAAGTCTTTCGCCGACACTTATATGGCGGCGGTGTCTTGGCGCTATCCGCATCAAGCCATCCGAAATTTGCGAAAGACCGCACCGGAAACCGGCCTTGTCACCAAGGCCAGCTTTGAGAGGGTGGATGCAGGCCTGAACGCTGATGATCTGCGCTTTGATTACGTCATCAAAGGCGACACGCCGCATTGGCGGCCGACACGGGTGTTTGATGATGGATCGAAAGTCTTCATTGAATTTCCGGAAGGGTTAGCTGTTTCTGAAGCGCCGCCCTTATTTGTCACGGACGGAAAAGGCACCGTCAGCAAACTGGTCAATTATCGCGTTCGCGACGGGTATTATGTCGTTGACCGCTTATTCGACGCCGCTGAATTGCGGCTGGGCGAGAAAGACCAAACCGTTGTGCGTATCGAGCGGCAGTCGTGAGCACCCTTGGCATTAATGAAGAGCGTCCCAATCTCTCTATTCGGGCAAGGCCGCGTGCTGTTCGTCGGTTTAGCCGCAAGGCGCTCCTTGGAGGAAGTCTGGTATTAGGCGCTGTTATGTTCGGAGCCTTAGCCATGGCGCTTCAATCGCCCGTGCAGGATGATAAGGCGGAAGAGCTCTATAACGTCACCCATAAGCCAATGGCGGCAGGATTAGAGCTATTGCCAAAAACCTACGAGGATATGAAGCCCACTTTGGGACCACCTTTGCCGGGTGATCTTGGCGCAGCTTATCTGACAAAAGACCAAGTTGTTTCAGCGCCTCCCATATCGGAAGTGGCTTCAAAGCCCCGACTCCAAGAGCGAGTATCATATAGCGCGCCGCCGCAACCATCATATCAACCTGCCGCGCCTGTCTATAATACATCGACCCAACAGCCTAAAACTGAGAGCCTATTCTTTAATGTGGGTCGTAAAGCTCAAAGCGGTCAGGTTCAGCGATACGCAAGTGCTGCGCCCGTCGATCAACTCAGCCAAAGTCTCGGTTTTCCTGTTCCGCAAATACCAGGCTATCCCGCGCCGCCTACAGGATTTGATTTGAACGGCGGCCAGAGTGACGCAAATAGGCAAGTTGATAAGCAGGCTTTCTTAGATCGGGATGCAGACGATATTTATAACTCGCATGGCCTGGTTTCACCGCGCTCACCCTATCAAGTCATGGCAGGTAACATCATTCCGGCCTCACTGGTCACAGGACTGAATTCAGATTTGCCGGGCCAAGTTATCGGCCAAGTGACTGAAAACGTCTATGATACGGTGACAGGGCAGCATCTGCTTATCCCGCAAGGCTCTCGGTTGATGGGGCGGTACGATAGCGTCATCGCCTTTGGGCAGAGCCGTGCGCTCGTAGTTTGGACGCGGCTGATATTGCCGAATGGCGATAGCATTCAGCTTGATAATCTGCCGGGGTCTGACAGCCAAGGTTTTGCAGGTCTCAAAGACAAGGTAGATCGCCACACTTGGCAGTTTATCAAAGGCGCTGCTCTGTCATCGCTTCTTTCAATCGGATCAGAGCTGGCTAGCGATGATACTGACCGTTTGACGCGAGCTTTACAGAACGCGGGCCAAGACACAGCGAACATAGCCGGGCAGCGGATCATTGACCGTAATCTCAATGTGCAGCCCACCATCAGGGTACGCCAAGGCTGGCGGTTCAACGTCATCGTCTCGCGCGACCTTATCCTCAAACCCTACGGAGCAAGCCCATGAACCAGCCTCAAATCAAATTGAACAAACTTCCCGATACCAAGCCAACCAAGCACACAATC
>CAYGTR010000043.1:0-26073 GCA_964352855.1 uncultured Algimonas sp. | reverse complement strand
ACATCTACACGAAACCCATGCCCCAGCCCTTTTGCTATGCGGATATTCACAAAATCAACAATAACATTCACACGCTGTTCTTCAATCCCGAGGGCCGAGACTTTAGTGAAAGCAAAAGGTTCAATTGTCCGCACGGTGCCGGAGATAGGTTCTCCGCCCCAACCGGAAATAATGACGTGATCACCGGGAGTAATGGCAACAGCATCTTCGGATAATAAATCGACGACAATTTCAATATCCTGAGTATTACCGATTTCCATTATCGGACTGCCTTGTTGAATAGGGCCTGCGCTTTCACGCATAATTTGTAGAACAACCCCATCAATGACAGCTTTCAAGTCAATATGGTCATCCTCAGAAGTTGAGTGATTGCGCGGCATTAATGCGGATCTTGCCATTTGCAGCTCCGAGCGCCGCATGCGCAGCGCTGCTTCTGCTGAGTGAAGCGCCGCTTCTGCACTTTGTGTCAGAGACTCAGCTTTTTCATAGGCTGCTTTGGAGATGAAATCACGCATGTAGAGCTTTCGCAGACGCTCTTGTTCTTTCACAGCGAAATTATAATCTGCTGCAAGACGCTCAATATCTGCTTCTGCCAATCCAATCGCGGAGCGCGCTGTCTGTACAGTGGCTTGCAATTGCGCTGCTGTGCGTTGGTCCAATACGGCTGATGAGGAAGGGTGAATAATAGTCAATTTCGTTTCTTCGGCGATCACACGGTCGCCGGGCTCAAGCGTGATCCGCTCCATATCGCCACTGACAGGTGCAGACACGGTGAACACGTCTTTTACACGCGTTTCACCTTCTTCATCAATGCTCACCGTCATCGGACCGCGAACGACGTCTGCTACATCAACAAGCACAGCGCGAGGCCAAAAGGCAAACACCAATGCTGCTATTAGGATAAAGGCAAGACTGAACCAGAAAATCAGGCGGTTACGTAAAGCCATTTTTTACTCCTTGGTTTTCAGAACAGCGATCATGTCCAACCTAGCGACACGACGGATAACAAGGATAGAAGAGAGTACAGCTGCGATCAGAACAATAACAGTGGCTATACCATAAGTAGAAGGTTCAATAACAATAGGAACGCGAAAAAGCTTCGTGGACATGCCTGTGGCCACGGCATAGGCAATTCCGGCACCTAGGAGGCAGCCCAAGGGCAGTGCCATCAAAGTCAAAAGAATTAATTCCCCAATCAGGATATAAGAGACTTCGCTGCGCGTGAAACCCAATACTCTCATGCTGGCGAGTTCGCGCCCGCGTTCCGTCAAGGCAATGCGTGCCGCATTGTAAACGACACCCGCAGCAATCGCACCGCCGATCAAAGCATATATGGTCATCATGATTGTAATTGTTTCATCCAAAGTGTCTTCAAAAGACTGTTTTGAAGCGCTTTGTAAAACGACCCCTGAAATGACAGGTCGATCCAAAACCGCTTGGCGAAATTCATTCATGCTGTCAGGATCGATCTCGGCATATGCACCGGTCACGACATCACCTTCCATTAAAAGACGGTTGAGATGAGCTTTATCCATATAGGCGGCTGACCCGATATATTCATCGACAATAGAAGTTATCGGCACATTTAATGTCGGTCTGCGGCCCTCTAAAATATCAAGACTAATGATATCTCCTGTTCGTGCTTTGATCATATTTGCCAATTGGCGAGACAGCGTAATGCCGAATTCAGGAATCACGGCGTAATTATCATAACTGTCTAGGACACGTTTATTTTGCGCCTTTTGGGACAGGCCGGATATGTAGCTACGCTCTTCTATCGGGCCAAAACGCATGCGGGCAGCGACCTGCCGCACAGGTTCAGCCGACACAACACCGGGTAAGCGTTTAAAGTCTATTATGGCCCTACCGACGCGGGGTTCGACAAAACTGATAGCGGCTTCAAACGGATCCGTGCGGTAGAAGAAAGTCTCCGTCAGATTATCAATGGCGTCAAAGGAAAAGAGGGTTCCGACGAGTAAGCCCTGCGCCGCAGCTACACCGAGTATCGTTGTTGCCGCGCGCGCAGGCCAGCGCGTCAGGTGTCGCAAGATCATACGGGTGGGTTCGTCAAAGGGTAAACGCGCAAAAAATTGTTGAACGCCACCTCTTTGATAATTCTCGGGCGGGGCAGGGTGCATAGCTTCCGCAGCTTCAAGCTTGGCTGCATTAAATGCCGAAACCATGGCCCCCGCAATTGCAGCTAACCCTGCGGCACAGCCACTGATAATAAATGATGACGGGCTTAACCGAAATAACATGACAGGAAAGCGGAAACTATCCGAGTATAAATTAGTGACGAGCCGTGCTAATACGGCACCCAAAGCATAACCCATCAAAATTCCAATAATCGTTATGGCTAGGGCCAGCTTGATGTAATGCCAACCAATCTCTGCTTTGGTGTATCCGAACGCCTTTAAGATGCCGATTTGTTGTCGCTCTGTGGCGATAAGTCGGTTCAAAATCGCATTAAGCAACATGGCCGAAACGACCAAAAAGATAGGCGGAAGAATACGCGCCATACTTTTGAGTTGCTGCATTTCTCCTTCGATGAAAGCATTGGAAAGTTGATCTTTGCGCGCGTAGGCCCCTATGCTTCCATAATTATCGAGCAAGCGATCCAGATCATCTATAACGGATTGTGGTTTCGCTGATGGGCTGAGTGAGAGCGACACATCATTAAACGCACCTTCCAGATCAAAAACGGCTTCCAAGGCCTTGCGCCGCATCCAGAAGACTCCAAAGCGTTTGTCATCAGGTAAGAGTGCTCCCGGTCCAAGTGTGTAGATGTATTCAGGCGAATCCGCGATGCCGACAATTTGCAAGTCTCGAGAGCGTCCATTGATAATTCCGGTAATATCATCACCAATCCGGAACCCGTGTGCATCTATAAAAGCTTTACTTGCAATGATTTCCTCTGCCCTGCGAGGGTCTGGCCAGCGGCCCTTATGCATGAGAAGCCTGTTGAGCAGGGGTTCACCTTCATCAGGTAATGAAACCAATTGACCGTTGGCTGGGTCAGGGAAACCTTCAATATCGAGTGTAATGTAATGAGTGATGCGGGTTTCGACGACACGAACACCCTGAATGTTCCTTATATCCTTGGATAAGGCTTCCGGCGCCCGTTTTACTTGGGCAAAGATATGAGCAAAACGATACCGCTCATAATAGGTGTCTTGGCTTAACTGCAAAGACGTCAAAGCGCCAAGCGCCATGATCATGATAGCCACACCGCAGCCCACGATAATGGCCACCGCAAACCCTTGTCCGCGCATATGGATAAGGTCCCGCAGTAGTTTGCGATTAATTGACGAGAACCATTTCACCAGGAAATCTCTTTCGGTTCTTTGCGTCTGTTCATGATCTCTATGTTGGAGATTTGGCCATCTGAAAGGCGAATGACGCGATCCGCCATTTCCCCAATTCCAATATTATGTGTAATGATTAATGTTGTGGCCCCGAGCCGTTCATTGACATCCTTGAGGGCCTCCAAAACTCTAACGCCTGTTTGGCTATCCAATGCACCGGTTGGTTCGTCACAAAATAATATCTCCGGTCGTTTGGCGATAGCGCGTGCTACCGCTACCCGCTGTTGTTCACCGCCAGAAAGTTCTGCAGGGAAATGGGAAATGCGTTTCCCAAGCCCCACCATTTCAAGGGCTTCTTCCGGCGGAATAGGATTGTCGGCAATCTCAGTTACAAGCGCCACATTTTCTTTGGCCGTGAGACTTGGTACCAAATTATAAAATTGGAAGATAAAACCGACGTGATGACGTCTATATTGTGTGAGTTTTGCATCTGAATAAGTCGCGATGTTCTCATCGTTGAACATTACATCACCTGCTGTTGGACGATCCAAACCGCCCAGGATATTCAGAAGTGTAGACTTGCCGCTGCCAGATGCCCCCAGCAGAACCGTTAGTTCACCTTGTTCAATGTCCAAATCAATCCCGCGCAAAGCATGCACAGGTACGGCCCCCGTATCATAGACTTTCGTCAATCCTCGGACTGACAGCAAGGCAGACTTTGTGGCACCGTTTGCACCGGGAGGTGTTTGAACGTGTGTGGAGGTTCTGGACATCACAAGGAAACTCTTTTGGCGAAGATATGGAACGACATTTTTCCGCACTGCCGGAAAATGCTGAGGCTTTAGGAACGTCTTTGGCCATTTTGCCAATAGGTACACCCTGTGCGCGGGTCGGTGTAATAATAGCGCTGATAGTTCCTATCCCAATAAAGTGTCGACTGGGACTGGCGTGGATACCATTGTCCCGTGCGTTGATCTTGCATATATCCAGAATAGGCCCCGCCTGCGCCGCCAATAATAGCGCCAATAGCCGCGCCTGTACCGGCATCTCCGCTGCCAACATTATTCCCAATAATGGCTCCAGCTAAACCGCCGAGACCAGCCCCTACAACTGCATTGCGTTCCATGTTTCCTGTCGTGGTACACGCGGATAATGACAGCATTGAAATAGAGGCCAAAATAAGTGCCGTTTTTTTCATCATGTTTTTCTCCTCATCTTATTTAGGGTTCTTGGAATGTGGAGGAGTTTTGAGTTGTGAAATTGATTATGGTCAATTTTTGCGTTTGGCTTGCTCATAGCCTCTTTCAAATATGGGTATAGATACGTTGCCCAGAATACAGAGAGGCATTTCTGATGAATTATTCAGCGAATAAAATAGGCCGAACTTTCCTACTCTTAGGATTAATATTAGGGGCGATGTTACTCGCCGGGCTCGCTTATACCCAAATAGTCACTCGCTCATCGGATGACACATTAAACCTGCAAGATAATTTGACGGATATGTCTTTCTTTGCGGCGAAAGATTTGAAAGTCATGGTGGATTCCACGGATGATGTTTTCGCGTTCGGTGAAGAAATAAACGTTACCAAAACGCGCGCCGATCACCTTGTTTTAGCAGGGGGCCGGATCAGTCTGAACGGGGTAAATCTTAAAGACCTGATTATGGCGGCTGGAAAAATAAATTTGGTTCGAGGTCAAGTTGATGACGATATTATCGTTGCCGCTGAAACTCTGGATATTGAGAAGAGCTTTGCCATTGGTGGGTCTGCCATGCTGGCTGCGGAAACGTTGAATATCACGACACCTATAGGAGTTGATCTTCGTGCGGCGGCAGAGACTTTGACGTTGACAGCGGATGTCGCTGGAGATGCTCATCTCTATGGCGAAACTGTCACGATAGGCCCTAATGTGCGTATTGGCGGGAACCTACGCTATCGAGCAGAAGATCTCGAAATGGACCCTACGGCTGAAATTATGGGGAGCATCACAAAACTCGAAAATCATGACGCGCCTGATAGATTTGAAAAATGGGGTCGTAAGGCTATCACTGTGATTGCCGTATTTGCGCTTGCCGTGGCACTGGGAATTGCGATTCTGATTGGGGTAAGCGTGGCCGTATTCCCCGGACTAATGACGAAGACTTCAAAGATGATCACAGAAAAACCATTGCAGAGTGTGGGGATTGGATTCCTCACTGTCGTCATAGGGCCTGTTTTGCTGATGGTGCTTCTGGCCACTATACTTGGCATCCCTTTAGCGCTTCTCATTGGTGCATTTTATCTGGTTGCGGCCCCTCTAGCACTTGCGGCATTTGCTTATTTCGCTGGAATGAGAGGTCGACAAATATTCACTAAGAAATCCGGTGAAGCACCTAATTTAGCCACCCGTATTTTGTGGTCATTGCTGGCAACCCTAGCACTTTTTATCATTGGTATTATTCCATTGATTGGAGGGCTTGTTTGGTTTGTGGCTTATGTATTCGGCATGGGGGCCGTCATTGTTCAAGGCTACAAAGCTTTGGCAAGGCCAGCATAATTTACACAAATAAAAAATATTGAAAGGCTGTGCTATGCGGAATGTTATTCTAGATCAGATCATCTCCATAATCGATCAGCAGGAGGATATGACTTTAGCGACACAAAGATCCGATGGATTTCCTCAGGCGAATATCGTCAGTTATGTGAATGATGGGATGACGATATATTTCGGTACATCGGAAACATCAGAGAAAGCCAAGAATATTGAATTCAATGAAAAGGTGGCCGTTAGTATCAATAAACCGCGAGAAGATTGGACGGAAATTCAGGGGGCCTCATTGGGCGGCATTGCCTCCATCATTCAGGACCCAAGTGAACGTGTTTCCATACGTAGTCTGTTGTTCTCAAAATATCCTGAAATTGCGGCCTATGCGCCGTCAACGGATCAAGAGGCTATGTTATACAGAATAGATCCCGTGGTCGTGACTTTGCTCGATTACACACGCGGTTTTGGATATTCCAAGACCATAAACGTTTAATAGAACCTTATTATTAGAGATGAACAATCCTGAAACACCTCAACCAGATGGAGATGTGGCAAAACCCGCCTTACAACGTCGATTAACCCTGCCGCTTCTCATTCTCTATGGTTTGGGGGTCACCGTCGGTGCCGGAATTTATGTACTTGTCGGCATAACGGCCTCGGAAGCCGGTATGTTTGCACCGATATCCTTTTTGTTGGCGGCGTTTATTATTGCCTTTACGGGCTTTTCTTATGCCGAGCTCAGTACGCGGTTCCCGGTCAGTGCAGGTGAGGCGGCCTATGTAAAAGCCGGACTTAAACGGTCCTCTCTCGCTCTTATTGTTGGTTTATTGGTGGCAGCGTCCGGCATCGTGTCTTCGGCAACTATTTCTATCGGTGCGGCATCCTATATCCAAGAGCTTGTCCCAATGCCGACGAATCTACTGACGGTCATAATCATACTCTCACTCGGTTTAGTGGCCGCATGGGGCATATTAGAGTCGGTATCTATGGCGGCAATTCTGACCGTTGTAGAAGTGTTTGGACTGGGACTTGTTATCTATTATGGGTTTAAGCTGAAACCTGACTTGTTGTCAGATATCGGGCAGATCGTACCGCCGTTCGAAATGAGCGCTTGGGCTGGCATATCCTCTGCGGGGCTATTGGCTTTTTTCGCTTTTATTGGCTTTGAAGATTTAGCGAATGTGGCCGAAGAAGCTAAAAACCCCCGAAAGGATATGCCGCGCGCGATCATATTGACTATTATGATAACAACTTTCATCTATCTTGCCGTGGTATCAGTCGTCGTGCTGAGCGTCCCTCTAAATCATTTAAGCGGCTCGGCTTCGCCTTTAAATCTTGTCTTTGAGGAGGCAGGCGACAATATGAAGGGGATGTTTAACGTCATTGCAGGATTAGCGACCATAAATGGTGTCTTGATCCAAATGATTATGTCATCACGTGTGTTATACGGCCTAGCAAAACAGGGGCAATTGCCCAAAAGTATAGCTTATATCCATCCACGTATGCGCACGCCTATTATCGCGACCGTGATGGTTGTTGCGGCTGTATTGATCTTGGCTTTATTCTTGCCAATTGCGCGGCTTGCGGAGACCACATCACAAATCACTCTAACAGTATTTTGCTTCGTTAATTTAGCGCTGATTGCGCTTAAATTGCCCGATAATAAGGGTGCCGGCTCACATTTTCATGTGCCAATCTGGGTGCCTGTTATCGGTTTTATCACCTGCGCACTACTCATCATATCCAGTTTTCTTTAAGAATAGGTGGAATGACGTATGAGGATTATGATGTCCCTGATGCGTATTAGATTTGTAGACATCTTATAACTTCATTTTACTACCGCCTCGAAATAATGGGGCATGGCATCGCGTCATTAGCACGCTTACATTCGGGTTTTTGGAATTATTGATGTAATCACACTCGTATTACCGCGCCTCGATACATATTGGATTTAATGAGTCCTGAGTCTGGTAAGGCGGTGATTGTTCCTTGCTTGATAGACAGCCTCTTCTTACACCAACGAAAATACGGTCGTGAAACCAACCTCAGAGAAATACCTGAATGGGATACGGCTATATCCTTATACACTGGCTCGCTTTATCAGGTTTATAGAGCCCCCCCCCTCACAGGTGACAGATATCGCCCTGCAAAAGGAGAGGTGCTGACATCAGTATACCCAGCCGATACTGAGAGTTAGGCAGTCGGCAATACGGTCTTTGGATCCATCACCAATGAACAAGTACATATTCTGGTCAAGCCTATGGCGGCCAAGTTGTCGACCAATGCCGTTATCACGACAACCAATCGCATCTACTATCTCGATCTCAAATCCTTTGCGGATACTTATAAGGCGGCTGTCTCTTGGCATTAGCTCTGAAAGACTAGGCCTAGGAGGCATCCGATTGCCCTTTGAGGCCTATGCGGCCAAACTCCACCCATCAAGAAGCATATTTCGCATCACTCACACCATATGACCGACATCATCAATGAATAATCTCTCTACTGGCTTACTATAGGCTTACTTTTGAAAGACTCGCTCTTGACGCTTTTGTCGTAGGCCCTTATCCATTTGAATCTATTGAGGAAACTGGTGCCGCGAGGGAGAATTGAACTCCCGACCTCATCATTACCAATGATGCGCTCTACCACTGAGCTACCGCGGCTTTTCAATAACTTAGCTCTAAAGAGGCTAAAATATGCCACCTATATGTCACCAAAATCCTATATTAGCTTTGTATGCCATTAGATGCTGCCCAAATACACGAATTGAACAATATCGCAACATCAAAGACCGCAAGGCTACATGTTAGATGTGCAAATAATAATCGGTGTTCTGATTGGTAAAAGGCTTATTGAAATCAAAGCAAAGATATCTGATATTCCTTAAATCCGTGCGTAAATTTTGCAGTGGCTGTGTTTAAAATCTTATCTGTCTAGGTATGATTTATATCTTTTTAGGACGGAGCGGTGATACCTATGGCTCTTACTAAACTTACCTTGAGAAGGCATCGCTAATCTTAAAGCAACCCAGTGGAATTTTTATTCCCAGCAAGCCCCACAATTAAGGGTTGGAAATATGCGGCAGATGCGCTTATCGGCTCCGTTTTAGGTTTCCATGCCTCTTGCAGGGGCGTCACTGATAAACGCCATTGGCTCGCATTAAAAATAGAGCCCATCAACAAATTCTCGAGGGCATCTAAATCAATCGTTCTTGCGGATTTATCTATCATTGCTTCTGCAATAACTTCAGAAAATGACGCACGTATACGTTTGAATTTTGCTTCTATAGCGACGCGTTTAATCGGATCGACGGAACTCAATAAATTCATCCGTGTTAACGGGTTGAGGTCCGTAATATGGCCTTCAAACAAAGTTCGTAAAGTCTGTTCTATGACCTCAAGCGAATCGTTTGGGTTATTTGCCCTCGCAGTCGTAAGGGCCTTTTCAATCGTCTCACAAGTGCGATCAAAACTACTTTCCAACAACGCATCTTTGTCTTCGATATAGTAATAAAACGCCCCTCTTGTCACGCCTAATTCATTTGCAACATCACTCAATGAAAGATTTCGAAAACCGCGCTCATTGAGAAAACGAGTCCCAGTTCTCAGCAGTGCATCTCGCTTTATTTTATTACGAACCGTGCGGTCGAAAATCTCCGGGTAGTCATAAGGTTGCGTATGTGAGATCGAGCGCTCAGCAACACGGTCACGGTCTATAGCGATACCGTTTCGGATCAAATCGCATAAACCATCAATTGCACTCATATGGCGTGCATTGGGGATGCTCGCTAGCCAACCCGGTAACCAGTGCAAAATGTTCATTAGGAAAAATGTGGCAGCTTCGGTCGAGTGAACATTGATGGATTTATCATTACATCCTCGCTGAATAAAACTGCGAACACGTTCAATTTGATTATGGAACTGAAATTTTAGACTGTTTTTTGAAATATCATTTATTGTTTCAATATCTGAAAAAAGTACGACGGGAGGAGTCAGTCCCGCCAAAGCATTTGTATGCGCCGTCGCGCGTTGTCGAAGCAGATGTAAAACACTTTCGAGTCCAGTCGCTTGTGTTTCTGCAGCGTCGAGTTCCCGTTCCGTAAAGGCGAATGAAACGGTAAGGGCTTCTTCTAACAGAGCTTCCTTAGACTGGAAATGATAGCTGACACTTGTCTTTACCTTACCCAGTTCGTTCGCAATGTCTTCGAGACGGGTGTCGTGATAACCGCTATCATTAAAGAGTTGCACAGCTTGCGACAATATCTGATTTCGCTTTTTAGAGGCCTGCTTCTTTGGTGGTTTAAGTGTCAAGATTTCGCCTATACTCGATTTTTAATATATAAAATGTGTTTAACAGAGTGTTTCATAATTGCACCGCATTTATAAAAACTGAACCACTTGAATGTTTTTTGTTGACGGGTTGTAATGAAAAGTTAGTCTGATTCCAATCATGCGTATCATCAAGGGGAAAACACATGCACCTTTCAATTAAAAACACACTCTTATTTTCTACAGCGATTTTTGCAGCCACCGCCATAAGTGCGCATGCACAAACGACTATAGAGCCTGATGATGAGGTAATAACAACAGGTACCTTTATCCAAGGTGCCCGCGTGAACGAAGCTTTACCTGTAACCGTGTTCACAATTGAGGATTTACAAAGTATCGGCACTTTAGATGGAGAAGACCTTATTCGGTCTCTCCCTTCGCAGGGCGCCACCAATTTTAATGGTGCGAATAATATAACACCTAACAATGCACGAGGTGACGTGTCTTCTATCAATCTGCGCTCCATCGGTTCAAGTGGCACTTTGGTGCTTCTTAATGGACGGCGTGTTGTTAATCACCCCGGAACACAGGCTGAATTGTCCACACCTGTTACGACCGTGAATACGAATGCTCTGCCTGTTGGGGGCGTGAGGCGAATGGAAGTCTTTAATGACGGCGCCTCAGCGATTTATGGTTCTGATGCAGTCGCCGGCGTGGTTAATATGATCTTGCGCGATAATTACGAGGGCTTGCGCGTTGAAGCCAGAACAGGTTTTGCGACAAATACAGGTTTGGACGAGTCCAGTATTACAGTCTCCGGCGGTAAAGATTTTAATGGTGGCAAGACCAATGTGTCTTTCTTTGCAGAATATTCCAAACGCGATGGGCAATTGGCGCGCGAGCAAGATTTTACGTCAGTGGACGACTTGCGCCCATTCGTAGAAGGCACGAGTTTTGAAGGCGATACATCATTTGACAATCGCACAACAGGATCGCCTTGGGGGCAATTTACGCTCGGCACAACATCCGCGACACGCGTCCGTCAGAATGGCACGACGCTCACAACAGCTAGTGGTGTCTTTCATATTCAGCCAGATACGTTTGCTGGCTGTCGCGGAACAGCCACGGGTAACTTGAGTGATCTGGGCCTGTGTATTGATGACAGTTCGTTGGATCGTGATCTTCGCTTTGATGATGACTTTGAGAAATCAATCATTTCTGATCGTGACCGTATCAACTTTTTTGCCTTTATGAACAGGGATTTAGATAATGGTGTTCGTCACTATAGCGAGCTGGGCTTTTATTATGCGGAAACAACGCCGATAAATTCGAGCTCGTCACCTCTTGGAAGCGGTGATGTTGTTATTCCGGCAAATTATTACTACAACCCTTTTGGTCCGGTTCGTTTCTCTGATGGTTCATTGAATCCCAACCGCCTGCCGGGTTTAACAGGCGTGCCGGATGAAGGTCTGCCTGTCTTCGTGGATGGCGGACGTTGGCGCTTAGAGGATGTCGGCACACGTAATGTAAATGTTAAAAACACCTCATTTCGAGCTTTGACTGGCTTTAAAGGCAGTTTTGGTGAGTCGAATTGGGATTGGGATACAGCCTTGCTTTGGAATTACGCCACGACGGATGATACGACGTCCAATCGCGTGTCATCGACCTTATTCCAACTGTCTTTATTCAATGAAACCCCGAATGTTTATAATATTTTTAACGGCGGCAATCGCGACAACCCATCCTTTGGTGATGCCCCGGGTAATAGTCAAAGCTTGATTGACCCTTTCCTCATATCTGTTGAACGCCTCACAACATCTTCTCTCTTGCTGGGTGATTTCAAGGTGACGAATAACAGCTTATACTCTTTGCCCGGTGGAGATATTGGATTTGCCGCAGGTGCCGAAATTCGAAGAGAGGGCTATACAGAAAATCGTGACCGACGTCTGGACGGCACTGTTTTTTTGACGGATGCCGTAACGGGAAATGTGTCTGACTCAGATGTCGTCAATTCAACAGGGACACCGGACTCAGAAGGGTCACGCACCGTCATTGCGGGCTTCGCAGAAGCCTCCGTTCCACTTGTCAGTCCCGATATGGGAGTTCCACTCTTCCATACAGTCGATCTACAGCTTGCGGCTAGATATGAAGATTATTCAGATTTTGGTGGCTCGGGTATTAAACCGCGTGTCGCTGCCGCTTGGAAACCTATTGATGCCCTTAAAATTCGAGGGGCTTGGTCCAAAGGATTCCGCGCACCCAACTTGCTTGTTATCAACCAAGCTGTTGGCCGTTCAAACTTTCGCGAAGATACAGTCTTTTGTGAAGCGGGTGTTCAAAACGGAACCTTTGCGGAATTTGATGACTGTATAGGTTTTGCGAGATCCACTTTAGAGCGCCGCGAAGTCGCCGAAGAGATCGGGCCAGAGGATGCACGCAATATCACCTTCGGGGCTGTGTTCGAACCTCGTGGTTTGACGGGACCTCTGAGCTTTTTAAACAATCTCACAGCGACTGTGGATCGTTGGGACATTGAACGACAGAATGTTGTGGGTGTGTTTGGCGCAGAAAACCAGATCAACCTTGATCTCGTGCTGCGTCTGAACGGGTCCTCTAACCCGAATGTCGTACGCTTGGCGCCAAATATCGATGACATTGCATTTTTGCAAGGCACAGCGTTTGAGTCGAACCCATTTGGACCGATTGATTTCACACGTGACACTTATGACAATAATGAAACCCAAACAGTCAAAGGGATTGACTATGCCCTTTACTACGACCTTGATGATACGTCTTTTGGTGACTTCCGATTTACATTTAATGCAACGCAAATGACTGATTACTTCATTGATTTGTCACCGGGATCGCGACTTATTCAAGACGCTATTAATTCAGGCCTGATCTCAGATGATATCACTGTGGCCCAAGAAGGGGATATTGTAGGTCAAGATGGTCAGCCGGAATGGCAGGCCAACGCCAGTATTGTTTGGCGCCATGATAGCGGTTTCGGGGCCGGAGCGCGCTACACTTATATCGGCAGCTTTATAGATACGAGCCCAGGGCTTGATCCTGATGGAAATGAATTTGAGGTAGAGGATTGGGGCAGCACTAATATCTATGCGCAATATGAATTTGAAAAAGAAGGCTTGCTAAACGATACGAGATTCCGTGTCGGCATGAATAATGCTTTTGATGTTCAGCCACCACTTGCGGATGAGACTTTCGGCTATTTTAGCGAATATCATTCTTCAAGAGGACGCTATATCTATTTTGATATCAGTAAGGACTTCTAGTCATTAATGCGGCCTTTTCTGATGCAAACTTTACCAACCGTAAGATTTCGTATCTTTAAAGGCCGCTCATTATTCTGGGGCCTTCTCGCCCTAATTGTGCTGTTGCTGTCACAACCAGTTCTAGCGCAGTCCGTTAAATCAGGACAGTTTGAATTTGCGAATTGGGACGGGCCACCTCTGAATATTCATTTTGTGGAACCCAAGGGCCTACCCTCTGACGCCCCCATTATTATCGTTATGCATGGCGTCGCTCGGAACGCAGATGATTATCGCGACAATTGGATTGATTTGGCTGAAAAATATGGGTTCGCAGTTTATGCGCCGGAGTTTGACAACGCACGATTTCCAAAGTCTGCGCTTTATAATTTGGGGGGGCTTACACAAAGCAAGGATCGGGCATTTGATGCTATCGAACCGCTTTTTGAGGCCTTAAAGGATCGCCGCGCCGCGACCACAAAAGGTTATTATTTATTCGGTCATTCCGCCGGCGGGCAATTCGTCCATCGTTATGTTTTTTTTGGAAAACCCAAACATATGACATTGGCGTTGGCTGCAAATTCCGGATGGTACACGCTTCCTACAACATCGTATAAATATCCTTATGGCTTGGGCGGACTTAAAAAGAGCCGCTATGACCTTGATGTGATGCTTCGAATGCCCCTGATAATTTTGCTGGGAGATCAAGATTCGGATCCGAACAGTCGGAATCTACGCCACACACCCGAGGCAGACGCTCAGGGTCTTAATCGTTATGACCGCGGCATTTATTTCCTAAAGCTTTCAAACACGCTTGCTAAACAGCGCAGACTTAAGTCATCTTGGAGTTATAATATTGTGCCGAGCGTTGGGCATGACAATCGTGGCATGGCGGTGGCCGCCGCTGCTTTAATAGACACACATGCAAAAGAAAATTGAGGGCTAACCTTGGCTAAAGAATTGACCTCTGAACGCGGTTTACATCAAAATATCGGCCTGATTGCAGGGCCGCTTGTCGCGTCCGTCCTGTTTATCTTTTTTCGACCTGATGAGCTCTCTTTGGCAGGAACAGCCACAGCGGCGCTTGCAGCTTGGATGGCGATTTGGTGGTCCACCGAAGCGATACCTGTTGCTGCGACGGCCTTTATACCTCTCGTTTTGTTTCCTCTATTTGAGATTGGGACAATGCAGGTCACGGCCTCGTCTTATTCTCATCCGATTATTTATCTGTTTCTGGGCGGTTTTGTCATTGCTCTCGCTATTGAACGCTCCGGTTTGCATGTCCGGGCGGCCTTGTCAGTATTTCGAATGGCCGGGCTGAACGGTAAATCGCTTGTGGCTGGGTTTATGGCCGCCGCTGCACTTATCAGTATGTGGATATCAAATACGTCAACCACACTTATGTTGCTGCCCATAGCAGCCTCAGTGACACTTGTTATCCGTGATACCATGTCATCCATACTCTCCAAAAAAGAAATTTTAAACTTTGAAACCTCTATGCTATTAGGTTTAGCATATGCTGCCACGCTTGGCGGAATGGCGACCCTTGTCGGAACGCCTCCCAACACATTTATGGTGGGCTTTATGGCCGATAGCTATCAGGTCGACATTGATTTCACCCGTTGGATGATTGTCGGCGTTCCACTTGCCCTCGTTATGTTACCATTAACATGGTTAGTTCTCACGCGGTTCTTATATCCTGTAAACTTCAGAGCCACGCCACAGGCGAAATCCCATATCGATAACTTATACGCGGGACTGGGGAAAATGAAGACGGTTGAAAAACGCACAATGTATCTGTTTTTTGCCTTGGTCCTCGGATGGGTTCTTCGCAAACAAATTATCGCCGTTACAGGTTTAACGGGATTAACCGATTCCGGGGTGGCCATGGCAGCCGCAATTGCAGCCTTTATAATTCCAAGCGGAAAAAGAGGAAAGAACCTGATCGAGTGGGAGGACATGAAAAAACTCCCTTGGGGGGTTCTCATTCTATTTGGTGGTGGGCTGGCTTTGGCCGGAGGTATGACGGCAACAGGACTCACCTTATGGCTTGGAAAGCAATTAGCCCCTTTAGGCGAAATCAACATTGCTATCCTTGTGGTCGCTTCTGCGCTGCTCGTTATATTCTTGACAGAGTTGACAAGTAATTTAGCAACAACAGCAACCATTTTGCCTGTCATGGCGGCGATTGCTGTTGAAACAGGCCAAGACCCGCTGATTTTTGTTATCCCGGTGACTTTAGCGGCGAGTTGTGCCTTTATGCTGCCAGTCGCAACACCGCCCAATGCCATTGTCTTTAGCTCCGGACGTGTCTCTATTCCCAGAATGATGCGCGCGGGATTTATTCTCAATATGTTGGGGGTTGCTGTTTTATCTTTAGTGGCACTCAAACTCGTGCCTTTGGTTTTCGGATAATCGTATGAAATTAAGCGCTGTCTTTTTTGTTTTTGCCCTTCTGTTATCAGCCTGCGCAACTGCGCCTTCCAAAATTTACGAATTTGCGGATGTAACATTCAGCACAGATTTTGAGAGTGGAAATTTAAAGACGGTGACAAAAAATGACATAGGGTACACGCTCGCAGTCGCACCCGAGAACACACCCATCAATGATAGTCCTTGGTACGCCTTTGAGATCACCGCACAGCCTGGAGCAAAGATACCCATTACTCTTGCCTATGAAGACGGTACGCATAGATACAGCCCAAAGATACAACTGCCGAATGGCGCATGGACGGAACTTGAGAGCGATATTGATATTGCTGAGGATGAGTCTGTTGCAGCGTTTACTATCATGCCGACATCAGAAATTACCCGCATTGCGGCGCAGCCCATTATGGATACGCAGGACCATATGATGTGGGCAAAAACTATGTCCGCGCTTGGATTTGTTTCGTTTGAAACAATTGGCTTATCCGTCGAAAAACGCCCGATTTACAAACTTGAGGAAATCGACAACCCAGATATAAAAAAACCTTATATCGTTATCATCGGACGTCAACATCCACCGGAAATAACCGGCGCGCAGGCCTTGAAACCTTTTGTCGAAACAATATGGGGCGATAGTGATTTGGCGCAACGTTTTCGAGATGAGTATAATTTAATTGTTGTGCCCCTTATTAATCCGGATGGTGTGGCACGTGGTCATTGGCGGCATAATATGAGGGGCGTGGATCTCAACCGTGATTGGGGCCCATTTACACAACCGGAAACACAGGCTGTCGAGGAAGAATTCCAAAGGTTCAAGACGGGCGAAGACGATATCGTTTTATTTTTGGATTTTCATTCGACTTGGCGAAACCTTATTTACACGCAAACGGATCAAGAGCCGACCAATCCGGCCTTCTTTACGCGTGATTGGATTGCGAATGTAAAGACCGTTCTCCCTGAAGAGGTTTATAGCTTTACCCGAGAAGCCAATGTGACAACAGAGCGACCTGTCTCAAAGAATTACATGTATCACACATATGGCATTCCCGCGATGACGTTTGAGGTGGGTGATGAAACGCCTCTTGAGAACACTGAAACGGCGAGCCGTATCTTTGCTGAGGAGATGATGCGGCTCTTATTAGGCGTCACACCATGAAAAATTATATTCGTTATATAACTGGCGCAACAGTCCTGCTTTTGCTTCTCTTAAGTGCCTTATGTGCACAAGCACAAACAGGACAGGACAAGACTGCGACGACTTCAACGATAGAAGCTCTGTTCGAGGCGAATAATCGCAATCAACGCATTATGGACATAGAGGTCGCGATTGCCAAAGCCCAAGCCGCAAACGGTGTTATCCCTCAATCTGCTGCAGATCATATTGCTGGTATGGCGGATGTGCGTTATATTCCACTGGAGGAGCTTGCAGCCGAATATAGAAAAGTAAACCATCGCATGGTGGCTTTGCTCAATGTTTGGAGCACACACCTTGATCCGGTAGCGGCGAATTACCTACATTACGGCGTCACAACCGTTGATATTTACGACACGGTACTCGTCTTACAGGTGAGAGATAGCATTCTTCTGTTAATCGACGACATGAAAGAGATAGAATCGGCACTTTTAGAGTTGGCGAAAGAGAATCGCGACACGGTTATGATTGGCCGCACGATTGGACAACATGCTTTGCCTATTACATTTGGCAAAAAAGTGTCGGTTTGGGCTGCGCAAAACAGACGTAATATTGAGCGTTTAAAGGAAGTGCTGACCCGGATAGAGAGCCGCGGCGTTTTAAAAGGTGCCGTAGGGACACATTTGGGACTCGGACCTAAGGGTATGGATATCGAAAAAGACGTGTCAAAAACCCTCGGACTTTCAGAACCCGATCCTGCGGATTGGCATGGCTCTCGCGATGTCTTCGCCGAATATGGGCAAGTCTTGGCCCTAATTGCGAAGTCTTATGGCGCGATCGGCGCAGAACTTTTCCGCCTTATGGGAACAGACATTGCCGAACTTTCCGAGCGACAACCCGAAAGCAATATCGGAAGTAGTACTATGCCGCATAAGAATAACCCACGCATGCCGGAGCGTGTCATCGCCCATAGTCGCAAAATTCCCCGTTTGGCTGAAATTTTATTGGACGATGTGGAAAATAGTTTTGAGCGCGATAATACGTCCGGCCCTAACCGCATCGTCGAAGAAATTAGCCTGGAATCTGCGCGCATGATACGTGACACGCAAAGGATGATTGGGGTAATCGAAGTCGATAAATCGCGTATGCTTAAAAACCTAAAGCTTACAGATGGCATGGTTATGGCCCAGCGCCTGGTGTTGTTCCTGTCAGACTATATTGGTCGTTCTGAAGCAGAGGAGCGCGTACGCGTGGCGGCAAATCTATCAATTGACACTGCTGTGTCGTTTAAAGAAGCCCTACTTCAAGACCCTGTAATAGGGCCTTATCTTAGCGCTCAAATAGAGCAATTGCTTGATCCGAATAGCTATTTGGGACTCTCCGCTGAACAGGTTGACCAGGTCGAGGATTTTATCAGTCGACAAAGCAAAACAGACCCATAAATAAAGAATGATTTTGAATACGAATTTGCCCTAAGATGGTAATATTTCAGCCTAAAAACTCTCTTCCATTATAATGTTCAAAATAATCAATAAAACATCATTTAGATCAATTCTTATTATATGCCTAAGTTAGGACACATTATGTTCGATATGTATTTGTGAATGCAATCTGGGTATCACGAACACCTTGATGCAGTTGCGAAGACTACAACTCGACGCGCGGTGTTTTTTATGATAGACTACAAAAGTGATGTGGAGCTGCTATGTGTCTGAAGTCAGCGCCAACGAGACTTGTTTAAGTCTAGGCTAAGTGAGGGTTTTTGTTCATCTTCATCCTCATGGAGAGAAAGATGAGACAGAATAAATAAACGTCAGGCGAGCGCATCGACAAAGACATCAAACGTAAGATCCGCAAGTTATACTGTGCGGAAGAGAAAATACGCATTGTTCTCGATGGCCTTCGCGGCGAAGAAAGCGTTGCGGAATCATGCCGTATAGAGGGTATCGCTTAGGGCCTAGATTACAAATGGCCCAAGTACTTGATGGAGGCCGGTAAGAAACGGCTCGCCGGAGACATCACCCGTCAAGCCAACAGATCTGAAGTCAAAGGACTACGGTCTGTAGCTCGCAACATGAAAGAGGTCATCGCGGAACAAACTCTGGAACTTCGCCTGCTTAAAAAAGGCGGCTGTCTGATAAAGGTGCCAGCTATATCTCCGGCGAACTCAAGGATTACATAAAGGACAATGGTATGAGCCACGTGCGCGGAGCCTCCTATCATCCGCATACCCAAGGCGCATAGAGATATGGCATCAGACGCTCAAAAACAGAATCCTCTTGGAGAACTACTTTCTGCCGGGAGACTTGGAACAACAGATCGAGGCGTTCGTCGAGCATTACAATCACGAGCGATACCACGAAGGGTTGAGTGATGTGACGCCTGCCTATGTCTACTTCGGTACAGCACAGTCCATTTTAAAACAAAGAGAAAGGATAAAGCAGAAGATTATCGAACACCGACGCTTGCAATATCGCAAAGCCGTCGCCTAATATAAATCAACCAAGGTGAGCAAACCCTTGCTTAGCTCAGACTTAAACTAGTCTCATTTTATATGAAGATGGACAGTTGAAGCGACGAGCGCCGACCCAAGAAACAGATGCTTCATATAATTTCCTCCTAGAAAAACTATATAACACAATTTAATCTGAAAATGAACCTATAGTAGCGAAATTTGATAATAAGCTTGAAGGCTCATTACTGTTTGATTCTGAACCTACAAACATGCAACGTTAACACTCAAATTGCTAAAATCACCTGAAAAGAGCAATTGCAGACATAAGGGTGATCTCTTAAACTTAGTCTATGCCTGAAAACTTAGCCAAAAAAACAAAATCAGACAACCTAAGTCGAGAAGAACGGCTGGCGCGGTCTTTGCGTGATAATTTAAAGCGGCGAAAACAGGCGGCGCGTAAGACAAAACAAACGAATATGCCGCCAGAGTAAAAACATAGTATTGGCTTTCTATTGCCCAATTCCGGCGTGAGGTATGAAAAAGCGTGACAATTGACTTGCGCTGTAATGACTCACTCAATAGGCAAACATCATGGATAAAATAGTCATAAATGGCGGATTCCCGCTAAACGGAGAGATTGCGATTAGCGGAGCAAAGAATTCAGCCATCAAGCTGATGGCTGTATCGCTTCTGACTGATCAACCTGTTGAGTTGACGAATATGCCTAGACTACGTGATACACGTTTCATGGGACAGCTTTTGACGCATTTGGGTGTCGAAGTTGAAGAGGGTCCCGGGGCTAAAATGAGCTTGCACGCGAAAAAGCTTAAGAGCACAGAAGCCCCTTATGACCTTGTTCGTAAAATGCGGGCGACTTTCAACGTTTTGGGCCCGCTCTTGGCGCGTGAAGGTAAAGCACGCGTATCCTTGCCTGGCGGTTGCGCCATTGGTGCGAGACCTGTTGATTTGCATTTAAAAGCTCTTGAACAATTAGGTGCCAAAATAAAGCTAGATCAAGGTTATGTCGTCGCAACGGCGAAAGGCGGCCTAAAAGGCGCTGATATTACATTCCCTTTTATAAGCGTCGGTGCGACCGAACATACTATGTTGGCAGCCGTTCTCGCAAACGGGGTGACAACACTTAACAATGCTGCACGCGAGCCCGAGATCATTGACTTGGCGATGTGTTTAAACGCGATGGGGGCTAAAATCTTTGGGGCAGGGCGTTCTGAAGTCAAAATCGAAGGCGTAGCGAGCCTGTCCGGTGTATCGCACAGTGTTGTGCCTGATCGTATTGAAGCCGGCACTTATGCGTTAGCCGCGGCTACGGCGGGTGGTTCCGTGCGCCTAACAAATATACGCTCGGATCATCTGGGCTCACTCTGGCCGTTGATTGCTCAGGCAGGCGCAAAAGTGAGTTTGGATGAAACGACAGTTCTAATTGAACGAGGCGGCGGTCGCCCTAAAGCTGTAGACATGGAAACACAGGCCTATCCCGGATTTCCAACTGATTTGCAGGCCCAATTTATGGGATTGATGTGTTTGGCTGAGGGCGTTTCTATTATTCGTGAGAATATTTTTGAAAACCGTTTCATGCATTGCCCTGAGCTTGTCCGTATGGGGGCTGATATAACCGTAAGAGGTCGTGAAGCTGTTGTGCGTGGCGTTAAAGAATTACGCGGCGCACCCGTTATGGCGACAGACCTACGTGCGTCGGCGTCGCTTATTAACTGCGCTTTAGCCGCCAAGGGAGAAACGCATATTAGTCGCGTCTATCATCTTGATCGCGGTTTTGAGCATATTGAAGTCAAGCTTGGCCAATGCGGTGCCAGAATTGCTCGCATGCCGGACAATGGATAATAAAAATGCCCGATAGAAAGCCCCTTCATCTCAAGGCCGAGACCGACAAAGATTTACAAATCATTTCCGGTGCAGCGCAAGATGCCATTTTGCGCGTCGAAGGTCTTATTTACGACTCCAAAGCGAGGAGTTTAACGCTTGGCTTTCAACGCTTTCGTCATGAAGTGAAAAAGCCTAGCCGCATAATTTCCGGTTTGCGCTTTGATAGTGTTCTATCCGTTAAAAGTGCGGGTATTGACCGTAGTAAAAAAGACGCGTTTTTAGTGCTTCTCTCTATTGGTTATGAGGACACTGATAGTCCTGCAGGTAAGATTAGTTTGGAATTCGCCGGTGATGGTCACATCATTATTGACGTTGAGTGCCTCGATGTCATGCTCCTTGATCAGGGCGATCCTTGGTTTACGCAGTCCGTGCCGGATCATAAAATTGAATAATGAGCGAAGATAACGACATCGACCCTTTAGAGGAGCATTATATATCCGAGCTCCACATTGATGATGAGAGCCTGCCGGTCAGTTCTGTTGAGATGCAGCATGAACGCCGCGTTGCGATTTTTGATCTGTTAGAAGATAACGTTTTTCGTCCCTTAGACAGCCCTCGTGGGCCCTATGCTGTCACGCTTTCACTTGGAGACGGGAACCGTCTTTTATTAGATGTAACGCGCACAAATGGCGGGGATCGCGGGAATTATAAATTATCCTTGGTGCCATTTCGACGGGTTATAAAAGACTATTTTATGATTTGCGAAAGCTACCATAATGCTATTCGTACGGCGACATCTGCCCAGATTGAAGCGATAGATATGGGGCGCCGTGGTCTTCATAATGAAGGGTCACGCATGCTAACCGATGGATTGCGTAATAGTATAGAGATGGATTTTAATACATCGCGGCGTCTGTTTACGCTGATCTGCGCTTTGCATAGGCGGAATTGATATGGCGCTTCCAAATTCAGTTCTCTTTATTTGCCAGATGAATATGGTGCGTTCGCCTATGGCCGAAGGGCTGATGCGAAAGCTCTATCCTGACATGAATATTATCGAGTCTTGCGGTTTAAGTCAGGGAGAAACCGATCAACTCGTAGACGCTGTTATGAGGGAAATTGGCATTGATATCAGTGAGCACGAGCCAAAAACACTCGATAGTTTTGGTGAACAGCCCTTTGATGTGGTGATTGCTTTTACACCTTCGGCATTTAGTGCAGCGCAGGCTTATTTTGAAGAGAGCCAGACACAGATATTGAACTGGCCTTTACCGGATCCGGGAGCAGGCTCTTTAGATGTGAGGGCGATGATGGATAATTATAGAGCTATGCGTGACCTTATTAAAAATCGTTTGATTCGTCATTTTGGGCCTTCCTAAGCTTATTAACGGTAATAAGCTCTATTATATTTCCGAAATATCCCTATATACGGCACGAAAGCGACCCAATCGGGTGAATCATAGATAAGGATTAGATTTGGCTAAAGAAGAATTATTAGAGTTTGAGGGTGAAGTTGTTGAACTTTTACCTAATGCAACTTTTCGCGTAAAACTGGTCAATGACCACGAAATCATCGCACATACAGCGGGGCGTATGCGTAAGAATCGCATCCGTGTTTTAGCAGGCGATCGCGTGACCGTTGAAATGACGCCCTACGACCTGACCAAAGGTCGCATTACTTATCGCTTTAAATAGACGGCTATGCGCTTCATTCTGGCAAGCGCGTCGCCACGGCGGCTATCCCTCTTAGAACAAATCCATTTAACGCCGGATGAGATCATTCCCGCAGATATAAATGAAGAACCCATTCCCAGAGAATTACCGCGTTTACACGCTCTCAGGCTAGCCAGTGAAAAATGTCAAAAAATCGCTCATAAATATCCGGACGGTATTATTCTCGCGGCAGATACAGTTGTCGGCGTAGGGCGTCGCATTCTACCCAAAACAGACACGATAGAGCAGGTTGAATATTGCCTGAAACTTCTGTCCGGCCGGTCTCATCGCGTTTTCACGGCTATTGCTGTATCATCTCCTGAAAAAAGCTTGCAAAGCAGAGTGATAGAGACGCGTGTTAAGTTCAAAACGCTCTCTAATATAGAAAAAGTTTATTATATTCAGTCAGGGGAATGGCAGGGAAAAGCGGGCGGTTATGGCATACAAGGTTATGCTGATAGTTTCATCCAATCACTCTCCGGCTCATATTCAAATGTGGTGGGTTTACCATTACTGGAAACACGCCATCTTTTACGCCAACATGGGATCGCAGCGAAATGAAACGCAGAGCTGTCATTGAAAATGGAATAGGCGAAACCCGCGCGGCTGTTTATGAGGGGCGTAAGTTAGTCGAGTTACATTTAGAGCGTGAAAGCCAAGCCCATCTTCCGCAGCCCGGGGATGAATATAGAGGGCGCATCAAAAATCTCGAGCCAAGTTTAAACGGTGCTTTTGTTGACCTGGGGAAAAACCGAAGTGGATTTTTGAGCTTTACCAATAATGCCACTATGCCGCGACTTATCGAGGGGCAGTTGGCACATTTGGTTGTAACACGCCCAAGCAGCGAAGATAAACAAACGACGCTGCGCTTTTCAGCCCTTGCGAATGATGGTGAGCCGGGCCTTTCCAAAAGAAAGCCGCTGAAAGAACGGTTGGAGGCGCGCTTCGCAGGCATTTCCTTTGATGAAGCCTCAGTCTCTGTTATTGATGATGCTGTCGAGCGGCGTATTGCTTTGAAAGGCGGAGGCTCTGTCACCTTCGACCAAACGCAAGCCCTTCTTGCGATTGATGTCGATAAAGGGCAGGGAATGACAAGTTTAAGTGTCAGTTTAGCCGCGACAGAGCTAATCGCGTCACAAATGCGTTTACGGGGACTGGGCGGATTGGTCGTAATTGACTTTCCGAATTTACGCCAAACGCGCCAACGCAATCAATTGTTCAAAGCCGTGGAGCGGGCTTTTGAGGACGATCCTTCCATCGTTAAAGTTGCACCTCTATCACGTTTTGGCTGCGTTGAGTTAACCCGGTCATTGGACTATCCCTCTCTCGATAGTATTATGAATAACCGGTTTGGGGATCTAACTGCGGAAACTCTCGCTTTACGTGCTTTACGTCAGTTGGAGCGGGAGGCTTTGGCCAATAGAGGCGCACAGCTCACGCTCTCCATATCGTCTATTATCCATGATTGGCTGTCCCAAAACGTTATTGATTGGAAAACCGCTCTTAGTGAACGTATTGGTGAGCGTTACATCGTTCAAAAATCCAATATCGACACCTATGCGGTGCAAGCTGACAGGTAAGGTAATGACAAAAGATATTTGCACGATTTGTAAAAAGACACCCATCGTTGATGCCTATAAACCGTTTTGTTCAAAGCGCTGTTCAGACATCGATTTAGGGCGTTGGTTAAAAGGGGGCTACGCCATTCCAACGGATGAAAAAGCGCCGGACCCTGTCAACGACGCTTAAGGTTTATAAATTTCAAAAAGCGTTTTGTTATCAATGAAGTAATCATTCAACTTTAAGCGTTTTGACTCGATATTTATAATGCTTTTATCGGTGTAAGAGAAGGCGCTGACTTTAATTCCGTCAGCTTGATATTGTTTGATAAGATCAGGCCAAACTTGCCCGGCTGGAACACAAACGTGTGTAATCATCTTGCGTAGTTTACCCCTTATAGGGCCATCAACAAACCACCCTGAGCGTTCCCCCAGCACAAGGCGTCTGTCCGGACGTTTTATGTGCCCTTTCTCTGCTGAATACACGTGGTGTATGGCGCGCACATTGCGATCAGGGCGACGACACCAATGACTGAGACAAAGTGATTGTCCGGCCTCTATATCATTCATGGCATAAAGAACTTCCGGCAACCAGCTGACCCATATGACACGGTCTTTTAACTTATAAAACTGGATAAGCGCATAGATGGCTTCTTCAAACCCTGCATCTTTGATATCAATAAGAAGTTTACAGTCTTTATTGGGATGATTGGCAATCGCCGCAAACAAGGCGTCTGCTATCGGCATATGAGAAAATACGCCGCCGAGCGAACTGTATTGGGACGCTTTGACATCGCATAAATGATGCATTTTGCCATTATCATCCTTCGCACCCTCATCATGATAAATCATTGGGGTGCCGCACCGGGCCACGCGAATATCAAACTCAACTTGTTTCACACCAAAATCGAGGGCAGCGTTTAAACCCTCTATGGTGTTTTCAAAGTCTGAAAATCCACGAAATCTGTGAGAAATGAGCGTCTGAAAATCTACCATATATTAGGGATAATCGCGGAAAGTGTCTGCCGCAAGCGGTTTAGCGTTTCGGGGGAGGTTAAAGGTCGAAGCCGCCCCATAAAACGGTAAAGGCCTCGCAATGTATCAGAACGCTTTTGTATTCAAATAGAGAAATGTTACCGGGGACGATATAACTCTGAGCGCCTTTTTTAGATTTCAAAACACCCAGTTTGAGACTGGTGCTGTCTACAGTTTCAGGCGTTAGCTCATTTAGGCTTTTCGTTGATAAATAGACTTTTAAATCAGGGCCTCCTTTTGTTTTGAACGATTCATTAAAGCGAATTTCATGCCCTGTATCAGTTTTGATAATTTGGGCTGCTCCATCAATGGAATAGCGTTTTTTTACAAAGCTATATTGGGTCTCCAATACCTCTTTATTGATGACTTCCATATCCTGAGCATCAGATATCAATGCAGGAGAAACAAAAAGAAGTGAGAGTAGGATTATGGCTAAATATTTAAACATATTGAGTGTGTTTCACAAATATTCATGACCCGCCAATCACATGGGCGTTACCAACAAAATTATGATTTGGTATATTTAAGAATGGTGCCCGAACCTG
>CAYGTR010000042.1:1777-26220 GCA_964352855.1 uncultured Algimonas sp. | reverse complement strand
GCCGAGAAAGACGTTCTCATTGGGTTCAAACCCACGCGCATCGAGAACGCAGTTCGCCTCTAAGGTTTCACCATTTTCAAGCGTGACTGTATCCGATCTAAGGTCTGCCACTTTCGTGTTCAACATCACCTGCAATCGCCCGCTGTCGATATGCGGTTGAATACAAGCTCGCAAAGTTTCGCTATTCCCCGTGCAATAGGGAATATCCAACGTCCGCTCGCGCTTCGGGAATTTCACATCATAGCGCGGCCATTGATAGGCGATGAAAGGCTTGATCCAATCGCGTAAGCCCTCGGCCACATCGGTCAGATTAAACGACCACGTATGGTCGCCCGCAATCCTATTCGAACCCTCAATCACCAAAACGCACAAATCAGGATTCACATCCAAACAGCGCCACGCCGTCAACAGGCCCGACAGCCCTGCGCCGACGATAATCATGTCGGGGATCATCATGTCCGGTTTTGTCTTCACAACATGGCTTTAAGACAGAATCACCACAGGGCAAGAGATTAATCCGTGGAGTTGAAATCACCTTAAGGGCAAAACTATCTCTTTGTGTTTAACCTATGTTATGCAATCTTAGATACATGCGCCTTAATATGCATTTTCGGGGTTGCAAAGTTTTACACTTTTTACACAACAACTGCAAAAATTTGAGTTTTCAATCATTTTATCACAGTGAATCACTCCACATGCGACGAAAAGCTGTCTAAAGAAAAGTGTCCTATCTTCTGATAGGCGGACGGGTAGTAGGGTTGCCCCACATCGGCCTAGCTGCCCGTCCACTCTTATTCTTCAAACTTATTTTTCGTCTTCGTAATTAATTTTGGGCTGATAATTTTCGTCATGCTTGGCGAGGACTTCCGTCGCCATGAAGATGCCTTGCGCATTTTTATTTCCCGAAACGACAACGCCTTGCCCCTCCCGGAACAAATCCGGCAGCACGCCCTCATGCAAGACAGTAATCGGCGCATCCATTTCACGTTCAAAATCCGCGACAGCAAATTGCGTCAGCAAACCGCCTTTGCGTTCAACAGAGCCGTCAACAACCATGCCGCCCATGCGGTAGATCTCCGAGCCCGGCACAAACCCTTCGGCAACAATATCGCTGGGATTATAGAAAAACTGCGTATTATCGCTCAGGGCTGAGGCGATAAGGCCGACACCAGCGACAATCAACACGCCAAATCCGGCAATCGCAGCCAATCGGCGGTTGCGATGCGGTGGCTTAATGCGTTTAGGTGTTTGAATATCAGTCATAACGCCCTCTTACCACAGTGTAGAATTGGTGCAATCCAACGTGACATTCTGCGGCAACTTAGCCATAACGCGAAAAATGGCTGTTCATCCTGACATATCACCTACGCATAAGCTCCGTCTGTCACTTAATGCAATTTCTCTGCAACGGGGTGAGCGCTTATTGATTGACAATTTATCTCTCTCACTAACGTCAGGTAGCCTGGTTTATGTGACAGGCGAGAACGGCATCGGCAAAACAACCTTGCTCCTCGCGGTAGCAGGATTATTGCGGCCCGAGTCGGGTGAAATTAGCTATGTGACTGACGGCTCGCCTCTCAAGCCATTTGATTGCGCATCTCTGATGGTGCAACCCGACGGGGCCAGTCGCGGCTTAACCGCCAAAGAAGACCTCGTATTTTTTGCACGGCTCGGCCATCACGCACATAACATCACAGATTTACTGCAACGCGTTGGCCTATCTGACGCTGCCGATGTCAATACAGAAGGCCTCTCTCTCGGCCAACGCAAACGTTTGAGCCTCGCCAAAATTATGGCTGCAGGGCGTCCTCTCTGGCTTTTGGATGAGCCTTTTTCTGCCCTCGATATAAAGGGTCGTCATTTTGTCGCCGAGGTCATTAAAGCACATTTAGACCAAGGCGGTATCTGCGTTATCGCGACCCATAATCCGACAGAGATTTCCGGGCATAAAGCTAAAACGCTCCAACTGACTCAAAGTGCGGCATGAACGGATTTACCTCAATATTAATCCGAGACCTTCGTCTCGCTTGGCGCTCCGGCGGCTCTTGGATCATGGGCGCAGTGTTTATGGGCGCCTTTCTGTCACTGTGCGGGATTGCCTTGGGCGGGCAAATGTCAGAATTGCGCCGCCTTGGCCCTGCTTTGATTTGGCTCGGCGTTTTGTTTTCCATGCTGCTGTCTTTCGCAACAATTTTCCAAGCAGATTTCCGCCAAGGCACGTTGAGCCAAATTTTGCTATCCGGCCCCACGGCGCTCACGGTTTGCTTGGCGAAGTGGGTCGCTTTCTTGATTATCGGATTCTTTCCCTTGTTTATAATCACACCGCTGACCGGCACATTCTTTGGCATGTCGGGCGATGTTATCACCGCGACCATGCTGACTCTCGCCATCGCAGCCCCCGCCCTCGGCGCCTATGTCACACTGGCCGGAGCCGTCTTATGCGCCCGCATCGGCGCCGGGTTTTTGGCCGTGTTGCTCGTCATGCCATTTCTTGTGCCTTTGCTGATTTTCGGATTGGACGCCGCCCAGAGCTTTTTAAATCAAGGTTGGGCTGCGGTAGAAATACGCATCTTGGCAGGTTTAAGTCTGCTTTCAATTGCGATAGGACTACCCGCATCTGCTGCTGCCCTGCGGGCGAATTTGGAGCCGTCATGATTACATATTTGGCTAATCCAGCGCGATTTGCGCGTGTGTCCAAATGGCTGACACCGCTTTGTGGAATATTGGCAATTATCGGCCTTAGTCTCGGGACTTATATGGGACTTGTGACCTCACCCGAAGCCGATTTGCATGGTCAAGGCGTACGCATGCTTTACGTCCATGTCCCTGCCGCCTGGTGCGCCCTCGCGGCCTATTCGACACTCGCCGTCGCCAGTTTTGTCAGCTTCGTCTGGCGCCATCCCTTAGCGGATATGGCGGCCAAAAGCCTCGCTGTGCCGGGGTTGATGTTCACAATTTTAGCCCTCGCCACGGGGAGCCTGTGGGGCAAGCCTGCTTGGGGGACTTGGTGGCAGTGGGATGCGCGGATGACATCTGTGCTCGTACTCGGTTTCATCTATGCAGGATATTTGCTGCTCTGGAATGTGATTGAAGATAAGAAACGCGCGGCGCGCCTTGCCTCCATTATTGCTATGGTGGGGTTCATCAATATTCCGATTATCAAATTCTCCGTCGATTGGTGGAATACCTTGCATCAGCCTGCGACGGTCTCGTCTCCCGGTGCGCCCGGTATGCCGGCGGATTTCTTTGTTCCTTTGGCTGTGATGATGATCGGTTATTCCGCTGTCCTCGCTTGGGCGACTTTGCGGGGAATTGAAGGCGAGCTTGTCGCGTTGAAAAACAAACGTCAGACCAAAGCCACCCCCGCCACCATTACAATGAGTGAGGGTTAAATGGATTACGGAACAAACACGCCCTTTATTCTGGCGTCTTATGCAGTCAGTCTTCTCGGTATTTTAGCGCTCGTCATTTGGTCTTTGCGGAAGCCAAGACTGTGAATAATGTCAAGGGCGACACGCCCTATGAGCGGGCGAAGGATTTAATGAACCGCCTCCGCGAAGAATGTCCGTGGGACCGCGAACAAACCTTTGAGAGCATTGCCAAATATACCATCGAGGAAGCCTATGAAGTCGTCGATGCGATCGAACAGAAAGACATGGCCTCGCTTAAAGACGAACTGGGCGATCTCCTTCTCCAAGTCTTGTTTCATTCCAAAATGGCCGAAGAAACCGGTGCGTTTAATATGGATGATGTTACCCAGGGCATTGTTGAAAAAATGGTGCGCCGCCATCCGCATGTATTCGGTGATAAGGACGTCGAGAATGTTCCTGATAATTGGGAAAAACTAAAAGAAGCCGAGCGCAAAGCCAAAGGTGTGAGCAGCCGTTTGGACGGTGTGGCTTTGGGCCTCCCTGCCCTCATGCGCGCAGAAAAACTTCAGAAGCGCGCTGCGAAAACCGGGTTTGATTGGCCGAATGTGGATCAAGTTTGGGACAAGTTAGACGAAGAAACGGACGAACTCAAAACTGCGATTATCTCGGGTCATAAGACAGATATCGAAGACGAAGTCGGCGATATGCTCTTCACCCTCGTCAATCTCAGCCGCAAACTCAAAGTCGACCCTGAAGTCGCCCTACGCAAAGCCAATGCCAAATTCACAAAGCGGTTTAAAAGCGTGGAAACGCAAGCGGGTGAAGATATGAGCCGCTATAGTCTGGAAGATCTGGAAGCGTTCTGGGTGACGGCGAAAGCCGAGACTGACGAATAGCCATTAATTGTGAAAGTGCGATTTGCCAATGGCGTGATGTTGAGTTCCGACCCAAAACATCTATACAAAGATAACCTTGCAACACAATACTTTGGATTTGAATAGACAATGGATGCATTAAAACCTTCAGGTTCAGCCAGCTTTCAACCCCTTAAGGAGTTGGAAAATGTGGATCAAAACACTTTCTGGAATGAGATTTACCCGGCAGGTGAAGCCGTCATTCTGCGCGGCCATTGCCAAGATTGGGACGCGGTCAAAAAGAACGCATTATCGAATTCAGATTTCTCTGATTATCTGCTGAAGTTAAATCCCCAAGGACAGGTGAATACACTCATTGGCCGGGGTGATATGGACGGACGTTATTTTTATAATGATGACTTTCAAGGTTTTAATTTTGCGCCGGGCGCCGCACCCCTCATCGCTTTTTTGGGCAAACTTCTTGATATAGAAAAAAAGAATGAAAAAATAAGCATTTATGCCGGGGCCACACCCGTTGATCATTTATTTCCAGGCTTATCCGATATCAATCATTCTGATCTTGCGCCCACTGGTACACCGCCACTTATCTGGATTGGCAATGCCGCACGGATTGCCCCGCATTTTGATGCCTCTGACAATATTGCGTGCTGTGTGCGTGGCCCTCGAACATTTCTGATTTTCCCGCCTCAACAGATCTCAAATCTTTATATCAGCCCGATTGACAACACGATGGCGGGTCAACCCGCGAGTCTTGTTGATCCTCGGAATGTTGATTTTGATAAATTCCCTAAATATCGCGACGCCGAAAAAGCCGCACGTATAGCTCTCCTAAATCCCGGTGATGCTATTTTTATTCCGTCGCTCTGGTGGCATTATGTCGAGTCATATGAAGCCCTATCGGTGCTGATAAATTATTGGTGGATTGACTCCAACCCGGGACCGGGCATTGCGAGCCTCGCACATGCGATTTTAAATATCAGAGAGCTGCCAGTAAATCAGCGTCAGGCATGGCGCAGTTTTTTTGATCATTATGTCTTCGGCCCTGACGCCCAAAGCAGCGTTGATCATTTGCCGGCACATGCCAAAGGCGTTTTAGGCCCACCCTCGCCCCAACGCGATCACACAATAAAGAATTTCCTAAAATCGACGCTTAACTAAAGACGTTTGTCCTATCTATTTACAATTTATAACTTCATAAAGCTATGGACAATTAATCCTTAGGGCATTCAAATGAATAATTATAAGTCCAAAGTAGATTGGTGGTTGATGTGCCTCATAGGTGGGACACTGATTTTACCCCTCATCATTGCTTTGGTAGTTGGTGCGCCGTTATGGCCTGCATTAATCATCTGTGGGTTCGTAGCGGCATTTATTATTTGGCTCTATCTCGCGACGAAATACGAAGTGACCAAAGACGAAATTACGATCTATGCCGGATTATATAAAGTCAACATTCCGATTAATTCCATTATATCCGTTACAAATACTCATAACCCTTTATCGAGCCCGGCATTCTCACTAGACAGGATTGAAATCAAATATGGGAAAAACAAAATGATCCTCATCTCACCCAAAGACAAGAACGGTTTTTTGGCTGATATTGGATGGTTAGAGAAATCGCTCGATGCGAATTGAATATATTTTCCATTTAATTCTTTCGAGGTAACACCCTAGTATCTAGCTCAAAGCAAGCCTCCCTAAACCCGCACCAAACGCGAATATTTCGCTCTGAATTTGCCATTATCGCTCTCGGATAGACGCACTGTCATATCGACATTGCCGGAGCGGCGCATGTCTTCCTCTATCACATGGCCATGTGAGTGGAGCCATGCACGGGCGGAGAAATTGGCGGGGTCGATTGTTACGGACAGCACATGGTCATTCGCGCTGAGGGCCTTTTCAATACCGACAAGGAGTTCGGTCAGCCCTTCCCCGCTTAAACAACTGACTAAAAATGAATCCATCATATCGTCAAAATCGAGGGTCGCGATGGCCCGTTCATTTAAGGCTTCGCGAGCGGGTCCGATGACCAAATCGGCTTTATTCCAAACCTCAATCACGGTCTGGCCGTGTTCCGGGCCTGCCCCGATTTGGTCGAGCACATCCATTACTTCATCTTTGCGGCGCTCCGTCAACGGGTCAGAAATATCCCGCACATGCAGCAGCAAATCCGCATCCTTGGTTTCTTCCAGGGTTGCACGGAAAGCCGTAATAAGGTCAGTCGGTAGATCAGAGATAAACCCAACCGTATCAGATAGAATCGCCGATTGCCCGGACGGCAGCGGCAACACGCGGTGCGTGGTATCCAGTGTCGCAAAGAGCATATCCTTCGCCATCACGCCACCCGCCGTCAGAGCATTAAACAAGGTCGATTTTCCGGCATTGGTGTAGCCAACAAGCGCGACAACACGTTCGGGCGCACGTTCGCGTTTCTTACGCTGCAACCCGCGCGTACGACGCACACTTTCCAGATCACGTTTCAGCTTTGTGACTTTTTCATCAAGGATACGACGATCACTTTCGATTTGGGTTTCGCCCGGCCCAGACAAGAAGCCGCCACCACCTCTTTGACGCTCCAAATGGGTCCATGTTCGCACAAGGCGCGAGCGTTCATACCCAAGACGGGCAAGCTCAACTTGTAAGCGCCCCTCTTTCGTCGCCGCCCGAAGGCCAAAGATTTCGAGAATGAGGCCCGTACGATCAATGACCTTACAGCCCCAAATTTTCTCAAGATTACGCTGCTGTACGGGTGAGAGCGCCGCATTAACAATAGCGAGTGTCGCGTCATTGGCTTTGATGGCGGCTTTGATGTCGTCCGCCTGCCCTGACCCAAAGAAATTCGCGACCCTCAAATCACGGATAGGCACAATGCGGGCATAAACGCACTCTGCCTCTAAAGCTTCGGTGAGGCCAATAGCTTCTTCCAAATCATACTCTGCGTCATCGGCACGGGCATCAGAAAAGCGAGGATGCAGAACAACTGCACGAACTTTTGGCGTATCACGTTCAAGCATAAAGGGCTTTCTTGAGCCTTTTGCGTTCAAACAGACTCAAATGGGTTAATCTTCGAGCTCAGGGTCAAAAAGCTGAACCGGGCCTGAGGGCATAATGGTTGAAATAGCATGTTTGTAAACCAATTGCACTTGGCCATCGCGGCGCAGCAAGACACAGAAGTTATCAAACCAGGTCACAACGCCCTGAAGCTTGACGCCATTGACCAGAAAAATAGTTAAGCTTGTCTTTGATTTACGAACAGAATTTAAGAATGTGTCTTGTAAGTTTTGATTCTTTGCAGATGCCATTGGGTTATCCCCTGTTTATGTTATTTTATACGGCCCATCCAGCCGCAACCCACAGATGCGCTTTATGAGGGAGAGATAAACTCTTGCAAGCCCTTTTTTGTGAAGTTTTATTATATTACCTATTGCCGCCAAAATGAGGGCGTCATTAAGACGAGAACGGCCAATACCTCAACACGCCCGATAAGCATAAGGCAAAGACTGACCAACATTTGTGCAGAGCTCATCTCAAGCCACGTTAAACCTGAGTCGGGTAAAGTCGCAGGTAAGAGAGGGCCAATATTGGACAATGCAGCGGCGCTGACTGTGGTAGCATCTTCAAATGTGAGCCCAACCGCCCCTAAGCTGACAATGCCCGCACCAAAAACAAGCGTATAGCCAAAGAAATACATCCAAATTGAGAGAAACGCGCGATCAGGAATAGCGCGTCTCTTAAAAACAACGGGCAAAACGCGTGAGGGATGAGACAGGCGGCTGATGTCCGTACTTAAATGTTTAAACAATAAAATGATCCGAATGACTTTTAACCCGCCTGCCGTCGATAAGGCCGCCCCACCGACCAAGGCCAAAGAGATTAAAATAACACTGGGTATCTGCTCAAGACTTATGGGGTCATAGATAAACCCGGCAGAACTCACAAAAAACACAGCCTCTAACAACACCGGGAAAAGATTTTGTATGCCTGCGTAAAATATACCCAATAAAATAAGGCTCAAACCAATCGCGGCGAGCGTTCTGTGTTCGATGTTCGAGAGCAAACGTCGTGTATTCCGCCAATTGCGCATCCGCAAAACATCCCACAGCACGGACACGTTCACAGCGCCCAAAGCACAGGTCACAGCTAAAACAAAGGCGGACACACGCGGCACATAAAGGAACATATCATCGGATCGTGGCGTCATGCCTCCCGTGGACACACCACTGAGCGATAAACACAAGGCATCAAAAACATCGGTTCCGCTTAATGTCATCAGTATAAAACAGACAGAGGCCACAAACAGATAAATACCGCCGATGACACGCCCTATACCAAATAAGCGCGCAAATAAATCACCTGTCTTTAGCGTAAACAGGTTGGAGCGGTGTACACCGGTTCCTGTCAGGTTCAACGCGGCCAAGACAACAACAGCAAATGTGGCCACACTCACCCCGCCAATAAATTGCAATATGGATTGCCAAAGAATGATAGTCGGCGGCAAATCATCTATCACAAATGCATTTGCGCCTGTCGTCGTCATCGCACTCACAGACGTAAAATAGCTTCTTACCAATCCAGCCTCGGGCAAAGCGATCCAAAAGGGCAAAGCCCCGATCAAGGGTGCCAAAGCCCAAAACAAAAGTAAAAATAAGAGCGCGTCACTATTCGTCTCGCGCGAAGGGGTTTTCGCTGTGGTCAGAACAAATAAGGCACCGACACCAAACACAGACACTGCAATTGTACCCATAACAACGACCATAAAAAAGTCGAGCATCATGAAAGCGCTGAGCATAGCAATGCCCAGCAAAGCGGACATCATAATGGCGGCATAGCCGAGCCAGAAAATAATGCGGGTAATCGCCATAAGGCTTAGAAATAATCCGTACTGACCCTGAACAAGGCTTCGATCGCTTTCAACGCAGATTTTTCCGCGAGTAATACGATTTTATCGCCTTGTTTCACGACCAGATCAGGCTCCGGGAATTTGACGACCCCATTATGTATCACGGCGCCAATAGTTATGTCGGCAGGTAAATCTGCATCTCTCAAGGCTTTTCCGGCTAAAGGTGACGTTTCGAGCACCTCACCCTCCATGACTTCAGCCCCACCATTTTCGAGAGAGTAAACATCCAAAATACGGCCGCGGCGAACATGGCGCAAGATCGACGATATTGTACTAGCGCGCGGGTCGATCACCATATCAATGCCCAATTCGGACTGCATATCCTGCATAGACGATTCGTTGATAAGGCTGATCGTATTACTTGCGCCGAGCTTTTTCGCCAGAACCGCGGAAAGAATATTGATTTTATCATCATTGGTCAGACAAATAACGGTCTCGGAGCTTCCGACGCCCGCTTCGTCCTGAATGGCGGCATCCATCGCGTCCCCATTTAAAATAACCGTGCGCGCTAAGTCTTCGGCGGCTTTTTCAGCCCGGTCTTTATCCCGCTCTATCATGCGTACGCGCACACCTGCGACATGCTCTAACTCCTTCGCGACATATTTACCGACATTACCCGCGCCAATGATAACAACCTGGCGGGCTTTGGCTTGGCGGCTCCCAATGACTTCTAATAAACGCGTTGCGTGTTCCGTTTTCGTCACAAAATAGGCGTCATCCTCTATGTTCAAAGGATCATCCGGCGTCGGTGCAAAGACCAAACCGTCACGTTTAATGCCTACAATTGCGGCATGTAACCCTTCGAATAGATCAGGAATTTGTCTGATAGGTGTATCTATAATAGGGCAATCTTCTGTTATTTTGACGCCCAATAACAGCACTTGCCCGTTTGAAAAAGGTACCACATTGAACGCACCCGGCGTATTCAAACGCCGCAAAATTGCTTTCCCAATCTCAATTTCAGGCGAGATGATAATATCGATCGGCATGTTTTCACGGCTATAGAGATCATTCCATTGCGTATCGAGATAGCTCTGCGCCCGCACCCTAGCTATTTTTGTGGGGACATTGAAAAGGGAATGCGCCACTTGGCAGGCAATCATATTGACTTCGTCAGCATAGGTAACCGCAATAATCATATCGGTGTTCTGCACGCCTGCGCGCACTAAAACATCAGGATGAGCACCATTCCCGACAACCCCGCGAACATCCAAATCAGTGGTAATTTGACGAATAAGGTCTGCTGATAGGTCAATCACCGTAACAGTATTGTTCTCGCCTGCCAGACGTGTGGCCAATCCATATCCTACGCGACCTGCGCCGCAAATAATGACCCGCATGAGCCCTCACCCTTGAGTCAATGATGTCACCATCAGGGACTTGTTTATTATGAGGCGCTATCGCCTCCACCTGCTCCCAAGCCTAGCGACTTTAGCTTTCGGTGCAAGGCAGAACGCTCCATACCGACAAAACTTGCCGTTTTAGAGATATTGCCGTCAAAACGGTCAATTTGTGCCTGAAGATATTCACGCTCAAAATGTTCTCGCGCATCACGCAAAGGCATTGAAATCATCCTCTCAGAGTCAGAACTCCCCCCCGTCGCTCTGACAACAGAGACCTCAGGCGGTAATGTCTCCAAGGTGATCGGTTGGTTAGGTTCGCCTGTAGCTAAGATCAGCAAACGCTCTACATTGTTACGCAGCTGGCGAACATTTCCCGGCCAATCATGCGCCTGGAGGGCCGCCATGGCATCCTCGCCAATCTCGCGGGCAGGTAATCCGGTAGAGGCCGCCAGTTGAGAAATAAAATGCCTCACGAGCAAAGGAATATCCTCGCGCCGTTCGCCTAGCGCCGGCGCTTCCAAAGGCATAACATTCAAACGGTGGAATAGGTCTTCCCGAAAACGACCCATTTCGACGTCCTTGGACAGATCGTGAGAGCTGGATGTCACGACCCTTACATCCACTTGGACATCATTATGTCCACCCAAACGCTGAAACCTTTGCTCGACTAAAAGTCTGAGCAATTTTCCCTGCGTTTCGGCAGGCATATCTGACACTTCATCCAAATAAAGCGTCCCATTATGAGCTGCTTCCAAGAGACCTGTTTTGATAACGGCACCGTCTGTGTTTTCGACACCAAACAGCTCTTCTTCAACGCGCTCCGGAACCATAGAGGCGGCATTCACGGCTTTAAAAGGTCCGCCAGCACGTTTTGATTGACCGTGAATCAGGCGTGCAATGAGTTCTTTTCCGCTACCCGAAGGTCCTGTAATGAGAACGCGAGAATTTGTGGCTGCGACACGTTCAATTTTTGACCGCAATTGCTGGATCAGCGCAGAGGACCCGACAAGATGGGTGTCCGTTTGAGCACGGCCCTTCAGTTCTTCATTTTCTTGCCTCAGGCGCGCATTTTCCAAGGCCCTAGAAACTGTGACAATGAGTTTTTCAGATTTAAAGGGTTTAACGATATAATCATAAGCTCCTTTACGAATGGCAGAAACTGCTGTTTCGACCGTGCCGTGACCGCTGATGATGATGACAGGCATTAAGGGGTAAGAAATTTTCAAATTATCCAAAAGCTCGATGCCGTCCATGGCGCTGCCCTTTAGCCAGACATCCAAAACGATTAAGGAAGGCTGCCTTTTACGCACCGCTTCTATGGCCGCCTCACTGGTTGAGACCTGACGGGTATTATGGCCTTCATCATCCAATATACCCGCAATCATCTCGCGAATATCATCTTCATCTTCAACAATGAGGATATCATATTTCATGAAGGTGTCCTTTCAACTGAACGGTGCTCAGGATGTTTCGGTAAACGTAATTCAACACAGGCGCCTTTTCGACCCCGCGGCGGCTCAGTCAGCTTCAAACTGCCGCCGTGGTCTTCGGCAATCCGTTTAACGATCGCGAGACCTAATCCTGTTCCGCTGTCGTGTGTTGTGACGTAAGGTTCTAATAATCTGTTTTTATCTGAACTTGGCCAACCCGGGCCATTGTCAGTGATTTTTATGACAATGGCGTCTTTACGAGCTACAAGTTGAACCGTGATCAATCCCTCATTTTGTTCCTCGCCCGATTTATCGTGCGAGCGAAGTACAGCTTCACCTGCATTTTTCAAAATATTCGTCAGCGCTTGCATGATGAGGCGTTCATCTCCCCAAATGAGCGTGGCATTCGAAAACTTTTCGGTTTGTAAAAAGGCGATCTCAGGAAAAGCCACGCCTTGTTCAAATAAGACTTCATCAATGATGGTCTGAATGTCGACATCTGCAAATTCAGGCGCGGGCATACGCGCAAAGGCTGAGAACTCGTTCACCATCTGCTCGAGGCTAGCGACTTGGCGAATAATCGTTTGGGTGCAATTTGTGAAGGTTTGCTTATCTGATGTAATTTCTTTGCTGTATTTTCGCTCCAAACGTTCAGCGGAGAGCTGAATGGGCGTAAGCGGGTTTTTGATCTCATGGGCGATACGGCGCGCCACTTCACGCCAAGCCGAGTGGCGCTGCGCCGAAACGAGGCGAGTCATATCATCAAAAGTCAGCACCCAACCCGTATCTTTACGAACGCCTTGATAGGCCGAGACACGCAAATCAAAATTCCGAATTTGCCCATCTATCTCAAAATTCACCTGATCTTCTGCCGACGCATGGATGCTTTCACGGCCTTTTTTGAAAGCGGTCGCAAAGGGCGATAAAACTTCAGCAATGGGTAAACCCAATAGTGTCCGCCCCTCAACGCCCAAGAGTGTTTCTGCTGATTTGTTCACCAGTGTAATGCGGCCGGCTTGAGTCAAACCTATAACTCCGGCGCGAACGCCTGAGAGCACAGCCTCTGAGAACTGCCGTCTTTGCTCGGAAATATCATGCTCTTTCACCAAAGCGTCGCGCTGTGAGTCGAGCTGTTGGGTCATGCGGTTAAACGCACTGCCGAGGTCGGAAATTTCACCCCAGTCCGAGCTGACATCCACCTTCGCGCTCATATCACCTGCTCGCACCCGTTCCGCTGCTGTGATCAAACGCCCAAGCGGATCGATAATACGATTCCCTAGCAACAAGCCGAGCCAAATCGCCGCCATCAAAATCAAAATAGCTGTTTCGACTAAGGTTAAAACAAAGACAGAGCGCATTTTCGCCTGTCGCGTATTGAACGCCTTCAAAGATTCCGTCGCCGCCTCGATACCGGAAATACTCGAGAGGACTTGGCTGTCGGACCGCAAAGCCCGCCCCACATAAAGATAAACATTTGCGAAACCCGGAAGCGGCGTGAGGGCTATCAAGAAGTCTAAATCATCCCGCTTTTGATAGGCAACGCCCCCCTGTGACACGCTGAGGAAAATATCATTTGAGGGCACTCTTAATTGCGGTGCATAAGGGCTTTCAACGCGCGTCAAAACATCTCCCTGATCGCTTAACACATAAACTGAGTCCAAATCCCTGACCCTAGCCTCGATTTGCAACGCGGCGGTGAACGAAATCCTATTTTGAATATCGTCGGGTCTCGCATTGAGAGATAACGACAAAGCATTGATATCTTTTCCAAGTTCAGCTAATTCTTGATCGACATAATCATCCAAAATAGCTCTCGCTTGCGACATGTTCTCACGGACATCATCGCCAAAAATGTCATTTAAATTTTGACTGATAAAAGACAGAGAAAAGACACCGACCGTAATGGCCGGCACGAGGGCAGCGAGACTGAAAATGAACACGAAACGACGGTGGAGTAATGGGGCTGAGCGTCGACGAGCTCTTGTGAACAAGGTGGTCCAAACCCGATAGCCAAGATAAAGCGTTAATAATGCGATAAGTATTAAATTTGCCCGCAAAAGGTCATAGGACTGCTCAATCTGTCCGACCTCTTTAGAGAATGAAAGCAAAGCCCCCAAAATGGTCACAAACATGGCCGTCATAAACAAAACACCGAAAAGCGCGGATCGGGCGATACGCGGTGCACGTTTAATAAAAGGCTGCATGGGCGGGTCACCCGCGTCGGTGCCACCAGTCGGCTTCACTTCAATTTTAGTAGTATTGCGCAGCGGCTTCTCCACTGGAAAAGCCTCGTCAGTCTCGGATTGCAATGGTACAATTTTATTCACATCTACCAAGCGTTTCGCGCCTCAACGGCGCCACCTGTTACTGTTTTACATCACTGTTGCACAAAATCAACACAGTTATGCTTATGAGATATTAAGTGATTTTAGCCGTGTTCTTAAAGTGTTGCGGTGGATACCCAAGCGCTCGGCAGCCTTGGCGCGGTTTCCACCCGTCAAGCGAAGGGCTTCAACAATAAGAGGTTTCTCGACCCAAGCCAAAGCCGTTTGATAAAGTGACTCGGATAAATCTTCCGGGTCATCATTCAGCAAACTTCTACAGGCCTCTTCCAACTGTTTATCGAGTCGAGCTTGTCCCTCGCCTTGATTGACATGGGGACGGATATCTTTCGAAAACTCCTGCAGAACCATATTCGCGGTAATCACATCATCAGAATAAAGCACGGACAGACGCCTCACAAGATTCTCAAGCTCTCTTACATTGCCTGACCAATTATGACGATGCAAAAGATCAAGCGCATCTGATTCAAACCGACGTCCTAACCCCGGTGAGGCTTGAGATAGAAAATTCTCCGCGAGCTCATAAGTATCTTTATCTCTGTCAGAGAGCGGCGGGATACGGATTTCTGCCACATTAATACGAAACAACAAATCATCACGAAACGTCCCGTTTTCTGCCATTTTACGCAGGTCTTTACGGGTCGCAGAAAGGATACGGGGGCGTTTTGAATGCGGTATCATTTCCGCCTCAGTCATAAGCGCGAGGAGACGTTCTTGCTGAGACATTGTCAGCTCCGCAATTTCGTCGATGTAAATATCGCCGCCATTGACTTTTTGGAGTGTCAAAGACGTATTTTCAAAATCACTGGTTCGAAGAAAGGGGCGGTCAGACCGCGAACCACCATCATGCAAAAGCCGCGCAACAAGATCTTTGCCCGTCCCCACAGCACCTTGAATAAGGATCGGCAAATCACTGTCAGAAAACCGTGAAACCGCGCGGTAAACAGGCTGCATCGCGGCGCTACGGCCGATCATAGGCAGGCGTTTGGATTGCGTTTGACGCCCGCGCCTTGGGTTTACAGATTGCCCGGCCCGCGACACAGCATTTGTGACGTCTTCAAGATCAAAAGGTTTGGGCACATATTCAAAGACCTTATGCTGCCCGGCCTTGAGGGCCGTATTGACGGTATTATTGGCACTGATAACGACAATCGGCATCTTGGGGCGTGCCGAAGCAATATCCGGTAAAGTCTCAAAAACTTCCCGCCCACCCATCATAACGTCTGTCACGATAATATCGCCCTGCCCTGCTTGTGCCCATTTGAGCAAGGTCTGCGCATTATCTGTCGCTTTAACGCTATGACCCGCACGTGTAAGGGCTTTTGATAAAACAAGGCGTACACTGTCGTCATCATCGGCAAGGAGAACTTCATATTTCATCTTCGTATCCTTTAGGTTTCATTTTGGGGCGTTGGCAGCAGGAGCGAGAAAACAGTTTTTCCGGGGCGCGACCGTACTTCAACGACGCCTCCATGCGCGGCCGCGACTTTTGAGACAAGCGCGAGGCCCAACCCTTGTCCGTCCTTTTTTGTCGACACAAACGGTTGAAAGACCTGATCAATAAGGTCGGGTGGAATGCCTTCACCATTATCAATGACTTGGATTTCAATTGGCAAGCTCTGCCCCAACATCTTTTCGCTTCGCGCAGAAACACCGCTCCGAAATCTTGTTTTCAACATGATTTCGTTACCGGCCTCAGATGCGTTTTTAATGAGGTTCAGAACGGCTTGCATCAAAGTGTCAGGATCGCCCGCCGCATGTGGGAGGGACGGATCATAACGTTCCGTAAAAATCACCGTTCCATCGGCAGATTGAATGATTTGCCGCGCACGCCGCAGGATTTCGTGGATATTGACCTGCTCTTGCGTTTCAGGATCGCTGTCGCCTAATGTTTCCATACGGTCTGCCAGACGACGTATGCGGTCAATCTCTGAGGCAATCAGATCAATAAGCGCTTGGCCCTCCTCCGTTTCAACATCGTCTCGTAATAATTGTGCGGCCCCTTTAATACCTGCGAGAGGGTTTTTGAGCTCATGCGCAATTAAGCGCCCCATACCGGAAACCACCTGCCCACCCATAGGTTGGTTGCGAGGATGCGCATTGGCGAACCGCACGCCAATACCAATATGGCCTTGGGTCGGAAAAGCACTCAAATGACATAATTGTGCATTTTCAGACAAATGCGCCAATCGAATTTCACAATCTCTGACTGTGACGGCTGCCCCTTGCGCAAAAGAGTTGGCAATTGTCTCTTCAGGGTTTTCTTTAACGTCTAAAACGCTCCAAAGCATATCTTTCCCGAGGCGTTTTATAGACAGCCCTGTCCAATGTTTGGCGGCTTCATTCGCCCATAAAACCTGATGTGTTGCCGCCTCTATGATGAAACAAGGAAAAGGTGCATCTTCGCTAAACAAAGCGCCCATTGGCAAATCAGAGATCATATCATTCATGCCGCAACGCCTTGGCTTTCCAGAAAAGCGTGTTGCAGAATCCGAATGACATCTCCGGTTTCTTTACTGGATAAAGCCCGTCTCCGCGCCTCATCCGACACAATGTGAGCGGCATGTTCCAGATAACCCGCGACATGTTTTCGCGCGACGCGCAGGCCTCTGCTTTCTCCGTAAAACAAAAGAATATCTTTGTAATGGGCAAGCGCCACTTCGGACTTTTCTGCATTGCTCAACTGTCGGGCTCTAATCCCGTCAACTGCCTCAACAATATCGCCGATCAACCAGGGACGTCCGGTTAGAGCACGTCCCACCATGACACCATCAGCACCGGATTCATCCAAAGCACGTTTCGCCGTTTCGCCGTCATAAATATCGCCATTCACAATCACGGGAATGGAGACTGCGTCTTTCACGGGGCGCACAGCCGCCCAATCCGCGCTGCCCTCGTAAAATTGACACCGCGTTCGGCCGTGCACAACGACCATCTTAACGCCCGCAGTTTCTGCGCGTTGCGCGAGTTCCGGCGCATTCAAACTCTCATCATCCCAACCCAATCGCATTTTTAATGTGACAGGCAGAGAGGTAGATGCCACGGTCGTTTCGATCATTGCCATCGCATGATCCAAATCTCGCATAAGGGCAGATCCGGATTGACCCCCAACCACTTTCCGAGCCGGACAGCCCATATTGATGTCAATGATATGTGCACCGGCCTCTTCGCAGAGCTTGGCACCGACCCCCATCCATTCGGGATTGTGACCGACCAATTGAATGGCGAGCGGGTAAATGTCGACAGATCCGGCAGCACGGGCAAGACTCTCAGCGTCACCACTTGCGAGCCTATCACCTGCCACCATTTCCGACACCACAAGCCCGGGTTGGAATTTCGCCAAGACCTTACGAAACGGCAAATCTGTCACACCTGACATCGGCGCAACAAGAACACGCGAACGCAGTTCGACCTTGCCGATATGAATAGGATTTGCCATGTGTAACCTCATAGAGCCCAAAGGCTTTGTGCACAATATTTCACCATGTTATTTGAGAGACTATGTCACGTTCCGCCCTTATTTTAGTCGCTGCCGGTAAAGGCGAACGCGCAGGCGGTAATATACCGAAACAATATCGCATAATAGCAGGGAAGCCCTTAATCGCGCTTACAATAGAGAACCTCAAAAAAGCCTTTGATTTTGATGTTTTTTGTATCGTTGTCAGTCCTGATGATGAGCACATAGGTTCAATATTGCATGCATATAACACAGACGCGATTGTCGCAAAAGGCGGCGAAACACGCACGGATTCTGTGCATAACGGTCTCTTAGCTGTTCAAGACAGTGGCATTGATCACGTCTATATTCATGATGCCGCGCGACCTTTTGTCGATACGGCCTTATTATCATCCCTGAGTCAGGCTCTCGACACCCATGATGCGGCTGTGCCTGCTCTAAAAATTGTGGATGCTTGTAAATCCTTGAACGGCGCAGACATTGACCGTGACGCTATTATGCGTGTTCAAACCCCGCAGGCTTTTCACTACGCAAAAATACATACAGCCTTTCAAAATTTACATGAAGGTGAAACTTACCCCGATGATATTGCCGTTGCGCACGAGGCCGGACTCTCTATCGCTTTCACACAAGGTCAAGAGCGCAATTTCAAACTGACCTATGCCGAAGACTTTGCTAAGGCTGAAACAATGATGACGCCCTCAACCTATATCGCGACCGGCTCTGGTTTTGACGTCCACCAGTTTGAAGACGGTGGCACCCTATGGCTTTGCGGTGTTCCGATAGAATGTGGTTATTCGCTCAAGGGTCATTCCGATGCCGATGCAGGTTTACACGCACTGACGGATGCCATTCTCGGCGCCTTGGCCTTTGGTGATATTGGGGATCACTTCCCGCCCTCCGATCCAAAATGGAAGGGGGCTTCGTCTGATAAGTTTTTACTTTTTGCGTTAGAGGCAATGAAAACTCGCGGTGGTGTTTTGCAACATGTGGATGTCACGCTTATTTGTGAGAAACCGAAAGTTAAACCGCACCGCGAGGCTATGCGTGAACGTATTGCGGGCTTATGCGAATTACCGCTGAACCGCGTGAGTGTGAAAGCCACGACCACAGAAAAGCTTGGCTTTACTGGGCGCGGTGAAGGCCTCGCTGCTCAAGCCAGTGCAACGATCGTGCTTCCCTCATGACCTCCGTCACACTCAAAGATATTTTCGCCCTCTCCGCCGAAGTCATTGCTTTAGCGACTGAAAAAGGGAAACGCCTCGCAACAGCTGAAAGCTGCACAGGCGGCTTAATAGGGGCAGCGATTACCTCAATTCCCGGCTCGTCTACGCCCTTCAAAGGTGGCATCATTGCCTATGATAATGACATTAAAACCAAGCTCTTAGCTGTTCCGCCTTCGACATTAGGTAAATATGGGGCGGTCAGTGAAAAGGTTGCCCAACGCATGGCGGCAGGTGCTGTTGAACGTCTTGATGTTGATATCGCAGTCTCTGTTACCGGCGTTGCAGGCCCCGGTGGCGGCTCGGATCACAAACCCGTTGGCACGGTCTGGATTGGTCTGGCAGTAAAAGGGGAGTCTCCACAAGCGACCCTTCATCAATTTGGGGATATTGGCCGTAATAAGGTGCGCGATGTCACCTGCTTTGAAGCTCTAAAGGCACTGAAAGTCGCTTTAAGCGAGACCTAGATTGGACTTCTCCATAACTAAGTCCAAAGCGGGATCGATATCCACTTTTTTACAAACCTGACCCGCACGCTTTTCAAAAGCGTTCATAATATCATGGCTCGCCTTATCAAATTTATCGCGAATGAGAATATTCAGCGGGAACGCTTTAAGTGTCACATCGACATAAAAATCAACAAGCGTTGACCCGTCAGAAAGTTCGTGAAACGTCCATCTGTTCTCAAGGTTTTTAACCGCGCCACCTTTTTCGGCTTTCGTCACACGAATGAAACGATGCTCGCGATCCACATGTATCAAAGACTTGAATGTCTGACGTATGGATTTGTAAGCCACAATCGCTTCGGCTTCAAAATCAGTCTCATTGAGTTGTTTCGTAATCCGAAGGTTTGAAATCAGATTGATGAATTTCGGATATTCTTCGACATTGGATACCATATTCACCAGATCATCGGGCGAATGTTTTATGTGTTTAGTAAAGGCAGCCGACGGCATTAAGCGTGTAACGCCTTTCGCGCCGCTTGCAGCTTTGCGAAATCACTATCTGCATGGTAGCTCGAACGCGTTAGTGGGCTCGCCGAAACCAGTAAAAAGCCCTTGGCTCTCGCAATCGTTTCATAGGCTTTAAATTCATCCGGGGTGACGAAACGGTCGACCGCCGCATGTTTGCGCGTGGGTTGCAAATATTGGCCGATTGTCAGGAAATCGATGCCCGCGCTTCGCATATCATCCATGACTTGCATGACCTCTTCCTTCGTTTCACCTAATCCGACCATCAAACCGGATTTGGTAAATTGAGACGCATCACGCTCTTTGACACGCTCAAGCAAACGCAATGAATGGAAGTAACGCGCCCCGGGACGGATCGAGAGATAGAGCCTCGGCACGGTCTCAAGGTTATGATTAAACACGTCAGGCCGGGCGTCGATAACGGTCTCAACGGCCCCCTCTTTACGCAGGAAATCAGGTGTCAAAATTTCGATTGTTGTCTTTGGCGAGTTTGCGCGGATGGCTTCAATGACATCTACAAAATGTTGAGCGCCCCCATCGGGCAAATCATCACGATCAACCGACGTAATCACGACATGTTGCAAACCCATCTCTTTGACGGCTTCGGCAATCTTTTTCGGCTCATAGGCGTCAACGTCTTGCGGCAGACCAGTTGCCACATTGCAAAACGCACAAGCGCGGGTGCAAATTTCACCCAAAATCATAAATGTGGCATGGGACTTTTCCCAACACTCACCAATATTTGGGCAACTTGCTTCTTCGCAAACGGTGACGAGACCTTTGTCTTTCACAATTTTACGGGTCTCGGCATAGCCTTTGGATGTTGGCGCTTTCACCCGAATCCAAGCGGGTTTCCGCAAGACTTCCGTATCAGGGCGATTCGCCTTTTCCGGATGTCTGACGCGACCATCCGGGCGTAAATTTTTAGATGTATCAATTAGCGTAGCCATAACGCGTTAAATGGGGGTTTTGACCTCTCAGGGCAAGTGTAATTTCAGCGCATATATGCAAAGCAGGCCGCCCCTACGGCAGACTTAATTCCGTCACGCAAACACTCTGGCGTGCTTTTTGCTTATATTAACCCAATTAGGATAATGAACCGCATATTTTGGGAGACATATTCGTAAGATCATGACTGAAAACAGCCAAAAATTGGCAGGTTCAGGCCGTTTGTCTATTTGGCAGATGACAATCAAGCCTGTCCGAATTCGGGACGGTCATGATAATTTCTTCACGCCTCTGCGACTTTTAATGGCCTCCCTCGTCATGATTGGACATGCCAGTGTGATTGCCAATCGTGATATTAATGCTGAACCCAGTATCTTTTTTGATTATGGATTTAGCTATTTAGCCGTAAATTTGTTCTTTATTGCCTCCGGGTTTTTAGTCACAAAAAGCATGGCTTACCGCGGAGATATTGCCGATTACAGTTCCGCACGGCTTTTGCGCATTTATCCGGCTTTAGTTATCCATGTTTTATTTGTGATGTTTATCATCGGGCCGCTATCGACGACCCTTCCGCTCTGGCAGTTCTTGACCCATCTCGACCTCTGGAAACAGCCCCTTTTGGTTCTCAGTTTCATCAACACTGATTTCATCATGCCCGGCGTTTTCACGTCGAATGAGGAACCTTTCGGATCCGCGCCCCTCTGGACTTTACGATATGAGCTTTTGGCTTATATTGCCACAGCCCTCGCCTTTTCTTTGGGTCTGATGCGACGCAAATGGATGATGCTGGCGCAATTTGTTTTGCCCACTATCGCTTGGCTGATTGCCAAAGAAACAGGCATTTATGAAACGCTAGCACCCACAATAAAGAATATGTTACGGTTTGGGATTGTCTACGGCATGGGCGCGGCCCTTTATGCCTATCGTGACAGGCTGTCGTTTAACTGGCTAGGCTTAGCTATAATGGCTGTATTGGCTATTTTATGTTCCGGTACTTTTTTGACGGAAGTGGCTGTCGATATGTTGCTGGCTTACGGCTTAATGCTCTTTGCCTATATGAAAGTGAAGCGTTTCAATGGCTTGCAAAAGCTTTCAGACGTGTCTTACGGCATCTATATCTACCATTGGTGTGTGCTGCAAATAGTGTTTCAGTGGTGGCCGAGCCTCAATGAATGGACATTATTGACCATCGGCGCACCTATCACATTTGCGCTATCTTACGCCTCATGGCATTGGGTCGAAAAACCAATTTTGAAAGCCAAACCGCAATTTGCAGCACGTCTACGCTTTGGTAAAAAGCACAAAGCTTTCGACACGAAAACACTCTTACAAGATTGAGACCAATCTAAAAATGGATTGTCCGGTCATAGGCATCCAGCACCGCCTCATGCATCATCTCAGACAATGTCGGATGCGGGAAGACGGTTTCCATCAACTCATGCTCTGTGGTCTCGAGTTTTTGCGCAATTGTGTAGCCTTGAATGAGTTCCGTGACTTCGGCGCCAATCATATGCGCGCCGAGTAACTCGCCTGTCTTGGCATCAAAGACTGTTTTGACAAGACCTTCGGGCTCACCCAGTGCAATCGCTTTACCATTGCCAATAAAGGGGAAACGTCCGACTTTCACTTCATAACCCGCCGCTTTCGCTTGTGCTTCGGTATGGCCAACGGAGGCGATTTGCGGGTGGCAATAGGTACATCCCGGAATGGCATTGGCGTCAAGCGGATGCGGGTTCATCCCGGCAATTTTCTCAATGCAGATAATTCCCTCGTGAGACGCTTTATGTGCGAGCCAAGGCGGGGTGGTGACGTCACCAATCGCATAGAGGCCTTTGACGCCCGTAAAGGAATAGTCGTCCACCGTGATGTGGGTGCGGTCGATTTTCACGCCTAAGTCTTCCAGTCCCATATCCTCAGTATTGCCAACAATACCAATGGCGAGAATAACGCGGTCAAATTCCGCCGTCTCAGCTTTCCCGTTGTTGGTAAGGGTCGCCGTCACGCCATTTGCACCGAGTTTTACGCTGGCTTGTGTTTCTGTTTTGATAGTGACACCGCGCTTCTCAAACGCTTTTCGCGCCAAGCCTGAAATCTCTTCGTCTTCGGCCGGCAAGATACGATCCATCATTTCGACCACGGTTACATTCGCGCCAAACGCATCAAAGAAGGACGCGAATTCCATGCCGATTGCGCCGGAACCAATGACCAAGAGCTTTTTCGGGATCGTGTCCGGCACCATCGCTTCTCGCGCCGTCCAAATATATTTCCCGTCCGGCTCTAAACCAGCTTGCGGGATTGTGCGAGCCCTCGCGCCAGAGGCCAGAATAACGTGTTTGGCTGTATAGTCCGTGCCGTTAATCTCAACAGTCGGCGCATCTTTACCCTGCTTTAGCGAAGCAAAACCTGCGATGACCGTGACTTTATTTTTCTTCATTAGATGTTTGATGCCGCCGGAGAGCTGCGCCGCAATTTTACGCGAGCGCTCAACCACTTTCGCCAGATCAAAACTTGGCGCCGCGGATAAGCCGTAGTTTGAGGCATGTTGCATATTGTGGTAAACTTCGGCCGAGCGCAGAAGCGCTTTTGTCGGGATACAGCCCCAGTTGAGACAAACGCCGCCAAGGTCTTCTTTTTCAACAATGGCGGTTTTAAAACCAAGCTGAGACGCGCGAATAGCGGTCACATATCCACCGGGGCCGGACCCAATTACAATTACATCAAATGCTGTTTCAGCCATGAGAAACCTGCCTTATGCGTGGAAAAATCATTACGCACATCTATGGCAGATTTATACGCGTATTAGAACAATTAATTCTGCAAAGCTCGGTTTAGAGATTGTCAGAGCTCGGCCCTGTCATGGCTTCTATAACTTGTAGTCTAAGGACATCAGAGAGCGCTTCGGTCTCAACATTTTTCAAGACATCAAACGCTTCGTCTGATTGTCCTTTGCGCGCCAAACCTACAGCAATATTGCTGCGCGCCGTATCGCGGAGTTCAGCTTGGCTGATATTCTCAATCACATCCAAACTCCGCTCAAATTGACCTTCGCGAATACCGTAATCTATCAAACTCAAATAGGCGCGATTTTTTAAATCGACGATCTCAATATTCTCGGCTTGCGCCAAAACAGTGGCGTAAACACCATCAAACGCCTTATCATCCCATTTCGGCAAGGCTGATTTTTTATCTTTGACGATGAATCTCGCGGTCGCATTGTCTGAACCCGGTAGGCTGAGAAGAATTTTTTCTTCTTCAATGTCTTCAAAGGCAGCGGTGTCTTCGACGATGTCATCAATTGTCTCTTCGACTTCAAGACTGTCTACGCCAAGGCCGTCCTGACGTTCTGCCTCTTCCTGAACCTCATCTGCTTCATCATCGGTTTTAGCGGCTTCGCGCTTTTTGAGATATTGGTTCAACCATTTTTTCTCATCTGACTCGTCATCGGATTTTTCGTTATCGGATTTCTCGTCATCTTGGGGCGCCTGACCATCGTCAAATGACATATCAATTGTCTTCTCGACTTCGGGCGTATCAATGATTTCGACTTCGGTTGTGTTACGCTCGATGAAAGAGCTTTTTTTCT